>NZ_BAGJ01000165.1 GCF_000308775.1 Nocardia testacea NBRC 100365
CGCCGGGCGGGCCACCGCCGGCCCGGGTCGGCCCGTCGGGCGAGCCCGCGGAAGCAAGCCGGGTGTGGACGCGCGATTCCGCCTCGCCGCCGAAATACTCCGCTGCCCACGCAGGACCGTCGGGCCGGGCAGCGCGGAGCCGGGCGGGCAGCGCAGAGCCCTGGCCACCGGGCGGTCCTCGAAGCAACCCCGCGAAACCGCCGATACCGTGACCGTCTCCGGGTAATACTCCGTGTGGCCCCGTCGCCGGGGCCGAGCGTGTGAGGAGTCGGCGATGAGTGTGGTGGACAGGTCCGGGAAAGCCGACGAAACCTCGCCGCCGGATCGGTCCGCGTTGCGCCGGGTGGTCGCCGCCTCCATGGCGGGGACCGTGGTCGAGTGGTACGAGTTCTTCCTCTACGGCACGGCCGCGACGCTGGTGTTCAGCAAGATCTTCTTCCCGGAGTCCGACAGCGAACTCGACGCCATCCTCAAGGCCTTCCTCACTTATGCCGTCGGTTTCGCCGCCCGCCCGCTCGGCGGCATCGTATTCGGCCATTTCGGCGACCGCTACGGCCGCAAACGCCTGCTGCAGTTCAGCCTGATCCTGGTGGGTGCGGCGACCTTCCTGATGGGATGTCTGCCGACCTACGGCCAGATCGGTTACGCGGCGCCGGTGCTGCTGGTAGTGCTGCGGTTCCTGCAGGGTTTCGCGGTCGGCGGGGAATGGGGCGGTGCGGTGCTGCTGGTCGCCGAGCACAGCCCGGACCGGAGCCGCGGTTTCTGGGCGAGCTGGCCGCAGGCGGGCGTGCCGGGCGGAAATCTGCTGGCCACCCTGGTGCTGCTGGCCCTCACCGCGACCCTGTCCGACGACGCCTTTCTCTCGTGGGGCTGGCGGATCGCGTTCTGGTTGTCGGCGGTGGTCGTACTGATCGGCTATTACGTGCGCACCAAGGTGAGCGACGCCCCGATCTTCACCGCCGCGCAGCACGAGGCCGAGCGGGTGCGGTCCTCGTCGTTCAGCGCCGTCGAAGTACTGAAGCGGTACCCGCGGGGTGTGTTCACCGCGATGGGCCTGCGTTTCGGCGAGAACATCATGTACTACCTGGTCGTCACGTTCACCATCACCTATCTGAAGGTGCGCGAGGGGCTGGCCACCGACGACATCCTGTGGTGGCTGCTCGCCGCACACGCGGTGCACTTCGCGGCGATTCCGCTGGCCGGCGCCCTGGCCGACCGGATCGGGCGGCGGCCGGTCTACCTGGCCGGAACCGTCGCGGCCGGCGCCTGGGGTTTCTTCGCCTTCCCCATGATGGACACCGGCAACGGCTGGATCATCACGGCGGCGATCATGCTCGGGCTGATCGCACACGCCGGTATGTATGCCCCGCAACCCGCCGTCATGGCGGAGATGTTCCCGACCCGGATGCGGTACTCCGGAGTGTCACTGGGCTATCAGGTGACCTCGATCGTCGCCGGTTCGCTGGCTCCGGTGATCGCCGTGAAACTGCTCGAGGTCTTCGATTCGCCGGTACCGATCGCGCTGTATCTCGCGGCGGCGGCCGCTGTCACCGCGGTCGCGGTGCTGGTCGCTCGCGAAACCAAAGGATTCGACCTGGCCGATATCGACCGGGCCGACGCCGCCCGCGATCGTGCGCTGAGCTCCCGGCACTGAACCCGGCTCGACCGTGTGCGGTTCCAACCGGGGCTATCGGCTATCGGTGCGGGCCGCGCCTTCGGTGCCCGGTGGCGTGGCTGTGCGCCGGAGCTCGGTCCAGCCGCTCCAGCCCCGCTCCGCCAGTAGTTCGGTCAGCCGCCGGGCCGGCGGCCAGGTGTCGAATGCCAGTGTGTCCAGCAGGTCGACCAACGGTGGCTCGAGCTCGGGGTCGTTGAGATAGTCCTCTCCCTGCGCATCGGCTATCTGCGTGATGTACGCGGCCATCTTGTCGGCCAATCGGGCGAGCCGCTGGTCGTCGGGCCGGTCCAATGCCTCGCCCAGCGTGAGATAGAAGTCGACGAGCCGGGAGTCGGCGATCTGTTCCCATTTGCGGGTGATCCGATCCGACGCCCGCTCCGACGAACGCGCGACCAGCGGAATCCAGCCGTCCCGTTCGACCTGCACGATCCGCTCGTCCACTCCGAGAGCCCGCAACCGGTCCAGAAACCCGACCAACTGCGCGGGCAGGGCAAGATTCTCGCCGGCGGCCAGGCGGGCGACCCGGTCGCGCAGCCGTTGCCGCTGCCGGATCTCGGCCTGCAATCGTTCGTCGATTTCCGCGACCGCCGCCGCGAAGTCCGCGGCGTCGGCCTCCAAGAGCTCCCGCACGCGCGCCAGCGGGACCCCGGCCTCGGCGAGCGTCCGGATCCGGATCAGCTCGACCACAGCGGCGGCGTCGTACCTCCGATAACCGGAGTGGTCGCGCTCCGGCTCCGGCAGCAGTCCTTTCGCGTGGTAGTGCCGCACCGCCCGTACCGTCACCCCGGCGTACGTGGCGACCTCGCCGATAGTGAACATCGAACCGGCCTCCCCGGCCCGTGGAGAGTTACCCGTTCGGCCGGCCATCTGTGCCCCGGATGATCCCGACGATCTCCTCGGCGTGGGTGGCGACCAGCCCGTGACCGGCATCCAGCCACGATACGGAAATGTGGGGCCGCTCGCGGACCAAGCGCTCGATACCGGCTTGCCAGTTCCGATTGCGCCACGGTGCGCGCCCCGCACCGCCGGCGCCGGCCATCGAAGTCGACATGATCATGCTGATCGGGGCGTCGATCTGCCGATACCGATCGATGATCGCCGACCGCACCTCATCCACCTCGATGTTCAGGGCGAGCGCCTCCTCGGCGGTGAGCATCACCTGATGCGGGGTGCCCTCCAGGCTCCTGGCCCATGCCGCGAAGTCGTCGAACATCGCCCGGAACTCCGGCAGGTCGGCTTCGGTGACAAATGGTTCGGGCACCGGGTTCGCTCCATCGACGAGAACTATCCCGGCTGCGGCGCCGGGATGCGCGCAGGCATAGTGCAGGACCAGATCCGCACCCAGCGAGTGGCCCACGAGAACGGGCTGCGCGGGCAGTCCGAGACGTCCCACCTCCGCCATCACCGCGGAGAAATCGCCCAGAAACGCCTCGAAGGAGTATCGGGCAGCGACCGAGGAGAGGCCGTGGCCGCGTAGATCGAAGGTCACCACGTCGTGATCGCGCCGCAGCAACTCGGCCAGCTCGTCCAGGTCGGCCTGGGTCGTGAGGAGCCCGGGACACAGGACCAGCGGTCGTCCTCGTCCGCCCCGGGACATCGCGAGGGTGACATCGCCGTGGCGGACAGTGCAGTGATCGATTCTCGCAACCATGCCGCCCATGCTGCGGGGTTGACCCTGCGTCAAGGTCAACTCCCGCCGCACCGAGGCAGTGCGGCGCCACCCGTATCCAGCGAAGTCCGCCCGGGCAGCGCCCTCTCGGGGTGTGCCGAGCAGGTTCTGCGTTCCATCGACCCCTGACACATTGCGGTCATGACCGGTGCAGGCATCCCACGGGCCGCGTCAAGCCCATGTCTCAGCAAACCCGCAGGCCAAAGGCATGCCTGGGCTACCATGGCACCATGTCGCGGCCGGATGTACAGCGCCCCGAACTCCCGGAGTACATGACCTGGGAGGAGCTCGAGACCCTACCCGAGGAGATCGCCGAACGCATCGAACTCTGGAACGGGCGAGTGGTGTGGTTGCGACGCGGCCCCCATGAGCACCAAGAGTTCACCAACCTACTCTGGAGCGGGCTACGGCGATGTGCGCGTACGGCGATGTCGGCAGACCCCGAGCAATGCTGGCGGGTGAGCACCGAGACCAATGTGTTCTTCGGCCGGACCGGCATGTCGGACTTCGTCACCCCGGATTTCATGGTCTATCGGTGCATGAGTGAGCCGTACCGGTATGTGCGCTCCGATCGGGTCGTGCTGGTGGGCGAAGTGCTGTCACCGTCGAACTCGGATGCCGACATGGAATCGAAGAAGGCCCGCTACGCGAAAGCCGGAATCCCTTGGTATTGGGAGGTGACCTTGGCGACCCAGCGCAGCGAAATCGCTCATATCCACGCCTACACCCTCGTACCCGACGTGCGTCCTCCCGAACCCGGCATCACCGTGCTGCATCGTGCCAACTACATCTTGGCGGGCGCTTGGTCGCCGACCGATACGGGGTCTATTACGATCAACCACCCGTTCCCGATCACTATCCCCTGGTCCGAACTGGATTTCTGACCCCTCTGGTCGCACCGACCACCTGCACGAGTATGCAGTGGCGTGCCAGGCCCGGTATCTGGAAGCGCTCGGGTCCGGCTGGTTCCGCACCCGCGATCAGATCGCCGGATTCTTCGACGGTCTGCGGATGGTCACGCCCGGGTCACCGGCGCCACGGAACCGTCCGACGTAAGTCTCACCGAGGCCGATCCCGGCGGGGCGAACAGCGCCGAATCTACGGCCGGGCCGCCCGCGATTACCACGGACCCGCGCCGCCCCAGTCCGGCGAAGGCCCGACGAGTGCGGCGAGGGCCATCGAACGCAATACGGCGCGGCTGCGGTCCCGGGCCGGGCCGGCGCTATGCGGGGTGGAGTTGAGCAGGCCGAAGACCGCGTGGGCCTGTACCCGGGCGGTCTCCTCGGTGAGGCCGGGCGTCATCTCGCACAGCACCCCCACCCACACCTCCAGATAGCGGCGCTGGGTGCGCCGGATCTCGCGGCGGGCGGGTAGCGGCACATTGTCGAGGTCGCGGTCCTGGATCCGGATGAGTTCGGGTTCACCGAGTGCGAAGTCGAGGTGGAATTCCACCAGCCCGGCCAGCGCCTGCCTGGGTCCGTCGGCGTCGGCGGCGACGGCGCTGCCGCCGTCCAGCAACCGGCGGCTGATCCCCACCAGCAGTTCGACCAGCAGCGCCTCCTTGTTGGGGAAGTGCCGGTACACCGCCGGACCGCTGATCCCGACCGCGGCGCCCAGATCGTCCAGGCGCATCCCGAGGTATCCGCGTTCGGCGATGAGCCGCGCACCGGCGGCGAGCAACTGACCGCGCCGCTGCTGTTTCAGCAGTTCGCGCCGGGTCGGGGTGGCAGAATCGGCACTGGTCACCGGCACTCCTTTCACCAGCTCTGGACAACTCGGTTA
Organism: Nocardia testacea NBRC 100365; assembly: GCF_000308775.1. Taxonomy (GTDB): domain Bacteria; phylum Actinomycetota; class Actinomycetes; order Mycobacteriales; family Mycobacteriaceae; genus Nocardia; species Nocardia testacea. The sequence continues at coordinate 5,127 of NZ_BAGJ01000165.1, forward strand.
GTCAAGATTAACCTCAATTCCAGTTATCAGCGATTAACTCGGACGGCAGGATGACGCGATGACCCGCACCGCGAGCCCAGCGCCCGCCACCCGGTCCGGCTCCGCCAACCGGACCGCGAACCTCGCCCTGGCCGATCAGTTACGCCGGCGCCTCGCCGAGACCGCCCGCGGCGGCCCGGAGAAGGCCCGGCAGCGCCATATCTCCCGCGGCAAACTCCTGCCCCGTGACCGGGTGGACCAGCTCCTGGATCCCGGTAGCCCGTTCCTGGAGCTGTCCCCACTGGCCGCCGACGGGATGTACGGCGGCGCCTGCCCCGGCGCGGGCATCATCACCGGGATCGGGCGGGTCTCCGGCCGGGAATGCGTGATCATCGCCAACGACGCCACGGTCAAGGGCGGCACCTACTACCCGATCACGGTGAAGAAGCATCTGCGTGCCCAGGAAGTGGCGCTGCACAACAACCTGCCGTGTGTGTACCTGGTGGATTCCGGCGGCGCCTACCTGCCCGAACAGGACGAAGTGTTCCCCGACCGCGAACATTTCGGCCGCATCTTCTACAACCAGGCCACCATGAGCGCCCGCGGGATCGCCCAGATCGCGGCGGTCATGGGGTCGTGCACCGCGGGCGGGGCCTATGTGCCGGCCATGAGCGACGAAGCGGTGATCGTGCGCGACCAGGGCACGATCTTCCTCGGCGGCCCACCGCTGGTGAAGGCGGCCACCGGTGAAGTGGTGACCGCGGAGGAACTCGGCGGCGGCGCCCTCCATTCCAGGACTTCCGGGGTCACCGATCACTTGGCCGACGACGACCGCGACGCCCTGCGCACGGTCCGCCGCATCGTGGCGACACTGGGTCCGCGCCCGGCCCCGGTCTGGGAGGTACGGCCCGCCCGCGAACCCGCCGCCCCCGCCGACGAGCTCTACGACATCGTGCCCGCGGACCTGCGCACCCCCTACGACGTCCGCGAGGTGATCGCCCGCCTCGTCGACGCCGACGAATCCGGCGCCGCCGGATTCCACGAGTTCAAGGCGGAGTACGGCACCACCCTGGTCACCGGTTTCGCCCATATCCACGGCCATCCGGTGGGCATCGTGGCCAACAACGGCGTGCTGTTCAGCGAATCCGCCATGAAGGGCGCCCATTTCATCGAACTCTGCGACAAACGCGAGATCCCGCTGCTGTTCCTGCAGAACATCACCGGTTTCATGGTCGGCCGCGACTACGAGGCCGGGGGTATCGCCAAACACGGCGCGAAGATGGTCACCGCCGTGGCGTGCGCGCGGGTCCCCAAACTGACCGTCGTGATCGGCGGCTCCTACGGTGCCGGGAACTACTCGATGTGCGGGCGGGCCTACTCACCGCGGTTCCTGTGGATGTGGCCCAATGCCCGGATCTCGGTGATGGGTGGGGAGCAGGCGGCGTCGGTGCTGGCCACGGTGCGCGGTGACCAGCTCGACGGCAACGGGCAGCCGTGGAGCGAAGCCGACCAGGAGGCGTTCAAGGAACCGATCCGCCGCCAGTACGAAGAACAGGGCAATCCCTATTATTCGACGGCCCGGCTCTGGGACGACGGCGTCATCGATCCCGCCGATACCCGCACCGTCCTCGGGCTCGCGCTCTCGGTGTGCGCGCAGGCGCCGCTGGAACCGGTCTCCTACGGCGTCTTCCGGATGTGAGCACCATGCTGAACTCGAATCATCCCCTGCCCTTCGACACGGTGCTGGTGGCCAACCGCGGCGAGATCGCGGTACGCGTCATCCGGACACTGCGGGCCATGGGCCTGCGCTCGGTCGCGGTCTACAGCGACGCCGACACCGGTGCCCGGCACGTGCGTGAAGCCGATACAGCCGTCCGGCTCGGACCGGCGGCGGCACGGGACAGCTATCTCAACATTCCCGCCGTTGTGGACGCCGCCCGTCGCACCGGCGCCGGCGCGGTCCATCCCGGCTACGGATTCCTTTCCGAGAACGCGGGTTTCGCCGCCGCGCTGCAGGCCGCCGGCATCGTCTTCCTGGGCCCGCCCGCCGCCGCGATCGAGATCATGGGCGACAAGATCACCGCGAAGACCACGGTCGCCGCCTCCGGCGTCCCGGTGGTTCCCGGGATCGCCGAACCCGGCCTCACCGACGAGCAACTCGTCGCGGCCGCCGCCGATATCGGGTTTCCGGTGCTGGTCAAACCGTCCGCGGGCGGCGGCGGCAAGGGTATGCGGCGCGTCGACGAACCCGCCGCACTGCCCGCCGCGCTGGTCAGCGCCCGGCGCGAGGCCACCGCGGCCTTCAGCGACGACACCCTGTTCCTGGAACGGTTCGTCACCCGGCCCCGCCATATCGAGGTACAGATTCTGGCCGACACCCACGGCACCGTGCTGCATCTCGGCGAACGCGAATGCAGCCTGCAACGCCGGCACCAGAAGGTGATCGAGGAAGCACCTTCACCGCTGCTGGACCCGACCACCCGGGCCCGGATCGGCGCCGCCGCCTGCGCCACCGCGCGCAGCGTCGACTATGTGGGCGCGGGCACGGTGGAGTTCATCGTCTCCGCCGACCGGCCCGACGAGTTCTTCTTCATGGAGATGAACACCCGCCTGCAGGTGGAGCATCCGGTCACCGAGCTGATCACCGGCTTCGACCTGGTGGAATGCCAGGTGCGGATCGCGGCGGGGCAGCGGATCCGGCTGCAACAGGACGATATCCGGTTGCACGGTCACGCCGTCGAGGCCCGGGTGTACGCCGAGGATCCGGCCCGCGATTTCCTGCCCACCGGGGGCACCGTGCTGGACCTGGTGGAACCCGGCGGCCCGGGGGTCCGGGTGGATTCCGGGCTCGCGGTCGGCACGGTGGTGGGCAGCGACTACGACCCGATGCTCGCCAAGGTCGTCGCGCACGGTCACGACCGGGAGTCGGCCCTGGCCACGCTGGACCGCGCACTCGCCGAGACGGTGTTGCTCGGAGTCCGGTCGAATATCGACTTCCTGCGGTTCCTGCTGGCCGACCCGGATGTCACCGCGGGCCGGCTGGACACCGCGCTTCTGGACCGGCGGGCCGGTGACTTCCGCGCGCCGCCGGTCACCGACGATATCTTCACCGCCGCGGCCGTGTATCGCTGGCTGCGCCGCTGGCCGACCGGCCCGGCGGATCCGTGGGATCGTCCCGACGGCTGGCGGCTCGGGGCATCGGCGCCGATCCGGATCCGGCTGGCGGGCGGCGACCGGGTAGTGCACGTCGACCTCACCGGTACCCCGGAAGCCGCCGAGGTACGGATCGAAGACGGCGAACCCGCGAAGGCCGCTGCCGCGCTCGGCCGGGACGGTGCCGTCGGCCTGCCCGCCGGCACCGTGGTCCACACGGTGACCCTCACCCTCGACGGGATACGCCGCGACTACCGGGTGGCCGAATCCGAGGCGGCGATCTGGGTCGCCGGAGCGTCCGGACCGGCCCTGCTGCGGGAACTCGCCGAAGAATCGGTGCGCGCCGGCGATGCCGCCGCGCACGACGCCGAGATCCGCAGCCCCATGCCGGGAACGGTACTCACCGTGACAGCCGAAACCGGTAAGCCGGTGGCCGCCGGTGACCCGATCCTGGTGGTCGAAGCCATGAAAATGGAGCATTCGCTGACCGCGCCGCTGGCCGGCACCGTCGAGATACTCGTCGCGGCGGGCGCGCCGGTGCGGTTGGACGAAGTGCTCGCGCGGGTCCATCCGGACCCCGTGCCCGAGGCCGGCGAACCGGCCGGAACCGCCGCCGAACCCACCCCGAGTTGATCCGGCCGGCCCACCCCGAGAACGAGAAGAGGCACTGGTGACCGATTTCCTGTCCACCGGCACGCTGCCCGAGCACTACCGCGACCTGGCGCTGACCGTCCGGGATTTCGCGAACCAGGTCGTCGCCCCCGTGGCGGCGAAACACGATGCCGAGCACAGTTTCCCGTACGAAGTCGTCGCCGGAATGGCGAAGATGGGCTTGTTCGGCCTACCGTTCCCGGAGGAATACGGCGGGATGGGCGGCGACTATTTCGCCCTCTGTCTGGCCCTCGAGGAACTCGGCAAGGTCGACCAGAGCGTGGCCATCACCCTCGAGGCCGGGGTCTCGCTGGGCGCCATGCCGATCTACCGCTTCGGTGACGAGAAACAGAAACAGGAGTGGCTGCCGCGCTTGGCGAGCGGTCGGAATCTCGGCGCGTTCGGGCTCACCGAGCCGGGCGCGGGCAGCGACGCCGGCGGCACCCGCACCACCGCCGTCGAAGACGGTGACAGCTGGGTTATCAATGGCAGCAAACAGTTCATCACCAACTCCGGCACCGATATCACCGCCCTGGTGACGGTGACGGCGGTGACCGGGCAGACCGGGGACAGGAAGGAGATCTCCACCATCCTGGTCCCCACCGATACTCCCGGGTTCACCGCCGAACCCGCCTACAACAAGGTCGGCTGGAACGCCTCGGACACCCACCCGCTCACCTTCGACGATGTCCGGGTGCCCAAGGAGAACCTGCTCGGCGAACGCGGTCGCGGCTACGCCAACTTCCTGCGCATCCTCGATGAGGGCCGGATCGCCATCGCCGCGCTGTCGGTCGGGGCGGCCCAGGGATGTGTGGACGAATGTGTCCGCTACGCCGGAGAGCGCGAAGCGTTCGGGAAGACGATCGGCAGCAACCAGGCGATCGCGTTCAAGATCGCCCGGATGGAGGCGCGCGCCCATACCGCGCGCACCGCCTACTACGACGCCGCCGCGCTCATGCTGGCCGGGAAACCGTTCAAGAAGCAGGCTTCCATCGCCAAACTGGTGGCCAGCGAGGCCGCGATGGACAACGCGCGCGACGCCACCCAGATCTTCGGCGGCTACGGATTCATGAACGAATACCCGGTGGCCCGGCACTACCGGGACAGCAAGATCCTCGAAATCGGCGAGGGCACCACGGAAGTCCAACTCATGCTGATCGGACGGGAGCTCGGCCTGTGAGCGGCGAAAAGATCACCAAGGACGTCGATCACGACGTCTCCGGCCTGAAACGGGTGGTGCAGACCGGTCTGTGGTTCGAGGAGCTGGAGACCGGCGTGCTGTACGAGCACCGCCCCGGCCGCACCATGACCGAGACCGACAATGTCCTGTTCAGCACCCTCACGATGAACACCCAGGGCCTGCACATCGACAAGGCCTTCAGCGATGCCCAGGAGCCGTTCCACGAGCGGCTGGTGAACTCACTGTTCACGCTGGGAACCATGATCGGGCAGGCGGTGGCGCATCTGACCCAGGGCACCACGGTCGCCAACCTCGGCTTCGAGGAGGTCAAGTTCCCGGCGCCGCTGTTCCACGGCGACACCGTGTACACCGAGACAGTCGTACTCGACAAGCGAGAATCGAAGAGCCGTCCGGGTCAGGGCGTGGTCACCTTCCGCCACGTCGCCCGCAATCAGCACGGCACCGTGGTCGGGGTCGCCGTCCGCAACGCGCTGATCCGGTTGCGGCCGTCGGAAGAGCGGCCGTGAGCGGCGGCGCGAACACCTCGAGGGGGTACCTGCAGTGACCGACCAGTACAGCGCGGACACCTGGCGATCCACGGGCCCCGCCTGGCTGTTCTGCCCCGCGGACCGCCCCGAGCGCTACCGCAAAGCCGCCGACGCCGCCGATGTGGTGATCCTGGATCTGGAGGACGGTGTGGCGCCGGCCGACAAACCCGCCGCCCGCACCGCGCTCGTAGCGACCCCGCTCGACCCGGCGACCACCGTGGTGCGGGTGAACCCGGCCGGCACCCCCGACCACGACCTCGATCTGGAAGCTCTGCGACGCACCGCATACCGGCTGGTCATGCTGCCGAAAACCGAAACCGCCCAGCAGGTCACCGGTCTCGGCGACTACCAGGTCTTCGCCCTGATCGAATCCCCGCCGGGCGCGCTGGCGATCCAGGAGATCGCCGCCGCGCCCAATACCCGCGGCGTGATGTGCGGCGTGGAAGACCTGGTCGCCGCCATGGGTGGCACCGGAACCCGCCGCCCCGACGGCAGCTATCGCGATGTGGCACGGCAGTTGCGCAGCACCGGCCTACTGGCCGCCAAGGCCCACCGGCGCCTGGCGCTGGACATGGTGTACCTGAACATTCGCGATCTGGACGGCCTGCGGGCCGAGGCGGAGGACGCGGTGGCGGTGGGCTTCGATATCAAGGTCGCCATCCATCCCACCCAGCTCCCGGTCATCCGCGCCGCCTACGCCCCGTCACCCGAAGAACTGGACTGGGCCCGCGGCGTATTGGCCGCGGCCCCGAACCACCGCGGCGTCTTCGCCTATGAAGGCAAAATGGTGGACGCCCCCCTACTCCGTCACGCCGAACAACTCCTCCAACGCAGCCCAGAATGAGATGTGCGGTCGACAGTCCAGAGACCGGTGGCCATTGAGCACTTACAGTGACATGAGCCTCCCCAGGCCGGTCCAGCCGCACGACAGCCCGCACCTTCCGCCTACCTCGGACGGTCCACCTCCGCGGTCGAGGCCCGCCCCCGATTCTGGACCGACGGAGCGAAGGAGCGCAGCGACTGAGCGCAGGAGGGAAGAATCGGGGGCGGGCCTCGACCCGCGGCGCCGGAGGCGCCGCCATCAACACAGAAGGGTCCTTTGCCGGTGGAACCTCAGTGGGTACCGACCGAACAAGATATCGCCGATGCCCGGGTCACCGATTTCGCCCGCTTCGTCGCCGCGCGTTCCGGTGCGGAACTGCCCGACTACCATGCGCTCTGGCGCTGGTCGGTGGACAATCTCGCCGATTTCTGGCTGGCGGTATGGGAGTACTTCGAACTCGGGACCGTCGCCGGTGAGGTACTGCCCTGTCCGGAGATGCCCGGCACACGCTGGTTTCCCGGGACGACCCTGAACTACGTGGATCGGGTGGTCGCGCAGGCGCGGACCGACCGGCCGGCGATCCTGCAGGTCACCGAGGACGGCGCGGACGTGGTGGCGACGTCGTGGGCGGAATTGCTGGCCGGAGTGGCCGCGTTCGCCCGGACCCTGCGCGGGCTCGGGGTCCGGCCCGGCGATCGGGTGGTCGGCTATCTGCCGAATATCACCGAAACGGTGGTGGCGTTCCTGGGTACCGCGGCCGTGGGGGCGGTGTGGAGCGCCTGCGGGCAGGATTATTCGGCCAAGGCGGCGCTGGATCGGCTGGGCCAGTTGGAGCCCGTGGTCCTGGTGACCGCGGACGGGTACCGCTACGGCGGGAAGACCCATGACAAGAGCGCGGATATCGCCGCGCTGCGGGCCGGTCTGGATACCGTGCGCGCCACCGTGGTGGTGTCGCGGCTGGGTGTCGGGATTCCGGACAGCACACCGTGGTCGGCCGCGGCCGATCCGGCCGGCGGCGAACCTCTTCCGGAAACCGAAGCCGTCGATTTCGCGCATCCGCTGTGGATCGTGTTCTCCTCCGGTACCACCGGGCTGCCCAAGGGCATCGTGCACGGTCACGGCGGGGTGCTGCTCGAGCATCTCAAAGCGGTTGCCCTGCAATCGGATATCGGCCCCGCGGACACCTTCTTCTGGTACACCAGCCCGAGCTGGATGATGTGGAACTTCCAGGTCGCCGGGTTGCTGGCCGGAGCGACCATCGTCTGCTACGACGGCAGCCCGGCCCATCCCCGGCCGGATACGCTGTGGGAGATCACCGCTCGCACCCGTACCACCGTGCTGGGGACCAGCCCCGGGTACGTGCTGGGCTGCATGAAGGCGGGCGCGGTACCACGGGCCGAGCACGATCTGTCCGCGCTGCGGCTGATCGGCATCACCGGTTCGTCCCTGCCGCCGGCCTCGGCGCTGTGGCTGCGCGACAACGCCGGAAACATCCCGGTGGCCTCGATCAGCGGCGGCACCGATGTCGTCTCGGCGTTCGCCGGCGGGGCGCCCACCGTACCGGTCTGGCCGGGTGAACTCTCGGCGCCCTATCTGGGTGTCGCTCTCGACGCCTACGACGAGGTCGGGCAGTCGGTGCGCGGCGAGGTGGGCGAGCTGGTGATCACCGCCCCCATGCCGTCCATGCCGATCCGTTTCTGGCGCGACCCCGACGGCGCCCGCTATCACGACGCCTATTTCGACGCATATCCCGGCGTATGGCGGCACGGTGACTGGATCACCCTCACCGGCCGCGGCAGTGTGGTCGTGCACGGCCGCTCCGATTCCACCCTCAACCGGCACGGTATCCGGATGGGCAGCGCCGATATCTACCAGGCGGTGGAGCGTCTTCCCGAGGTGGCCGAGGCCCTGGTCATCGGCGCCGAACAAGCCGACGGCGGTTACTGGATGCCGCTGTTCGTGGTCCTGGCTCCCGGCGCCGAACTCACCGACGAACTGCGCGGCCGCATCAACGAGGTGATCCGCACCGAGGTATCGCCGCGCCACGTCCCCGACGAGATCCTGCTCGCCCCGGCGGTCCCGCACACCCGGACCGGCAAGAAACTCGAGGTCCCCATCAAACGCCTGCTCCAGGGCGCCGACCCGGCCCGCGTGGTGGAGCGCAGCGCCGTCGACGACCCGGCCCTGCTCGACTGGTACTCCGGGATCCGCCCACCGGACCGGCGCTGAGCGGTCCCGCCCCGAAGCGTTCGCTATATCGGCGAACGAACGCACCCGGTTCCCGGGGATTTCTGGACGGGGAGAGGACGCCACCGCCACCGTGCCCGGCATGTGGCAAACCTGGTCCGTGTCGGTCGACGGCGGCCCGCCGGGGTTATCGGCAGGGCTTCCGGGATCGATCATCGCCCGGGGCAACTCCCGAGGTCGAATACCGGGATGGAGATGCTCAGGGGGCCGGCTGGTCGGCGGATGCCAGGCCGAGGATGCCGGTGAGGTCGCGGAGGCATTCTTCGTAGACCGGTTCGAGGTCGGAGTAGGCGAAGTCGAGCTGGTGCAGGACTTCCATACACAACAGGCCGTACAGCCGGATCCAGCAGGACAGGAAGACGTGCGCGGCCTCGGGCGGCAGCTGTTCGCCGATTGTGGCCGAGTAGGCGATCAGCTGCTCGCGTAAGGACTCGGGCAGCTCTGCCGGGTCGGGTACCGGGAACGGGCGCGTCTGCCAGAGTTCGATCGTCAGGTCCAGCAGCACCCGTTCGAACCGCTGTCCGGCCCGATGACGTTCGGAATCCGGTCGCCGGTTCGACGGGGTGATCGGGGCGGCGAAGATCCAGCCGAATTCGGCCGGATGCGAGATGGCCCAGGTGCGCATGGCACGGCAGACCGCGAGTATGCGCTCGCCGACCGGTGCGTCCGTACGCGCGTCGCGGGCCGCTTCCATGGCGATGGCGAGTTCGTCGAAGAAGTCCGCGGTGACCGCACCGACCAGGGCCTCGTGGCCGGCGTAGTAGTGATAGAGGGCCGGCCCGCTCATTCCGACCGCACGAGCTACCGCGTTGACGGTCACCGCGGACGGCCCCTGCTCGACCAGCAGTGTGCGTACTGCCTCGTGGATCTCCTTCAAAGTGGCGTTGCGTAGCCGCTCGCGCCTGCCGCCCGTCTGTGCCGACATCGTCACCCTTCTGCTGGTTCACCGGACTCGTTGACACCCTAGAGTATCTATGTTGTCTTAATACCTCTAAATAAACTAGAGACTCTAGGAGTTGGCATGGAGCGTTGGTGGTGGGTGCTTCCGGTGGGTGCGCTGGTCACGACGGCGGTGTGGTGGCGCCGATCCAGATCCGCGAGGACGCGGGGCGGTCCCGGGTCGGCCTGCGATCGCGGGGGCCGGAAATGAAGGCGCTCGTCGTGGGCGGCGGTATCGGCGGGCTGGCGGCCGCGGTGGCGTTCCATCGGCGTGGCTGGCAGGTCGAGGTGCTCGAACGCGCGCCGGAGATCACCGAAGTCGGGGCGGGACTGTCGATTCAACCCAACGGGCTGCGCGCCCTGGACACGCTCGGCCTCGGCGACCCCCTGCGCACCGGCGGAGCGGCCGGACCGCCGCGAGGTATTCGCCGCGCCGACGGTGCCTGGTTGATCCGCAATGACACCGAAGAACTCGAACGGCGCTTCGGCCCGTGGGCGATCGTGCACCGGGCCGCCCTGGTGGAGATTCTGCGCGGAGCCCTTCCCGCACAGGCCTTGCGACCGGGAACCACCGTGCGGCAGGTGCTACCCGATGGCACAGTCCACCACGACAGCTGCACCGCCACCGCGGATCTCGTGATCGGCGCCGACGGCGTGCACAGCGTGACCCGGTGCGCGCTCTGGCCGCGGGCCGCCGGCCCACGCTACGTGGGATACACCACCTGGCGCCTGCTCACCGCGCCCCACGCTGTCGATGGCAGCGTCGAGATATGGGGCAGGGGCGAACGAGTCGGCTACGTCCCCCTGCCGGACGGCCGTATCTACTGCTATCTGATGGCCAACGCCCCGGCCGGATCACGTATCGGGCCGGACCGGCTGCGCGAGCGGTTCGCCCACTGGCCCGACCCCGTCCCGGCACTACTCGATGCCGCACACCCGGATGCCGTCCTGCAGCACGACACCTACGAGCTACCGAATCTGCGTACCTACATCCGCGGGAAGGTCGCGATCCTCGGGGACGCGGCACACGCCATGGCCCCGAACCTCGGCCAGGGCGCCTGCCAAGCACTCGAGGACGCCGTCACGCTCGCCACGGCCGTGGATACCCACGGCATCGCCGCGGGGTTGGCGGAATACGACCGCCTGCGCAGGCCTCGCACCCAGATGATCGCCCGGCTCTCCCGCCGGGTCGGCGCGCCCGCGCACTGGAACTCGGCACTGGCGACCGCGCTACGCGACACCGCGCTCCCGCTCCTGCCCAGCGCACTGTTCGGCCGTTCGATCACGCCCGCCTATTCCTGGACGCTCTGATTCACCCGACTCGCTCCCGAGGACGAAAGGTCCGATCGATGTCATTGCCTCGCCTCGTGGTCGCCGTCGTAGCGACGATCACGATGGTCGGCGCCGTACTCGCCGACCTGATCATCCCCGACCTGGCCGCACAGCACGCCTTCAATCCGAATTGGCCGCCACACGCGAAATTCCACGACGCCCAATACATGGTGATGACGGTGCTCCTCGGCATCATCGGCCTGACGCTCACCCTGCGCCCGGGCCGCGACACGCGCGGCCGCACGCTGTGCGCGGCAGCAGTCGTGGCCACCCCGTGGCTCGGGATGGCCGGTGCGCTGCTGTTCCCCGATGCCGCGACCTATGACCCCGAGTTCGCCGATCGGACTGTTTTCGTCCTCGGCGTGCACGGGCAGGTCTTCCTGGCGCTGATCCTGCTCACCGCCCTGATCGCCGCGATCGCGGTGTCGTGGCGGGGTGCGGACTCGACCCGGTAGCCGACGGACCCCGCGCCGACGCCGACTCCACCGCCTCGCTCGGGGCAGTGCGGAGGACGGCGAGCAGCTCGACCGGCCCGGCCGGAGGCGCGAATGCCCCCGGTTCCGTGCGCCCCGGCTAGCCTGGTCGCAGTTGCTGTATCCGCACGTTCGCTCACCGCTCCACCAGTACGCACCCAGTCGCTCGGCTCAGAGAGGACAGGCGCATGAAGGCACTGCAATACGTGACCGTCGGGGCAGAACCGGAGGTCCGCGAAATCCCGACCCCCGAGCCGGGCCCCGGCGAGGTACTGCTGCGGGTGACCGCGGCGGGGGTCTGTCATTCCGACGATTTCGTCATGAACAACCCGCCGGAACAGTTCGGTATCGAACTGCCCCTGACCCTGGGCCACGAGGGCGCCGGGCAGGTCACCGCGCTGGGGGAAGGCGTGCGCGGTATCGATATCGGCACGAATGTCGTGGTCTACGGCCCCTGGGGCTGCGGAAACTGCTGGTTCTGCGCCCAGGGTATGGAGAATTACTGTTCCCGGGCCGCCGAACTGGGCATCATGCCGCCGGGACTCGGCTCACCGGGCGCCATCGCCGAATACCTGATCGTCGATTCACCCCGTCATCTGGTGCCGATCGGCGATCTCGACCCGGTGGCGACCGTACCGCTCACCGATGCCGGCCTGACCCCCTATCACGCGATCAAACGGTCGCTGGACAAGATCCGCCCCGGCTCGTGGACTGTGGTGATCGGTAGTGGCGGGCTCGGCCACGTGGCCATCCAGCTGCTGCGGTATCTGTCCTCCACACGCATCATCGCCCTCGACGTGAACGACGAGAAACTCGAATTCGCCAGGTCGGTGGGTGCGCACGAGGCCGTGCTCTCCGATGAACGGGCCGCCGAGAACGTCCGCAAGATCACCGGCCCGGCCGGGGCGAGCCTGGTCCTGGATTTCGTGGGCTTCCAGCCGACCATCGATACCGCCATGGCGGTGGCCGGGGTGGATTCCGATGTGACCATCGTCGGTATCGGCGACGGAAAGTCGGCCGCGCGGATCGGTTTCGGGGTCAGCCCGTACGAAACGACCGCGACCTCACCGTATTGGGGTGCCCGGGCCGAACTGATCGAACTGATCGATCTCGCGCACGCCGGAGTCCTGGATATCGCGACCGAACGGTTCCGCCTCGACGAGGCACCCGAGGCGTATCGCCGGCTCGCCGCCGGGACACTGCGCGGCCGGGCGGTCGTCGTACCCTGAAATCGGCCCCGGCCCCCCAGGCCGGTAATCCCGACCGGCGGCGCGGAGCTCGCGCACCACGACCAGACGGGCGGCACACCGCTCCGGACCCGATAGTGGATGCCGGATATACCGGGCGACGCCGTTCCCGCCCAGCGGGAGCTGCCTCGGTCACGGCCCGGTGACCGGGAGAAACGCGGGCGCGGAGCATTCGGCGGACCTAGCGTCGCCCGCATGGATGCGGAATGTGCCGGAGGCGCCCGATGAAGCGCCTACAGAACCGGGTAGCGGTGGTGACCGGGGCAGCGGGCGGAATGGGCCGCGCCCATTGCCGCCGGCTGGCCGAGGAGGGCGCCGATATCATCGCGCTCGATCTCGCGGAGAATACGGCCGACCTGGTCGCGGTGGCCGAGGAGGTGGAGGGCCTCGGTCGCCGGTGCGTCACCGGTTTCGCCGATGTCCGTGATCCGCTGGCGGTCGAGGAAGCCGTCAATACCGGGGTGACCCAGCTCGGCCGGCTGGATGTGATCGTCGCCAATGCCGGGGTGTACGCGGATCTGGCGCCGTCCTGGGAACTGGCCGACGATGCCTGGCAGCGTGCCCTCGATATCAATCTCACCGGCGTCTGGCACACCATCCGGGCGGGGGCCGCCCATCTGGACGCGGGCGCTTCGATCGTGATCGTCGGGTCGACGAACGGCATCAAGGGCGGCGCCGGCGCCGCGCACTACTCGGCGAGCAAACACGCGGTGGTGGGTCTGGCGCGGACGCTGGCCAACGAGCTGGGCGCACAGGGCATCCGGGTGAACACCGTGCATCCGGGTTCGGTGGCGACCCCGATGATCCTGAACGACGACGTCTACGCGAAAGTACTGCCCGGGCAACCGAATCCGACCCGCGACGACGCGGCGCGCGTTCTGGCGGAACGGACGATCCTGCCGGTGCCCTGGGTGGAGCCGGTGGATATCAGCAACGCGGTGTTGTTCCTCGCGTCCGACGAGTCCCGGTACATCACCGGCACCCAGCTCGTCGTGGACGCCGGACTTACTCAGAAGGTGTGACATGGGACGGGTTTCGGGCAAAGTAGCGCTGGTCACCGGCGCGGCACGGGGTATCGGGCGGGCCCAGGCGGTGCGGCTGGCGGAGGAGGGCGCCGATATCGTCGCGCTGGATCTGTGCGGTCCGGTGGAGACGGTGATCATCCCCCCGGCGACACCGGAAGACCTCGAGCAGACCGTGCGGGCTGTCGAGAAGACCGGGGCGCGGGTTGTGGCCGCCACCGCCGATGTCCGCGACGGCGCGGCGCTGCGGGCGGCCGCCGACCGGGCGGTGGACGAACTCGGCGGCCTGGACGTGGTGTGCGCGACGGCCGGCATCACCTCCAGCGCACCCGGTCTGCAGCTGACCGAGGAGCAGTGGCGGACGATGCTGGACGTCAACCTGACCGGTGTCTGGCAGACCTGCAAGGCCACCGCCCCGCATCTCATCGCCCGCGGCGGTGGATCGATGATCCTGACCAGTTCGATCGCCGGGCTGGTCGGGCTCGTCGGTGTGGCCCACTACACGGCGGCCAAACACGGTGTGGTCGGACTGATGCGCTCGCTCGCGCAGGAGTTGGCGCCGCACGGGATCCGGGTGAACTCGGTACACCCGACCAATGTGGACACCCCGATGATCCAGAACGATATGGTCCGCCGCTCGTTCCGCCCAGATCGGGAGAACCCGACCCGCGAGGAATTCGCGGAGGCCGCGCTGACCATGAATATGCTGCCGATCCCGTGGGTGGAGCCGGTCGATATCGCGAACGCGTCGCTGTTCCTGGCGTCGGAGGAGGCCCGCTACATCACCGCGGTGACACTGCCGGTCGACGCGGGCAGCACCCAGCGATAGCCGGTCGGCGCACCGCCTGTCCGCGCGCCCGTCAGTCAGGGCCACCAGATCGTCGCCGCGATTACCAGCAGAGGTAGCCCGATCGTGATCACGAAACCAGCCACGACCACAGCGTTCACGGCGCCACCTGCACGTACGCCCAGCGGGCGAAGCTGAGGCGCGGGACCACGGTTTCTACATCGGCCACGTCCATCACCGCGTTGAGTTCGAGTGGGCCGAGGTGTTCGGGTGTCGGCAGAATCACCAGATCAGCCCCGGCATTGCGCACCTGATCGACCACACGTAGCACCGACCGTTCACTGGGCCATACAAGGTGGTATCCGAGTCGCTCGGCGAGATGGCGTATTCGGTCGCGTTCCCGTCCGGGTGCGTAACTGATGTCGTAGTCGATCCAGCCGAGCGCGATCGAATGGTTCATGACGCCGCTTCGTCGGCAGGAATGCCCAGCGCTGTTCCACCGCGAGGTTTCCGCGCCCAGCGATGGGCAAGCGGCGTCGTTTGCCACGCCGTGCGACGCAGGCCGACGCCGCCGACCAGAAGTCCGGCGGCCTCGAGTGTGTGGACGGCGCGGCGGACGGTATGCACTCGTATGCCAGTCGCAGAGGCGAGTTGCTCGACAGTCAACTGTGAGCCACGGAGCAGGATGCCCAGTATTTGCACCTGACGGGTGTGCAGAGACCGAGGGGCCTCGGAAATGAACATATACGCCACCTGGTGTTGAGAGGTCGGTTCGATGCTCCAGCTCATCGCACAATGCATCGGCGAATAAGGCGTGCGGGCCGGGCAGATGTGTGCAGGGGAGGTGTGCAGAGGGAGCCGACCGTCGTCATCGGCGCAGTAGCCGTGCCACACTCCGGTGATGGAACGTCACCCCAAGCAGCCGAATCATCAGTTGGCGGAGTTGCTCGACGAAGCCCGGGTGAGCCGTAAAGGTCTGGCACGCCGCGTCATTGAGCGGGGCTTGGGTATCGGTGTCGAACTCCGCTATGACCACACTTCGGTAGGCCGATGGCTGGTCGGTGAGCAACCGACCCCACCCGCGCCGAACTTGATTGCGGAGGTCTTCACCGAACTATGTGGTCGTCGCGTCACGGCGCGCGAATGCGGTATGGCCGAGGGAGATTCGGCGGACCTGGGACTGGAGTTCGCGTTGAGCCTCACGGAGGCGACCGCCTCGGTAACCGCGTTGTGGAGGAGTGATGTGGAGCGTCGCCGGTTCTTGGAGGGGGCGGCATACGCGGTCGCGGTCTATCCGGTTGCGAGCATGCGCTGGCTGACTCTGCCAGGTCGCGAGCATCCGGTCTCATCGACCGGCCTGCGCCGTGTCGGAGTGGCTGATATCGATGCCCTGCGGACCATGACCATCGCGTTCCGCGACCTCGACAACCAGGTCGGGGGAGGCAAAGTTCGCTCAACGGTCGTGCATTACCTGCACACGTCGGTCGCTCCGCTGCTGCGCGGTAGCTATACCGAAGATGTCGGCCGCCGCTTGTTCACTGTGACGGCCGAGCTGACGAAGCTGGCGGGCTGGGCCGCCTACGATCTCGAGGAACACGGTCTCGCGCAGCGGTATCTGATCCAGTCCCTCCGGATGGCGCGCGCCGCCGGAGACCCGGCGTTGGGCGCGGAGATCCTTGCGGCGATGAGTCACCAGGCCACCTATGTCGGCCGCCCTGGCGATGCGGTCGATCTCGCACGGGCGGCGCAGATCGCAGCCCGTACGGCCGGGCTGCCCGTGTTGGAAGCAGGGTGTCACATGGTGGAAGCCCACGGGCACGCCGCCCGTTCCGACGCTCGGTCCTGTGGGAGTTCGTTGAACGCGGCCGAGGGTGCTTTCGACCGCGGCGGTTCCAGCCGTCCTACGTGGCTGGCCTACCTCGACTCGGCGTACATGTCGGCCAAGGCCGGACAGTGCTTCCGCGATCTCGGTGAGAACGATCGTGCGGCGGTGCTGGCGCGGCGATCACTCGACATGAGCGACGGGTACCAGCGGGGAAAAGTGTTCAACCTGTGCTTACTCGCATCGACCCTGGTTTCCGAGGATCCGCACGAGGCGGTCCGGATCGGTACACAAGCGCTCGAACTCGCCGGAGCGGTGGAGTCCCGCAGAACACATGCCTATCTTCGAGACGTTCGAGCGCGGCTCGCCCCGCACCGCGAGATACCGGCAGTCGAGGAGTTCCGCCGACGGGTGGCCACCGCTAGGACAGTGTGAGTGCCCTGTACACGCCCACTACGGTCGCCGCGCCAACGATCTCGCCACGGTCGATCATCTGCACTGCTTCGTCGAGCGGTACCCACCCGATCGTTTCGGCCTCGTTGATATCCGGTCGGGTGTCGGTGAGGTCGGCGCCGCGGGCGAAATAGATCTCCTGGGGATGATCGAGGGTGCCGACTGCGGGTTGATAGGTCACGAGGTGCTGCATTGTGCGCGGACGCCACCCGGTCTCTTCTTCGACCTCGCGGGCTGCCGCGTTGGCGACGTCTTCGGCGTGATCGACATACCCGCCGGGCAACTCCCACACCCACTGGTTGATGATCCACCGGTGGCGGTACATCAGCAGTACCTCGCGGTTGTCGTTGAGTACCAGCGTCATCGCACACCGCGGCATCCGTGCGACGTACTGGGTGAACTCCACCCCATCGGGCAAACGAATGTCGGCTGTCGACAGCCTGATGTGCCGGTTCTCGTCGACCAAGCGCTCACCGAGGATCTTCCACTGGGTATCGCTCACATGCTCGACGGTAGTGGAACCGTATGCGCATGATGCGCTGACTACCGTTGAACGGGCCCGGCCGACTCACCGAAGGGCGCAGCAGGCGCCTGACCTCGGAGAAAGAGATGCCGCGTACCGACGCGATCACCGACGGCCCGGCGCCCGGCCGTGTCTCCACCGCCGGATTCCGTTCGCCGCAGACACCCCCGGCGCCTCAGTCCTTACGGGTCAGGAAGGCCATGACCGTGGATTCGAAGGCCGCCTTCTGCTCGATCATCGCCCAGTGGCCGCAATCCGGGAAAACATGCAATTCGGCGCGCGGGATGGTGCGCATCGGCAGCAGGGCCATATCCAGGGGGCTCACCCGGTCGTCACGGCCCCAGGTCACCAGGGTCGGTGCTTTCACCTTGTGCAGCAGCGCCCACGGCGGCGGAGTATCCGCGGCGTCCATGGCACGCACCATCGCGGTGAACGCGGCCCGGCTGTACATCCGGCGGGCGCTGTCCAGGGTGGCCGGATCGGTGGCCTGGGCCCAACGTTCCTCGATCATCTCCTCGGTGACCAGGGCCGGGTCGTACACCATCGAATGCAGCCAGGCGATCAGCCGTTCCCGGGTGGGGTTCTCGGTGAAGTCCTGGAGCAGCCGGATGCCCTCTCCCGGACCGGGGCTGAAGATGTTCTTGCCGATACCGCCGATGGTCACGATCTTGCCGACCCGGTCGGGGTGGGCGATCGCGTAGTTGAGCGCGACCCCACCGCCCATCGAGTTGCCGACGATATCGACCCGGTCGAGTCCGAGCGCGTCGACGAAGCGGACCACCGCGTCCAGGGCGGTGATCATCGGGTGCCCGCCGAAATCGTCGCTGACGCCGAACCCGGGGAACTCCAGGATGAGTGTCCGGAACCGTTCGGCGAAGAAATCGAGATTGCCGCGGAAGTTCCGCCAGCCGGTGACCCCGGGGCCGGAACCGTGCAACAGCAGCAGCGGCGTCCCGGAGCCGGCTTCGTAATACCGCAGCACCCCGGCGTCGGTCTGTATCTCCCGCAACTCGTGCTCGGTGCTGGAAACCGATGTCATCGTCAACCCTCCATCTCGGCGTACTTCCGTCGACCACGCTGCCAGGTGCGCGGCGACCGCTCACCCGGCATTCCCGGTGAGCGGGCGCCGGGTCACCGGGTCAGCCGAGGCGGCCCGGTACGGGTTCCCGGCGGCGTTCGTCGGTGGAAAGTTCGCCTTCGGCGACGGCCCGTTCGATGGAATCGCGCAGTGCCGGGCAGGTGGGGATCCATTTGCTGTGCTCGCCCAGGGCCGCCCGGCGGGCGAATTCGGGGCAGGCGGATTCGGCGTCGTCCAGCCATTGCACGCTGGTGTGGCTGGGGCTGAACTTCTCCACCAGCACTCGGTTACCGCAGTTGGCGCACTGTACGGGCTGCACGATCACTCCTTCGTCGCGGCGTGGCGGGCGGCGATGTAGCCGAACACCATGGCGGGTCCGATGGTGGCGCCGGCGCCCGCATAGTCGGTGCCCATGACCGCGGCGGAGGTGTTGCCCGTCGCGTACAGGCCGGTGATCACGGAACCGTCGGCGCGCAGGACCTGCGCGTTCTCGTTGTACACCAGACCACCCTTGGTACCGAGGTCACCGATACGGATTCGCAACGCGTAGAACGGCGCGCGATCGAGTACGTCGAGGGTGGGCTGCGGGAGCGTCGGGTCGCCGTAGTAGTTGTCGTAGGCGCTCTCGCCGCGCCCGTGATCGGTATCGCGGCCGGAGCGCGCGGCGTCGTTGTACCGGCGCACGGTCGCCTCCAGGGCGGCGGCGGGCACGCCGATCGCGTCCGCCAGTGCGCCGACGGTTTCCGCGCTGCGCACCAGCCCCGAGGACAGCCAGTCCGCCGGGAACTTCTGCCCCGGCATGATCCCGCCGATCGGATAGCGGTTCTTGGCTCTGCCGTCGAACACCAGCCACGCCGGGTCGTGACCGCCGGCCAGCTGCGCGTGCACGAAGGTGACGTAGGGGGCGGCCTCGTTGGTGAACCGGGCGCCGGCGGCGTTCACGATGATCGACCGGGGTATGGACCGTTCCGACACCAGGACCTGGTTGATCCCGTCGGGCCGCTGGAACGAGGGCATCCACCAGGCGTCGTCCATCAGATCGACCGCGGCGCCGACGCGTTCCCCGGCCACGATCCCGTCCCCGGTGTTGTCGGCGGAGGCGGCGCTGAAATTGTCGCGGGCCCCGGCGGGCAGATGCTGTTTGCGCAGCGCCTGGTTGTATTCGAAACCGCCGGTCGCGAGCAGCACTCCGGCCCGGGCCCGGATCCTTATCTCCCGGCCGCCGCGTTCGGCCACCACACCCAGCACCGCACCTGTCTCGTCGGTGATCAGTGACCGCATCGCGGTGTTCAACCACAGCGGGACCCCGGCGTCGCGCAGCGCGAGGCGCAGGCGGGCGATCAGGGCGCGGCCGAGAGTGTCCATATGCCGTCGCAGCACTACGGCTTTCACTGCCCGTAAACCGGTGAGCAGCGCGGTCCAGCGGGCCTTCCAGGTGCGGGTCACCATGTTCAGCTGGACGAAATCTTTGGAAGTGATGAACAACCCGGGCGGGGTGGCGAGCGCGGCCGGGCGCAGGTAGGGCTCGTCGTCGCCGAGTGCGCGCAGGTCCACCGGCAGCGGTTCGATCGACCGGCCGGCCGGACGCCCGCCGGGGGCTTCCGGGTGGTAGTCGGAATATCCGGTGCACCACTGGAAACGCAGGTGCGGGCCGCTGTTCTCCAGGAAGTCCAGCATGGCCGGGCCCTGGTCGATGAACGCGTCCAGATTGGCCGAGGGCACCCGGTCGCCGACCACCGCGTCCAGGTAGGCGCGCACGTCGGCGCGGGAATCGCCCAGACCCTCGCGCAGCAGCACCGGGTTGTTCGGTACCCAGATCCCGCCGCCGGACAGCGCTGTGCTGCCGCCGTAGTAGCCGGCCTTCTCGATGACCAGGGTGTCCGCGCCCCGGTCCGCGGCGGCCAAGGCGCCGGTCAGGCCGCCGGCGCCGCTGCCCACGACCAGGAAACCCACTTCGTGATCCCAGTGCTGTTCGGTAGGGGACACGGATATCTCTTTTCTCGTTGCGGTCGAACTCAGCCGAAGCTGATGTCCTCGGCCGACCAGAACGCGCGCATACTCGTGATCCGCGCGTGCTCGTCGAAGGTCATGACGTCGATGGGTTCGACGGTGATGGTCTGCTCCCCGGTCTCGGTGACCACCCGGAAGCCGAACGCGGCGCTGTCGCCGCTCACCCGCAGGCTGAGCAGTTCGGTACTGCGACGCGCGGATTCGAGGCTTCCGTAGAACTTCTCGATGGCCGCGCGGCCGGTGTGCGAGGGACTGCCCACGGGGTCTTCCAGGGTGGCGTTCTCGTCGTAGAGGGCGGCGATATCGGCCGCGGTCCCGGTGGCCACGGCGTCGAGGTAGCGGTGCACGGCCGCGCGGATCTGCTCGGGTTCGGGCATCGGTTCGTTCCTGTTCTGATTCGGGCCGCGGGGTCCGGCCGGCACGGCACGGTTCGCGGCGGTCGGCGTCAACGGCCGAGGATGTCGAGTACGGCGAGGTGGGCGAACAGCATCGAGGCGCCGATCGGATTGCCGCCGCCGGGGTAGACGGTGCCGCTGACCGCGGCCATGGTGTTACCCGCGGCGTACAGGCCGGGGATCGGCGTCGCGTCGCGGTCCAGCACCCGGGCGGCGCGATCGGTTCGCAGACCGCCCTTGGTCCCGAGGTCGGACAGGCCGAAGGCGGCGGCGTGGAAGGGTCCCCGCTCGATCGGGACCAGCGGCAGCTCGCCCGCGGAGAAGGCCCGGTCGTAGGCCTCGTCACCGCGCCCGAAATCGGTATCGGCGCCCGCGGCCACCAGCGCGTTGTACCGCTGCACGGTTTCGACGAGGTTCGCCGCGGGGACACCGATGGCCGCGGCCAGCTCGTCGAGCGTCCCGGCGGTATGCCACAATCCGGCGGCCTCGTACTTCTCGGTCTCGACCATGGACACATTGGTGGCCTGCACCGGCGGCCTGACCCCGTCCCGGTCGTCGTAGATCATCCAGAACGGCAGGGTCAGCTCACCGGCGCGCAGCCGTTCGATGGCCGCCCGGCCGAGCCGGTCGTAGGGCGCGGATTCGTTGACGAACCGCTTACCGTCCTGGTCGACGAAGATCCCACCGGTGAACCACAGCGCGAAGGCCGACCGCCCGTCGGGGTGGGTGAGTCCGGGCGACCACCATGCCTGGTCCATCAGATCGGTATCGGCACCGGCCGCGATACCGGCCCGGTGCGCCTTCCCCTGGTTGCCGGGCGGGCCCATGGTGTCGCGGGCGGCGCCGGGCACCCCGTAGTGCCGTCGCATCTCGTCGTTGCCCTCGAACCCGCCCGCCGCCAGGATCACGCCGCGCCGGGCCCGGATCGCGATCGGTCCGTCGGGTCGTTCGATCCGCGCGCCGATCACCGCGCCGTCCTCGACGATCAACTCCGCGAGGGCCGCGTTGCGATACAGCCGGACGTCCGGATAGGCCACCAGGGCGCGCAGGAAACGGCCGATCAGTGCCTGCCCGCCGATCAGGAGTTCCGGCGGTTCGGCGCCGAGCCGGTCGGTGTCCAACGGGCCGCGCAGCTGGTCGCGCAGGTCGCCGAGTTCGGCGGCGGGCAGCGGTACCGGGACGATATGGCGCTCCCCATCCGTCCGCGCTTTCGGGGCCGCGCCGAAATAGTCCGGCCACGGATACATCTGGAATTCGAAACGCTCATCGCTTTCCAGGTATTCGATGAGGTCGCGACCGCGGCGCACATAGGTTTCCTGCAGCTCGGCCGGGGTGCGGTCGCCCACGACCGCGCGGAAATAGGTGAGCGCGTCATCGAGGGTGTCGTCGGTACCGGCGCGCTCCAGCACGGGATTGCACGGGAACCACACCCCGCCGCCCCCGGAATACGCGGTGGTACCACCGAATTTGTCGGTCGCTTCCACCACCGCGACCGACAACCCCTCCCGGGCCGCGGTGTATGCGCCGGCGAGTCCGCCGCCGGACCCCGCCACCAGCACATCCACTTCGTCGTCGAAGTCCACCACTGCTCCACCGCCTCCTCGCGCTGCCGGCTCCTGCCGAGGCCGACGGTAGGGCCGGTGCCCGGTGCGGGCGAACGTATCTCCCGGTGACCGGGAGAACCGGCGCGATCCGGTGAATGTGCCGGTCAGCGGGAGACGAGCGTCCCGCAGGCGCGGCCCGTCCCTACCGTCGCTGCAGAGCACCGGACACCCGAGCAGTTGGAGGCACTGTGAACCCCGGAAAACCCTCGTCACCCGGCCGGACCCGAGTCGATGTGGCGGTCGTCGGCGCGGGTATCGCCGGGTTGTACGCGCTGCACCGGTTCCGCAGCCGCGGCCTCACGGTGCGAGTGTTCGAGGCCGCCGACGGCGTGGGCGGAGTCTGGTACTGGAACCGCTACCCCGGCGCCCGCTGCGATGTGGAGAGCGTGGACTACTCCTACTCGTTCGACGAAGACCTCCAGCAGGAATGGAACTGGAGCGAGAAGTACGCGGCGCAACCGGAGATCCTGGCCTATCTCGAACATGTGGCCGACCGCTTCGATCTGCGCCGCGATATCGAATTCGGTACCCGGGTGACCGATATCCGTCTCGACGAGACGTCGCTGACCTGGCAGGTGGACACCGATACCGGAAGCCGCGTCACCGCCCGGTTCGTGGTGCTGGCCACCGGACCGCTGTCGAATGCCAACACTCCGGCGATCGAGGGCCTCGACACCTTCGCCGGGCGACTGCTGCACACCTCGGCCTGGCCGCACGAGGGCGTCGACCTCACCGGACAGCGGGTCGGCGTGATCGGCACCGGCTCCTCGGGTATCCAGGCGATCCCCGTGCTCGCCGAACAGGCCGCGCGCCTGCACGTCTTCCAGCGCACCGCCAACTACAGCGTGCCCGCCGGCAACACCGAGCTCGACGACGACACCCGGCGCGCGCAGAAGGCCGACTACGCGCGGCGCCGACGCCTGTCGATGGCCAGCGGCGGCGGCTCACCGCACCGCGCCCACCCGAAATCCGCGCTGGAGGTGACCGAGGAAGAGCGGCGCGCCGCCTATGAACAGCGCTGGCAGCTGGGCGGTGTGCTGTTCAGCAAAACATTCCCCGACCAGCTCACCGACCCCGCCGCCAACGAGACCGCCCGGCGGTTCTGGGAGGAGAAGATCCGCGCCGAGCTCGACGACCCCCGGGTCGCCGAGCTGCTGATCCCCCGCGACCACCCCATCGGCACCAAACGCATCTGCACCGATACGAACTACTACCGCACCTTCAACCGGGAGAACGTGCAGCTGGTGGACCTGCGCGCCACCCCGATCGCCCGGATCGACGCGGGCGGCCTGCACACCACCCAGGCGTACTTCCTGCTGGACACCCTGGTGCTGGCCACCGGATTCGACGCCATGACGGGTTCGGTCGCCAAGATCGCGATCACCGGGCGCGACGGGCAGACCCTGAACGAGGCGTGGGCGGCGGGTCCGGTGAACTACCTGGGCCTCGGTGTCCCCGGCTTCCCCAATCTGTTCAACCTCACCGGCCCGGGCAGCCCCTCGGTGCTGGCCAATATGGTGCTGCACTCGGAACTGCACGTGGACTGGGTGGCCGAGGCGATCGCGTTCGTCGACGGGCGCGGAGCCGCCGCGCTCGAGGCCCGCGCGGACGCGGCGGCGGCCTGGGTCGCCGAATGCGCCGAGCGGGCGTCCGGGACCCTGATGACCCAGGCCAACTCCTGGTACCTGGGGGCCAACATCCCGGGCAAACCGCGGGTCTTCATGCCGTTCGTGAGCGGTTTCGGGGTGTACGGCGAGATCATCGCCGAGGTCGCGGCGGCCGAGTACAAAGGTTTCGACCTGGTCGACCGGTGAGCGTCGGCGTGTCCGGCCGCTTCGGCGGTAGTCATATGCCGGACCGGTATATGACCACTGATAGCATTCGGCGAATGACGACGAGCGAACCCGAACAGGCGCAGATCAACCTGCCGCCGACCAGCTGGGCGGTGCTCGCCATGCTCTCCTACGAAGAGGAGATCTCCGGGTACGACCTGAAGAAATGGGCGGACTGGAGTATCCGCTATTTCTACTGGAGCCCCTCCTACAGCCAGATCTACTCGGAGCTGAAGAAGCTGGAACGGCACGGGTTCGCGCATTCGCGGGTCGACGCCGACAACGCCATGCGCGGCCGCCGTCTCTACCGGATCACCCCGGCCGGCCGGGCCGCTGTCACCGCCTGGACCAACAGCGCGCCGGTCGACCCGCCGATGCTGAAACATCATGTGATGCTGCGGATCATGTTCGGGCATCTGAGTTCGCCGGACCGGCTCAAGGAGATCCTGCGCGACCATATCGCCGACGCCGAACGGCTCGAACGCAGTGCCGCCGTGGACGCGGCGGCCGCGAAATCCGAGCCGGGCTGGGCGTACTCGCAGATAGTGTTGCAGTGGGCGCAGCGGTACTACGCCTCCGAACGCGACCTCGCCCAGCAGCTGATCGACGATATCGACGCGGCCGAGTCCGCGCTGGTGGCGGCCGAACGCGACGAATCGGCCGACTATCCGCACCCCACCCCGGGACGCTGGCGCGAGGTCGAGCAGCGGGTCAAGGACGAGGATCCCGGGCGGCGCTGAGGCTACTCGGTCCGGTGTGGGGGCCTGGGCGAGAGCATGGGTTGCCGCTCGAGATCCTCACTCCCACCCGCGGAGCATATCGGTCACTTCATCTCGTGACAGGTTGGGCCAGGGCGGTTCGGAATGTCGAGACAACCGGAGATCGTAGAAGTCGGTCCAGTGATCGATTTTGCTGGGGTCCTCGGCGATTGTACGTGGCACTTTCCCAGCGACCAGTGCCATTCCTCGCCAGTCTTCCATGTCTCGATACGTTCGCAGGATCGCCTCGGCATCGACATCGGGGTTGCCGAGTGGTACTCGATCAAGCCACATGTCGGTGGCTGCACCGAGTGTCTCCCCGGTGAATGGCAGAGAACGACCGAGGAAGAACTGTGCGTTGTAGAGCGGATCGCTGGGCCCGGCGCACGACCAATCGAGAATCCACGGTTTTCCCTGTGCATCGAACTGGAGGTTGCCCATATAGAGATCGTTGTGGCCGAAGAAGGTCGGCTCACCGGCGCGGCCGGGATCGGGCCGGAAATAATCCGACAACGGCCCGAGTCCGAGCTGATCCAATCTCGCGCGATGTTCCGGTGGCAGATTGTGAAATGCGTTGTCGGCATGCTGGATCATATGTTGCTGCCACGTCGGGATATCCATTTCCATCCCCGCCGGTATCGGATGCGAAGAGATCAACTTCACCTGATCCAGAAGATCAGGGAACCAATTCATCAGTTCGGGGTCGATGAAATTACGAGTTTCGCCGCTGACGTACTGCATGACCATGAAATTCTTGCCGGTAGCGGGGTCTGTGCCGGCGTAGAGCAGCCTGGGGGTTCGCACACCGCACTCACTTCCATAGCGCATGGCCGTGCTCTCCGGCAACCAATGCTTCACGAAAGTCTCGATGGGCCGGCCCGTCTCGAATCTGACCACGGCCGGGCCTGCGCTCGACTCGACCCGAGTCACCCAGTTGTCGCTCCCCTCGAAATCCGGTTCCCGATCCCGGACCCTCTCATATAGCTCCCGGGCCTCCTCGGAAGAGATCTCGAACAGCTCGCGACCGTCGGGTTGTGTCCGATCCTCACCGAAGGTGTTCGTCGATCCGGTCCCGGCGGTCGAGTCCTGCCCGGAGACCGGTTCCCGCACATGCGCGCCGGTTTCCGCGCGCACAGCGGCGCGATCGCTCTGGGCCGAACCAGCTCTGTCGATGTCCGCCGTGCTCTGCTCGCCGGCGCGAGTGGTGCGGTCGAGACCCGCTTGTATCACGTGTGAGTATTCACGATGTCTTTCGCTGACCCGCGGGGTGCCGCTGTCGACGAGCGCGGCGGCGAGGCGTCTGGCTGCCTCCAGCATTCTCGCGTTGAGCTCGCCGCGATCCAGACCGGCCAATGAGGTTTCCTCTCGTTGATCACACTGTCGGGCAGCAAGGCAGAAACCGGAGCGCCGACCTCGGTGAGCGTCGGGTCGAGTCGGCGGGTGAGTTCGTCGGCGCAGCCGGCGCGGTCCGGCCGGTGTGGCGTCGTAAGCGAGTCGAGAGCACTGCTGGCCGACTCGAGGCGAGACGCCGGGCCTCCACGACCGATTCACGGATGCCCCGGGCGAAGTCGGCAGTGCTGGAGATCGTTCGTTCGGCCGATAGGGTGTCGAACTCGATCGGTCTCTCCTGGCTCCGGGGACGTGGTCGACATACGGCACTATTCGATCGAAGTGAAACCTTCAGACGATCGGCGACAGTGCCGGACTCTCAGTACCGTGCGTGCGGACGAAAAACAATATAGTGCTGGCGAAACCAACGCTGATCAGCGGAGTTTCCTAGAATCGGTAAACGCGAACGGCTCGAGCGCAGCGCCGCCGTGGACGCGGCGGCCGCGAAATCCGAACCCGGCTGGGCCTACTCGCCGATCGCGATCGCCCGGCGCCGGTCCGCCACCGCGGACCGGGCACTCGGCAGCGCAGGCGCGCGCTCGGCGGGGCCGGCTCGGTACGATCGGAAACAACGCCGAACGCCGGCACCCGCACCGGGCCGCAGGAGTGACCCGGCGGGAACCGGTCAGGTCAGCACCGGTGTCGTACGGACGCAGTAGCTGTGGCAGACCCGGTCGCGGACGACGGCCTCCGGGCATTCCGGGTCGAACCAGCGGTCCACCAGACCCCAGTGCACCGGATGCGCGAGGTAGGCGCCCGTCAGGCCGTCGAGATCGCTGAACTCCTGCTCCCAGATGTGTGTCCACTGCACGGCGCCCTCGGCCCGGAGCGCCCGGCTCAACCGCCAGGCGCGGATGGTGGATATATATCGGGGCATTCGCAGCAGGTCGGCCTCGAATTCGGCCAGCGCCTGCGGCGGCGTGGCCGGGTCCACACGCAACAGCAGGGTGCGGTACACCGTGCCCGGACTGCTCGGCCCGGCCACACCGTGCACGCCGGGACCGTGGTCGGTCCCGGCGACGCGCAGCACCTCCGGCCGGTCGTACAGCTCCGTCAGCAGGGCCGCTGCCGACCGCCCCACCGCCGGTTCCGCGAAGCTCAGACGCAGCAGGATATCGCCGCCGTTGCGAACCCCGGGCAGCGTCGGTTCGATCAACGCGCGCCGCGCCCCGCCGACTGCGGCCCGTAGCTCGGCGAGCAGGCTATCGAGCGCGCCCGGGGCAACATCGGGGACCAGATGGATCAGCCGGGTGATCTCATACATCGGCGAGCGCCTCGATATCGCCGGCCGCGGCGGCCGACTCACGGGTCCGCCGGGCGATCAGGTGCTCGACCCCGGCCCACCATCGGGCCGGCTCCGGGTCGGGCCGGCTTCGCCAGGTCATCTGCCACCAGCCGGTGGGACCGTCGAGTTCCCAGGTCACGGTGACCGTATTGGGCCGGTCGTCGAGCCAGAGCGGCGGCGCCACCAGCACCCGGTCGAGGACCATCCCCCGCGCGATCGCCCCGGGGACGTACTCGGCGAGATAGCGGTCCACGAATTCCCTCGCGCGGCCGGGCATCGTCTCGATCCGGTCGACGATATAGACCTTCGCTGCACCCATCGCGCCACGGTATGGCCGTAGCCGGCAGTCCGGCCGGTACCGGTCCACTCTCCGGGAGACGCGACTCCGTCCGCGCTTTCGCCGACCTACGGTGGCCCGACCAACTGTAGGGCCGGGCACTACCGGCCACGAGAATCGAGGAGGCCGCAGATGGAATCAGGAGCCGTACGCGACGCGGAGCCCGGACTGCTTCCCGAGGTGGCCTCGATGCTCGCCGCCCTGGACAGCGGCTTCCCGGACGTCACCACCCTGTCGGCCCCCGAACTGCGGGCGATCATCAGGTCCCGCCGCGCACCGTTGCAGTGGCTGCCCGCCATGAGTGACGTCTCGAACCTCACCGTCGACGGACCGGGCGGCCCGCTGCCCCTCCGGGTCTACCGGCCCCGGCACGACGCCTCGGCGCTCCCGGTGATCGTGTTCGCGCACGGCGGCGGGTTCGTATTCTGCGATCTGGACAGCCATGACGAGGTCTGCCGCGCGATGGCAGAGGGGGTAGGCGCGGTAGTGGTGTCGGTGGATTACCGGCTCGCCCCCGAACATCCCGCGCCCGCCGCACACGAGGACATGTATGCCGCGCTCGTCTGGGCCGCCGAACACGCCCCCGAATACGGTGGCGATCCCGCCGCGCTCGTGGTCGCCGGGGACAGCGCCGGCGGCAATCTCGCCGCCACCGTGGCCATAGCGGCCCGCGATCAGCACGGGCCTGCGATCGCCGCGCAACTACTGCTCTACCCGGTGATCGACGACGATTTCGACACCGAGTCCTACCGGCGCTACGGCAGCGGGTACTACAACACCGCCGCGGCGATGCGCTGGTACTGGCAGCAGTACGCACCACACGGCACCGCGGACCCCCGCCTGGTGCCGACCCGCGCGGACACCCTGGCCGGGCTGCCGCCCGCGGTGGTGATCACCGCCGAACTCGACCCACCCTGCTCCTCCGGCGACAACTACGCGAGCCTGCTCACCGAAGCCGGTGTCGCGGTGCGACACCGGCGCTACGACGGCTTGTTCCACGGGTTCCTGACGATCCCCGCCCTCGCGGTCACCCGAACCGCGCGCACGGAGATCTGGGAAATGGTGCGCGCGACCCTTGCGTCCCGGTAGGGGGCAGGCCGGGACGAGCGCGCTCACGTAGAACTTGCAGGGCCGCTGAAATGTCGGATCCCGCGCCATCGGTCACTGGTGAGCGTGCCCTCTCGGTCACGGTCGACCGGCCGGGCTGCGTAACCGGCCCGCCCGGGCCGGACAGGGATGGTTATCGGGTAGCGCCGGGGGCGGCTGGCGGCGCGTTGGCCAGCGGTTGTTCGGTCTGCGGCCCAGCAGGTCGTAGACCAGCACCTCGGAGGGGCCGTACCAACCGCCTGGTTCTTGGGGGTAGCGCAGGTTTGCTTCGGCGTCGTACCACGTACCGTCGCGCAGCGTCGAGCCCTCTGCGTCGGTTCCGGCGTGGGAATCGTCGGCGCGGGTCCGCGCGAGGTGTTCGACGACGACCTTGCCGGCGCTTTCGTCGAAGAACCTCTTCGTGCAGAAGAACTTGGTTCCGGAGGGGTAGAGCGCTCCGTGACCACTCTGCGGCGAAGCTGCACTGGCGGTCGACAGCGCATCCGGCTTAGCGTCGTCCCATGACCACCACAGCAGTCGTCACCGGCGCCGGCCGCGGTATCGGATTCGCCTTCGCCCGTCACCTCGCCGATGCGGGCCATCTGGTCGTGCTGACCGATATCGACGGTGACGCCGTGCGGCGAGCCGCCGCCGAGATCGGCCGGGGTGCGGTCGGGTTCCGGCAGGATGTCCGCGATATCGCTTCCCACCGCGAGGTCGCCGAAAAGGCCGCGGCACTGGGGCGTCCGGCGGTGTGGGTGAACAATGCCGGAGTGCTGTTCGCGGGCGACGCCTGGACCCATCCGGACGAGGAGATCGCCACCATCCTGGACGTGAACATCCGCGGTGTCGTGGCGGGGACCGCGGCCGCGATCGCGCAGATGGGGCAGGCGGGCGGGGTCGTGTTGAATATCGCGTCGCTCTCGGCGCTCACACCGGTACCGGGTCTCGCGCTGTACGCCGCGACCAAGGCGGCCGTCCTGTCCTATACGACCTCTGTACAGGGCGACCTCCGGCACGCCGGGCTACCTATCCGGGTCCGCGCCCTGTGCCCCGATGTGGTCGGCACCCATATGGTGACCGACAGGGCGGCGGACCCCGGCGCGGCGCTGCTGTTCGCCGGGCCGAAGCCGATGGACGAGGACGCCGTCGCCCGCGCGGGTATGGCGTTGATGGACAGCCGCCAGATCTTCCGCGTGATGCCTCGCTGGCGCGGTGCGCTGGTTCGCGGCGTCGATATGGCGCCCGCGTTCGGTCTGAGCCTGGTCGCGCTGATGCGCAGGCTGGGTGATCGCCGTCAGGCCGGTAGCTGAACGGGCACGTCTCCGTTACCGGTCAGACGTACTGCAGGGCCGCCGCCGCCCGGGGCCGCGGCACCGTTCCCAGGGGACGCGCCTGTTGCAGCGTGGGGTGCACCCGGACCCGGCCGTCCTCGACATTGCGCCAGATCCCCAGCGCGGTCATCCGCACCGGCGCGGCCGCTCGGTGATCGAAGCTCATCCGGTCCACCGGTCCGCAGATCGATACCGCGGCCACCGCCTGTCCGATCTCCCCGACCGGGGCCGCCACGCATCCGAATCCGGCCAGTGATTCCTCGCGTTCGAAGGCGATACCGTGTGCGCGGACCTTGGCCAGCTCGGCCCGCAGCTGCGCGGCGGTGGCGATGGAGTATCGCGTCTTCGGCCGCACGGGTCCGGCGCCGAACACATTGCCGCGCTCACCGTCGGCGTAGGCGAGGATGGCTTTGCCCACCGCCGTACAATGCGCGGGCTGGCGCCCCCCGACCCGGGTCGGTACCGCGCCCGCCAGCCGTCCGCCGACCTTGTCCAGGTACACCACGTCCGTGCCGTCGAGCACGGCCAGGTGCACCACGTATCCGGTGGTTCGGTGCAGTTCGTGCAGGAAGGGTACGGCGGCGCGGTGCAGCCGGTCCTGGTGCACGGCCAGCGAGCCCAGTTCCATCAGCCGCAGGCCCAGTTCGTAGTCCCGGCCGTCGCGCCGCAGCCAGCGCAGCTGGACCAGCCGCTCCAGGATGCGGTGCGCCGAGGACCGGGGTAGCCCGGTGCGGCGCACGATCTGCGCGAGTGTGAGACGCCCGGGTCCCTCGAACGCGTCGAGAACCAGCGATACGCGGTCGAGCACAGCGCTCGGGGTGGCGGCGGCGTCGGCCTGGATAGTCATGAGCCCTCCATTGGGTCTACGAGCTGATGCCCAATCGAATATGCCGAATAGGCATATTCCTATTAGTAGCATTCCCTTGTGGCAGCTGTCACACGAATCGCAAAGGTTGGCCGAAAATCACGAACGGCCTCCCGAACCGGGCGGTACGCCCGGCCCGGGAGGCCGCTTCAACCGTGTGCACAGAGGGCCGACCGGGACGTTCCGTTCGCCGGTCTCACAAGACGCGCAAAGAGCCGAGGCCCGTCCGGGGCCTCGGCTCTTTCGGCGCCGTGCTTACATCGCTGCCAGTGGTTCGCTTCCGGACCAGTCGTGGCCCCAGTAGCTGTCCGCGGTGATCTCCTCCGCGGTGTAGTACTTCTCGTCGACCTTCATCCCGGCGGTCCCGAACTCGATATCCCAGCCGCCGGGGGCGCGCACATAGAACGACACCATCTTGTCGTTGGTATGCCGGCCCAGCGTCGAGGACACCGAGAACCCGTCCTTCGCCACCCGGTCCAGCGCCTGGCCCACCGCGTCGAGCGAATCGACCTCCACCATGATGTGCACCAGCCCGGGGGCGCCGCCGTGCGGTGCGGGGCACAGCGCCAGGCTGTGGTGGCGTTCGTTCACACCCAGGAAGCGGATACGCACCGGCCCGAACTCCGGCGGCGCCGGCACCCGGAACGCGCCGCGAGGCAGGAAGCCGAGGACCTCGGTGTAGAACTCGAACGCACCGTTCAGGTCCATGGTCGGCAGCACCACATGACCCAGGCCTTGGGCGCCGGTGACGAACCGGGCGCCGAACGGGGTCACCACCGGGCTGTGGTCGAGCACCGGGCCGTGGAATACCTCCAGCGTGGCGCCGGTGGGGTCGGTGAAGGTGATGGCCTCCTCCACCCGGCGGGCGTCGGCGTCGGCCTGCGACAGCGACTCCACCGTGATGCCCGCCTTCGACACGGTCTCCCGCACCCGGCGCAGCGCCGCGTGGTCCCGGACCTCCCAGCCGATCCGCACCACCTCGTCGGACTCCCCGGCGACCACCACGATCCGCGCGGCTCGTTCGTCCATGCGCAGGTAGAGCGCGTTCTCGTCGGGTCCCGAGCCCTCCGCGAAGCCGAGCACGTCGAAGGCGAACTGCCGCCAGCGCGCCATATCCGTGGTCTGGATCTGTACGTAGCCGAGGCTCTTGATATCGGTCATTGTCGTTCCTCTCGTCCCCGGTCGGTCAGATCATCGAGCGCAGATGCTCGGCCGGATCGAATCCCATGGAGCTCAGCGCCGAGGCGTGGTACACGGTGCTCGGTACGTGGATGGCGTGGTTGAGGCCGGCGTGGGCGTCGCGCCAGTACCGTTGTAGCGGTTTGTCCATCCGCAGCGCGTTACCGCCCGACCGGGCGAAGATCTGGTCCACCGCCATCACCGCCCGCCAGGCGGCCCGCACCTGGGTGCGGCGCCCGGCCGCGCGGAGCGCGAAATCCACTTCGCCGCCGGATTCGACGATGCCCCAGATCCGGTCCACATTGGCCAGCAGTTCCTGGCGCGCGGCATTGATATCGGCGGCGGCCTCGCTGATCGCGAACAGCACGTACGGGTCGTCCTTGACCGCCGTCCCCTGCGCGCCCACCCGGCCGCGCTGATAGTCCAGGTGCGCGGCCAGCGCGCCCTCCGCGATGCCGATAACGGCCGCGCTGATACCCAGCGGGAACATCGTCGACCACGGCATCTTGTACAGCGTCTCGGTGACTCCGTATTCGCGCTGAGCGGTGCCGTCGATGACGTGATCCCCGTTCATCACCCGGTACGACGGCACGAACGCGTCTTTCACGATGATGTCCTTGGAACCGGTGCCCTTCAGGCCGACCACGTTCCACGAATCCTCGACGATCTCGTAGTCGGCGCGGGGCAGGATCATGTGCAGCATCGTCGGCGGATCCGCGATACCGCCCTGCGCGTCGCCGAGCATGGCGCCGAGGAAGATCCAGTCGCAGTGATCGGTGCCGGAACTGAACTGCCAGCGGCCGTTGAAGATATAGCCGCCGTCCACCGGGCGGGCGATACCGGTGGGCGCGTAGGGCGACGCCATCCAGGTGTCGTGGTCGGCGCCCCATACTTCTTCCTGCACCCGTGGATCGGCGAAGGCGAGCTGCCAGGGATGGACCCCGACGATGCCGCAGATCCAGCCGGTGGCCGGGTCCAGCGCCGCCGCGGACATCACCGATTCGGCGAACTCCCGCGGGTGGGCCTCGAATCCACCGTACTTCTTCGGCTGCAGCAGCCGGATGGGACCGGCCGATTTCAGCAGTTTCGCGGTCGAATCCGGCAGCCGGCCGAGCCGTTCGGCTTCCGGCGCCTGGTCGCGCAGCTGATCGGCGATCGCCGCGAGATTGTCGAGAACTCTGGTCATGATGGGTTTCCTAGGTAACGCGCGCCGGGTACTCACCCGGCGCGCACGAGGGATGTTCGGGTCAGGTGGTGGTGTCGAGTACCGCGCCGCGGGCGATGTTGTCGGCGACCTCCGCCTCCCAGCTGGTGACGGCGCGTTCGGTATCGATCTCGAATTCGAACCGTTTGGTCATGTCCTCGGTGATGTCCTCGACATCCACGTAGAACTGCTGGTACCAGCGGCGCAGCTGGTACACCGGCCCGTCCTCCTCGGAGAGCAGCGGATTGTCGATGGGCGCCTTGTTCTTCCAGATCTTCACGTCCTGTTCGAAACCCACCTCGACACCGCGCGCGAACTGCGCCGCCATCGCCTCGGCATCGGCGTCCGACATGCCCTGGGGTTTCTTCACCATCGCGCCGTACTGCAGCACGAACGAATTCGACGTGACGGGATAATGGCAGTTGATCAGCACCGTCTCGATCGTCATGCCCTGCGCCTCGTTCCACAGCCAGTCGATCATGTAGGACGGGCCGAAGTACGAGGCGTCCGAGCGCAGCGAGGAATCCGGATCGTCGTAGTTGGTGCCGACATTGATATCGCCGCGCGGGGTGGACCGCATGTACTGGGTCGCCACATGCCCTTCGAAGACGTTCTTGAAGTAACGCGGGAAGGAGTAGTGGACGTAGAAGAAGTGCGCCATATCGACGACGTTGTCCACGATCTCGCGGCAGTTCGACCCTTCGACCAGCAGGGTGTTCCACGTCCAGTCGGTCCACTCCGGGGTGTCGTAGCCCTCGATCTGCGGGATGGTCACCTCATCGGTGGGTTTACTGCCCTGCGGGTCGTTCCAGACGAACAGCTGACCGTTGCGTTCCAGCGTGGGCCAGGCCCGGGTGCGGGCCAGCGGCGGTACCCGCCGGGCGTACGGGATCCCGGTGCACTTACCGTTACCGCCCCAGCGCCAGTCGTGGAACGGGCAGGCGATGGAATCGCCTTTGACCGACCCGTGGGCCAGATTGCCGCCCATGTGCCGGCAGTACGCGTCGAGTACGTGCAGAGTGTCGTCGGTCTCGGACCGGAACACCACCAGCGTGGTACCGAAGGCCTTGACCTCGTGCGGTTGCCCGTCCCGGAACGATTTCGCCAGGCCCAGGCAGTGCCAGCCGCGCGCGAACCGGGTCGGGGCCGCGGCCGCCTCGATCTGCCTGTATTCGTCTGTACCGTGCTGGGGTCGCCCGTTCGGTCCAAGAGCCGGCATCGGAACCTCCATGTTCGGAGCGGAGTTGTGTGACTGCGCCGATAGTGACCTGGGGCACCGGGTCGCCCCAGTCGCGTTCCCGGTCAGTGGACACGTTTCGGCGCGCACTCCGGGCCGGCTATGCCTCCGGTCCGGAATCGCCGGTCACTTCGAAC
This sequence comes from Nocardia testacea NBRC 100365, assembly GCF_000308775.1. Lineage (GTDB taxonomy): Bacteria > Actinomycetota > Actinomycetes > Mycobacteriales > Mycobacteriaceae > Nocardia > Nocardia testacea. The sequence continues at coordinate 40,036 of NZ_BAGJ01000165.1, forward strand.
ACTGCGATACTCCGTATCGGGAGCTCGGGGACGACGGTCTGTGCCATGGTTGTGTTCTCCCCGCGGGGGGAGTCCTCGTGCCCCCGGCCCCGCGGCTACCCCGGTGACGAGCCGGAAACCCGGGCCGTGCCGCGCGCCGGCCGCCCGGAAACGGCCCTGCGCGGGGTGCGTGGCATTGTCGCTGGTTACCCGACGATAGGATTACGGAATGAGCGTCGACAATCGCCGGGTCCGGTCGTCCGCGCCGGCGGTGCGCGCGAACGGTCGCGACGATCCGGGCAGCGACGCCGCCACCGGTGAGAAGGAGAGTGCCGCGGCGGCTCGTCCCGTGCGGCGCCGGCCCAAGAATCGGCGCGCCCAGATCGCGGCGGCCGCGGCCAGCGCGTTCGGGTCGCTGGGGTATCACGGCGTGAGCATGGAGGACATCGCCGGCGGGCTCGGGATCAGTTCCGCCGCCCTGTACCGCCACTACCCCAGTAAGTACGCACTGTTCCAGGAGGAATCGCTACGGGTCGGTCAGGCCATGGCCGAATCGGTACGGCTCGACGCCGAGGCCGCGGCGGCCCCGCCCGAGCAGCGGTTGCGGACGGTGCTGGAAGCACTCAGCGCGGTCACGGTGGCCAACCGGGCCAGCGTGGCGCTGGTGCGCTGGGAAGGCCGCTACCTGGAACCGGCGGACCGCGAGATCCGGGACGGCCAGCAGAACGCGGTGCTGGAGGCGCTGGGTACCCAGCTCGCCGCCTACCGTCCGCAACTGCGCGGTCAGGATCGCCAGGTGCTGGTGGTGGCCCTGTTGTCGGTGATCACGAGCATTGCCGATCACCACGCGACGCTACCCACGAAAGCCCTTGTCGCGCTCCTCGTCTCCACTGCCATGGACCTGGCGGCGGTCTCCCTCCCGGAGCCCGGGGACGTCGAACCCGCCCGCCCGGTGGAGATCCCGGAATCGTTCAAGCATGAACTGCTGCTCCGCAAGGGGGTGGAACTCTTCCACGCCCGCGGGTACCCGAATGTGAGCGTGGAGGACATCGCCACCGCGGCGGGCCTGTCCGCGGCGTCCGCGGTATACCGCTTCTACCGTGGTAAGAGCGATCTGCTGGCCGCCGCCTTCCGGCGCGCCGCCGAGCGGGTGTCCAGCGCGATCGGCCCCGCGGTGGCCGGGGCCGCCGGACCCCGTGAGGCACTGGATTCACTGATCCACCAGTACGTCGAGGGTTCGTTCGCCGAACGGGAACTCACCTTCGTCTACTACACCGAGTTCCAGCACGTACCCGCCGAGGAGCGGGCCGCGCTGCGCAATGTGCAGCGATTGAGCGTGGAGGAATGGGCGCGGCTGGTCCGGCAGGTGCGCCCCGAACTCTCCGGTCCGCAGGCGCGTTTCCTCGTCCACGCGGCTTTCGCCCTCGTCGTCGACCTGGGCCGCGCGCTCGGGACGGTCGCGACCGCCTCCCAGGAGCGGGTCGCGCTGCTCATGCAGACGGTTCTGTACGGCCGGCCCGCCCACTAGCGCAGGTCCCGCGGTCACGAGGCCGGGCCGGGGGCGAGCGGGGTGATCATCTGATCGACCAGCCAGTGCCCGTCGATCTTCTGCATCCGCATCACCATGCTCAGCTGCCCCGGCGCGGGCTGTCCCCGCGTGCCCAGGCTGGTGATGGTCTGGCCGATCACCACCACGGTCTCGGCCGACTCCGCGTCGGCCGTTTTCACCGCGCACTGGATATCTCCGGCGGTGGAGACCACCTGCCCCGCGACGAGCGCCTCCCGCAGTTCCACGGTGGTGGTCTCGAACTCCTTCTTCCAGTCACCGGTGGCGCCCGCCGCCACGGCCGCGAAGTACGGGTCCAGATTCTTCGCGTCGTAGTTGGCGAGCACCGGAGCGTAACGGCAGGCCGCCTGCCGCGCGTCCTCGTACGCGGCCAGTGTTTCGGATTTGTCCTGTTCCCGCACATACAGGTAGCCGGCCACCCCCACCGCGCCCAGCAGCAGGATCGCGGCCGCGACGAGAACGGCGATCATCGGGGCGGTGATCCCGACCGCGGCGCGCGACGTCCGCGTACCCGCATCGGTGCCCGCGTCGGCCGACTGCCCGCCGACGTCCTTCCGCAACCGGTCCGCACCACCGCCCGGCACCGGAGCCGCGGCGGGTTTCCCGTCCACGGCGGGTGTGGCGTCCGCAGTGCCGGGCGACGCGGCGTCCCCCGTCACCGCCGCGGAGTCCGTCGTATCCCCGGTGCCGTTCTCCACGGACTTGTCCTTACTCATGCTCGTCTACTCCTCAACGGCCCGGAATCGGGCGGGACAGTTCGTCACCGCTGACGCCGGGCGGTGGTCCGGCGGTGTTGTCGGGCACGTTCGGCCGGGGCGCGTTGGCCGAACCACGCACCTGCAACGCCGGATCATCGGTCACACAGTAGTTGTACAAACGCACCCTGGTATCGGCCGTGCGCTCGGTCGGGACCAGCGGAATGGTGTTGTATTCGCAGGTGGGCCGCGGCCAGATGTCCACCAGCGTATGGAAGATCCCGTCGTGTACCGGCACGTTCAACGCCGCGGTACCCGCCCGCAGGGCCGGGAACAGCGCCGCGATCGCCGGTTGCCGCAGTTTCGCGGCCCGGGTGATGGCCACGAAGTTGGTGACCAGATTCGTGATCGGGTCCGTGGTCTCGGTGACGAACCCGCCCAGGGTGGCCAGCTGCCCGGGCGTGAGGTCCAGCAACCGCCGCACTTCCTGGTCGGCCGCGGTGAGCTGCTGGAAAAGCGCCCCGGCGGAACCGGTCAGGGTCCCGAGGTCGGGTTGGGCGTACTGCGTGGTATCGGCGATCACGGTGAGGTTCTCGATGAGCTGCCGCGTCTGCGGCAGCAGACCCTCCAGCCCCGCCATGGCGCGACTGATCCCGGAGATCATATTGCGCAACCGGTCCGGTCCCCCGGCCAGCGCCTTGTCCAGTTCGTCGACGATCACCGTGAGCCGCTCGGGATTGAGTCCGCTGATCATCGCGCTCATATTCGACAGCAGCGAATGGGTGGTCACCGGGATCCGGGTGCGCGCCACCTCGACCCGGTCACCGTCGCGCAGGTAGGGGCCGGTATCGGCGTCGGGCCGGAAGTCCAGGTACTGCTCGCCCACCGCCGAGAGCCGCCCGACCACCACGGTGCCGCCCACCGGAATATCTACCGCGGAATCGATTTCGGCGACGGCCTCGATCCCGGTCTCCGAAACCCGGACATCGGCGACCCGCCCCACGCGGGAGCCGCGGAAATTGACATCGTTGTCCGCGAGCAACCCGCCGGACCCGGCCAGTTCGACCGTCACCCGGTAGGTGCTGCCGGGCAGCAGATTGATCCGCAGCACCTCGGCGCCCAGATACCCGCACCCCACGACCAGCACCACGACCAGGCCGAGATTGGCCACGCCGACCCGATGCCGGACCAGCCAGTTCCACAACGGAATGTTCATCGCGGGCCCTCCTGCGGCGCCGGACCGGGCTGCGGCGGACTGGCCAGCCGGCCCTGGATCTTCTGCAGCACCTGTGCGAGGCTGCCGATGAAGGCCGGCACATCCGACCCGTCCGGCAGCCGGCTGCGCGACGGATCGGTCAGCGCGCCGACGCTCAGGTAGGAGACCCGGGCCGCGACGGCCAGGGTCGGGCCCTCGAAGGACTGTTCCAGGGACGGGTACAGCGCGTGCAGGCCGTCGAGCGTCTGTCGCAGATTGTCGCCCATCGCCGTGAAACCACCCATGAGCCGCCGGATGCTGTCGAACAGGCTGACGAATTCCGGGCCGGTGGTATCGCTGAAATCGCCCAGCGCCGACATGGTCACCGAGATCTTCTGGATCAGCGAGGTGATGTCCCGGTTGTTCTCCGCCACCAGCCCCAGCAGATCGGGGAAGGTGTCCGCGGCCATCCCCAATTCCTGTTTACGCGCCGCGAGTTCGCCGGTGAGCGTATCGACCCCGTGCAGCACACTGTCGATATCGGCGGTCCGGGCATTCAGCGCGCTCAGCACCTGGGTCATCTCGGTGATCAGATGGCCCAGCTGCGGGGCGCGCCCGGCGAACATCGAATCCATTTCGGCGGTGATCCGCGCCGCCTGGTTCAACCCGCCACCGTTGAGCAGCAGCGATACCGACATCATGAGTTCTTCCACCGAGGCGCCGGCGCCGGTGTGATCGGTATCGATCACATCGCCTTCGCCCAGCAGCACCGCGCCGGGTTCCTCCCGGGGCAGGGTCAGGGCGACGAAGATATCGCCGAGCGGCGTCCCCTGCCGCAGTTCCGCGGTGGTCCCGCGCGGTAACCGGATGTCCTCGCGGATGAGCATGTCCACATCGGCGATGAAATCGGTGGTGGAGATATCGGTGACCACCCCGATATCGGTGCCGCCGATCTTCACGTGAGCGCGGTCGGGCAGGTTGAGCGCGTCGGCGAACCGCACACGCAAGGTGTATCCCGGCCCGCCGATACCCGGTTCCGGCATCGGCACGTTCTGCACCGTCAGCGCCCCGCACCCCGGTACCGCCAGCACCGCCGCGGTCAGCAGAACCGCCAACCTTGCGTGCATCCTCTTCATTGCGTCATCCCCAGCAGCGCGGCGGTGATCCCGAAATCCGGTCCGAAATCCTGGATCCGGCCGGTGCGGCAACCGTCGGAGCGCATCTGCACCCGCTCGCAGAAGGTGGACAGCACCTCGTTGTCGAGCAGTGCCTTGTCCAGCAACGCGTGCACCCGGAAGGCCTGGTGTTCGTGGCTCACGCCGTTGGCGAGGTTCTCGAAGAACAGCGGTCCCACGTCCACCAGTTCGGTCAGGCCGCGGGCATTGGCCCGCATCTGCGCGGTGATGGTGACGAACCGTTGCAACGCCCCGGCGAGCTGGTCGCGGTTCTCCCCGACCAGCGTCGAGGTGTTGTTCACGAAATCGTTCAGCTGGATCAGCACCGCGTGCAGGCCCGGCGACTGATCCCCCATCAGCTGTAGCAGTTCGGTCAGCCGGGCACTGAAATCGCGCACGGTCTGATCGTTCTGGGCGACGACCTGGGTGATCTCGTTCAGTTCGATGATGGTGTTGGCGATCTGGTCCTTGTTGGCGAAGGTCACCTCGAAGGCGGCCGACAGGTTGTCGAGGGTTTCGCGCAACCGATCGCCGTTACCCTCGAGCAGTGGGAACAGCACCCGGCTGGCCAGCGGCCCGGCCTCGCTGTCGCCTTTGAGCGCGGCGCCGAGCTGGTCGAAATTGTCCAGGATGCGGTCCAGTTCCACCGGGACCCGGGTGCGTTCCAGCGGAATATGCGCCCCGTCGACGAGTTTCGGGCCGGTACCGCTGTAAGCGGGAGCCAGTTCGACGTGCCGGTTGGTGATCAGCTGCGGCGAGATGAGCGCGGCCATGGCATCGGCGGGCACGTCGACGTTCTTGTCCAGGGCCATGGTGACCTCGACGTAACTGCCGCGCGGTGTCACCGTCTCGACCCGGCCGACCGGTACCCCGAGCACCGCGACCTCGTTCCCGGCGTACAGGCCGGCCACGTTCTCGAAATCGGCGCTGATCCGGACGTGCTCGCCCAGATACTGTTCCGGTAGTCCCGCGATACTGTCGGGCAGCACCGAGCAGCCCGCCGCGCACAGTCCGGCGACACCGGCCGCGAGCACCCGCGCGAATATGCGTAGGTTCACTTTCCACACCCCTGTACGACCTGTGCGAAACACAGCCAGTTGTCCGGCAGGAACCAGGGCGCCCACACATCGGCGTAGGGCCCGTTGCCGATCACATTGTTGAACTGCCGCAGCGACACCGGCAGGATCTCGTAGAGCCGGTCCAGATTGTCCCGGTTCTTCTCCAGGCCCTGGGTCATCGTGTTCAGATTCTGGATCAGCGGGCCGAGCTGCCCGTTGTTCTCCAGACCCATATCGCGCAGCAGACCCGACAGCGCGGCGACATTGTCCAGTAACCGGCGCAGCAGGTCCTGGCGCAGGGCCACCGCGTTACCGATCGCCTCCCCGCGGGTGAGCAGCATCAGCACACTGTTCTGATTGTCGGCGACCAGCTGGGAGACCTGATCCATGCTCTGCAGCAGAGTGTCCACCTCGTCGCGCCGGGCATTGATCACCTTCGCCAGCGCACCGATCGAATCCAGCGCGGTCACCGCGAGTTCCGGGGAATCACCCATCTGCTGGGAGAAGACGTCCAGCGCCTGCCGCAGTTTGTCCGGATCGATGCGCTCGATCCGCTCGAACGACGAGGTGTACTTCGGATCCTGGATGACCTTGGCCAGGTTGTACGGAACCGAAGTGTTGGCCAGCGGGATGCGGCCGTCCGCCGATTCCTCTCCCGAACCGGGCACCAGTTCGATATGCATGCGGCCGAGAATGGTCGACATCTTTATCGCTGCACGCGCATCGGTGGCCACCCGGATATCGCGGCTGATCTTCATCACGACCTCGACCCTGTCGCCGGCCAGGCGCACCGAACGCACCTCGCCGACCTCGATCCCGGAGACGTCCACCGTCGCGCCCGCGCGCATTCCGGCCGCCTGCGCGAATTCCGCGGTCACGGTCTTGTCGCCGAGCCGAAGTTGGGAGAGCACACTCGAGCCGACGACCAGCGCGGCCACCGCCGCCGCGGCGAGCAACCCCTGCCACAGGAACCGGTTCTTCGCGAAGGCCGGACGACGCAACCGGGGCATCAGCGGCACACCTCCGTCTGCGAATCGCCACCGATCTGGGAGAACAGGCCCGGCGGCAGCAGAACTCCCCACAGCGAGACGTCCAGATTGCAGATATAGGCATTGCCGTAGGCACCGTAGCCGGTGAAGCGGGCCAGGCCGTTGAGTACGTTCGGCAGTTCGACCGCGGCCTGATCCAGGGCGGCTCCGTTGAACAGCAGCAGTTCCACCGCGGTGGTCGCCTGGTCCTGGGCGGAGGCGATATCGGGTTTGACCGAGCCGATCAGCGCGGTCAGCGAATCGGTGGAGTACGCCACCTGATCGACCGAACTCTTCAGCGTCTCGCCCTCGGCATACAGCGCGTCCATCAGGCCTCTCGTCTGGGTGATCAGTGTCTCCAACTCCTGGCTGCGATTGGCCAGCCCGGCGATCACACTGCTGAGATTGGTGATCACCGCGCCGAGGATCTCGTCGCGCTGACCGAAGGTGTTCGCCAGTTCGGCCGCCTGGGTGATCAGGGCGCTCAGCGAGACACCGTCACCCTGAAGGGCCTGGATCAAGGTGTCCGACAGGGAATTGACCTGGTCGGGCTGGAGGACGCTGAACAGCGGTTCGAACCCGGACAGCAGCGCCGACACATCGAAGGACGGTTCGGTGCGCTCGACCGGGATATGCGAACCGGCCGGTATCTCGGCGCCTCTCTCCTGCCCCGGCAGCAGCGCGATATAGCGCTGGCCGATCAGGTTCTGGTACCGCACCAGCGCTTTGGTGGTATCGGTGAGCCGCTGCCTGGCCTCGACGCGCAGGACCAGCCGGGCCTTGTAATCGTCTTCGAATTCGATCGCGTCGACCCGGCCCACCCGCACCCCGGCCATGCGCACGTCGTCACCGACCCGCACCCCCATCACATCGGTGAAGGTGGCCGAATAGGTCTCGGTCTCCCCCGGCACCGACCGTTGCAGCGTGGACCAGATGGTGAACGTCAGCACGATCGCGACCACGGCGAAGATACTGAAACCGGCAATTGTCCGCGCCAGGCGCATCAGGCCTCCCCGTCGGAGTAGACATCGATCGTGCCGCCCGCCAGCACGGGTGTGAGCAGCAGCAGTTCGGCCGCGGTGGGTTGTCTGCCGAGCAGCGCGGCGACGGCGGCGTGACCGCGCAACTGCGCGATCGGCGCCCCGGCAGGAGCCGGTTGGCCGGGCACCGCCGGTTGGCCGGGCACCGCCGGTTGGCCGGGCACCGCCGGTTGGCCGGGCACCGCCGGTTGGCCGGGCACCGCCGGTTGGCCGGGCACCGCCGGTTGGCCGGGCACCGGGCCGGTGGGAAACAGCGGCGTGGTGATCCCTGGGATGACGGGCAGACCGGGTAGCGCCGGGAGCCCGGGCAGCAGCGGCACGGCGGGAGCCTGCGCCGGCGCGGGTATCCCCGGAATCTGCGGTTGCGGTTTCGGTCCCGCCCCCTCGACCCAGCCGGGCAGCAGCGTCGGCGGATACTCCTGCGGCGGCGCGACCTGCGGCACCGAGGGACCGCCACAGCGCGGGCCGGCCATCTCGCCGTAGCGCGGGCAATCCTTCGCCGTGTACTGCTGGAACGGCGTGAACGATACGTCCAGGCTCCAGCGCATCTGCCGTTGCGCACCCCAGCCGAACGCTCCCGAGAGCTTCCCCAGGGCCGCGTTGAGGTTGGCCACCGCGGTGGGGATCGCCTCCGGGTCCTGCGCCAGCGACCCGAAGAGCCCGTCGAGGCCGGGCACCAGATCCTTGGCCGCGTCGGGATTGCGGGCGAACAGCTCGTTCACCGAATCCACCGCGCCACCGGCATTGGCGAGCATGGTGATCAGGTTTTCCCGGCGTTCGGTGAGGGTGCGGGCGGTGGTCACCGATTCCGAGAGCACACCGACGAGTTCGGGCGCGGACTGGCTCAGTGCCGTGGTGGCCCGGCCCAGATCACCGAGTAGATCGCCGACCCCCTCGATATGCCGGACCTCGGTAACCCATTTGTCCAACCGCTCGATCGTCGAACCGGGCGCCCGGGCGCCGGGGTCCAGCGCTTCGGAGAAGGTGGCCAGGACCCGGCCGAGCTTCTCCGGCTGGATATTGTCCAGCACGTTGCGCAGCACGGTGAGTGTCGTCTGCAACTGCACCGTGCCGGCGCTGGTGTCCTCCGGGATCTGCGCGCCCGCGGCCAGCCGGCCGGGCGCGGCACCGTTGTCCACGAGTTCGATTCCGGTGACACCGAACAGGTTGTTCGGGATCACCCGGGCGGTCACGGTATCGGGAATGGTCGGCGCGATCCGGGGGTCCAGATCGATCCGGACCTGTTGCCGTTGTCCGGCGGCCACCACATCCACGGCGGTCACCGCGCCCACCACCATGCCCCGGAACTTCACATCCGCACGTTCGGGCAAACCGTCACCGGTGCTGGTGAGCACGGCGTCGACCGGGACCCGGTCCTCGAACCGGCCGGTGTAGCGCAGGCCGAGTAGGCCCAGCAGCACCGCCACCAGCGTGATCATCGCCAGACCGGCCACCGTCATATGCCACGGGCGCGGCCCGCGGCCGCTGTGATCGATGAACATCGCCGCGTCACCCCGAAATCCGGAAGCCGGGGTCGATACCCCAGATGGCCAAGGTCAGGAAAAGGTTCGCGAACACCATCACGACGATCACCATCTTGATCGCCTGCCCGGCCGCCACTCCCACGCCTTCGGGCCCGCCGGTGGCGAAGAATCCGTAGTAACACTGGATATAGGTCGCCAGCAGGACGAACACCACGACCTTGAGGAGCGAGAAGAAGAGGTCCGGTCCGATGAGGAACTGGAAGAAGTAGTGGTCGTAGGTACCCGCCGAGGTACCGCCCAGCAGCAGCACCGACAGTTTCGTGGCCAGATACGCGACCGCCAGTCCGACGCTGTACAGCGGGATGATGGTGACGGTGGCCGCGATCATCCGGGTACTCACCAGATACGGCAGGGGCCGGATGGCGATGGATTCCAGCGCGTCGATCTCCTCGGCGATCCGCATGGACCCCAGCTGCGCGGTGAATCGGCAGCCAGCCTGGATCGCGAACGCGAGCGTGGCAAGAATCGGCGCTAACTCCCGGGTGGTCGCGAAGCCGGAGATGGCCCCGGTGAGCGGACCCATGGTCAGCAGGTTCAACGCGCTGAAGGCCTCCATTCCCACGGTGATCCCGCCGAAACCACACAGGATGATCACCACCCCGACCGTTCCGCCGCCCACGACGAGCGAGCCGTTGCCCCAGCCCACGTCGGCGGTCAGCCGCAGCACTTCCTTGCGATAGTGCTTCAGCACGAACGGAATCGCGACCAGCGCCTGCACGAAAGTGATGCCCTGGTGACCGAGACGGCGGTTGGCGGCGATGGGCACCGCCGCCGCCGAGGTCACCATCCGGACCGGTTTGAGCGCCGGTGGCGTGTACGGAGTGCCCACCTCAGATCACCTTCGTCGGGAAGACGGTGTTGTACACCTGCGTGATGATGATGTTGGTGGCGAACAGCATGAGCGCCGAGGAGACGACCGCCGAGTTCACCGCGTCGGCCACACCTCCGGGCCCGCCTTTGGCGTGTAATCCGATATCGCAGGCGATGATCGCGGTCAGCACCCCGAAGATCGCCGATTTCACCAGCGCCACCGCCATATCGTTGGCGACGGCGAACGAGGCGAACGAGCCGATGAACGAGCCCGGCGTCCCCGACTGCGCGTAGACGTTGAACATATAGGCGGTCGCGAAACCGACGAACACGATGAACCCGCACAACAGCATGCTCACCACCACGGCCGCCACCAGCCGTGGCGCCACGAGTCTGCGAACAGGGTTGACCCCCATCACCATCATGGCGTCGATCTCCTCGCGGATGGTGCGGGAACCGAGATCGGCGCAGATGGCCGAACCCACCGCTCCCGCGATCATGAGCGAGGTGACCAGCGGCGCGCCCTGCCGGATGATGCCCAGGCCGGCCACGGCGCCGATGAAGGTGGTGGCGCCGACCTGGTTCACCAGCGCGCCGATCTGGATCGAGACCACCACCGCGATGGGCATGGCGACGAAGATGGTGGGCGCGGCGGACACATTGGCCATGAACGCGCACTGTTTGGCGAACTCCTCGAACGGGAAGCGCCTCGACAGGATCGCTTTCACGGTCTCCACCACGGCCTCGCGCCCCAGGGTCACCTGCCGGCCGAGGGTTTCCAGGGAACGCTGTGGATGCCGCCGCCACAGTCCTCTGAGGTCGTCGACCGCCTGCTCGAGGTCGGTGCCCTGCGCCGGCTGCTCCGGTCCGGTGGTCACCATGGCAGGCCCGGGCCGTTCGTCTCGAGGTCACCGGTCAGGTACTCCTGCAACAGCACGAACCCGGCGCCCACCACAGTGAATCCCGCGGCGAGGACACAGAGCAGCGCGAGCCAGAGACCGAATCGCAGAATCGGATTCACCTTCATCCGCCCACCGAGGATCTTGACGACGATCACCAGGATGTCGATGAGCCATACCAGCGTCATCATCAGGTCATCGTCACGTTCGCGAAGGTGAGCACGGGCCAGCACACGATGGAACCGAGGAACGAGATGATCACGTCCAGACCGTGCATCTCACGCAGATGCGCTGTGTGCGTGAGTGTCCAGACGATCCCGATGAGCCCGTAGGGAATGCCGAGGATGATCAGGGTCCCGAGAAACTCGGACACCTTCATCTCGTAGCTGAACAGTCGATCCAGCCGCTTGAGCATAGTGCGTTCCTTCCTTGACCGGCCGCTGACGCACCCTCCCCGCGGGGGAACGTCTGAGACGGTCGGGTCGGACCGGTATGTTACGCAGAATTCCGTCCTCTACGGAAGCTTTTGAGGAAGATTCCCGATCCGGTAACGCCGCTCGACACCTGTTCTCGGCGTGTTTCACACCTCAGGCTATGAGACATAAGTTAGCGACTGTTCAGTGATACCAACTGACTGTCGGAAGAATTTGGAGTAACTTAGAACACACTGGACACCCATGGAAGGACCCCCATGACCGCCGCCGCACACTCCCGGCAAACCGACGCCGCACCCGCTTCGGGGCCGGCCGATCAGCCGCGGCTGACCACCGAGCAGACGCGCATCCGGATCGCCGCCACCCATCGTCCCTTCACCAAACGGCCGCTGAAACTCACCGATGCCCTGGACTTCTGGCAGTTCGCGGGCGCCGCCGCGAACGTCATCATGCAGATGGCGCGTCCCGGCGTCGGCTACGGCGTCGCCGAGAGCAAGGTGGAATCGGGTTCACTGATGAAGCGGCCGTGGAAACGCGCCCGCACCACCACCCAGTACCTGGCCGTGGCCATCCTCGGCGACGAGGAGGAGAAGAAGGCCTTCCGGGAAGCGGTGAACGGCGCCCATCGCCAGGTACGGTCCGCCCCGGGCGCCCCGGTGAAATACAACGCCTTCGACCGCGAACTCCAACTCTGGGTCGCGGCCTGCCTGTACATCGGCTTCGAGGACACCTACCAGCTGCTCGCCGGCCGGATGAGCCCCGAACAGAACGAGGCGTTCTACCGGTCTTCGTCCTCCCTGGGCACAACGCTGCAGGTCACCGAGGATATGTGGCCGGCCACCCGGGCCGAATTCGACGACTACTGGAACACCGCCTGCGAACAGGCGGTACTCGACGACTTCGTCCGCTCCTACCTCGACGACCTGCTGAATCTGCGCATGATCCACTGGTATCTGCGCATACCCTTCCGCGGTCTGCTCCGATTCCTCACCATCGGATTCCTGAGTCCCTACTTCCGTGAGCAGATGCGGGTGGAATGGACCGACGCCGACCAGCGGCGATTCGAGAACCTCTTCCTCTTCGTCGGATTCGTGAACCGATTCATCCCCCGCTTCCTGCGGCACGGCGGAAGTCACGCCCTGATGGCCGACGTCCGCCGCCGCATCGCGAAGCAGAAGAACCTCATCTGACCACCCGCGTCATCGCGCGACGCGGGCGACCGCTCCGATCTCCAGTGCCGTCCACACCGCGCCGTCGGGACCCAGGGTGATGCCGTGCGGTTCGGATGCCGGGGTGGGCAGGTCGTATTCGGTGATGGCGCCGGCGGGATCGATCCGTCCGATCCGGTCGGCTCCCCATTCGGTGAACCAGCAGTCACCGGCCACCGACGCGGTGATGGCGTGGGGTTTCGCCGCGGGGTCGGGCAACGGGAACATCGTCATCGCGCCACCGGGCTCGATGCGGCCGATCCGGCCCGCGGCGATATCGACGAACCAGACGGCGTCGGGTCCGCTGGTGATGCCCACGGGTGCGCCCGGGTCGGGTAGCGGGTAATGGGTGATGTTGCCGTCGAGATCGATCCGTCCGATGGCGTTGGCTCGGTTGAGGGTGAACCACAGTGCGCCGTCCGGACCGCGGGTGATCATGGACGGGAAGCCGCCCTGGACAGGGAGGTCGACGTGGGTGACCTGGCCGTCGGGGGTGATACGGCCGACGCGGTCGGTGTTCATCTCGGTGAACCACATGGCCTCGTCCGGCCCGGCGCAGATCCCGAACGGGCCGTTGCCCTCCGATAGGCGGAACGCTGTCACGACCCCACCGGTGGTGATACGCCCGATGTGATCGTCACCGGTTCGGGCGAACCACAGGGCGTCGTCCGCGCCCGCGGCGATGACGGTCGGCCGACATCCGGTAGGGCCCGCCGACCAGCGGTCGAGCACCCCGTCGACGGTCAGGCGCGCGATCTCGCCGCTGTGCACCAGCGTGATCCAGAGCGCGCCGTCGGCACCCGCGGTGATGCCGTAGGGCCCCGCCGCGGCGTCGGCCACCGAGAACTCCTGGACGACGCGACTTTCGGCATTCTGTGTCATCGATGGCCCTTTCCCGCACCGCCGGTCAGGCGCACGCCGACTTCGGTCCCCGGCACAAGCCGACACTGTGCCCACCGGAGCCGCCACCACGCAACTCTTTTTCGGCGCCGGATCCGGATCCTCTCGCACACCGCGACCGGGAGCTGCCCTGATCGACGGAGGCGCATCTGTACCACCGCGATCTGCGCCCCTGTCCTCGTCACGTCCACAAATGGAACGTTTCGTCCCGCCGGGCAGCCCACTACGTTCCCCAGGCCGACACCGGGCCCCATTGCTCGTCCGGGGCGCGGCCTGGCAGTTGCTGCCCGATGAGGGACGAAGAAGTTCACCTGGCCGATGATCATCGCGGGGTTGGCCAGGGATTTGTCGTCGTAGTGCTCGGCGGCCCGGGCGTAGACCACGCCGGGTACCCGCTCGCCCCGCACCGCCGGCAGCAGGACTGTTTCGACCAGGGCGAGTGCGGCACGTTCGAGTACGGCGAAGTAGGTGGCGTCGTCTGAATTCGCCACTGGACAACCCGCGAGAAGCGGGTGAGTCGTTCGGGTCGTTTCACACGGCGACGTTGGACAATCGCAGAAGCGGGCCTGCCTGGTCGTCCACCGGAAACGGAATGGGCGGCAGCAGCCGGTGTTCGATGCACGATTCGCGAGGTCCGGGGCTCGGACGATTTCGTGCGAGCGAACACGGGAGGTGATGGCGGCGTGAGTGGGCGAGGAATACCCCTCGGGCGGCGGGAATTCCTGCGCGCTGCCGGTGGCGTCGGCGCGGCGCTGGCGATTTCGGCACTCGGAGGGTGCGGCGACGACGGTGACGCACTCACATTCTTCTTCCAGGCCAATCCCGCCGAAGCCGACGGTCGGCAGCGTGTGATCGATGAATTCACCCGCAGGAATCCGGATATCCGGGTACGTACCCTGCTGTCCGGACCGGACCCGATGCAGCAGATGTTGACTTTCTGCGCGGGCGGCAAATGCCCCGATGTGCTGATGGCGTGGGAGCAGACCTATGCCGGTCTCGCCGACCGGGGGGTGCTGCTGGATCTGAACACCATGCTCGACCGCGATCCGGCCTTCGCCGCCGACCTGAGGTCGAGCGGGACCACGGCGCTGTACGACACCTTCGCTTTCGAAGGTGGGCAGTACGCGCTTCCGGAGCAGTGGTCGGGAAACTTCCTGTTCTGCAACAGGCGCATGTTCGACCGGGCCGGGCTGCGGCTTCCCGGCCGGTGGGAAGACGCGTGGAGCTTCACCGAGTTCCTCGATATCTGCCGCGCGCTCACCGCACGTGACCGGTCCGGCGAAGTCCGGCGGTGGGGGTTCGTCGATACCTGGGTGCCGCACTATTCCGCCGGTCTCTTCGCCGTCAACAACGGCGCCGAATGGGCGAGCCCGCGAACCGTCCCCGATCGATGCGACTTCGCCGGCGACGCCTTCATCGAAGGCGTCCAGTTCTATGCGGACCTGGCCAACAGGTATCACGTGGCGCCGAGCCCGGCCGATCAGCAGTCGATCTCGGCGATGGACCTGTTCACGCAGGGCAGAGCCGCGCTGACGATGGGCGGGCACTGGCGGTACCGCACCTTTTCCGAGGCCGACGACCTGGATTTCGATGTCACGGCCCTGCCGGCCGGGGCGGCGGGCGGCGGTTCGCGCTCTAATATCGGCACCACGGGCCTGGCCATCTCCGCCGACAGCCGCCGGAAGGAGCAGGCGTGGGAGTTCCTGAAATTCGCGGCCGGACCCGTCGGCCAGGCGGTCATCGCCGAAACCGGCCTTTTCGTACCGGTCCGGAATCCCGCGGTACGATCTTCCGGGTTCGCCGCGGCGCACAGCGATATCCACAATCTGGACATACTCGTCGACGGACCGGCGCGTTCCGCGCCGCTGCCGGTCACGGTGCAGTGGCCGCGAATCGACGCGCTGATGGACCGGTACATCGGTCGCGTCCTACGCGGCGCCGCACCGGCGACCTCCTTGGCCGACCGGCTCGCTCCCGAAGCCGACGAGGTACTGCGCAACCCATGACCACCACCGAGACCGGCATCGGGAAGAAGGCGGCACCGGAGGCCGCCACCGGGCGACGCCGCTCGGACCTGGCGCAGCGGCGGGCGCGGGCGGCACGACTGTTCATCGCCCCGAACCTGCTGGCGGTGGCGGTTTTCCTGATCTTTCCACTGGGCTTCTCGCTCTACCTGAGCTTCCACGAGTGGGATATGTTCGGGCCCTTCCGGTTCGTCGGGCTGCGGAATTTCCGGGAGCTACTCACCGCGGATCCGCTGTTCGCCATCGCGTTGCGGAACACGATCGTGTACACCCTCGGCACACTGATCCCCACCGTGTCGATAAGCCTTGTCGTCGCGGCGGCCCTGAACCAGGGCGTCAGGGGGACCGGCCTCTTCCGGACGGTCATGTTCCTGCCGCTGGCGATATCGAGCGTGGTGATGGCGGTGATCTGGCGTTTCGTGTTCGACACGAACAACGGGCTGCTCAATACGATGCTCGGCGGGCTCGGTATCGGTCCTGTTCCGTGGCTGGTCGAACCTCGGTGGGCGATGGTCTCGGTATGCATGGTCAGCGTATGGAAGAGCATTCCGTTCGCCACCGTCGTCCTGCTCGCCGCGATGCAGGGCGTCCCGCAGGACCTGTACGAAGCGGCGCGGATCGACGGAGCCGGTGCGGTCCGGCGATTCGTGTCGATCACCGTGCCGCTGACCCGGGGCGCGCTGTCCTTCGTCTTCGTCGTCTCGATCATCGACTCGGTACAGGCCTTCGACCAGATCTATGTACTCACCGGTGGCAACGGCGGCCCGGAAACAGGAACCTATGTATTCGGCATCATGATCTTCCAGAACGCGTTCGCGTTCGGTGACGCCGGCTACGCGTCGGCCATCGCCTGGCTGATCTTCGTGGTCCTGCTGGTGCTGACCGTCGGGCAATTGTGGTTCGCCCGCGAGAACGCGCCGGAGCGGTGATGGCGGACCCGGGCTGGAAGACCCGCGCCTGTATCCGGGCCGCCTCGCTCTACCTCGCGCTGATCGCGATGGCGTGGTGCGCTCTGCTGCCCGTCCTGTGGGCGTTGGCGGGCTCGGTGAAGAAACAATCCGAGGTGACCAGCCCGGCCCTGCTCCCCCGTGATCCGCAGTGGTCCAACTACCGCACCGTTTTCCAGGAGATGCCGTTCGGCCGGATGTTCCTCAACACCGTCCTCTACGCCGGCTGTGTCACCGCCGGCCAGGTCTTCTTCTGCTCACTGGCCGGGTACGCGTTCGCCCGGCTGCGCTTTCCCGGCCGCGATGTCCTGTTCGTGGCCTATCTGGCCACGCTCATGGTCCCGCTGACCGTGACCGTGGTGCCCCAGTTCCTGCTCATCCGAGTACTGGGCTTGACGGACACCCCCTGGGCCTTGATCCTGCCCGGACTGTTCGGCAGTGCGTTCGGCACCTACCTGATGCGGCAGTTCTTCCGCACCCTCCCCGTCGAACTCGAAGAGGCCGCCATCCTGGACGGCTGCTCCCCGTGGCAGATCTACTGGCGGGTCCTGCTGCCCAATGCCAAACCGGCGGTGATGGTTCTCGCCGTACTCACCTGGGTCGGTGTCTGGAACGATTTCCTGTGGCCGCTGGTGATGATCCAACGCCGGGAGATCTCCACCGTCACGCTGGGCCTGGTGTGGATGCAGGGCCAATACGTCTCGGATTGGCCGGTGTTGATGGCCGCGTCCATGCTGATCCTGCTACCGCTGGTCATCGTCTACGCGGTCGCCCAGAAGGCGTTCCTCCGCGGTATCAGCATGTCGGGTTTCGGGGGACGGTGACGAGGCGGGACCACGCCATTACCCGACGTCAAGTAGCTAATATCTATGTAGAAGACATCTACGTAGATGAATGCTACCGATGCAGTCACGGAGAGGCGGTTCAGGTGTCCGGATTCGTCGGCAGACAGAACGAGCTCGCGACGCTCGATATCAGGTTGCGGCGCGTCGCCGAATCGGCCGCCGGGTCCGCGGTGGCCATCCGGGGCCGACGCCAGGTCGGCAAATCCCGGCTGGTCCAGGAATTCTGCGACCGCGCGAGATTGCCGTACGTCTATTTCATGGCCACCAAGGGCGCTGCACCGAACGAATCCCTGGCTGCCTTTCTGCTCGAATTGCGAGAGTCGTCGCTGGTCGCCGACCCCGCACTGATTCCCGAACTTGCCGGCTCGTGGGCCGATGCATTCCGGATCCTGGCCGGGGTGCTGCCGTCGAGTCCGGCGGTGGTGGTGATCGATGAGCTGCCCTGGCTGGCGGAGCAGGACGCGAGCTTCGACGGCGTGCTCCAAACCGCCTGGGATCGGCTGTTGTCCCGGCGCCCGGTGCTCCTACTGCTCCTGGGTAGCGATCTGCATATGATGGAGCGCCTCACCGCCTATGACCGGCCGTTCTTCGGGCGCGCCGACAACCTGCCCCTGGGCCCGCTCGACCCGGCCGAGATCGCCGCCGCCACCGGGCTGGACGCGGCGGACGCTCTGGACGCCCACCTCATCACCGGGGGCCTACCGGGCATTCTGCGCAGTTGGCCGCACGGCACCGCGCCCCTCGACTTCCTGGAACAGGAATCCGCGGATCCGGCGGCGCCACTGTTCAGCGTGCCCGAATCCGCGTTGTTGGCCGAATTCCCATCTCCCGATCAAACACGTCGCGTACTCGAAGCGGTCGGCGGCGGTGATCGAACCCACGCGAATATCGCGGCCACCGCGGGCGGCCGCGCCGGCGCGATCGCATCCGGAAGCCTGTCGCCGATCCTGCGACGACTCACCGATGACAAACGAGTCCTGGCCATCGACGAGCCACTGTCCACCAGACCCGGCAAGCCCGCGCTGTACCGAGTCGCCGACAGTAACCTTCGGCTCTATCTGGCGGTTCTGCGTTCTGCGCAGGAACTTTCCCGCCGGGGGCGGTACCAGAGCGCGTTTCGGCTGATCCAGCGACGCTGGTCGACCTGGCGCGGCCGGGCAATCGAGCCTCTGATCCGGGAGTCGCTGGAGCTCGCCGCCCTCGCCGGTGCACTTCCCTGGCCGGAGGTGGAGACCGTGGGTGGCTGGTGGAACCGGCGCTTCGATCCCGAAATCGACTTGGTCGGCGCGGACCGCGGGCCCATCGCCCGGAACGTGTACTTCGCGGGATCGGTCAAATGGCTGGACACGCCGTTCGACGACCACGATATGGCCACCTTGCACAAATCGATATCGCAGATGCCGGACTACGAGCCAGGAAAGACCGGCCTGGTCATCGCATCGCGGTCCGGAACGGCCCGGTGCGATTCCGACCTGGTCTGGGGACCGGACGACATCTTGTCCGCTTGGAGCAGTTGAAACCCGTCACGGGTCGGTCATCCGACCATCCCGGCCGGGTACCGGGTTCGGTAACCGCGGGCCGATCACGCAACCATATTCCAGGAACCCCTGCCGGGGTTCGCTCGAAGTCGGCGCCGACGGGTCGCGGAGAGTTCGCTGAGCCTTCCGCACCGGCGCCGTACCTTCCCCGTGTCCGGCGCCGGGTGCGGATTCCCGGGTGGCCGGATCACGTTGCCGCAGCGGGCCACCCGAGGGACCAGAGTACAAGCTCGCGGTCCGATTCCCGGGAGATCCGCCCGGGGTGTCGAAAATGGAGATGCAATATTGCACGGTGCCGCTTGATATTTCGCCGGACCGACCCCGGTGAGCTGTATCCCCGACCGATACAGCTCACCTACCACACCGGTTGTCCCGGCGCAGGCAGTGGGGGTACGCCGATAGCGTTCGGCCATACCTCGGTGGCGGCGATTCGCTCTCGGGCGCCGGGCAGTGACCGGACCTCTCCACAGCGGCCCGTCGTGATCACCGACCGGCGAATCGCACCGGTGGAAACTACCGCACCGGCCACGGCCGCGCCAGTGGGAGTTCCGAGGGTTGCCGGGGTGCCGGGCGGTCGGTCCGAGCGAGTTCGCCACCGGTTAGCACATCATCGAGTGCTCGATGGTACGAAAGGTGCTGGGCACTGCGATGGCAGGTGAGCGATGGGTCGCCATTCACCGCAACTCGGCGGCGGCCCGTTCCGCCAGCAGCACCACGGTCGCCTGCGGGCCACGGCTCAGCGGTACCGGGACCACGGACAGGTCCACCACGGACAGCCCGTTCACGCCGTGCACCCGGAACCGCTCGTCGACCACCGCGCGTGGATCGCCGGTGCGTCCCATCCGGCAGGTGCCGCCGAGATGCTGCGAGGTGCCGAGGCGGTCGTACAGCCACCGATCCGAGACCGGGCCGGCGGCCCCCACCGGTTCGGCGGCCATGGTGGCGAGGATCTGCGCGGTCAGTTCCACCGCCTCGCGCAGCCGGGTCCGATCGGCCCGGCTCCCGAGATAACTGTGCTCGATGCGCGGCGCGACCAGCGGATCGGCCGCGGCCAGCCGGATGGTGCCGGAGCTGGTGGGCCGCATCAGAGTCACGCCCATCCGGCAGACCCCCGGGGTGAACGCCACCGTATAGGGCCGGATCTCGATATCGTCGAACTCCAGGACATATTCCAGCGGGACTGTCCGGCCCGCCGGTGCCGGATGCCGGTAGTCGAGCCCGATTTCGGGGTGGTCGGTGAGCCAGCGCCCGACAGGTGCGTCGGCGACCACCGGGATACCCAGTGCCGCCGATTCTGCGGCCGGTCCGATACCGGACCGCAGCAGCAGTGCCGCCGATTCGATCGCGCCCGCGCACAGCACCACCCGGTCGGCCAGGATGGTGTCCGGTTCGCCGCCACGCAGGCAGTCGGCGCCGACCACCCGGTCGCCGTGGAAACGCAACCGGGTCACCAAGGTTTCGCCCTGCACCGTCAGATTGGTCCGGGACAGCGCCGGGAGCAGATAGGAATGCGCGGGCCCGATCCGATGACGCCGGCCCGAACCGTCGGGCGGCCCGACCGTGCACGGCACCGGGCCGATACCTGATTCGGGGCCGCCGGGTAGCGCGTTCCAGTCCGCCACCTCGCCGAATCCGAGTGCCCGGCAGGCCGCGCCGAATTCCTCGACCAATCGGGTGGGCGTATGCGTCCGGCGTACTGGGACCGGTCCCGCCCGGCCGTGGCCGGGGTGATCGCCGTAATCGTGATCGTTCTCCAGCGCGCGGAAATACGGCAGCACCGACTCGAAATCCCATGAGCGAGTACCCACTTCCCCGCTCCACGCCGCGAAATCCCGCGCGGCGGCCCGGATGAAATACGACCCGTTCACCGACCCCGAACCGCCGATACCGCGACCGCGCACGATGGTGCCCGGCCGGTCCGGCGCCAGATCCACGGAGTACCGCCACAGCCAGGCCGCCTGGTCGCCGAGCGGCAGGTCGGCACTGTCGGCGAGTTCCGGGGGGAAGTCGTCGGCCGACGCCCAGTGGCCTCCCGCCTCCACCACCCGCACGGTATGTCCCGGATCCTCGCTGAGCCTGGCGGCCAGTACACATCCAGCGGTGCCGGCGCCGATGATCAGCGTGTCCACCATGCGGGGTGACCTGCGCGGACTACTGGGGCGGGGCGGTCGGTTTGAGGGCGGCGGGGCTACCCGCCCGGATCGCGCCCAGCCACAGACCGGTGCCGTAGCCGATATCGTCGATCCGCCGGAACGCGATATAGCGCAGCGGATCCAGCCCGCCCGGCTCGCGATGGGTGTACCAGTCGACGGCGCCCTCGGCCAGCGCCAGCGACAGTGCGATCTGCCTTATCCGGCGCGAGAACAACATGGCGGCCAGGGTGATCGGCCAGTAGTGCCGGCACATGGCCGAGGCGATGCGCCACAGACCGGCGAAGAAACCGCGGGCCACGTAGATGGCCGCGACTCCGGTCGGGTTGTCGACGCCGGCGAACGCGCGACGCAACCGGCGCAGCGGCAGCAGCAAGGTGAGTCCCGCACCGAGCACGCCCCATCGGGTCCGGGTCGCCAGCAGCAGGGCCGCCGCCGCGGTCCATTTCGGTACCTGCAGCGGCGACACCATCCCCGCGTGGCGGTCGCTGAGCGGCGCGGCGCCGGTGCCGTAGAACATCTTGCGACGGAACCAGTCCCGGAACGACACCCGATGGTCGTGGGCCACATGCGCGGCCGGTTCGTAGCGGGCCCGCCAGCCCGAGCGTTCGAGGCGCCAGCACAGATCCACGTCCTCGGCGACCTGCATGGTCTCGTCGAAGCCGCCCTCGGCCTCCAGGACCGAGCGGCGCACCAGCAGTGCCGCGCTGGGCACATAGGACACCACTCCGCGTGATTGCACTGCCGATTCGCGGCGGCCCAGGTCCAGGGAGGAGCGGGTGTGCTCGTAGCGGGCCAGCGTATTGGTCTCCGGATCCAGCGCCACGATCCGGGGCGCCACCAGCGCCACCTGGGGGTCGCTGAAATGGCCGAGCATCACTTCGAGCCAGCCGCTGCGCGGTACCACGTCCGAGTCGAGGAAGGCCACGAACTGGGTCGTCGCGGCCCGCAGGCCGGTGTTGCGGGCCGCGGCCGGGCCGCGGCGCCGTTCGTGCCGGAGCACTTTCACCCGGCAGCGACCGGTGTGCTCGTCGGCGATCCGCACCTCGTCGTCGGAACCGTCGTCGACGACGATGACCGTATGCCCGCGCAGCGCGGCCAGCAGCCGGTCCAATCCGGCCGGGTTGTTGTGCAGCGGGACGATGATCGTCACATCCTCCGGCGACGGCAGCAGCCGCGGCCGGGGATTGGCCACCCCCGAATCCAGTAGCCGTCTGGCTACCACTGCCGATTGCGGGCTGTTCACCTCGAGATAGCCGTCGCCGATCATTTCGGCGGCCTCGGGAGCCAAGCGCAGCAACCGGGCAGGTGAACCTCCGATAAGGATTCGACCCCCCGAGTATGCGCGTACCCGTGGGTCGATCCGCACCCCGAATCCGTCGGGCAGGCGATCATTGCGCATTCCACGGATGGTAACTGCCGATTCGATACAAGACATCAGCAGTCCGGGAAAAAGTGTTTCGAGCCGGAGAAATTCCCGGAATCACCGGGAGCGCGGACATGAAATAGGTCACCACCGCCGTAGCACGGGTATGAAAAGCCGCCCGGAGCAACGATCTGGCTATCGGCGCTCCGGGCGGCTTCCCGGAAGTTCCTCACACGAGCGGACTCTCGTCGCACGCACGCGCCGGGCGCCGGGCCGGCGGCAGCAGCGTCAGCGGAACCGGACCCCCCGAACGCGATCGGCGCGGGGTGCTCTTGTGGGAATGGTCCACCGCCGGGCGCGGGATCACCCGGCCGGTGGCGGCCAGCGCCGCTTCCCCGTAGCCCTGGACGCATTCCGGGTCCGGACCGTCGGCGGGCAGCCCGGTGAAGAACTTCGCCGCCATACACCCGCCACGGCAGGAGTCGTAGTGCGCGCACGAGGCGCAGGCCCCGCCGCCGCTGGGCTCCCGCAACTCCTCGAACAGCGCGGATTCCCGCCACACCGTGGCGAAACCGCCGTCGGTGACCACGTTCCCGGCATGGAATTTCTCGTGGATGGCGAACGGGCAGGCGTAGACGTCACCCAGCGGATCGACCAGGCACACCACCCGGCCGGCCCCGCACATGTTCAATCCGGGCAGCGCCTGACCGTAGGCGGAGAGGTGGAAGAACGAATCTCCGGTCAGCACACCCTCGCCGTTGCGGACCAGCCAGTCGTAGAGCGTGCGCTGCTGTTCCGGAAGCGGATGCAGTTCGTCCCAGACGTCCGCGCCGCGACCCGACGGCCGGAGCCGGGTGAGCCGCAGGGTGGCGCCGTAGCGGTCCGCGATCTCCTTGAACTGGTCGAGCTGGTCGATATTGTGCCGGGTGGCCACCACGGACAATTTCGCGTCCCGGAACCCGGCGTTCGCGAGATTTTCCAGCGCCCGGATCGCCGTGGCATAGCTACCCGGTCCGCGGACCGCGTCGTTCACCTCGGCGTCGGCGCCGTCCAGCGAGATCTGGACGTCGACGTAATCGCTGGCGGCGAGCCGCTGCGCGACCTCCGGCGTGATCCGGACACCGTTCGTGGAGAATTTCACCCCGACCTGGTGCGAGGTCGCGTAATCGACCAGTTCCCAGAAATCCGGACGCACGGTGGGTTCACCGCCGCCGATGTTCACGTAGAACACCTGCATCCGCTGGAATTCGTCGATCAGTGCCTTGCACTGTTCGGTGCTGAGTTCGCCGGGATCACGCCGGCCGGACGAGGACAGACAGTGCACACACGAGAGATTGCACGCGTAGGTGAGTTCCCAGGTGAGGCAAATCGGCGCCGCCAGCCCCGATTCGAAACGATCCACCAGCCGGACCGCCGGGTCGGCCGGGCCTACCCCGGTGAAGGGCGCGGGCTCGCTGAGCACCGCGGTTTCCGGCGCCCGCTGGATCATCTGCGAATCGGCCAGTTCGGTCAGCGCCCGCACGTACGGGGCGGCGGCCGAGTCCTCGATCCCGGCGGCCCGGACGGCCGCGCGGGCCGAGCTGTGCCCGGGCAGGGAGCGCACGATCTCGACGATCCGCGGATTTTTCAGGAACGACAGTTTGCGGGTCCCGAAGTGGTAGAGCAGCGCACCGAAGGGCTCCGGTCGCAGCGCCACTCGGGGGTGCAACTGCCAGCGGTTTTCCAGATCGAGCATGGTTGGCTCCCGCCGGTCAGTAGACGCCGCACATACCGTCGATGGACACCTCTTCGATCAGCGATTCCTCGATCACCGGCGCATTGTCGGCCGCGTCGGTGTCGACGGTCGCGATCGGGCCGCGGTGATCGGTTCCGGCCGGTCCGAAGGAACGGTTGTCCGCCATGGCTACCTCCACAGATTGGTGCCTGCGCCGGCTCGATGCCGTGGTGACCCGCCGCTCGCGGCGCCGCTGGGGTACCGCCGGTGAGCCCCGGCACGATGCCGGCGCCGCGGTCGCCCGGTGCGACCACGGTCACACCATAACGTCATCCACTGACAAAATGGAACAGTTTTCGGGTAATGTCCACGCTCACGCCGAAACGCGACCTCTAGACTGCGGGGGCAGAGCAGCTGAACAGAACGTGACGAGCGGATGCCGCTCGACGTGTAGAGGTGGCAATGGGAGTCGTGCGAATGCAGACGAGCGGGGGTGGCGGCGGTAACGGCAGCACCCTCTCGGAGACCGAGATCGTCGAGGCGGCACTTCGGGTGGTACGTGCCGACGGGGTGGAGAAGTTGTCCATGCGACGACTCTCGCGTGAACTCGGCGTCTCCCCCATGGCGCCGTACTACTACGTCGCGGACAAGCGTGAGCTACTGGACCTGGTGGCCACCGCGGCGCTCACCGGGGTACGCAAACCGCCGCCCGACTCGGGCCCCTGGCAGGACCGCCTGGTCGATCTGCTCGCCCAGATCGACGAACGGCTGCGCCGGCACCCCGGCCTGGGCGATGTGCTCATCGAGCAGATGCTCGGGAAACAGCTCGACCTGATCGCCGGGATCATGGAGATCCTCTACGAGGCCGGGTTCGACGACCGCAATGTGCTGGCCGGTTACGCCACTATCCACACCTACCTGTTCGGCCGCCGCCGGGTGAACCCACGCAACCTCGACACCCCGCCCGATGTGGTGATGCCGGAACGAGTGGCCCGCGCAATGGAATATCTGCCCGATCTGCGCGGCAAGTATTCCTACGATTTCGGCGTGGGCGTCCTGGTCTCCGGCCTGGAGGGCCAGCTCGTCCGCCAACAATCCGCCGGCATAGGGTAAATTGGAACACGTTCTAGTTTTGCCGTAGGCTCGAAGCCACCGGCAACCAGTGTTTCGAGAGGACGAGATGACCACCGTCGAAGTGCCCCATGGCTCGCGATCCGTCGTATTGCGGGTCGCCCAGGTCATCGCGGAAACCACCGACGCGAGCTCGCTGGTCTTCGAGGTCCCCGAGCAGGCGCGGGAGAAGTTCGCGTACCGGCCCGGCCAATTCCTCACCCTGCGTATCCCCAGCGACCGCACCGGATCGGTGGCGCGCTGCTATTCGCTGGCGAGTTCGCCCTTCACCGACGACCTGCCCAAGGTCACAGTGAAGCGCACCAAGGACGGCTACGGCTCCAACTGGCTGTGCGACAACATCAAACCGGGCGACCAGCTCGAGGTGCTGCCGCCCTCCGGTGTGTTCACCCCCGCGGATCTCGACGAGGACCTGCTGCTCTGCGCGGCCGGCAGCGGTATCACCCCGGTGATGTCCATCCTCAAATCCGCGCTGGCGCGGGGCAGCGGCAAGATCGTGCTGCTCTACGCCAACCGCGACGCCGAATCGGTGATCTTCGCGACCGAACTGCGCGAACTGGCCGAGAAGCACCCGCAGCGGCTGGTGGTGGTGCACTGGCTGGAGACCCTGCAGGGCCTGCCCACCGTGACCGCGCTGTCGGAACTGCTGCGGCCCTACACCGAGTACGCGGCCTTCATGTGCGGTCCGAAGCCCTTCATGGACGGCGTGCACGACGCGCTCACCCAGCTGGGCGTCCCGCGCAATCGCACCCACGCCGAGGTCTTCAACTCGCTGGCCGGCGACCCGTTCGCCGACACCGCCCCGGCCGATATCTCCGCGGAGGAAGCCGCCGAAGCGGCGACCGTGGAGGTCGAGCTGGACGGTGAGACACACAACCTGAGCTGGCCGCGGAAACAGACCCTGGTCGACATCATGCTGGCGAAGGGCATCGATGTGCCCTACTCCTGCCAGGAGGGCGAGTGCGGCTCCTGCGCCTGCACGGTCCTCGAGGGCAAGGTCGAGATGGACAATGCCGAGATCCTCGACCCCGAGGACATAGAGAACGGGTACATCCTGGGCTGCCAGGCCCGGCCGGTCACCGACCATCTGCGTATCCAGTTCTGACGCCCGGCGTGCGTCCTGGGTCGCCGGTGTCCGGTACGACCTACCGGATACAGGCGAACCCGTCATCCGGGAATTCCCGGCGACCGGGAGCCCGCGAACCCCTCGATACGATCCGCCGGACGATCGTTGCCCGCGGGCTCCCGGTCGCGTTTCCGGCGGTCAGACGGGCACGGGCTCGGGTAGCCGGGCGCCCTGACGCTGGAGTTCCTCGCGCACACCCGCGGTGGTGACCTCGCCGTGGCGGGCCTGCTGCGCCGCCGCGACCCCGGCCGCGTGCCCGGTGGCGAAGGCGGTGCCCATCACGCGCAGGGACGCACCGGCCTGGCGGTCACCGTCGAGGGTGCGCCCGGCGGCGTAGAGATTGTCCGTGCCGACACTGCGCAGGCAGCCGAGCGGGATCGGGTAGAAACCGGGATCACCGATGAACTTCCAGGTGGACGGGATACCCGGGCCCGGGTGGTACTCCATCGGCCAGGCCCCGATCGCGACCGCGCTCTCGGTGGTGTCCGGGTGCAGGATCTCCGCCTCGCGCAGCCGGTACCGGGTGACGATATGGCGGGATTCGCGAGTGCCGAGCTCCGGGCCGGTGGTGACGATATAGGCGTGTTCGGCGCCGGGGATCGTCCGCACCACCGGCAGATACGCCTGGGCCTGCCGGCGCGCGCTGATCTCGGCGCGGGTGGTATCGGCGGCGGACCGGGCGTCGTAACCCTCGTCCACCAGGTACATGATGACGTCACCGGAGACCGGCATCCGGGCGACCAGCCCGGACTCGGCGAGCAGACCGTTCACACCGGCGGCCTTGGCACTGCGCACGGCCGCTCCGACGGTATCCACCGTGACCTCGGCATCGGGTGCGATACCCCCGAACCGGACACCGAGGCTGCCGTTCTGGACCCAGCCGTCGGTGCCGTAGCGGACCTCGGCGCCCGCGTGGTGCGCGAGGTCGGCGTCCCCGGTGGCGTCGACGAACGCGTCGGCGGTGAAACGGTGCACACCCTCGTGGTCGGCGACCTCGACGGCGGTGATGCTGTCGCCCTCGGTGTGGGCGGCGATCAGCAGGCTGTGCAGGCGGATGTCGACATCCGCCTCCCGGCACAGCTCGTCCAGCACGACCTTCACGTTCTCCGGGTCGAAGACCACGGTGACCGCGTTGAACCGGCGCGGCTCACCGACCGCACCGCGCGTCTTGAGCCGCGACACCACCTCGTCGGCGATACCGAAGACGACCTGCCGCAGGTCGTCGCGGGTGTAGAGGCCGCAGTAGGTGACGACATTGCGTAGCGTCGCGGCGCCGCCCAGGCACGGACCGCGTTCGATCAGCAGGGTGCGGGCCCCGGTCCGGGCGGCGCCCACCGCCGCGGCGATACCGGCCGATCCACCGCCCGCGACGATGACGTCGTAGTGGGTATTACTCGGGGTCATACGGGGGTCAAGCCTTTCCGTTGGCGGCGAGGATCAGCGCGGTGCCGTCGCCGGGTGCGGCGGCGCCGGCCGCCGATTCGCGATTGTCGGCGTCGCGGATGAAGAACATAGGGAGGATCGCCAGGCAGGGGCCCGCGGCGAGAACCAGGAAGACCAGCTGGAACGATCCGCTCGCGGCGAAGACCAAGCCGACCACGGCGGGCACGATGGTGCTACCGAGCTGCCAGAAGGCATTCACCCCGCCGGTCGCCGTCCCGGCGAGTTCGGCACCGGAGAGGGTGGGGATCATCGCCATCATGACCGGGCTGTAGATGTAGGCGGTGATCCCCAGGAACGGCGCGATCCACAGGAACTGGGTGGCGGTGGTGGCGAAACTGAAGGCGATCAGGCAGGCCACGAAGGCCGCCAGGATGGCGATCGTGAGCCGCCGTCGGCTCAGCCCGAGCGCGTCGCCGACCAGGCCGACCAGCGGTTTGGAGAACACCGCCACCGCACCGAAGATCACCACCACGGTGCCGGCCCGCACCGGATCGATACCGACGCCCTTGACCATCAGCAGGTTCGACCAGGTGATGAATCCATAGGTGCCCCACAGCGCGCCGAACCCGGCGAGTGCGATCAACAGCAGACCGCGATTGCGCAGCAGCGGGCGCAGATTCGGGCGGCCACCGGTCCCGGCCCGCGCCTCCACCAGCGGGCCGGGACGCAGCAGGATCAGGCACAGGACACCGACGACGATCGAGGTGAGACCGAACAGGTGATAGGACGTGCGCCAACTGTGCGATTCGATCAGCCGGGGCACGACAGCGTTCGCGATCACCAGCCCGAGCGAGGTCGCGGTCATGAAGACACCCATCGCGAAGCCGCGCCGCTGCGGGACGAACCAGCTGGTGAGGAGCTTGACACCGCCGCCCACCTCGGCACCCGCGCACAAACCGATACAGGCCTGGAAGAGCAGGCCCAGCGCATGGCTGTCGGCCTCGCCGAAGGCCAGCATGAACCCGCCGGAGAGCAGGATGCTCACCCCGACGGTTATGCGGGCGCCGAGCCAGTCGGCGACGAAACCGCCGATGGCGTTGGAGATCACATAGCCGATGTAGTAGGTGGTGGCGAAGACGCCGAGGCCGGCGACCGCCACCCCGAGGTCCTCGCCCACCGAGCCCGCCGCGGGGCCCCAAGTCGCCCGGTCGACCGAGGTCATCGTGAAGGCGGCCCAGCAGAGGGTCAACACCACCCAGCGATATCGGGTGTCGGGTGTTGCGGGGGTTATCGCGGTCACCGGAGGTCCTTTCGAGTGAAGCTGGGGCACCGGCGCCCGCGAGGCGTGGCGGCTGTGGTACCCACCACAATGCAACCGCGCGGACGGCTCGTGATCCAATGCCACTTGGCTGGCCCGGGTATGTCCTGAAGTTATGGCATACCGATCGGTATGGGAAATGGGGAGCAACGATGGAGCTACGACAGCTGCGGTATTTCGTCGAAGTCTTCGATCGCGGCTCACTGTCCGCGGCTGCGAAGGCGCTGCTCATCTCCCAACCGGCCCTCACCCGCCAGGTGCAGCAGCTCGAACGCGAATGCGGCGTGCCGCTCTTCGATCGGGTACCTGCCGGTATCGTGCCCACCCCGGCCGGGACCGCGCTCTACCGGCATGTCCTCACCCTGCTCCGCTACGCCGACACCGCGAAGGACGCCGCCCGGGAAGCCGGCCCGGTCCGCGAGATCGTGCAGATCGGCCTGGCTCCCGGCCTACCGCCCACCTGGCTCGGGCAAATCATCGACACCGTACGGGTGGCCGTCCCCCAGGCATACCTTTCGCTCACCGACGCCACCAGCACCGTCCAGCTCCAGCAACTGCGCGCCGGACGGCTCGATATAGCCTTCGTGCATGAGCCGCCCTCGGGCGAGCTGGTCCGCCACCGGGTCCTGGAGGAGCCGTTCGGGTTCGTCGTCGATCCGCGGCTGGAAGGCGAATTCTCCGGCGACATCTGCCCGCTGAGCGCCCTCGACGGCGTGGACGTGCTCGCGCACGCCCGTGACCAGGTCCCCATCGGCCACGACCGGCTGGTGTCGGCGGCCCATGAGGCCGGGATCAGGCCGCGGTGGCATTTCGCCAACTACACCGAGAACGCGCGCGCCTGTCTGCACGCCACGGGAGCGAGCGGGGCGATCCTGAGCCGCACCACCGCGGGCCGGTTGCTGCCCGGATGGGTGTGGCGGCGGCTGGTCGACCCGCCGATCACCATGCAGACCTGGATCGTGCGCCAGCCGGTGGCCCGCGGCACCGTCACCGCGGTCGCGGACACCATCGCGGGCTCCTTCGGCATCGACTGATACGCGCGGAGCAGCCCGGCGCCGGCCGCCCGCGCCGGCGGCCCTACCGAGCTCCCAGGATCCGGCCGGACTCGTACGCCGCCGCGCCCGGCGGCAACACACCGGGCCGGCCGCTCAGATACACCTGGACGGTCCCGTCGCCGGTTGTCGCACCCCCCAGCGCCTCCATCCGGCGCACCGTCTGCGCGGCCACGGCCTGCGCGCTGTCGAACAGCCGGACGCCGTCGGGCAGCGCGGCGAGGATGCTGTCCACGATCAGCGGGTAGTGGGTGCAGCCCAGCACCACGCCCTCCACATCGGCGGGCGTCCGGGACGCCGCGTCCGCCACGGCCGCGCGCACCCCGGCCATATCGCCGCGGTCCACCGCTTCGGCGAGTCCGTGGCAGGCCACTCCGGTGACCTTCGCCTCACCGCCGAACCGGGCGATCAGATCCGCTTGGTAGGGGCTGGCCGTGGTGGCCGCGGTCGCCCATACGGCCACCGACCGGCAGGCCGCAGCGGCCGGTTTGATCGCCGGGACCGTACCCACCACCGGGATCGCGGCCCCCAGATCGGCCCGGACGTGTTCGAGGGCGGTCACGCTGGCGGTGTTACACGGCAGCACGACCACCTCGGCACCCAGGTCACGCGCGGCACGGCCGGCCGAGACCACCCGGTCGATCATCCAGTCCTGTGGTTTGGGGCCCCACGGCGCCCCGTCGGGATCCAGCTGCAGCAGCAGATCCACATCGGGGCGCAGCTTGCGCAGCCACGCCGCGGTGGGCAGCAGCCCGAAACCGGAATCGATGAGCGCGACGATCACCCCAACAGGTTATTGAGTCGCGCCCAGCAATTCCTCCACCGGGGCGGCCGCGGCGATCTTGGCGCGCATCTTCATCACCTGACCTGTCATCCCGGCGCCCACCACCCCGGACAATCGGCCGTCACGGAAGTAGTAGGCGAGGAACTTACGACCGTCGTCGGCGAGGATCCGGATATCGTCGGTCGCGCGCGGCGTACCCAGCGCCTGCAACTTCAGGTCGTACTGATCACTCCAGAAGTACGGCACCTGCGGGATACTCGGCGCCGCCACCCCCAGCAACGCGCAGGTCAGCAGCTTGGCCTGTTCCCCGGCATTGGTCCAGTGCTCGATCCGGCGGTGTTCGCCGGTCACCGTCCGCCACGCCGCCACATCGCCGACCGCCCAGACGCCGGGCACATTGGTCCGCCCGGCCTCGTCGGCGAACACTCCGCCACCGGCGGCCGGTTCGGCCAATTCGATCCCGGACCCGGCCAGCCAGTCGGTCACCGGGTACGAGCCGATACCCGATACCACCAGGTCCGCGGCCACCTCCGATCCGTCGGCCAGCCGCGCGCCCCGCACCCGGCCCGCCGGATCGGCGAGCAGCTCGGCCACCCCGACCCCGCACCGCAGATCAACGCCTTCGGCTCGGTGCCACCGGGCCACCAGTTCACCCGTCTCCGCGCCGAGCACCCCGGCCAGCGGGGCGGGTTGCGGCTCCACCAGTACCACCGGCACGTTCTCCGCGCGCAGGCCGGCGGCCAGTTCACAGCCGATGAAACCGGCCCCGATCACCAGTGCCGCGGTGGTGCCGGGCAGCCCCTCCCGGATCGCGACCGCGTCGTCGTGGCTGCGCAGAACGCGGACCCCGGTCACCTCGTCGGCGCCGGGCAGCAGCCGGGGCCGCAGCCCGGTCGCGATGACCAGGTGCTCGTAGGCTAGGGCGGACCCGTCGGCCAGCCGTATCCGCCTGGCGGCGGTGTCCACGCCGGTCGCGGCCGTACCCAGGCGCAGATCGATCTTCTTCTCGTCGTAGAACTCGTCCGGGCGCAGCGGTGTCGCGGTCGTTTCACCGCGGACGAACTGCTTGGACAGCGGCGGACGATCGTAGGGCGCGCGCGATTCGTCGCCCAGCAGCACCAGCTCGCCCGTGTACCCCGCGCGGCGCAACTCCTCGGCGGTGCGCAACCCGGCCAGGCCGGCACCGGCGATCACGATCGGTGCGGACATACCGAACTCCCTCCCCGCGGCACCCGGCGCCGCGCCTGGAACAGGTTACAGAAAATCGTGTAGCTCACCCTAACTTGCCCTGGCCCCCGGCGGAAGCGCGTCCGCTGCGCATCATTTCGCCGCGCAATCGTGTCCGTTGCGATATCGACCGGTCGCGTCCGGACACGATATACCGAGGTCAGGCCCTGTCAACGGACCTGTTTCCAGTCTCAGGAGGCCACTATGTTCACAGAAAGCCGGACCCAGGATTTCCTGGCCGTGGTGCTCGGCGTCTTCACCGCCCTGTCCCCGATCTGGGTGGCGACCAACGACCGGGCAGTGTGGACGATGATCGTGCTCGGAGCGCTCATCGCACTCACCGGACTCGCCCAGATGTACCGGCCCGCGATGGCGGCGGCCGACTACGGTATGGCACTGTTCGGCGCACTGCTGTTTCTCGCACCGTGGGTTATGAACTACACCAGCTACAACGGGGCGTCGTGGACGTCGTGGGTCGTCGGAATCGTCACCGTCGTACTCGCCGTCGCAGCACTGCCGGCAGTGGCCGGCCGGATGCACGGGGCCGCGACGCACCACTGATCCGCACCCACCTCGACGAGCTACCCGCCGGCCGAGCCCGGCGGGCAGACTCATATGCGCCATCGACACCACCGGGAAAATTTCGAGGGGGCCCGACAGACCCGGCGCGCAAGGGGTCCGCGGTGGGCCCATCTGCGCCGGTTTCCGCACATCCCGCCGTCCGGGCACGTCAGAGCCGCGTATCCGGGTGCCCCGGACGCGGATACGCGCACCGGCGGCTCCCGGCCCGGGATGTAATACTGATCACCACCGGCGGCTCACGCACGATTCATGGGCTTCGCACACTAGAACGATATCCACCCCGGCGGGTAAGAATGGGCCCATGGATGCCGAAAATGCCAGCCTCGGAGACGAACGTCGCGGCCGCCAGGAGGAGTACGGCCGCGCGCAACCGAACTCCGAGTCGAGGGGCTTCGCCGGCTTCGGATCGAACGAATTCGATTCGGCGAATGGGACGAACGGCGCCACGAACCGAACCGATTCCGTTCCGGATCGCGGTTATACGTGGACCCCCGCACCACCGTCCACTCCTACGCAGAACCAGCACAGCACCGGCGGTTCGGCGGCACTGGACCCGTTCGCCGCGTGGAACACCCCCGGGGTCATCGGTGACACCGCCGCGGTCGGTGTCATGACCTCCGGTGATCAGGAACCGGATTCCCGCTTCAGCACCTCACCGACGGACCCGTCCCAGTTCCCCGCACCCCCCGACGACCCCAACGGACCGGATACCGCCGCCCTGTCCACCCGGCGCGGTGCCGGACCCGCGAGCGCGCCCGGGCAGACCGATCCCGCGGCGCTGCCGCGAATCCCGCAGCCGGGTCCCGGCCAGGGCGGCGAACACTCGGCCGCGCTGGCCTCCTCGGCCCGTATCCCCGCACCCGGATCGCCGTACGCGGCCGAGTCGGCGCCCTCCGCCGATCCCACGGTCCCCGCGTCGGGCGGTCGGCTCGGTTCCGATCCGTTCTCCGTTCCGACCACCCAACTGCCCACCTCGGGCTCGATGGAGGCCGCCTACCCGCTGCCGCCCGAGACACCGCAGCGACCCGATGCCTACGGCGATTCGTCCGCGGACACCGGATCGCTGCCGAGCTGGCTCAGTTCGATCGGGGACGAACCGGTACCACACCCGCTGGAAACCGGCGGGCGGCGCCGCAAAGTCGATCTCACCGAATCCGGCGCCTCCGCCGAGTCTTTCAACCCGTTCGAGGATCAGCATTCGCCCGGCCACGAGGAGAACTCCGCGGCCACGGTCACCGATTCGCATGCGCTGTCCGGAGCCCCGAACGAGGACCGCGAGCCAGCCGGCGATCCGGTCGCCCGGCCGCAACTGCCGTCGCGTGGACTGCCCACCCGCGGCCACACCGCACCCGGGCCCGGCACCGAAGAGGATTCCGCCGCCCCGCCGCTGCCCGCCCGGCGCCTGCCGCGGTCGGCGGCCCGGCACGCCCCCGCCCCGGCCGAGGAGCCGAACGCGGTGCCGAACGCCCACGAGGCGCTGCCGGCGAACTCCGCGAGCCCTCCGGATCCGGCCGGCAACCCGTCCGACGCCTCGGACAACGACCGCGAACTGCCGGCCCCGCGTCGGTTGCCGCGATCCGCGGCCCGCTACAACACCGACGACGAACAGCCCGGCGCCCACGGCGATCAGCAACCCGCCCTGCGCCTCGCGGCACAGCCCGAGGAGGCGGATCCGGCCGACGAGACCGGCGCGCATACCGCTCCGCCGCGGCTGGCACCGCCGGACGGCACCCCGATCCTCGACCGGCTGCTCGATCCCGAACCCGCGCACGGTATCGACCACGACGAATCCGGCGCACCGGTGGCCGAATTGCTCACCCGGATCCTGGAGTCCGAGGATCCCGTCTCCCGGCACGCCGGATCCGACGAGCCGGGTGAGGAGGCACGGGAAACCCCCGCGGCGGCCGTATCGCCGCTGACCCTCGTACCCGACGCCGCGAACGATCCGGCCCCGGAATCGGGTGACGGCGCCGATGCCCGGCCACCGCTGGAAACACGGCGCTCCCGACGGGCGCGGGAGGCCGCCGAGGCCGAAGCGGCCAAGTCCGCCGCTCCGGACCGCACGGAGGCGACGCTGTCGGGCCCCGCTCCGGAACCTGTACCGGCACTGCCGGCGGCCCGGCGCCCGGCACCGGTGGAGGACACCACATCCCGGCACGGCCGCAGCGAGGAAGGCGCCGACATAGACATCCACCTCATCATGCGTTTACTGACCGCGAGTGATGATCTCGAAGTCCTCGCGGGACAGGCGGAGACGGGCGAGGTATCGGCCGCGGAGGTGGCCCGCGCGGCCCGCGAGGCCCGGGCCGCGGTCCTCTCCGCGGTCACCGCCTGGTACGGCGGCCCGGCCCAGATGGTGAAGTTCGCCAACGCCCTGCTCCAGGCAGCACGTGAGAACTGAAATCGCTTTCTCGACGGTGCCGTTGCCTGCGCCCGGCAGCGGCACCCTCCGGACAAGCGCGGCACGGCAGTGCCGGCATGCGCACACCGCGTCGCCACTTCACCAGACGGCCAACACCCCCAGTTCCCGTGGCGGGCCTGGTAACGCATACCTAGATGCATGAGCCGATCCGCTTCCGGAGAAGTGGTGAATTCGATAGTCACCCGATAACCGTTTTCGTGGAACATGTTCGCAATTCCGGCTACCGGTCCGTCGATTCGGCCCCGACCTCCAGCAGCACGTTGCGGCGGCCGGTGACGGCCATATCGAGCGTGCCTTGCCGAGGAGCGCGGACTCCCGTCGCCGGGTGGAGATACGGATTATCGAGCCCGTCTGCGAGGGACGGCGCCTCTGCTCTCACCGGTGCGCCGGTTCGGTGTCACCGGCGACGGTCCGCCACCGTCGTACCAGTCGACGGCAGGCGTCCACCAGTTCCGGAGGCTCGACATCGGTGAGGTCGGTATCGAACGTGGCGAGCAGTCCCGCGACACCGGCCCAGGACCAAGCGCCGACGGTGAGCCGGCAGTGATCGGAATCGAGATGCTCGACAACCGATCCACCGGGCGCCCAGCGCGCGACCGTCTCCGCCGGCAGATTCAGCCGCGCACTTCCGGTGCACTCCCACGCGGCCGGAGTGTCCCCGCGGTTGTGGGTACTCATGACCAGGCCGGCGAGATCGCCGCCGGGCAGCTCGCGGGGTGTGAACCGGATACCCGTGGGCGGGTGCAGGTGGAGCCGGTCGAGTCGGTGCACTCGCCAGCCGACGTCGGCGTGGTCGTAGCCGACCAGGTACCACCGGCCCGCCCAGACCACCAGGTGGTGGGGTTCGATGCGCCGGGCCGGCGCGAACTCGGCGGTACCGGGGTCGGGGCGAGTGCCGTCGGGTCCGAGGGTTTCCGCGATGAGCATCTCGTGACGGCGTACGGCACTGCCCGCGGCCTGCAGTGCCGACGCCTCGATGGGCGGCGCCGGGAACTCCCAGTAGTTCTGCAAACTCGTCAGCCGCAATGCTTCCACGGCCGCCCGTAGCCTGCCGGGCATGACCTGCCCGAGTGCCTCCAGGGCCCGTTCGGTGTCGGCTGCGAGACCGGACACCGTGGTCGGGGCGGTCTGTAGCGCTACGGCGACCGCGAGCGCTTGGTCCTCGTCGAATTGCAGTGGGGGCAGTATGTGGCCCGCCCCGAGCCGATAGCCGCCTGCCGGCCCGCGGAGCGTGACAACCGGATAGTCGAGCGAGCGCAGTGTCTCGATATCCCGCCGGACGGTTCGCTCGCTGACCTCCAGCCGGGCGGCGAGGGCACCGAGCGACCAGCTCCGTCGGGTGGCGAGCAGCGACAGCAGGCGCAGTGCGCGCCGGGAGGTATCGGCCACCGCTTCAAAGTAGTGGACATTCGACGGCCACTACCGATGGCAGTGTCGGGCCGGAAATCGACCGACATCAGCTCGAGGAGCCGGAACACAATGCGCATCATCATCGTCGGAGGCGGGATCGGCGGCCTGGCGCTGGCCGCCGGACTACGCCGGCACGATTTCGAGGTAGCGGTCTTCGATCGCGATCACGACGTCGCACGGACCGGGGGATACCACATCACACTCGACGGCCGCGCACAGGCGGCGCTCCGGGAACTCGTCGCACCGGAGATCTTCGAGCGGCTCTTGCGGTCTGCGTCGGCGTTGCGGCTGCGCGACCGAGACGCACTCTGGGACCGGCGCGGGCGCCTCCTGGCGTACGGGCCGCGGCTCGGCGACAGCCCGAGCGTGGATATCGACCGCATCACCCTGCGGACCATTCTGGCCGACGCGGTCGGACCCGACCTGCGGCTGGGCCGGACGGTCACCGCGATCGCCCACTCCGCGGACGGCGAACCCTCGGCGGTATTCGCCGACGGACCCGCGTGCCGAGGTGATCTGCTGGTGGGCGCGGACGGCGCCCACTCATCGGTCGCCCGATATCTGGCGGGCGGACCCACCAGCGAACCCACCGGGATAATCGGTTTCTCCGGCCGGACCGGCGCCGAACACCTCGGCAGTTCCGAACGACAGCGGCTCGGCTCGCGCTCGAGTATGGCGTTCGGCCCGCACGCCACGGCGCTGTATATCGGTTTCCTCGACCCGGTGGGCAACGCCGTGCTCGACGCGCCCGAGGGCCGGGAGGCGGTCACCACCGGACCGACCTACATCTGGGGCGCGATGTTTCCCGAGTCCGCCACGACCGAGGCGATGCGTACGCTTCACGGCACCGCACTGCGGTCTGCGCTGCTCGCCGCTTTCGGCCGCGGCGGCTGGAGCCGGCGCACCCTCGAGGTCGTCGAACGAGCCGAGACCGGCAGTATCGCCGCCTTCCGCTTCAACGCGGCCTCGACCCGGGCCCAGGACCTGGCCCCGTGGGCCGCCGGCTCCGTCACAGCGCTCGGCGACGCTGTCCACGCCACCCCGCCCACTGCCGGTATGGGCGCCGGAGCCGCCATCCGAGATGCCGCGAGTCTGGTGGCGCATCTGCACTCGGTGGCTTCCGGTACGACCACGCTGCCCGTGGCCGTGAGCCGATTCGAAGCGGAGATGCGGATACGCGGAAGTGAAACCCTCACCGCGGCCATGCGGACCGTGCGCTGGATGCGGGCCACCGATACCCCGCTCGGGGCAGTGGCCACCTCGACGGCGACCCCGATACTGGCCGCCGCCAACAGGCTCACGCGCAGGCACTGAACCGACCGTCCGGCAGCGCCGACCGGGCTCGCTGTAAATACTCCAAATGAAAACGGCGCCGCTCCTTTCGGAGCGACGCCGTTCTCAGCGATTCAGTGAATCACTTGATGATCTTCGTGACGCGACCGGCGCCGACGGTGCGGCCACCCTCACGGATCGCGAAGCGCAGACCCTCGTCCATGGCGACCGGCTGGATCAGCTTCACCGACATCTCGGTGTTGTCGCCGGGCATAACCATTTCGGTGCCCTCGGGCAGGGTCACAACGCCCGTCACGTCAGTCGTACGGAAGTAGAACTGCGGACGGTAGTTGTTGAAGAACGGGGTGTGGCGGCCACCCTCGTCCTTGGACAGGATGTAGGCCTGACCCTCGAACTCGGTGTGCGGGGTGGTGGTGCCCGGCTTGATGACGACCTGGCCGCGCTCCACGTCCTCGCGCTTGATGCCACGGATCAGCAGACCCGCGTTGTCACCGGCCTGCGCGGTGTCCAGCATCTTGCGGAACATTTCGATACCGGTGATGGTGGTCTTGGTCTTCTCCGGGCGGATGCCGACGATCTCGACTTCCTCGTTGAGGTTGACCACACCGCGCTCCACACGACCGGTGACGACGGTGCCACGACCGGTGATGGTGAAGACGTCCTCGATCGGCATCAGGAACGGCTTGTCGGTCTCACGCACCGGGTCCGGAATGGACTCGTCGACCGCGTTCATCAGCTCGATGATGGATTCGCTCCACTTCTCGTCGCCCTCCAGCGCCTTCAGGCCGGAAACGCGAACCACGGGGGCGTCCTCGTCGAACTCCTGCGAAGCCAGCAGCTCGCGGACCTCCATCTCGACGAGCTCGAGGATTTCCTCGTCGTCGACCATGTCCGACTTGTTCAGCGCGACCAGGATGTAGGGCACGCCGACCTGACGGGCGAGCAGCACGTGCTCACGGGTCTGCGGCATCGGGCCGTCGGTGGCCGCGACCACCAGGATGGCGCCGTCCATCTGCGCCGCACCGGTGATCATGTTCTTGATGTAGTCGGCGTGACCGGGGGCGTCTACGTGGGCGTAGTGGCGCTTCTCGGTCTGGTACTCGACGTGGGAGATGTTGATCGTGATACCACGAGCCTTCTCCTCCGGCGCCTTGTCGATCTGATCGAAGGCAAAGCTCTCGTTCAGATCCGGATACTTCTCCGCCAGCACCTTGGTGATCGCAGCCGTCAGCGTGGTCTTGCCGTGGTCGACGTGACCGATGGTGCCGATGTTGACGTGCGGCTTCGTCCGCTCGAACTTCGCCTTCGCCACTGTGGTGTCCTCCTGGACTTGTTGTTGCTTGCAGTTGCAGCAGTGCGGATTGATTTACAAGGGGGTCGTGCAGACGACCGGGCGATATTACTCGCCGGTCGCCTTGGCGATGATCTCCTTCGACACGTTGGCCGGAACCTCCGCGTACGAATCGAACACCATGGAGTAGTTCGCCCGGCCCTGGGTCTTCGACCGCAGGTCACCGATGTAACCGAACATCTCCGAGAGCGGAACCAGCGCCTTGACGACACGGGCACCACTGCGTTCCTCCATGGCCTGGATCTGGCCACGGCGGGAGTTCAGGTCGCCGATCACATCGCCCATGTAATCCTCGGGCGTGGTGACCTCGACCGCCATGAGCGGTTCGAGGATCACCGGACCGGCCTTACGGGCCGCTTCCTTCAGCGCCTGCGCGCCGGCGATCTTGAACGCCATCTCCGAGGAGTCGACGTCGTGGTACGCACCGTCGAGCAGCAGCACCTTCAGGTTGACCAGCGGGTAACCGGCGAGCACACCGTACTGCATGGCGTCCTGTGCGCCCGCGTCGACCGAAGGGATGTATTCCTTCGGCACGCGGCCACCGGTGACCTTGTTCTCGAACTCGTAGGTGGCGCCGTCTTCACCGACGAACGGCTCCAGCGCGATGATGACCTTCGCGAACTGACCCGAACCACCCGTCTGCTTCTTGTGGGTGAATTCGAGCTTCTCCACCTTCTTGGTGATCGTCTCGCGGTAGGCCACCTGCGGCTTGCCGACGTTCGCCTCGACCTTGAATTCGCGCTTCATCCGGTCGACCAGGATGTCCAGGTGCAGCTCGCCCATACCGCCGATGACGGTCTGGCCGGTCTCCTGGTCCAGCTTCACCGTGAAGGTCGGGTCCTCTTCGGCGAGCTTCTGGATCGCGGTGCCCAGCTTCTCCTGGTCGGACTTGGTCTTGGGCTCGATGGAGACCTCGATGACCGGGTCCGGGAAGGTCATGGACTCCAGCACGATCTGGTTGTTCGGATCGCACAGGGTGTCGCCGGTGGTGGTGTCCTTCAGGCCGATGACCGCGTAGATGTGGCCGGCGCTGACCTGGGGTACCGGGTTCTCCTTGTTGGAGTGCATCTGGAACAGCTTGCCCAGCCGCTCCTTCTTGCCCTTGGTCGCGTTGATGACCTGGGCGCCGGAGTCGACCTTGCCCGAGTAGACGCGGACGTAGGTCAGCTTGCCGAAGAACGGGTGCACCGCGATCTTGAACGCCAGGGCCGCGAACGGCTCGTCGGCGCTCGGCTTACGGGTGATGACCTCGTCTTCCTTGCCGGGCACGTGGCCCTGCACGGATTCGACGTCCAGCGGCGAGGGCAGGTAGTCCACCACGGCGTCGAGCATGGGCTGCACGCCCTTGTTCTTGAACGCAGAACCACACAGCACCGGGTACAGCTCGGAGTTGACCGTCAGCTTGCGAATGGCGCCCTTGATCTCGTCGATCGAGAGCTCCTCGCCGCCGAAGAACTTCTCCAGCAGGGCCTCGTCCGATTCGGCGACGGTCTCGAGCAGCTCCTGGCGGTACTGCTCGGCCTTCTCCTGCAGATCGGCCGGGATCTCCTGGACCTCGTACTTCTCACCCAGCTTGGTTTCGCCGGTCCAGACCTTCGCGTTCATCTCGACCAGGTCGACGATGCCCTCGAAGGAATCCTCCGCGCCGATCGGCAGCTGGATGACCAGCGGCTTGGCGCCGAGGCGGTCCTTGATGGTCTGCACGGTGAAGTAGAAGTCGGCACCGAGCTTGTCCATCTTGTTGACGAAACAGATCCGCGGCACGTCGTACTTGTCCGCCTGCCGCCACACCTGCTCGGACTGCGGTTCCACGCCCTCCTTGCCGTCGAAGACGGCAACGGCGCCATCGAGAACCCGCAGGCTGCGCTCCACCTCGACGGTGAAGTCCACGTGGCCCGGGGTGTCGATGATATTGATCTGATTCTGGTTCCAGAAGCAGGTCACCGCCGCGGAGGTGATGGTGATACCGCGCTCCTGCTCCTGCTCCATCCAGTCGGTGGTCGACGCCCCGTCATGGGTTTCGCCGATCTTGTAGTTCACACCGGTGTAGAAGAGGATGCGTTCGGTGGTAGTGGTCTTGCCCGCATCGATGTGGGCCATGATGCCGATGTTGCGGACCTTGTTCAGGTCGGTGAGCACGTCCTGTGCCACGGAAATCTTCCCCGCTCGTAGCTAGTTGGGATTCTCGCCGACGACCTGTAGCGGCCGTCATCTGTTGTCAAAGGCGGAAGCCGAGCTTCCGTACGCCTCCCGAGCCCGTAGCGTTGGGCCGGGCAGACATCACCAGCGGTAGTGCGCGAAGGCCCGGTTGGACTCGGCCATCTTGTGAGTGTCCTCGCGACGTTTCACCGAGGCACCCAGACCGTTGCTGGCATCGAGCAGTTCGTTGGCCAGGCGCTCGACCATGGTCTTCTCCCGGCGGGCCCGGGAGAAGTTGACCAGCCAGCGCAGGGCCAGGGTGTTGGCGCGGCCGGGACGGACCTCGACCGGCACCTGGTAGGTGGCGCCACCGACGCGGCGGGGCTTGACCTCGAGCGACGGCTTGACGTTGTCCAGCGCGCGCTTGAGCGTGACGACGGGATCGGTGCCCGTCTTCTCACGCGCCTGCTCCAGCGCACCGTAGACGATGCGTTCGGCCGTGGACTTCTTGCCGTCGAGCAGGATCTTGTTGACCAGCTGCGTCACCAGCGGCGACCCGTAGAC
The DNA here is from genome assembly GCF_000308775.1 of Nocardia testacea NBRC 100365. Lineage (GTDB taxonomy): Bacteria > Actinomycetota > Actinomycetes > Mycobacteriales > Mycobacteriaceae > Nocardia > Nocardia testacea. The sequence continues at coordinate 81,934 of NZ_BAGJ01000165.1, forward strand.
CGGGTCGTTGATCAGCGGACGCTTGGGAGCGGGGCCCTTGCGCGGCATATCAGCTCTTCTCCTTCTTGGCGCCGTAACGGCTGCGGGCCTGCTTGCGGTTCTTCACACCCTGGGTATCGAGCGAGCCGCGGATGATCTTGTAACGCACACCCGGGAGGTCCTTCACACGACCGCCGCGCACGAGCACCATCGAGTGCTCCTGCAGGTTGTGGCCTTCACCGGGGATGTAAGCCGTGACCTCGACCGCGCTGGTCAGCTTCACACGCGCGACCTTCCGCAGCGCGGAGTTCGGCTTCTTCGGGGTGGTGGTGTACACGCGGGTGCACACGCCACGACGCTGCGGGCTCCCCTTGAGGGCCGCGGTCTTGGTCTTGGCGACCTTGTCGCGGCGACCCTTGCGGACCAGCTGGTTGATGGTTGGCATATACCGGCTTTCCTTTTATCGGTTATGGCGGTGTCAGGGCTGTTCATCGAGCTTTCACCCGCACGTCCAACCACGTTTCTCGCGTCCCGAGGTCGGGCGTGTCGCGCGCAGTTCAGGGCCCGATTTACAGGCACGCTGGAATCGTCAGCCGCTCTCGCTGGCCTACGTCTACGCTCGAACTTGCCCGTATCCTTCCGGGCACAGCGGTCCACTGTACTCGGGCGTAGTGAATAGGGTCAAAACCGGGGTGATGTTGTGATATGGCGGGCCGGTATCGGCCCCTCGGATTCCGGCTCTCGACCCCTCCCGGGCAGTCTCGCGTTCCCTTCTCAACCGCCGGGCAACGCCGCTTGTTCCCGGGCCCACCCGGCTTCGCGGGGCGGATACCGCGCCACGAATCGGCACCGCACTACCGGGCGATATTGAGTGTCAGTTCGAGCAGTTTCTTGGCGGCGGCACACGGGTCGGCCGTGCCGCCCGAGGAGTTCACCCACCAGCCGATCACCCCCGAGTCGGCGGCACTCGCGGTCATCCCGCACGAATTGGGGTCGTTCGGCCGGCGGACCTCCAGCGCGATCGTCCCCTGCACGGTGGTCTTGGTGCTGGTGTAACCGAGTTTGTCGTTGGTCGCCTGTTCGGTGCGCAACGACCCGTTCTCGTACCAGTTCAGCGTGAGCATTCCGGACCCGCCACCGATATCCCACATGCAGACCGCTCCGAAGAACGAATCGCTGATATAGGTGTTGCCACCCAGCGCGTCGATGATCTGCTGGTCGGTGACCACATCGCATTCGCGGAGCAGTTTGTCGATCTGGTCGGTATTCACCGATTCGCCGCCGCCGACGGGTAGCGCGGTCCCTTGGACGGTACTGCCGCAGCCGGCGCCGAGCACCGCGACCACCAGCAGGACCAGTGTGGCGGCGGCGGTACGCAATCGCCGGTGGCGGACTCGCAGACGTCGCATCCTCTTCACCCCAGCCGCTCGATGGTCAGTTCCGCCAGCGCCCGGCTGCGATCGCACGGGTTGCCACGGTCGGTGCTGAACGAACCCAGGGAGGTCGACCATTCGAAGAAGTCGTCGTCGAGCTGGACTGCGAGATCGCAGATGGTACCGGTGGGATCGAGTGCCGCGAACCCGTTGCGGCCCCCGACGGTGATCGGTTCCGGCGGCCGGCCGTGCGTGGTGACCCAGGCCTTCTCCCTTTCCAGGGGGCTGCCGCGATAGGAGGCGAAAGTGATCGAGGCGCCGCCCAGTCCGCCCGACTGCCAGTTGCAGCCGACCGCGTTCTTGTACGACTGGACGATCTGCCGCAGGCCCCCTATATCTCGTACCTCGTTATCGGTGACATGTCCGCATTCCCCCACGAACGGACCGAGCGCGGCCACTTTCGGCGCCGGACCGCGCGGCCCGTCGGCTTCCTCGGAGCCCTGGTCGGAACCGCAGCCCGTCAGAGCAAATGCCGCGGTTAACCCGAGGACTATCGCCGACCTGATCCGCATGCCGTGCACAATACCGACGAAAGATCGCCCCCGGCGGCGATGCAGGTCGCCGGTGGTTTCCGGCGGTCCGGCCCGCGGCTCGCGCGCCGCGGGCCGGGCGCCGCGTTCAGCGAATTGTGACCACGACCTTGCCGGTGGCGGCGCGCTGCTCGAGCGAGGCCACCGCCTGCGCGGCCTGCTCCAGCGGGAACAGCACCGCCTGCGGCGGGGCGATCTTGCCGGCCGCGAACAGCGGCTCGACCTCGGCCCACTGCTCGGCCAGGTAGCCCGGGTGCGAGAGCATCCATTCACCCCAGCCCGCGCCGACGACCTCGACGTTCTTCAGCAGCAGGCGGTTGACCTTCACCGTCGGGATGTCGCCGCCGGTGAAGCCGACCACCAGCAGCCGGCCGCCCCGGGCCAGCGAGCGGATGCTGTCGGTGAAGCGGTCACCGCCGACCGGGTCGAGCACGATATCCACCCCGCGGTTGTCGGTGAGTTCTTTGACCCGGTCCAGCCAGCCGTCGGTGAGCACGACGTCGGTGGCACCGTGCGCGCGGGCGATCTCGGCCTTCTCCTCGGTGCTCACCACCGCGATCACCCGCCCGGCGCCCAGTGCGCCCGCCAGCCGCAGGGTGGAGGTGCCGATTCCGCCGGCCGCCCCGTGGACCAGCACGGTTTCGCCGTCGGCGAGGCGGCCGCGATTGCGCAGGCAGAAGTGGACGGTGAGATCGTTGAAGAGGATCCCGGCGCCGGCCTCGAAGGAGATGTTGTCCGGCAGTTTGAACACCATCTCGGCGGCGGTGGTGGTGACCTCGGCCATGGCGTTGCCGAGCATGGTGAGCGCGCAGACCCGGTCACCGGGTTTCACATGCGACCCCTCGGGTGCCTCGCGCACCACGCCGGCGACCTCGCCGCCGACCACGTACGGCATGGGCGGCTTCATCTGGTAGAGCCCACGGGTCATCAGTACGTCGGGGAAGGCCACCCCGGCGGCGTGCACATCGATCACCACGCCGCCGGGCAGCGGCTGCGGTTCCGGGATGTCGACGATCTCGATCGCTTCCGGTCCGTCGAGTTTGCTGACCTGAGCTGCGCGCATATGCCGGCCTCTCTGTTCGCGACCGGCGGCTATAGAGACGCACCAGTCGATATGTACCAATCCACCCGTCCTCATCAACTTAATCGGCACCACCGGCCCGAGTCCATCCCCGCCCGGGGACGGACCGGTTCGCGCCGGCATCGGCGGCCACGCCGCGCCGCTCGATCACGCCGGTCGAGCGCACCTCGTGGAACACACGCTTTTGTTAGGCTCGGCCGCGAGAGCAACGGGCGGGAATCCTCGGGGGACAGATGAACGAAGAGACGAGCGCACCCGGCGCGACGGTCCGGGTCGATCCCGGCCTCCTGCGCGGATTCGCCGGACGGCTCGACACCGAGGCCGACGCGGTCACCGCACTCGACGCCACCGGGATCCTCGCCGCCGCGGCCACCGCGCTACCCGGCACCGGCTTCGAACCGCCCGCCCGGCGCGCCGCCGATCTCACCGCGTCCTGCCTGCATCGGGTGGGCCAGCGACTCAGCATCATCGCCGATACTCTGCGCACCGGCGCGGGCGACTACGAGATGACCGAAGCGGAGGTCACCGAGGCGCTCACCACCGTGGGGTTGGAGACCGCGGTATGACCCTCACCATCGGCAATGTCGAACAGTGGCAGACCGATCACCTCACCGCGGCCGCCACGCACGCCACCACACTGGCCGGCCGGCTCGACCAGCTCACCGGTACCGCGGTCACCGATACCCGGGCGATGAACTGGTCCGGGCCCGCCGGCGCCGCCGCGAACACTCGCATGGACACCGAGCGCACCCGCACCGGTGCGGTGAGCGCGGCGCTGCTGAAGCTCGACACCGCGCTGCGGGCGGAAGTAACCAATCTGATCGAGGCCAGGAACAAGGTCCTGCTGCTGCGCGATACCGCCCGCGATACCGCGCAACCACCGCTGCCGGCGTTCGAGGTCGCCGACGACGGCACCGTCGGCGCCGGAGCACGAATCGACTACCTGCGCCGGGCCGCCGGAGATTCCGCCGATTCGCCCGAGATGCAGCGCACCGAACTGGCCCAGCGACTGGTGGCGGCCTCGCATCAGTGGCATATCGTGAACGCCCTGAAGACCGCCGAGGACACGGCGGCCCGGGCCGCCACCCAGGTACAGCAGGCGGTCACCGAACTCGAGAACGCGTACACCAT
>NZ_BAGJ01000164.1 GCF_000308775.1 Nocardia testacea NBRC 100365
CGTTGGGACGCAGCAGAGTGGTGACGATCCGGACCGCGGTGGTCTTACCCGCGCCGTTGGGACCGAGCAGCCCCAGCACCGTGCCTTCGGGGATTTCGATATCGACCTCGTCCAATACGCGGACGCGGCCGTAGTACTTCACCAGACCGGTGATCTGTACCGCGGGCTTCACTGAGCGTTCTCCTTCGTTTCGATACCGGGCTGTGATGCCGGGTCCACGCCGCGCAGGTGTTCCCGCAGCACGGGTCCGAGCACCGCCAGGGATTCCGGGGTCGTCATCTCCGCGTGAGTGCACGCCAGTTCCCGGGCGTGCACGGTGCCGGTGACGAAGTCCTGCCAGGCCGCCGGACGACGATCGGGCGCGGCCAGGTTCACCGGGTCGGCGCCGGCGGCGAAGAACAGTAGGTCGCCGTCGAATACACCGGGCCGGAATCCGTTGGCCTGGACGGTGCCGTCGGCGTAGCCGGCGTACAGCCGTTCCAGATGGTCCACCGTGAGCGCCGCGAACGGGCCGGGACGCGAACGCAACAATTCGGCGGCCTCGGCCAGGGTCGGCTCCGCACCGTCGGCGACGAGGTCGCCGCCGAATTCGCCGAGGATCTCCGCGACGGTGGGTACGGCGTCGGTGGCCAGCTCATCGGAGAGCCGGTAGCTGTCCAGCATGGTGAGCAGGGCGACCTCCTCCCCGGCCGCCTGCAGCCGCACGGCGATCTCGTGCGCGATCAGACCACCCAGCGACCAGCCGAGCAGCTGGTAGGGGCCGTGCGGCCGCACGGTGCGGATATGGGCGATGTAGTGCTCGGCCGCTTCGCCGATCGAACCGAAGCCGGGCTGCCCATTCGCCTGCGGTGCCTGCAGACCGTAGACCGGCTGATCAGCGGGCAGTTCGGCGAGCAACCCGGCATAGCACCAGGACAAACCGATCGCCGGATGGACGCAGAACAGCGGCGGCCGGCCGGTGCCGGTATCCGGACGCAACGGCAGCAGCGGAGCCAGCGCCAGTTCCATGGCGTCGGCGGCGGTACCGTCGCCGAGCCGGGCGGCCAGCGCGGCCGGGGTGGATTCGCCGAACAGCAACTGCATCGGCAGGTCGTACCCGGCTTCCCGGGCCCGGCCGACCACCTTCGTGGCGAGCAGTGAATTACCGCCCAGCTCGAAGAATCCGTCCGCGGCGCCCACCCGGTCCACCTCGAGAACCTCCGCGAAGATCTGGCACAGCGCGGCCTCCGCCGGGTTGGCGGGCGCCCGGTAACCCTGTGCGGCGGTGAACACCGGCTCGGGCAGGGCGGACCGGTCGAGTTTGCCGACCGGGGTGAGCGGCAACCGGTCGATCAGCATGATCGACTGCGGAACCATGTAGTTGGGCACCAGTTCGGACACATGCGCGGTGAGTTCGTCGGCGGTGGTGCCCGCCCCGGCCTTCACATACGACACCAGGGCGGTCGCGCCCGCGGCCGTACGATGCCCGGCGGTGTAGGAGAACTCGACCCCCGGATGCCGGCTCAGTGCCGCGTCGATTTCGCCCAGTTCGATCCGGAAACCGCGGATCTTCACCTGATGGTCGGTGCGGCCGACATATTCGATATCGCCGGGGCCGCCGTCCACGCCGGTGCGGATACGCACCAGGTCACCGGTGCGGTACATCCGCTCCCCCGGTTTCCCGAAGGGATTGGCCACGAAGCGCTGGGCGGTGAGCCCGGGCCGGTCGTGATATCCGCGGGCGAGCGCCCCACCGGCCAGGTACAACTCACCGGTGACCCCGAGCGGCGCCGGCCGCAGCCGGGCGTCGAGCACCATGGCCGCGACCCCGCGGATCGGTTCGCCGATCGGGATCGGACCACCCGGTACCAGCGGCGGCGACATCACGGTGACGATGGTGGTTTCGGTCGGTCCGTAGACATTATGCAGGTTGCGGCCCGGCGCCCAGCGCGCCACCACTTCGGCCGGCAGGGCCTCGCCACCGACCAGGACGTGCTGGAAATCGGTGACGCCTTCGGGGTCCACGGTCGCCAGAGCGGCGGTGGTGATGAAGGCGTGGGTGATCCGTTCCGCGATCAGCACCCGGGCCAGTTCCGCGCCACCGACCACTCCCGGCGGGGTGAGCACCAGGGTGGCCGCGCCGCCGAGCGCGAACAGCAGGTCCAGCATGGCGGCGTCGAAACTGGGTGTCGCGAAGTGCAGGATGCGGCTGTCCGGCCGGACATCGAAGCGCTGGGCCGTCTCCGCCGCGAAATTGGACAGTCCGCGGTGGGTGACCACCACGCCCTTGGGGGTTCCGGTGGAACCGGAGGTGTAGATGACGTAGGCCGGATTGTCCATTCGCAGCGGGGCGATGCGGTCCGCGTCGGTGAGCGGGGCGCTGGAAGCCCGCAGCACCTGTTCGCGGACCTCGGCATCGTCGAGGGCCAGCCAGTGGGCCCCCTCGGGCAACTGCTCCCGGTACTCGGCCAGGGTGAGCCCCAGTGCCGCGCCGGAATCGGAGAGCATATGGGTGATCCGCGCGGCGGGGTAGCCCGGATCGACCGGCACGAACGCGGCGCCGGTCTTGGTCACCGCCAGGACCGTGGCCACCGATTCGACCGTACGCGGAATGCCCAGTGCCACCAGCGTTTCCGGGCCGACCCCGTACCCCACCAGCACCCGGGCCAGCCGGTTGCTCCAGCGGTCGAGCGCGTCATAGGTGATCTCCACACCCGAACCGGCGAGCGCGACCGCCTGCCGGTCGACATTCGCCGCGGCGGCGAAGACCTCGGGCAGGGTGCACGGCTGGTCCGGATCGGCACGGCGCAGCGGCGCCAGTGCCGACCATTCCGTGGGCTCGAGCAGTTCGAGATCGCCGATGACCACGCCGGGGTCGGCGGCGATCGCGCCGAGCAGCCGGACCAGGCGACGGCCGAGCCGGGCCGCGGTCGGTTCGTCGAAGAGGTCGCCGCTGTAGTTCACCGCCACGCCGATACCGGCCGGCGACCGGTCGTCGGCCCGGCATTCGGTGAGGGTGAACTGGAGATCGAATTTCGCGATACCGGCGTCGATATCCATCGCCTCGATGCTCAGCCCCGGGAGTTCCAGGGCACGGACCGGTTCGTCGCGCACCGAGAGCATCACCTGGAACAGCGGGTGGTGCGCCTGGGAACGGACCGGGTTGAGCACCTCGACCAATCGCTCGAACGGCAGATCCGCGTGCCCGAACGCGTCGAGATCGGTATCGCGCACCGTATCGAGGAGATCGGTGAATCGATCGTTGTGCGCGACCGGGGTCCGCAGGACCAGCGTATTGACGAACATGCCGATCATCCGGTCGAGTTCGGGCCGTCCGCGGCCGGCGACCGGAGTGCCGACGGCGATATCGCCGACGCCGGTCAACCGGTGCAGCAGCACCGCCAGCGCGGCGTGCAGCACCATGAACAGGCTCACATTGTGGCGCGCGGCCAGACCGCGCAGTTCCCGGTGCACCCCGGCGTCGACCCGCTCTTCGACGGTGCCGCCGCGGTAGGACGGCACCGGTGGGCGCGGGCGGTCGGCGGGGACGGCGAGCAGTTCGGGTAGTCCCGCCAGCCGGGTACGCCAGTAGTCGAGCTGCCGGCGGATCGGTGCGGCGGGATCGTCCTCGCTGCCGAGCAGTTCCCGTTGCCACAGGGTGTAGTCGACGTACTGGAGTTGGTCGGCATCGATCTCGGGCCGGGCACCGAGCCGGATCGCCCGGTAGGCGGTCGCCACATCGGCGGCGAGCGGTTCCAGCGACCAGCCGTCCATCGCGATGTGGTGCACCACCAGCACCAGGATGTGTTCGTCCGGCGCCACCACGAACAGCGCGGCCCGCAGCGGTATCTCGGTGGAGAGATCGAATCCGGGGGTGATGAACCGTTCGATCGCCGCCCCGTGGCCCGCGTCATCGGCCACCGGCGAGTGCAGCGTGACCGCGGCGTCGGCCGCATCGAGCACCCGCTGCACCGGCTCCCCGTCGATCTCCGGGAACACCGTCCGTAGCGTTTCGTGCTGCTCCTGCACCCGGTGCAGGGCACCACGCAGCGCCGCGTGATCGAGCGGACCGCGCAACCGCAGCACCACCGGGATGTTGTACGCACCGGCCGACGAGTCCGAGCCGCCGAACCGGTTGAGGAACCACAGTCGCTGCTGGGCCGGGGACAGCGGGATCCGCTCGGGCCGCTCCCGGCGCACCAGGGCGGCCCCGGTGCCGGCTGATTCCCCGTCGAGGCGGGCCGCGAGTTCGGCGACCGTCGGGGCGGCGAACACCGCCCGCACCGGCAGTCGTACCCCGGTGGCCGCGTCCAGGCGACCCACCAGCTGGGTGGCCAGCAGCGAGTTGCCGCCGATATCGAAGAAACTCTCGTCCGCGCCGGTGACCGCGACACCCACCAGTTCACCCATGATCGCGGCGACCCGGCGTTCGGTTTCCGAGCCGAGCGCGCGACCGGGTGCGGCGGCGGGCAGGGCCAGGGGTTCGGGCAGCGCGGCGATATCGAGTTTGCCCACCGGGGTCAGCGGGATCTCGTCGAGCAGGGTGAACGCGGCCGGAACCATATGCCGCGGCAGGCGAGCGCTCAAATGGTCGCGCAGTTCCTCGGGTTCGGGACGCCGCGCGGGGTCGGCCGGATGAACGTAGGCGACCAACCGGTCCGAATCGCCGAGCCGGCGCACCTCGACGTGGGCGAAGTGCACCGCCGGGTGCGCGGTCAGCGCGCCCGCGATCTCGCCGAGTTCGATGCGGAAGCCGCGCATCTTCACCTGGTTGTCGCTGCGGCCCAGATAACGCAGCCCGCCGTCGGAGGTCCAGCGCACCACATCGCCGCTGCGGTAGAGCCGGGCACCGGCCGGGCCGTAGGGATCCGCGACGAACCGGGCCGCGGTGAGCCCGAAACGTTCGTGATAGCCCCGGGCCAGTCCGGGACCACCCAGATACAGCTCACCCGGAACCCCCGCGGGCACGGGCCGCAGGCGATCGTCGAGCACCAGGGCGCGGGTGCCGCGGATCAGGTCGCCCAGCCCGGCCGGATGACCGGGGGCGACCGGCGTCACCGAGACCACCACCGTGGTCTCGGTGGGCCCGTAGGCGTTGAACATGCGCCGGCCGGGCGCCCAGCGCGACACCAGCTCCGGACCGACGTTCTCGCCACCGACCATGAGACTGCGCAGCGCCGGCAACGGCCAGCGTTCGTGGTCGATGGTGGCGAGTGCGGCGGGAGTGATGAAGGTGTGGGTGATCTCGGTACGGGTCATGAATTCACCCAGCTCGTCCCCGCCGTACACCTCTGGCGGCACGATGACCATGGCGGCACCGGCCCCGATCGCGAGCAGCAGGTCCAGAACCGCCGCGTCGAAACTCGGCGACGCGAAATGCATGGTGCGCGCAGCCGGGTTCACCACCATCCGATCCCGGAACTCGTCGGCGAGATCGGCGAGCGCGCCGTGGGTCGCGGTGACGCCCTTCGGTTTACCGGTGGACCCGGAGGTGTAGATGACATAGGCCGCGTCGGTGACCCGTACCGGACGCAGCCGGTCGCCGTCGGAGACCGGACCGGCGGCCGCACCACCGATCTCGCTGCGGCCCGCCGGGGAATCCAGCAGCAGCCAGTCGATCTCCGTACCGCCCGCCGCGCGCAGCCGTTCGGCGTAACCACTGCGGGTGATACCGGCCGAGCAGCCGGAGTCGGCGAGCATATGCGCGACGCGTTCGGCCGGATAGTTCGGGTCCACCGGGACGAAGGCGGCCCCGGTTTTCGCGATGGCGAGCATGGTCGTCACCGAATCCACGGACCGGGTGAGCCCCAGGGCGACCTTGTCGCCGGTGCCGAGTCCGCGCCGGATCAGCGCGCGGGCCATGCGGTTGGCGCGCCGGTCGAGGTCGGCGTAGGTGAGCACCGTCTCGTCCTCGTACAGCGCCGGACGCGGACCGTGGGCGAGCGCGGTGGCACCGAACAGGGCGCCCAGCGTGCGCGGGATCCCGGGAGCGGGGCCGCGGGCCGGGCACAGGGTGTCGCGTTCGGTATCGGTGCGGGTGTCGATATCGCCGACCCGCACCGTGGGCCGGGCGCCGATCGCGGCGAGCACCCGTAGGAAGCGGTCCGCGAACGTTTCGACAGTGGCTGCGTCGAACAGTTCGGCGGCGTAGACGAATTCGAGGTCGCCGTCGGTGAGATCACCGGCCCGCAACTCCAGGTCGAACTTCGCGCGCGCTATATCGAGCGCGGCCGCCCGCACCGCCAGTCCGGGCAGTTCGAGGTCCGGCACCGGGGTGTCCTGCACGGTGAGCGCGACCTGGAACAGCGGGTGGCGCGCGGTGGCGCGCGGATCGTGCCCGAGCGCGGCCACCACCTGCTCGAAGGGGATGTCGGCGTGCGCGAGTGCGGCGAGTTCGGTGTCCCGGTCCCCGCGCAGCAGGTCGGTGAACGGACGGGCCGGATCGACCGGGGAGCGCAGGACGAGTGTATTGACGAACATCCCGACCAGCTCGCCGAGCCGGCGATCGGTGCGCCCGGCGACCGGGGTCCCGATGGCGATGTCCCGGCCGCCGGTGACCGCACGCAGCAGGACCGCGAGCGCCGAACGCAGCAGCATGAACGGGCTCACGCCCTCGGCATGGGCCAGCTCGACCAGGGCGCGACGCACCGGCTCCGGAATACTGCGACGGATCGAGGCGGCCGTCTGCTCGGGTTCGGCGGGGCGGGGCCGATCGTAGGGCAGGGGTAGTTCGTCGGGCAGGCCGGCGAGCTGGTCGCGCCAGTAGTCGAGCTGGCGGGCGGCGAGGCTGTCCGGGTCGGTCTCGTCACCGAGATGCTCTCGCTGCCAGAGCCCGAAATCGGCGTACTGCACCGGTAGCGGTGACCACTGCGGCGCGGCTCCGCCGCGGCGGGCCTGATAGGCCAGGGCAAGGTCACGGATCAGCGGCCCCATCGACCAGCCGTCGGCGGCGATGTGGTGCAGCACCACACCGAACCGGTAGCGGTCCCTCCCGGTACGCAGCAACGTGGCCCGCAGCGGCGTTCCCGTGGTGAGATCGAAACCGGTGGTGGCCGTTTCCCGGAGCGCCGCTTCGGCGCCGGCGTCGTCGGTCTCCTGTGGTTCCAGGCTCGGCAGCGCCCACGCGGCGGGCAGAATGCGCTGCTGGGCGCCGTCACCGTCGGCCGGGAAGACGGTGCGCAGCACCTCATGCCGGTCGACGATATCGCCGAGCGCCGCCCGCAGCGCGGGGACGTCCAACGCACCGTCGATATCGAGCACGAACGCGATGTTGTAGGCGCTGGATTCGGGAGCGAACCGGTTGAGGAACCACAGTCGCTGCTGCGGCAGCGACAACGGCAGTCGCGCGGGCCGCGGATCGTAGGCGGTCAGCGGGATCCGGGCGGTGGCCGGAGTCCGCAGCAACTCTTCGGTCAGCGCCGCGACGGTCGGTGCCTCGAACACCGCGCGGACCGGCAGGTCCACCCCGAATCGGTCGTAGAGCTCGCCGACCAGCCGGGTCGCCAGCAGCGAGTTGCCGCCCAGGTCGAAGAACGGGTCCTCGGCGCCGGTCACCGCACAGCCCAGTACCTCCGAGAAGACCTCGGCGACCCGGCGCTCGGCCTCGGTAGCCGGGGCGCGGGAGGTGGTGCCCGTGTTCAGGAACACCGGTTCGGGCAGCGCCTTGCGGTCCAGCTTGCCCGAGGGCGCCTTCGGGAACTCCGCCAGTACGGTGACGGCGTCCGGGACCATGTACGCGGGCAACTGCGCGCGCACGGCCGCCCGCACCTCGGCGGGATCCACCGTGCTGTCGGCGACGATATAGGCGGCCAGCCGCTGCCGGGCGTGCGCGTCGGTGTGCACCACCGTCAGCGCCGACCGCACCCCGGGACGACCGCGCAGAACGTGGTCGATCTCCGAGAGCTCGATCCGGAAGCCGCGCAGTTTCACCTGGTCGTCGGCGCGGCCCAGGAAACGCAGCCGCCCGGTCCGGTCGGCCACCACCAGATCCCCGGTGCGGTACATCCGTTCGCCGCGCCGGCCGTACGGACTCGCCACGAAGCGGGCCGCGGTCAGGCCGTGCCTGCCCAGATAGCCGCGGGCCACGCCGGGACCCGAGACGTACAGCTCGCCCGGGGTGCCGGGCGGTACCGGGCGCAACCGGGTATCCAGCAGGAACAACCGCATACCGCGCACCGGATGGCCCAGCGGTACCGCGCGGCCGGGACGCATCGGACCGGATATGGTGGCGGCCACCGTCGCCTCCGACGGTCCGTACATATTGTGCATGCGGTACCGGTCGGCCCAGGCCGCCACCAGTTCCGGACTGCACGCCTCACCACCGACCATGACGCTGCGCAACTGCTCCAGCCCGGACGGATCGACCGTGGCCAGGGCTGCCGGGGTGACGAACGCGTGGGTGACTGCCTCGGACCGCAGCAGCGCCGCGAGTTCGGCACCGCCGTAGACATCCGGCGGCGCGATCACCACGGTGGCCCCGCAGGTGAAGCCGAGCAGCAGTTCGAGCACCGAGGCGTCGAAACTCGGCGAGGAGAAGTGCAGGGTGCGGGCGGCCGGAGTGACACCGAACAGATAGCACTGTTCGGCGGCGAAGGAGGCCAGGCCCGCGTGGGTGATGACGACGGCCTTCGGCGTACCGGTGGAACCGGAGGTGTAGATCAGGTACGCCGGATGCGCGGCGCGCAGCGGCGCGATCCGCTCGGCGTCGGTGATCGGCGCCGAGGATACGGCGGCGCAGTCGGTTTCGATTTCCGGCGAGTCGAGGATCAGCCACGATTCCACGGCACCGGAAACCTCCGCCAGCGTCGCGACCTGCTCCCGGCCGGTGACCCCGAGCCGGGCTCCGGAATCGGTGAGCATATGGGCGATCCGGTCGGCCGGGTACGCCGGATCCACCGGGACATAGGCGGCGCCGGTCTTGGCGACCGCCCACACCGCGGTGATCGCGGCCGGACCGCGCGGCAGCGCGAGCGCGACCACCGTCTCGGGCCCGGCGCCCTGCTCGATCAGCAGCCGCGCCAGCCGGTTCGCGCGTTCGTCCAGCTCCCGGTAGGTGGTGTTCCGCCCGCGGTAGCGGATAGCGACCCCGTCGGGATCCCTGACCGCCGACCGGCCGAACAGATCGGCCAGCAGGACCGGCGGTTCGGCGGGTCCGCCCGCCAACGGCACCAGGTTGCCGCGTTCGCGCCGCTCCAGCACCTCGATATCGCCGACCGGGCGCCGGGGGTTGCCGACCGCCGCGTCCAGCACGGCGACGAACCGGCGCGCGATCGCGGCCACCGTCCGCTCGTCGAACACGTCTGTCGCGTAACCGATCTCGGCGTGCAGTTCACCACCGGCATTGTCGTCGTGGATCTCGAGCTGGAGGTCGAATTTCGCGATGGCCCCGTCCAACGGCAGGATCTCGGTACGCACACCCGGCAGCGCCAGTTCGAGTTCACCGGCGTTGTCGTAGGACAGCATCACCTGGAACAGCGGATGACGCGCCCCGGAGCGCTCCGGGTTCACCACCTCGACCAGCCGCTCGAACGGGACGTCGGCATTGGCGAAGGCGTTGAGATCGGTTTCCCGGACGATATCGAGCATCCGATCGAAATCGGCGCCGGGATCGACTTCCGTACGCAGCACCAGGGTGTTGACGAACATCCCCACCAGTTCGTCCAGCGCCGGATCGGTGCGGCCCGCGATGGGGGTGCCGATGACGATATCGGTGCTACCGCAGAGCCGGGCCAGCAGTGTGGCCAGCGCGGCGTGCACCACCATGAACATGCTCGCCCCGCGCGCGGCCGCCAGTTCCGCTGCCGCGCGCCGGGTTCCGGCCGGGATGGTGAACGAGACCCGCCCGCCTCCGGTGGAGCGGCGGGCGGGACGCGGACGGTCCAGCGGGAGGTCGAGCTGATCGGGCAGACCGGCAAGTTCGGCCCGCCAGTGGGCGATCTGGCGGCTCAGCGCACTGGCCGGATCGGATTCCTCGCCGAGCAGCTCCCGCTGCCACAGCGCGAAATCCGCGTACTGAACCGGTAGCGGAGTCCACTGCGGCGCCCGTCCGGCGACCCGCGCCTCGACCGCGGTGGTCAGATCCCGGGCCAGCGGCACGACCGACCAGCCGTCCCCGCAGATGTGGTGCAGCACCAGTACGAGTACATGGCGGTCCTCGTCGAGGGCGTACAGGGCGACCCGGACCGGGAACTCGGTGCGCAGATCGAAGGGCCGGGACACGAATTCGGCTGCCACGCTCGTGATCCGGTGGCTGTCGGCCTCGATCACCTCGAGCGTGGGCCCGGCGTCGGCGGCCGGATGGATCCGCTGGTACGGGCCTTCGCCGGACTCGGGGAAGGTGGTCCGCAGGCTCTCGTGCCGTTCCAGTACATCGAACAGCGCGGCCCGCAGCGCCTCGATATCGAGGATGCCGTCGAGCTGGACCGCGAGCGGCATGTTGTAGGCGGCGGCGTGCTCGGCGAAACGGTTCAGGATCCAGAGCCGCTGCTGGGCCGGGGAGAGCGGGATCCGGTCGGGCCGGACCATCGGCACCAGCTGCGGTGAGGCGAGATCCGGTTCGTGGTGGGAGAACCGATCGCTCAGCTCGGCGATGGTGCCGGCCTCGAACAGATCGCGGATGGTGAGCGCGGTACCGAGGGCGGCGTTGATCCGGGCGACCGCGCGGGCGGCCACCAGCGAGTTCCCGCCGAGTTCGAAGAACCCGTCGTCGATTCCGACCTCGGGCACGCCGAGCAGCTCGGCGAAGATCGTGGCCAGTGCTTCTTCCACCTCGTTGCGCGGCGCGGTCCGGGCACGCTGTTCGGTGGGGCCGGGGGCCGGGAGCGCCGCCCTGTCGATCTTGCCGTTACTGTTCAGCGGCAGTTCGTCGAGCACGGTGACCGTGGCGGGCACCATATAGCCGGGCAGCGAGCGGGCCAGGCCCGCGCGGACCGCGGCCGGTTCCGGGCGCGCCCCGCCGCGCGCCACCACATAGGCCGCGAGCTGATCACCGGCGGCGGTGCGGTGGGCGACGCAGACCGCGCGGGCGATCCGCTCGTCGGCCAGCAGAGCGGATTCGATCTCGCCGAGTTCGATGCGCAGTCCGCGGATCTTGACCTGGAAATCGGTGCGACCCAGATATTCCAGCACGCCGCGGCGGCTTCCGGCGGACCCGAGTTGCCAGCGGGCCAGATCACCGGTGCGGTACATCCGCTCGCCCGGGGCGAACGGATCGGCCACGAACCGTTCGGCGGTGAGCGGCGCCTGGCCGAAGTAGCCGCGCGCCAGCTGCACACCGGCGAGGTACAACTCCCCGACCGCGCCCGGCGCGACCGGGCGCAGCGCGGCATCGAGAACGTAGGTGCGGGTATTCCACACCGGCGAACCGATCGGGACCGATTCGGGGTTCGGCGGGCAGTGCCAGTAGGTCACGTCGACCGCGGCCTCGGTGGGCCCGTACAGGTTGTGCAGTTGCGGGCCCGGCAGCGCGACGTGGAAATCGCGCACGGTGGCCGGCGGCAGCGCTTCACCGCTGCAGAAGACCCGGCGCAGCGACACGCAGTCGCCGACCTCGGTATCGGTGACGAACACCGAGAGCATCGAGGGCACGAAGTGCGCGGTGGTGATGTCCTTTTCCTGGATGATCCGGGCCAGGTAGGCGGGGTCGCGGTGCCCGTCCGGGCGCGCGACCACCAGCCGCGCGCCGGTCTGCAGCGGCCAGAAGAACTCCCATACCGAGACATCGAAGGTCGCCGGGGTCTTCTGCAGTACGGCATCGGTGTGGTCGAGCGGGTATTCGTGCTGCATCCAGCGGAGCCGGTTCACGATGGCCGCGTGGGTGATGCCGACTCCCTTCGGGGCGCCGGTGGAACCGGAGGTGTACAGCAGATAGGCCGGATGGTCGCCGCGCAGCGGTGCGATCCGATCGGCATCGGTGACGGGCGCGGGATCGAAACCGGACAGATCGACGGTGTCGACCGCGAGCAGTTCGGCATTGCCGGGCAGTTCGAGTCGGTCGCGAACGGCGACCAGGAGCGCGACCGGACGGGCCCGATCCACGATTCCGGCCAGCCGCGCGACCGGATGCTCCGGATCCAGCGGAAGGTAGGCGGCACCGGTCTTGATCACGGCGTACATCGCGACCACCAGTTCGATACTGCGCCGCAGGCACAGACCGACCACCTGTTCCGGGCCGGCGCCCGCCGCGATCAGCCGCCGGGCCAGGCGATTGGCCCGGGCGTCGAGTTCCCGGTAGGTCAGCGCCGCGCCCTCGAACTCCACCGCCACCGCATCCGGGCAGTGCCGCACCCGGTCGGCGAAGATCCCCGCGAGCGTCCCGGTGCCGACCTCGGACGCCGTATCGTTCCAGGTGTGCAGCACCTGTCGCTGTTCGGCGGCGGTGAGCACGGGCAGTTCCCGGACGCGGGTGTCGGCTCCGGTGGTGAGGAAGCGGTCCAGGAAGTTAAGGAATCGGTGGTGGTGGGCGGCCACCTCGTCGTCGCTGTAGAGCAGCGGGTTGGCCTCGAAATCGAGATGGACCCGGCCGCCGTCGCCGTTGTACAGGTTGACCGAGAGATCCTCGACCGGCCCGGTGGCCAGCACATGGACCGATACCTCGCATTCGGCGAAGCGCAGCGGCCTGCTGAACAGCATGATGTTGATCATCGGGCCGAAGAAGCCGCGGGTATCGCGGTCGTACCCGCAATCGCGCCGGATATCGTCGTGCCGGTAGCGCTGATGCCGGAGGGCGCCGGTGATCTGACGTTCCACCACCCGCACGACGTTTTCGACGGTGGTGCCGGGTTCGAAGCGGATCCGCAGCGGCACCACATTCGACACCACCCCGGCCGAGCGGCGCAGCGATACCGTGGTGCGCGCGGAGACCGGCAGGCTCAGTACCACGTCGTTCTGCCCCGTCATGGCCCGGACGTAGCAGGCCATGGCCGCGGCGTACAGGATCGGATCGGTCGCGTTGCGCTGGGTGGCCGCCGCCGCGAGGGACGCCTCGGTGGCCTCGCTCAGCACCGCGGTGGCCAGCCGGCGACCCGCGTCCGCGGTGGCCGGCGGATTGGCCACGGTGGACAGACTCACGACCTCCCCCGCGCCGTCGAGGATTTCGCTCCAGTAGGCGCGGTCGGTGGTGAACCGCTGCGAATTCCGGTACTGCCGTTCCCCCGCGTACAACTCGGCCAGCGGGGTCGCCCGCGACACCGCGGGTTCCCGGGACTCGTAGTAGGCCGTGTAGATCTCCGCGGTGCGGACCAGCGCGTTCATCGCCGCATAACCGTCGACGAGGATGTGGTGCACCCGGGAGTACCAGATGTAGTCGCGATCCCCCAAGCGCAGTACGGCATTGAAGACCAGCGGGTCGTGATCGACATCGACCGGAGTGCTGACGTCCTTCTTCATCCATGCCAGGGCCGCGGCATGCGGGTCCGGCTCGGACCGCAGATCCAGCCGCGCCCAGCCCGGCCGCGTCGTCGGATCGACCACCTGGTGGGGCACTCCGTCGACCTGGACGATGCGCTGGAGGCCGACCTCGGTCTCCACGCCGAAACGCTCGATCGCATACAGCAGCAGGCCCGGGTCCAGATCACCGTGGAATTCCACGTACTCGGCGATGACGAGCGGGATCTCGGGCTGGATCCGCTGGGCATACCACATCGCTGTCTGCGCGGGTGTGAGCGGAAACGGTTCGGCCGAAACTTCCGCCGACGAACTGCTATCGACCCCGGTGGCCGACGATCTCATCAATCACTCCGTTCTACAGCTCGACACTCCCCGAACAGCCCGCAACCGGCCTGTACCGGCCGTGGGGTGTGATTCACGACTGGTTATTCGGAGCATCACGGTGAATGGATTGCAGTCGAAACCGAATGGTTACCTGGAGCCGGAACAGCTATCGGACCACGGTGTCCGATTTCCGGCGCAGTGCTGACGCCGAGACGCGGAAGATCGCTTCACTTCTGACCCGGCGGGGCCGGGGCGCTGCCTAGATACTACGCACAAAGAGCCAGCATGTTTACCCCTCGCAATCGAAAAATAAACAAAGCGCAAATCGGGAGAACCGTCGGCAGCCCAGGCGTTATCGCAGACTCGCCGGTGGCGACGAGAATCCGTTTCGGCGGTCAGCCGGACACGGGCGCCGTGGAGGTCTGCGCCGCTCGGCGATCGGCTCGCCGCCGGACGATCGAGATCACCACACCGGCCGCCGTCACGAATACGGCGACCAGCTCCGGCCAGGGCCCCAGCGTCGTCGCCGGGGTGTGCGAATCACGCAGCGGCACCTCGGCGACCAGCGCCTCGGGCGTGAACAGCGCGCTCTCCTGCCGCACTGTGCCGTCCGCGGCGATGATCGCGCTGACCCCCGAGGTGGCGGCCACGACCAGCGAGCGCCCGTGTTCGACCGCCCGCACCCTGGACATCGCCAGTTGCTGGTAAGTCATTTCACTGTCACCGAAAGTCGCGTTGTTCGTGGGGACGGCGAGCAATTGCGCACCCGAGCGCAACGAATCCCGGAAAGCCCGGTCGAAAGCAACCTCGTAACAGGTTGCCACCCCTATTTCCGTACCTGCGGCCCGAATTGTTCCGTCTCCGTGACCCGGAACGAAGTATCCTGCCCGGTCCGCATAGTCCGAAAAGAGCCGAAAGAAACCGCGCATCGGCAGGTATTCGCCGAAAGGTTGTACTATTTTTTTGTCATGGCGGTCTCCCGGGCCGCTTTCCGCGGTCCAGACCATCACCGAATTCGTGGTGGTGCCGTCCCCGTTGACCAGCACCGCTCCCACCAGAATGGGTGCCGAGATCCGCCGCGCCGCCGCCGAAATGAGCGCGGCGGCGTCGGGATTGCGCAATGGGTCGATATCGGAGGAGTTCTCGGGCCATACGACCACATCCGGGGCCGGAAACAGACCGCGCGCCACCTCATCGGCCAGCTGTTCGGTCCGGCGGACGTGATTGTCGAGCACGGCCCGACGCTGCGCATTGAAATCGAGACCGAGACGGGGCACGCTGCCTTGAATGGCGGCCACGGTGATCGTCCGGTCCCCCTCGAGCGGACCGGGCAGCGTCGTCCCGAGGCCGAGCCCGGCCGCGGCGAGCAGCAGGCAGGTCCCCGCGGCGACCGCCGTGGCCACCCGCCCACCGCCAACCGCCGCATCAGCGCGCCTATCCGCGATCTCTTCCCCTGCCCGGTCCGCCGCGGCGCTCTCGTCGGCACCTCCCGGCACAGTGTTCACCGCCGCCCGGCGCGCACCCACCTCCCGGAGCACCCAAGCAACCACCGCGGCCCCGCAGGTTCCGCTCAGTGCGGCGACGAAGCTCACCAGCGGCGCGCCACCGTAGGCGGCCAGCGGCAGAAACCATCCATCGGCCTGGCCGAAGGCCAATCGCCCCCAGGGGAATCCGCCGAACGGAAAGCTCGACCGGCCCCATTCGGCGGCCGTCCAGGCCAGGGCGAGCCACAGCGGCCAACCCGGCAGGCGGCCCAGCAGCCGGCCGAGCGCCCCGAACAGGCCCAGGTACACCGCGCACGCGGTGGACAGCGCGAGCCAGGGCAGCGGTCCCACATAGATTCCGGTCCACGGCAGGAGCGGGAGGAAGAAGCCGAGACCGGCGAGAAAGCCGTAGCCGAAACCGGCCCGCAGGCGTGGCCCGCTGCGGACGACCAGCGTCAGCAGCGCGATTCCCGCGGGGGCGAGGAACCACCACGGCCGCGGCGGGAAGCTGCCGAACAGCAGGACACCGGCGAGCACCGCGGCCACCGACCTCACCACCACCGGATAGCGGGCAAGCCCCCCGGTCCACCGGATCGCCGGCCCGTCACCCTGGTTCACTGCTGCATCCTGTTCCGCTCGAGCCGAGATCACGCCTGGTAGATGGGGACACCGTCGCGCACTGTGCGCAGGCAGCGCGGCAGCTCGGCGTCCGGGGTCAGCGGCGGCAGTCCGGGGACCCGGGAGCGGGGGTCGTGGACCAGCGCTGGACCGTATCGGTGGGTGCGGCGACCACCAGCTCACCGGCCTCCCACACCGCGTATGAGGCGGGCGCCCCGGGCACCAGGGTGCCCGCGACGCCGTCGCGTACCCCGCCGGCCCGCCACGCGCCGCGGGTGGCGGCGGCGAAAGCGGCCCGTGGGGAGAGGCCGTGCCCGGGAGTCCGGTGCTGGACGGCCGCACGGACCGCCGCCCACGGGTCGAGGGCGGTCACCGGCGCGTCCGAGCCGATGGCCAGCGAGATACCGGCCGCGGCCATGGCGGCGAACGGGTTCAGTGCCGCGGCACGCGTGGCGCCGAGCCGTTCGGCGTACATGCCGTCGGGTCCGCCCCAGGCCAGATCGAACGCGGGTTGCACACTGGCGATCACGCCCCAGCCGGCGAGGGCCTCGATCTGTGCCGCGTCCAGCAGTTCGGCATGCTCCACCCGGTGGCCGCGCGCGGCCACGGCCGGACCGCCGAGTTCGGCGACCACCTGGCCGAACCCGGCCACGACCGCGTCCAGCGCCCCGTCGCCGATGGCGTGGAAACCCGCTTGAATGCCCGCTTCGGTACAGGCCCGCACATGCGCGGCGATATCCGCGGCATCCAGGTAGGAGACCCCGGTCCCGGGGTCGTCGGCGTACGCGTCACGCAACCAGGCGGTATGCGACCCGATGGACCCGTCCACGAACAGGTCACCGGCGAGACCGTGCGCCCCCAGGTCGGACAGCAGCGCACGCGCCTCGTCCGCGGTGCGCACCGCCTCGCCCCAGTAGGCCCGGACCTGCACCCCGTGCTCGAAGGCGAGCAGTTCACGCAGATCGGTTTCTCCTTCTATATCGGGGCCCGCGCATTCGTGTACGACCGCCACCCCGTGCGCGGCCGCGGCGTCCAGCGCGGTCCGCCGCGCCGCGTCCCGCTGTTCCCGGGTGAGCCGCGTCCGGGCCGCGGCCCGGACCAGATGATGCGCCGCCGCCCGCACCGGCTCCCCCGGGACGAACCCGGTGGCGGATCGCAGTCCCGGGACATCGTCCAGTAGCGCCGAGGAGGCCACCGCGGAATGGGCGTCCACCCGGGCCAGGTACACCGCCTGCCCGGGCCGGGCGGCGGCGTCCACCTCGGCGACCGTCGGCGGCCGGCCCTCCGGCCAGCGGGTCTCGTCCCAGCCGTCGGCGAGGATCGCGCCATCGGGGTGGCGGGCGGCGTACTCGGCGACCAGTTCCAGGCATTGGGTGAGGGACCGGGCCGCCGACAGATCGAGGCCCCCGAGCTGCAGGCCGAGCGCGGTGGTGTGCAGATGGGGTTCGACGAAGGCGGGAGTCACGAAAGCGCCGTCGAGCTCGACGACCTCGGCGTCCGGATGCAGGGCACGTCCCACATGGTCGGCGCCGAGCCATACGACGACGCCGTCGGTCACCGCCAGGGCGGTGGCATCGGGCGCACTCGAACTGTAGATCCGGCCTCCGACCAGCAGCTGCGTACTCACGGGAGTCCAGTCTGCCGCACCGCCGCCCGGGTCGCGCGGGCCGGTCCGGGCGCGCGCGGGCGGCACCGGCCCGCGACGCCGGCGGATCATCCGGACCGTGGTGGACCCGGCGGTGGGTTCTCCGGTCCACCGGCGACAATCACC
>NZ_BAGJ01000163.1 GCF_000308775.1 Nocardia testacea NBRC 100365
AGACCTCGACCCGACCACCGGCAAACGACTGCACCGCCGGACGCGGCCGATCCGAGGGCAGATCCAACTGATCCGGAATACCCGCCAGCGTCGACCGCCAGAATCCGACCTGCTGCGCAGCAATCGACTCCGGATCGGCCTCATCACCCAACAGCTCCCGCTGCCAGATGCTGTAATCCGCGTACTGCACCGGCAACGGCGCCCAATCCGGCACCGCACCCGCGATCCGCGCGACATAAGCGGTCATCAGATCACGGATCAGCGGTCCCACCGACGAGCCGTCACCGGAAATATGGTGAACCACCATCGCCAGCACGAACTCGCCGGTTTCCCCGGCGACGTCCGACCGTCCCACCTCGAACAAAGCCAACCGCAACGGCACCTCGGCCGTCACATCGAAGCCCGCCGACGCCAACTCCGACACCGCCGACACCACATCCCCGGCAGCCACCGACCGCACCCGGAACTCCGGCACCGCATCCACAACCGGAAGCACCACCTGCACCGGACCCGAATCCGTCTCCGGATACACCGTCCGCAACACCTCGTGCCGGCCCACCACATCGGCCACCGCCGCACGCAACGCCGCCACATCCAGATCACCGGACAACCGCACAGCCATCGGAATGTTGTAAGCCGCCGACCGACCATCGAACCGGTTCAAGAACCACATACGCTGCTGCGCCAACGACAACGGCACCCGCTCGGGCCGCTCCCGCGGCGCCAGCACCGGCAGATCACCCCGGCCGGTGGCGGTCTCGGCGGCAGCGGCCAACGCGGCGACGGTGGACGCTTCGAACAGCATCCGCACCGGCACGGTGGTGTCCAGGGCGGCCCCGAGACGGGCCGCGACCTGGGTCGCGATCAGCGAGTTACCACCGAGCGCGAAGAAATCATCGTCGGCACCGACCCGCTCGATGCCCAGGACTTCGGCGAAGACACCCGCCACGATCTCCTCGATCGGAGTCGACGGGGCACGGAACCGACGGGCCTCGAACACCGGTTCCGGCAGCGCCTTACGGTCCAGCTTGCCCACCGGGGTCAGCGGGATCTCGTCCAGGACCATCACTACCGACGGCACCATATGCGCCGGCAACCGCTCCGCGACGAACTCGGTCACCGCGGCGGTATCGACACTGCGCCCCGGCACCGCCAGCACATACGACACCAGGATCGTCGCACCGGCATCGGTGTCGTGGCCGACGGTGATCGCGAATTCCACGTCCGGATGGGCACCCAGAGCCGTATCGATCTCGCCCAGTTCCACCCGGAAACCGCGAACCTTGACCTGGAAATCCGACCGGCCCACATAGTCCAGTTCCCAGTTCACCGCCGGCAACGCCTCGTTACCGGCCCGCGCACCGGGTGTGGCGTACCAGCGCACCACGTCACCGGTGCGATACATCCGCGAACCCTCGAAACCGTACGGGTTGGCGACGAACCGATCCGCGGATAACCCCGGTCGATTCAGATAACCACGCGCCAATCCACCACCGGCCAGATACAGCTCACCCGCTACACCCGGCGGCACCGGCCGCAACCGCGCGTCCAACACCAGCGCCGCCATACCGTGCACCGGCTTGCCGATGGTGACGTGGTCACCGGCGAAAAGCCGCGCATATGACGAGATGATGGTCGTCTCGGTCGGTCCGTACCCGTTGAAGTACGTGCGCCCCGGCTCCCATTTGGCCAGCAGTTCGGGGGTGGTCACATCGCCACCGACCGACACCATTTCCAGCGCGTCCAGACCGGTCGGATCCACGGTGCCCAGCACCGCGGGAGTGATCACCGCATGGGTCACCGCTTCCGCGCGCAGGAGTTCGGCGAGTTCCGGGCCACCGATGATCTCGCCCGGCACCACGACCAGCGTCGCACCCACATACGCGGCGCAGACCCATTCCAGCACCGACGGATCGAAACTCGGCGAACAGATGTGCAGGAACCGATGCCGGGACTCGAGCCGGTACAGATCGGCCGCCACATCGACCAGGCCACCGAGACCGGAATGGGTCACCGTCACGCCCTTGGGCAGACCGGTCGACCCCGAGGTGTAGATGACATACGCCGGATGCGCCATCGCCAACGGCGCGATCCGATCGGCATCGGTCACCGCGGCGTCCGATTCGGCATCGATTCGCGCCTGCAGTTCCGGATCGTCGAGCAGCAGCCACTGCACATCGCCGGGCAACCGGTCCACATGTTCGCTACTGGTAAGGCCCAGCACAGCCCCGGAATCGGAGAGCATATGCCGCACCCGGTCGAGCGGATACTTCGGATCTACCGGAAGATGCGCGCCACCGGCCTTGGCCACCGCCCAGAAAGCCAGCACGACCTCGTAGGACCGCGGCAACGCCGAGGCCACGATCCGCTCCGGACCCACCCCGCGTTCGATGAGCACCCGCGCCAACCGCGACGACTGGGCGTCCAGCTCCCGATAGGTCACCGAACGGCCGCGGTAACGCACCGCCACACCGTCCGGATTCACCCGCGCACCATGGGTGAGGATGTCCGGCAGCAGCCCGGTTGCCATGACATCGTCACCGTGCACATGGGTCAACAGCCCGAATTCGGAACCGTCGAGGATCGGCAGGTCACCGATCGGCGCCTGCGGATCGCGCACGACCGCCGACAACAAACGCAGGAACCGGCCGGCGAAGACTTCGACGGTGTCGTCGTCGAACATGTCACGGGCATAGAGGAACGCGGCCGCGAGACCCGAATCGGAATCGGTGATACGCAGCGACAGATCGAACTTCGCCGGATCGATATCGAAATCGACAGCGCCGACCCGCAGTCCGGGCAGTTCGAAATCGGCCGGCGGCAGGTTCTCGAACGACAACGCCACCTGGAACAACGGATGCCGGGCGGTGGAACGC
The DNA here is from genome assembly GCF_000308775.1 of Nocardia testacea NBRC 100365. GTDB lineage: Bacteria > Actinomycetota > Actinomycetes > Mycobacteriales > Mycobacteriaceae > Nocardia > Nocardia testacea. Next base: position 2,877 of record NZ_BAGJ01000163.1, read on the forward strand.
TCGACGTCGACCAGTTCGACCAGTCGCTCGAACGGGATATCGGCATGCGCGAACGCCTGCAGATCCGCCTCCCGCGTCGCCGCCAGGAACTCCGCGAAACTCGCCTCACCCCGCACATGCGACCGCAACACCAACGTATTGACGAACATCCCGACCACATCGTCGAGCTCGGCCTCACCACGACCCGCGATCGGCGTACCCACCGCCACATCATCGGTAGCCGACAACCGCGCCAGCAGCAACGCCAGCACCGCATGCACCACCATGAACACCGTCGCGTTGTGCTCGGCCGCCAACCGCGACACCGCCCGATGCAACTCCGCGTCGATCTGGAACGGCACAGTGCCACCGACGACCGACCGCACCGTCGGACGCGGCCGGTCACCAGGCAGGTTCAACTCGTCCGGCAACCCGGCCAGCGCTTCGCGCCAATAGGCGGCCTGGGCACTGACCAGGCTCGCCGGATCATCCTCCGAACCCAGAACTTCACGCTGCCACAGGCTGTAATCGGCGTACTGCACCGCAGGCGGCGACCACACCGGCGCCGAACCGGCGGCGCGCGAGGCATAAGCGGCCACCAGATCCCGGGTCAGCGGCCCCATCGACCAGCCGTCGGCACTGATGTGGTGCATCACGAACACCAGCACGTATTCATCGCCGCCCGGGTGGAACAGTGCCACCCGCAACGGCACCTCCGCCGACACGTCGAAGCCGGCCGACATCACCTCGACGGCCCGCGCCCGCAACTCGTCGGCGGGCACCGTAACCGCAGCGAGGTCCGGCACCGCCTCGCCGACGGGCAGCACCAGTTGGTACGGCCGGCCGTCCTGCGCCGGATAAACCGTCCGCAGCGTCTCGTGCCGGCCCACCACATCGGCGACCGCCTGCTTCAGCGCGGCGATATCGAGATCACCGGTCAGCCGGACGGCGACCGGAAGGTTGTAGGCGGCCGAATCCGTGTCGAACTGGTTCAGGAACCACATCCGCTGCTGCGCCAGCGACAACGGCACCCGCTCCGGCCGCTCCCGCGCCGCCAGAACCGGCAGATCCCCACGCCCCGTCGCCGATTCCGCGGCAGCGGCCAACGCGGCGACGGTTGACGCCTCGAACAGCGTCCGCACCGGCACGGTGGTGTCCAGCGCCGCACCCAGGCGTGCCGCGACCTGGGTCGCGATCAGCGAGTTACCACCCAGTGCGAAGAAATCATCGTCGGCACCGACGCGGTCGACACCGAGCACATCGGCGAACACACCCGCCACGATCTCCTCGATCGGAGTCGAGGGCGCACGGAACTCCCGGGTCTCGAACACCGGCGCCGGCAATGCCTTACGATCCAGCTTCCCGGAAGTGTTCAACGGGAACGCGGCCAGCCCCATGACCACGGCCGGAATCATGTAGACCGGCAAGACGCCGCGCAGCGCGTCCAGCAGCACTGCCGATTCGATCTGCGCGCCCGGCGCCGGCACCGCATAGGCGACCAACTGCTCACCCAGATCCGAGGCCGCGACCGTCACCACGGCCTGACTCACCTGAGGCTGCGCCAGCAACGCCGACTCGATCTCACCCAGCTCGATCCGCTGACCACGGAACTTCACCTGGAAATCGGTCCGACCCAAATACTCGAGCACCGGCCGGCCATCCACCCGCTGCCACCGCACCAGGTCACCGGTCCGATACATCCGCTGCCCCGTATCGAACGGACTCGCCACGAACCGATCCGCCGACAGATCCGGACGGGTCACATAACCACGCGCCAGCTGATCACCCGCAAGATACAACTCACCCGTCACACCAGCAGGAACCGGCCGCAACCGCGAATCCAGCACATAGACACGCGAATTCCACTGCGGGACACCGATCGGCACACTCCCCGACTCACCGCCGGTGGCCTGCCAATAGGTGATCGACACCGCGGCCTCGGTCGGACCATACAAGTTATGCACCGCGGCGTCGGAGATCGCGTGCATCGCGGCCACCGTCTCCGGCGGCAACGCCTCACCGATCACGAACACATGCTCGAGCGAGGGAATCGAACCCGCCGCAGTATGGGCAGCGAACACACCCAACATCGACGGCACGAAATCCGTCACCGTCACTTCTTGCTCGGCGATGGTCCGCGCCAAATACTCGGGATCACGATGACCGTCGGGAGTCGCGACCACCAAATGCGCACCCGCCGCCAAGGGCAGGAAATAACCCCACAACGACACGTCGAACGTCGTCGCGGTCTTCTGCAAATACACATCGTCGGCACCCATCGGGTACTGCGACAGCATCCACGCGACCTGATTCACGATCGCCGAATGCGAAACCGCCACACCCTTCGGCCGACCCGTCGAACCGGAAGTGAAGATCACATACGCCGTATTCGACGACCGCACCGGCGCCAACCGATCCACATCGGTCACGGCCCCATCGGCGTACCCGGACACATCCAAGGCGTCCAACTCGAGCACCGGCACACCCGTCCCCTCGGGTACCGCACCGGCATCAGAGGTGGAGGTCAACACACACAACGGTGCCGCGGTATCGAGAATATAACCGATCCGCTCCGCCGGATGCGCCGGATCCAACGGCACATACGCACCACCCGCCGCGACCACCGCATACATCCCGACAACCAGATCCACCGAACGGGAGACCAAGAGCCCCACCAGCGTCTCCGGGCCCACCCCTTGGGCGATCAGATGCCGCGCCAGCCGATTCACCCGGCCCGCGAACTCGCCATAGGACAGACTCGTCCCCTCGAACGAGATCGCCACTCGTTCCGGATGCGCCGCGGCAGCAGCCTCGAACCGATCCAGCAGCAGCCCTTCCGGCAGCGCGTGCTCGGTGGCATTCCATTCCGCCAGCACCTGGTCGCGCTCGACCGGCGCCAGGATCTCCAGATCACCGACAGCGGTCTCCGGCGCCTCGACGATCTCACGCAGCAACCGCACGAACCGGTCCACGAAGCCCTGGACGGTGGCGTGGTCGAACAGCGCGGTGGCATAGGTCAGATACCCGGCCAGGCCCTCCGGGTCGCCGGTGAGGTCATAGGAGTCGTTGACGATCAGGTTCAGGTCGAACTGCGAGATCTCGGTATCGATATCGACACCCGACACCCTCAGGCCCGGCAGCTCCAGACTCGACTCCCCCAGATTCTGGAAGGTCAGCCCCACCTGGAACAAGGGGTGCCGCGCGGTCGAACGTGCCGGATTCAGCACCTCCACCAAACGCTCGAACGGCACATCGGCATGCGCATAGGCGGCGATATCGATCTCGCGCTGGCGCGCCAGCAGATCCGCGAACGACTCACCACGATCCAACTGCGTCCGGAACACCAGAGTGTTCACGAACATACCGATCAGATCATCCAGCGCCTGCTCACCACGACCGGCCACCGGCGTACCGATCGTGATGTCATCGACACCCGACAGCCGCGACAACAACACCGCCAACGCCGAATGCACCACCATGAACAAGGTCGCGTTCTGCTGCCGAGCAACCCGCTGCAAACCCGCATGGGTCTGCGCGTCGATCGCGACCTCGACCCGGCCACCGGCAAACGACTGCACCGCCGGACGCGGCCGATCCGAGGGCAGATCCAACTGATCCGGAATACCCGCCAGCGTCGACCGCCAGAATCCGACCTGCTGCGCAGCAATCGACTCCGGATCGGCCTCATCACCCAACAGCTCCCGCTGCCAGATGCTGTAATCCGCGTACTGCACCGGCAACGGCGCCCAATCCGGCACCGCGCCCACGGAACGAGCCGCGTAGGCGGTCATCACATCCCGAGTCAGCGGCGCCACCGAGGCGCCGTCGGCCGCGATATGGTGCACCACCATCGCGAGCACGAATTCGCCTGCCGCACCGTATTTTTCGTCGGTATCACCCGCGTCCCGCACACGCAACAGCTCGACCCGCAGCGGTACCTCGGCAGCCACATCGAAACCGGCGGATGCCAATTCCGCCACCGCCGGCACGATGTCCTCGGCGGCCACCGAACGCACCCGCAGACGCGGTGCGGCGTCCCCGGCCGGCAACACCACCTGCACCGGACCCGATTCGGTCTCCGGATACACCGTCCGCAGCACCTCGTGCCGGGCGACCACATCGGCGACCGCCGCACTCAGGGCTTCCACATCCAGATCACCGGACAGGCGGAGCGCCAGCGGCAGGTTGTAGGCGGCCGACCCTCCGTCGAAACGGTTGAGGAACCACATGCGCTGCTGCGCCGGCGACAGCGGCACCCCCGCCGCTGTCCCACCCGGGACCGAAACCCGGGGCGGGCGCGGGCGCCGCACCAAGGCGGGGCGCCCGCCGGCGCCGGCGAGCTGTTCGACCCGCACGGCCAGAGCGGCCACGGTCGGCGCCTCGAACAGGGCACGCACCGGCACCGTGGAATCGAGCGCGGCACCGAGCCGCGCCGCGGCCTGGGTCGCGATCAGCGAGTTACCGCCGAGTGCGAAGAAGTCGTCATCGGCGCCGATCCGTTCGATACCGAGGATGTCGGCGAACACACCCGCCACGATCTCCTCGATCGGAGTCGAGGGCGCACGGAACTCCCGGGTCTCGAACACCGGCGCCGGCAAGGCCTTACGATCCAGCTTCCCGGAAGTGTTCAACGGGAACGCGTCCAGCCCCATGACCACCGCGGGAACCATGTACACCGGCAGTACCCCACGCAGGGACTCCAGGAGCGCAGCCGATTCGATCTGCTCGCCGGGTGCCGGCACCGCATAGGCGACCAACTGCTCACCCAGATCCGAGGCCGCGACCGTCACCACGGCCTGACTCACCTGAGGCTGCGCCAGCAGAGCCGACTCGATCTCACCCAGCTCGATCCGCTGACCACGGAACTTCACCTGGAAATCGGTACGACCCAAATACTCGAGAACGGGCTGCGAACCGGAGTCGCCCTCGGCGCGACGCCACCGCACCAGGTCACCGGTCCGATACATCCGCTGCCCCGTATCGAAGGGGCTCGCCACGAACCGATCCGCCGACAGATCCGGACGGGTCACATACCCCCGCGCCAGCTGATCACCCGCAAGATACAACTCACCCGTCACACCAGCAGGAACCGGCCGCAACCTGCTGTCGAGCACATACACACGGCTGTTCCACTCCGGCACACCGATCGGCACACTGCCCGACTCACCACCCGTGGCCTGCCAATACGTGATCGACACCGCGGCCTCGGTCGGACCATACAAGTTATGCACAGCCGCACCAGAAATCGCGTGCATCGCCGTCACCGTCTCCGGCGGCAACGCCTCACCGATCACGAACACATGCTCGAGCGACGGAATCGAACCCGCCGCAGTATGGGCAGCGAACACACCCAACATCGACGGCACGAAATCCGTCACCGTCACCTCTTGCTCGGCAATGGTCCGCGCCAGATACTCGGTATCCCGATGACCATCCGGGGACGCGACCACCAACCGCGCGCCCGCCGCCAAAGGCAGGAAATAACCCCACAGAGAAACGTCGAACGTCGTCGCGGTCTTCTGCAGATAGACATCCGACGCATCCATCGGATACTGCGACAGCATCCACGCGACCTGATTCACGATCGCCGAATGCGAAACCGCCACACCCTTCGGCCGGCCCGTCGAACCCGACGTGAAAATCACATACGCCAGGTTCGATTCACGCAGCGGCTCGCGCCGATCAGCGTCCGACAGAGCCGTATCCGCGTAACCGGCCAGGTCGACCTCGTCGACCACCACCACCGGACGCTGCGTGTCGAACGCGTCCGCGCTGCTGGTCAGCACGCACAACGGCGCGGCGGTATCGAGCACATAGTCGATCCGCTCGGCCGGATGGTCGAGATCCAGCGGCACATACGCGCCACCCGCGGCGACGACCGCGTGGATGGCCACCACCAACTCGACCGACCGGCGCATCGCGATCGCGACCGGTATTTCCGGGCCCACCCCCGCCTCGACCAGATGGCGCGCCAGCCGGTTGACCCGACCGGTGAATTCGGCATAGGTGAGCGCCCGGCCCTCGGCGGCAACGGCGATAGCGTCGGGCGTACGCGCCGCCTGCTCGGCGAGCAGGACCGGCAGGGTGACGCTCGGTACCGCCCGCGCCGTATCGTTCCACTCCCCCAGCATTCGGGAGCGTTCGGGCGCGGTGGTGAGTTCCAGCTCCCACACCGGCGTATCGGTACCGGCCGCGAGGAAGCGGTCGAAGAATTCCAGGAAACGCGTGTGGTGCCCGCCGGCCTCGGCGGTCGTGTACAGGTTGGGGTTGTACTCGAAGTCCAGATGCAGGGCGGCGCCACGCATCGACTGATAGAGGTTGACGCTGAGATCGCCGATGATGCCCGTCGTCAGCACCTGCATGGTGCCGACCATCTCACCGAGAACGATCTCGTCGTCGAACAGCATGATGTTGACCAGCGGACCGAACGATGTCGTGGTCACGCCGGCGTCCCGGCGGATGTCCTCGCTCCGGTAGCGCTGGTGGCGCAGCGCCCCGGCCACCTCTACCTGGACCTGCCGCAGCAACTCCGCGACCGTGGTATCGGTCCCGACGCGCAGCCGCAGGGGCACGATATTCGACAGCACACCGGCCGAACGGCGCATGGCCGCCGTGACCCGCGCGGTGACGGGCAGGCTCAACACCACCTCGCGGGTGTCGGTGCACTGGGCCAGGTAGGCCGCGAAGGCGGCCAGAGCTTCCTGGGCCGAGGTGGAATCGCGCCGGGCCACGGCCGCGTCCAGCGCAGCCTTCCGGTCATCGACAAGCGCCGCGCGGTGTACTCCCTTGCGGGCGGCCGGCGGAGCCGTCCGGGCGGTGAGACCGGTACCCGCCTCGGGGTCCGGGACGCGTTCGGCCCAGTACGCTTTGTCCGATTCGAACCGTGTACTGCCGCGATAGGCGATTTCCTGCTCGTACAGCGTGGTCAGCGGCACAGCCTTGGACGGTGACTGTTCGGACCCGGTGGACAGGGCAGTGTAGTACTCGGCGATCCGATTCATGGTGGTCATCGCGCCGAAACCGTCGATCGCGATGTGGTGGACGCGCGAGTACCAGTACCAGTGTTCTTCGCCCAACTGCAGGGCGAAGGAAACGGACAGACGGTCCTTGGTCAGCTCCAGGGGACGGCTGTACTCGTCGTGCATCCACTCCTGGGCGGCGGCGACCGGATCGTCGGCATCACGCAGATCGACATAGCCGACCCTGTCGTAGTCGGCAATCGAATGGTCGACCCACTGCAGCGGCTCCCCGTTGCGCTCGACGATGCGCAGGAAGGAGGAGCCCACCTCATGGGAGGCGGCCAGGACGGCCCGGGTCAGGGTGTCGACGTCGAGATCACCGTGCAGTTCGACGTAATGTGCGATATTGATCGGAACCTGTGGGTCCAAGTGCTGCGCATACCAGATGCCCAGCTGCGCGGGCGACAGGGGGAACAGGCTCCCGTCCGTGGCTGCTGCGCCACTGTCCGTACCGTTCCCGCCGTTGTCCAGCCGGTCCAACCGTAACCTCGCTTCCGGAACGCACGCGTGCGCTTCCCGTCAACACCCGGATTGCGACGCGCACCGCCGACAGCGCGGCAACCGCGGTTCCAGGCCCACTTCTCGTTTGCTCAGGCAGAAATGTCCATCGGAGTTATCCGTTTGTGAAGCCGGAGCCGTTACATCGGGTGCCCCGTACCACCCGGCACACCCGGTGCCCCATGCCACCGTGCCATCGCACCCGGGCGTCGACTCCTGACCACCGATCCAATCTACCGAAGCACAGCCGTGTCACCAACCGGGTTCGGCGACGGTGCCACCGGTCAGCGGGCGGTTTCCGGGCGACCCCGGGCAGTCCGGCCCTCCCGCCCTCATCAGCCCAGGTGACTGCGGTCACGCATCGGGTCGTAGAGGTGCGATTGCGCACAATCGATACCGGTCTCCAGCGCCCGTCCCACCAGGATCACCGCCGCCCGGGAAAGACCCGCCGCCTCGGCCCGATCCGCGATATCGGCCAATGTGCCGCGCAGCACGATCTGGTCCGGCCGGCTCGCGCGATAGACCACCGCGGCCGGGCAGTCCGGCCCGTACTCCGCGACGAGCTCCAGCGCGAGCTGCCGGATACGGGTGATCGCCAGGTGCAGTACCAGCGTGGCCCGGGTGCGCGCGAACCCGGCCAGTGCCTCGGTCTGCGGCATCGCGGTCGACCGCGCCTGCGTCCGGGTGAGCACCACCGACTGCGCGACCTCGGGGACGGTCAGCTCCGTACCCAGCGACGCCGCCGCGGCGGCGTAGGCCGGCACGCCCGGGGTGATATCCCACGGCACGCCGGCGATATCGAGCCGGCGCGTCTGTTCGGTCAGGGCGGAGTAGAGAGACGGATCACCCGAGCACAACCGCGCCACCTCGCGGCCGGCCGCTGTGGCGCGCACCATATGCGCCGTGATCTCGTCCAGGTCGAGCCGCTGGGTATCGATGAGTTCGGTGGCCGGCGCGCAATGAGCGAGCACCTCGGGATCCAGATAGGTGCCCGGGTACAGGCAGACCGGACAGCGCCGCAGCAACTCCACCGCGCGCACCGTCAGCAGATCCGCGGCGCCCGGCCCGGCCCCGATCGAAGTGCACAGTCATGGGTGGAGTGTAGGCGCCGGACATTCCCGGTCCGGCCGCCACGTGCCCGGCCCGGCGGATGCGGTCGCGACCACCGGTACGCCGGATCTCCACCGGCGCGGCGCGCCCGATCCGCACCCCGCGCGGCCCGCCGGTCGCGTACACACCGCGACCCCGCGCGCGTGGCCACCGGGATGCCGGCGGGCCGCAGCCGGGGCGAGGCGCCCGGTCAGCTCCCCACGGCGTCGAAGAACGCGATGATCTTGGTCGGCTGTACCCGGACCAGGAGTTCGCCCGGCACCCCGTTACGCCGTCCGAATTCGTCGGCGCGGGCCGTACCCATATAGCGGCCGCCGATCGCGGTCGCCGACCTCAGCAACTCGGCCGGATCCTCGGACAGGGTGACCGTGCCCTGGATCTGCACCGCCGCGTAGGGCGGTTCCTCGAGGTCAACCACCATCGCGATCCGGGGGTCGCGCTGCAACGCTTTCCCCTTCGCGGTCTCCTTACCGGTGTTGAAGACGATCTCGTCGCCGTCGAGCAGGAACCACACCGGCGTCACCAGCGGACGCCCGTCGCTCGCGGTGAACGCCACTTTGGCGGTTCGGGTTCCGTAACTGAGGAATTCACGCACCTTGGGGTCGGAAAGTGAGGCCATAGGGTCAAGCCTAGGGCGGCCGGGGCCGTTTACCTCGCCTACGGCCCCGCGGGTCGGACCCCTCCTGAACCCGGGGCCGCCCGCCGCCGATGCGTCGGGCCGGCCTCGCCCCGAGTATGCCTGTCCGACGAGGACAGCGGTCGGTGCGAGCGTGCGCCTCTACCTGCGGGGTCACGGCGCCATCGAACTCGACAGCCGCCGGCACTCCGCACGTTCGACCGCAGGCAGGCCACCGCTGTCACACCGGTAGGGCCCGCGTCGTCGATGCAGTGTGCGCCGGGGATCCACCGGCAGGAGAGAAGAGGTTCGTCATGGACATCGCCTATTACGTCGTCACCGCGCTGACCGCCCTGTGGGTCGGATTCTCGGGTTACTCGCTGTTCGCGAAGAAGCAGTTCGTGGTCGAATCGCTCGAACAGTACGGCGTGCCGCGGTCGTGGTGGAACCGGCTGGCGCTGGCCAAGAGCGCCGGAGCGCTGGGACTGCTCGCCGGTTTCGTTGTCCCCGTGCTCGGCGTGGCCGCGGCCACCGGTCTGATCATC
>NZ_BAGJ01000162.1 GCF_000308775.1 Nocardia testacea NBRC 100365
ATCGGACGCCGTTTCGGTGTCGTCGCGATGTGGCTCGGGCTGCTGGTGTGCGCCTTAGTGCTGCTGCGCAAGGGCGGCCGGATCCCGTTCGTCAGCTCGGGCCCGGCGAAGCGCCTGCTCGGGATCACCTTCGGGGCGATGCTGTTGATGGCGACCGTGCCCACGAAGTTCACGCACCACAACGGTGTCTTCGCCGGCCTGGCCGGCGCCGTGGCCGTGGTCACCGCGGTCGCGGTGGGCCCCAGAGTGATGCGGGCACCGCGGTACCGCGCACTGTTCGCCGCCATCGTGGCGATCGCACTGGCGCAGATCTTCACCGGCGTCAACAAATGGTTCTACGCGTCCGGCCACGGTATTCCGTGGTGGGATACGGCTCCGGCGATCGGCGGCGTCGGGGTGAGCGAAATATGCCTGACCGTCGCCGTCGCGTGCCTGGCGCTCGCCGGGTGGTGGCACCTGCGGGCACCGGAACCGGGCATCCCGCACCGCGTTTCGCCGCGAGCCTGGCGGCTGGTGAAGATTCCGCCGCTGACCGTGGCGGCGGCCGTGATCGTGATCTTCCAGGTGGGTTCGTTCGCCACGGCGGCGGCCACCCAGTATCCGGCCTTCTCCCTCGCCCGTTCCAATGTCGATGCCGTACTGGGACAGCCGTGCGGGCTGGCCGACGATGTGCTGGTCGAATCCGACCCGAATACCTCGATGCTGCCGCCATTGAGCGGTGACGCGGCCGCCACATTCGCGGCGGGCGCCGACGGCTTCGTCCCCGGCGGGGTCGCCGACGTCACCTCCGATGACGATCAGCCCGCGGACGACAACAGCATCGCCGATGCCCTGAGCGATACCTCCGACGGCACCTCGGTCACCCAGACCGGCGGCGCGCCGCTGCCGTTCGGCTTGTCGCCCACCACTCCGGTACTCGGCACCGCCGGCCGGCAGGAATCGGCGGAACTGACCACCGGCTGGTATCGGCTGCCCGACCCGGCCGACCGCGCCGGGATCATGGCGATCACCGCGGCGGGCCGGTTCCGGGCGATCACCCAGGACGGCGAGGTGCTGCCCGGCCAGCCCGTCGATATCGAGTACGGTGTCGCGGATCCGGCGTCCGGGACCCGTTCGCTCGGACAGGTGATCCCGATCGATATCGGCCCGACGCCGTCGTGGCGCAATCTGCGCGTGCCCCTGGACGAGATCCCGGACCGGGCCGACGTGGTCCGGATCGTCGCGAAGGACAAAACCCTCGATCCCGAGCAGTGGATCGCGTTGACGCCGCCGCGGATTCCACAGACCCGCACGCTCAACGAGCTGATCGGCTCCGACCGGCCGGTGCTGCTCGACTGGGCGGTCGGCCTGCAGTTCCCGTGCCAGCGCCCATTCGACCACAAGGACGGCATCGCCCAGGCTCCCGGCTGGCGCATCCTGCCCGACCGGCCCGCCGCGAACACCACCAATCTGTGGCAACGCCACGACGGCGGCGGGCCGTTGGGCTGGAGTCGGCAACTGCTGCGCTCCCAGACCCTGGCCACCTATCTGAAGGACGACTGGAGCCACGATTGGGGACAGTTGCAGCGGCTGACACCCGTGGATACCTCGGCCCGTCCGGCCGCGCCTCGTGTCACTCGCGAAACACATTCGGGGCTGTGGAGTCCCGGGCCGATCAACGTCGCCTGGTAACCGGAGTCGCCGGGCCCCTATCGGGCCCGGCGCGGCCGCGGCGGCCGAGATCCGGGCGGCGCACGGCTGCGGTGATCCGGAAGACGACGCGACACAACAGGACTGGAACGCGCATGTTCCCGATTTCGCGCGAAAAATCGTGATACTTGTCGCGTGCAGATTCCGAGATCAGATCGAAATCTATTGGTGCGCGCCCTCGGCGCCGTACTCCTCGGCAGTATGGCCGTGGTAACCGTGATCGGCACGAGCCCGGCGGCGGCCGTGCCCATCTATCCCCTACCCGATCCCGATCCCTTTTATGCCGCGCCGCCCGATATATCCGGAAAATCACCCGGGGAGGTGCTGGAAACCCGGGCGATGCCGCCGCTGTCGATATTCCCGGGGGCCACGGTGACCCTGGTGAAATTCCGCTCGGCCGATTCGAACGGCCGGCCGATCGCGGCGACCACCACCGTGCTCACACCGCAGGGGCACGCCCCCGGCGGGCCGCTGCTGTCCTATCAGCACATCATCAACGGGCTCGGCACCCGCTGCGCGGTTTCCCGGGTGCTCTACACGTCCGACCCCACCCTGCAGGTCCGCGAGGCCGCGGCCTTGAACGCGGTGCTGGTCCGCGGCTGGAGTGTGGCGCTGCCCGACCATCTCGGCCCGACCTCCGCCTACGGCGCGGCCCGGCTGGGCGGCCAGATCACCTTGGACGGCATCCGCGCGGTACGCGCGGCCGACCTGGGCCTGCGTGACAGCCGCGTCGCCATGGCCGGTTACTCCGGCGGCGGCATGGCCACCGCCTGGGCGGCCGCGCTCGCCCCGCAGTATGCGCCCGAGCTGGAGATCGCGGGTGCGGCCATCGGCGGTGTGCCGATGAATCTGGTGCGCATGATAGAAGCCGTGAACACCGGCCCACATCCGGCCTTCGGCCTCGTGATGGCGGCCGGAATCGGTCTCGAACGCGAGTACCCCGATCGTTTTCCGATCAGCGAGTCGATGAATTCGCGGGGGCTGCTGACCCGTAACGAACTCGCCAACGGATGCGTCAACGAGATACTCGCCACCGGCGCCGGGCGCAGTGTGGCCGAATTCGCCAGCAGTATGTCGTTGGCGGACAGTCCGGACGCTCGCGGAGTGCTCGAGGAGAACAGCCTCGAATTGTTCGGCGGCGTACCCGATATGCCCATTTTCGAATGGCATTCGGCCACCGATCCGCTGATTCCGGTGGATTCCATCGTCCGCACGAATCAGCGATACTGCGCGGCCGGGGTACCGCTGCAAGCCGAACTCACCGCATCGCCGGAACATCTGTCCGCGGCGGTCCTCGGCCTACCGGCCGTGCTGGCGTGGCTGGAGGGCCGTTTCCGCGGCGATCCGGCGCCGTCGAACTGCTGAGCGACGGCCGCGCCCCGGCCCGGTAGGCCGGGCGGGGCCCCTGTGCACCGGGCGCGGTTTCCGGTCGGCCCGATCCGGGTCCCGGCCGGAAACCGCGTCCTCTGTGCCGATCGGTCGACGGGCGAGCCCCTGGGCGAGCGATGCCACACCTTCGGGTGCGGCCGGGCGGCCGTGCGTCAGCGAACGGTGGTGGAGGCCGGATCGGCCGCGTCACGCAAGCCGCTGGGCCGCATATCCGTCCAGTTCCGCTCCACGTAGTCGACACAGGCGGCCCGGCTGTTCTCGCCGAAAACGATCCGCCAGCCGTGCGGCACCTCGGCGAAAGCCGGCCACAGCGAATGCTGGTTCTCGTCGTTGGCCAGGACGAGGAATCGGCCGTCCTCGTCGTCGAACGGATTCGCGCTCATATCATCTCTCTCCCAGATCGTCGGTGGTTTGCCGGCCACCCGGTGGGCGGCACCGGGGGTCAGGCGTCGCGGCTCGCGTACACCTCGTGCAGATCGGTCCCGCGCAGACTCGGGTCCTGCCGGATCCGGGTGGTCAGCCCGTGGGCGTCCAGCAACTCGCGGAACTGTGCCAGGCGCCCGGCGGTGTCGTGCACCTCCGCCACCACCGTGTGTATGCGCGGCCAGTCCCGCGCGGAGATCCCGCGCAGCACATCGAGTTCCGCCCGCTCCACATCGACCTTCAGCACCCCGACCTCGGCGCCCGGCGCGTATTCGTCCAGGATCGCCGACACTGTCGTCACCTCGACGTCGATCTGTTCGCCCCGGTGCAGTTCGGCGGTGATGAGGTCGATCGCCTCCTCGTCGAGTCCACTGTTGCGCAGGAATATCCGAGTGGCCTCGTCGTCCTCCGCGCGATCGGCGTACAGGCCCGAATTGGCCGGGGCCTGCGGATACCAGGTGAGTGGCAGGACACCGGGTTCGGCGCCGACAGCGGTCCGTACGGGCACGGCGTACGGAACGTGAGCGTGCAGATTGCTCTGCAGACAACGGAAGGTCGCCGGCACGGGCTCGGCCGCGATCACTCGGATGCCGGGCCGGATATCGGCGAACAGCATCGCGGCCAGGCCGATGTTCGCGCCGATATCGAGAACGATGTCCCCGGCCCGCAGCCGGGTGGCGGCCTGCCGGTAGAAACCGGTGGCCGCGGTGATCTCACCCCAGAGAAATCTCGCTTCCGCCGGGCTCGGGCAGTCGACCACTCTGCCGTCGTCGAGTTTCAGCGTCTGTTGCGTGTTCAGCATTGCGCTACGGCCCTTTCTATTACCGCACCGACAACGGTCAGCGCCTCGGGATGGCTCAGCTCGAGATGCCGGACATCGACCACCTGGTTGTGTATCTCCCCGGTCACATGGCGTCGCCACGACCGGGCCAGCGCCTCGGGATCGGTGTGGTCCTTTCCGGCGGTGAAGAAGTGCAGCTCACCGTCGAAGACCGCCGGCCGGTACCGGTCGGCGATGGCACCGGCGGTCTCGAAACTCGTCATCACCCGGTCCACCTGTTCGGCGGTGAACATCGCGGTGCCGAGCACCTGTTCCCGGACTACCGCCCAGGCCTGCTCGTGGGTGTCGGCCCGGACATCGTCGCCGAGGCCGAACAACTCACGCCAGCCGCCGAGCAGATCCGCCATCAACTGTCCCGGCCGCCGGTCGCCGGCCGCCGGAACGGCGGGATCACCGCCGGACAGATCCACCGCACTGTCCAGCAGTGCCAGCAGCCCGACTTCCGCCCCGTCGCGCCGGAGCCGGACCGCCATCGCGTGCGCGATCTGCCCGCCGAGCGACCAGCCGAGCAGGTGGTAGGGGCCCTCCGGCTGTACCCGGCGAATCTCGCGCACATAACGTCCGGCCAGCTCGTCCACCGATTCCGCCGGCGGTTCACCGGCCACCACATGGGGATCCTGGAGACCGTAGACCGGGCGGTCAGGGTGCACGTGTTCGACGAGACCGCCGTAGAACCATGCCAGCCCGCCCGCCGGATGCACACAGAACAGGGGCGGCTTCGATCCACTCGTCCGCAGGGGCAGCAGCACCTGCAGACCCGATCCGCCCTCGGCCTCGTCGGCCCGGCGGGCCAACGACTCCGGGGTGGCGTCGTCGAACATCCACGGCAGCGCGATCGTCACCCCGCGCGTCTTCAGTTCGCGCACCACCATGGTGGCCAGCAGCGAGTTGCCGCCCAGATCGAAGAACCCGTCCGAGACCCCGACGCGCCCGACGCCCAGCACCTCGGCGTACACCTCGGTGATCGCCTTCTCCGTCGCCGTGCGGGGGGCGACGAATTCGCTCGGGGCGGAACCGGGATCCGGTGCGGGCAGGGCGGAGCGGTCGAGTTTGCCGTTCACCGTCAACGGCAGATCGGGCAGCACCGTGATCACCGCGGGCACCATATAGCCGGTGAGCACCTCGGCGGCCGCCGCCCGTACCGCGGCCGGATCGAGCTGCTCGCCCGCGGCGGCCACCACATAACCGATCAGCTGATCGACCCCGTGTGCGGGCCGGTGCACCGCCGCGGCGGCGCGCACCACACCGGGATGCCGCAGCAGTGCCGATTCGACCTCGCCCAATTCGACACGGTAGCCGCGCAGTTGGACCTGGGCGTCGGCGCGACCGAGATAGCGCAGTTCGAGTCCGTGGTCGCCGTCCTGCCAGCTGCCGACGTCGCCGGAACGGTAGAGCCTGGTCCCGGCCGGCCCGTACGGGTTCGCCACGAACCGGCCCGCCGTGGTCGCGGACGCGCCCAGATAGCCCCGCGCGAGCTGCCCGCCGGCCACATAGATCTCGCCGGCGACCCCGATGGGCACCGGGCGCAGCCGCTCGTCGAGCACATAGACCCGCAGTCCGGGCAGCGGCACACCGATACCCGCGGTATCGGGTCCGGTGACCTCACCGAATGTCACGTGCACGGTGGTCTCGGTGATCCCGTACATATTGATCAGCCGGGGTGATCCGGGCTCGTGCGCCGCGAACCATCCGGCCAACCGCGTCGCGTCCAGCGCCTCACCGCCGAACACCACATACCGCAGCGCGAGGCCGGGCCCGCCTCGCCCGGCGGCCCGGCGCTCCCGGTCCGCCTCGGCGAATCCGTAGAAAGCCGAAGGCGTCTGGCTCAGAACCGTCACACCCTCGCGGGCCACCAGCTCGGCGCAGGCCTCCGGCGACCGGGACACCTCGTAGTCGACCACGACCAGCCGGCCACCGGTCAGCAGCGCGCCCCACATCTCCCACACCGCGAAATCGAAGGCGTAGGAGTGGAACATGGTCCACACGTCATCGGGGCCGAAGTCGAAACGCCCGGGTATCCGGGTGAACAGGGTGACCGCCTCGCGATGGCTCACCGTCACCCCCTTGGGGCGGCCCGTGGAACCGGACGTGTAGATCACATAGGCCGTGTTGTCCGGCCGGGCGGCCGGCAGTACCGGAGCCGGACCCGCGGCCGCGGCCGCGCACTCCTCCACGAGGAGCACCGGGGCCGGGAACGCGGGTATCGCCGACACCGTCTGCGCCGAGGCGAGCACCGCGACCGGGCGGGCATCGTCGAGCACGAACCGCAACCGCTGCTCGGGGTAGGCCACATCCAGCGGCAGATATCCGGCGCCGGTGCGCACCACGGCCAGTAGTGCGGCGACCAGATCGACCGATCGGGACAAGGCCACGGCCACCAGGGTTTCCGGGCCCGCGCCGGCCTCGGCCAACCGGGCGGCGATCAGGCCGGCGCGCCGATCGAGTTCCGCGTAGGTCAGCGACGAGCGGCCGTCGGTCACCGCGACGGCGGCGGGCCGGTCGGCGGCCCGGGCCGCGAACAGGTGCGCGAGTGTGGTCTCGGGAACCGCGGCACCGGTCTGTCCGGCCGCGTCCAGCAGCGCGCGCCGTTGCGCGGGGTCGACGAGGTCGATATCGCCGACGACGACATCCTGATCCGCCGTCACCTCCTCGAGGATCCGCACATAGGCCCGCGCGAACCGGTGCATCGTGGCCTCGGCGAACAGATCCGTCGCGAAGGTCAACCGGCCCACGAGGCCACCCGGACGGCCCGCCTCGTCGAACCGCTCCGCGAGCTTGACGTTCAGATCCGCCTGGGCCTGTTCGAAACCGTCCTCGACCGGTTCCACGGTGAGGCCGGGCAGCCGGACCGCGGCCCGGCTCAGGTTCTGCACATCCAGCGTCACCTGGTACAGCGGCAGATGCGCTGTCGACCGCGGCGGGTTCAGCGCCTCCACGACCTGTTCGAACGGGACGTCGGCGTGCGCCAGCGCGGCCAGATCGGTTTCCCGGATATCGGCGAGCAGTTCGGCGAAGGACTGCCGCGGCGCCACCCGCGACCGCAGCACCAGCGTATTGACGAACATACCGATCAGATCGTCGAGTTCGCGCACTCCGCGGCCGGCCACCGGGGTGCCGATCGCGATATCGCCGGTTCCGGACAGCCGCGCCAGCAGCACCGCGAGCGCGGCGTGCAGCACCATGAAGAGGGTCGCGTTCCCCGCGCGGGCCGCCGCGCCGATCCGGGCATGCAACTCGGCGGAGATCTCGAACTCGACGGCGCGTCCGCGCAGTGACGCCACCGGTGGCCGGGGCAGATCGGTCGGCAACTCGAGCAGTTCGGGAAGCCCGCCCAGCGTCTGCTTCCAGAAGAGCAACTGCCGCGACATCAGTGAGTCCGGATCGTTTTCGTCCCCGAGAACCTCGTGCTGCCACAGGGCGTAGTCGGCGTACTGGACCGGTAGCGCCGGCCAGTGCGGGGCGCTGCCCTGCCGGCTCGCCTCGTAGGCCACCGCCACATCACGGGCGAGCGGCAGCATCGACTGCCCATCCGCGCAGATGTGGTGCACGGTGACCATGAGTACATGGTCATGCGCGCCCAGTTCGAACAGCTCGATCCGCAGCGGTGGCGCCTGGGTCACGTCGAACCCGGTGGTGACCGCGGCGACGGCCCGCCGCATCAGCTGATCCTCCGCCACCGGCACCGGCCGCAGCTCGGGCACCACCTCGGCGGCGGGTACCACCAGTTGATACGGGACGCCCTCGGCCATGGGGAACGCGGTGCGCAGCGATTCGTGGCGTTCGACGACCAGGGCGCAGGCCCGGCGCAGCGCAGCGATATCGAGCTCGCCGGTCAACCTGATCACCAGTGGGATGTTGTAGGCGCCGACCGAGGTGTCGAACTGGTTGAGGAACCACATCCGCTGCTGCGCCGGGGACAGCGGCACCCGCGCGGGGCGGGTCCGGGCGGCCAGGGGCGCCCGGTGTTCGCGGTCGAGACCGGTCAGCTGCGCGGCCAGTGCGGCCACCGTCGGCGCCTCGAACAGTTCCCGGACCCCGACCCGGGCCCCGGTCGCGGCGCTCAACTGCGCCGCCACCCGGGTCGCCGACAGCGAGTTGCCACCCAGCTCGAAGAAACTGTCCGTGGCACCCACCTCGTCGAGGTCCAGGACCCGGCCGAAGATCTCCGCCACCGTCCGTTCGGCGTCGGTACCGGGAGCCACCCACGCGCGGCGAGCGCCGAATTCGGGCGCCGGCAGCGCCATACGGTCGAGTTTGCCGCTCGTGGTGAGCGGCAGCTCGGGCAGCAGGGTCAGCGCCTCGGGCACCATATGCGCCGGCAACCGGTCGCGCAGGACCACACGGACCGCCTCGAGGTCCACCGACGCGGCACCGGCGAGGTACCCGGCGAGCCGGTTGCGGCCCCGCTCGTCGGGCCGCAGGACGACCACCGCCTGATCGACACCGGGACAACCGGCGAGGACGCCCTCGATCTCACCGAGCTCGATGCGCTGGCCGCGTATCTTGACCTGGAAATCCCGGCGCCCGAGATACTCCAGCGTGCGCTCATGGGTCCAGCGCACGAGGTCGCCTGTGCGGTACATCCGCGTGCCCACCGCGCCGAACGGGTTCGCCACGAACGCGGCCGCCGTGGTCACCGGCCGGCTCAGATACCCGCGCGCCAGCTGGACGCCCGCGAGATACAGCTCGCCCACCACACCGGGCGGCACCGGCCGCAACCACCTGTCCAGTACCACCGCCTCCACCCCGCGCAGCGGCTCACCGATCGTCACCTCGGCACCGGGCCGCAGCGGCCCGCTCATACAGGCCAGAATCGTGGTCTCGGTGGGTCCGTACCCGTTCAGCAGGCACCGGCCCGGCCCCCAGACGGCCACCGTCTCCGGGGTCACCGCCTCGCCGCCCGCCACCAGCACGCGCAACGAATCCAGGCCCTCCGGCGACAGCGTGGCCAGCACGCTCGGAGTCAGGAAGGCATGCGAGATCCGCTCCGCGCGGATGAGTTCGGCCAGTTCGTTCCCCGCGAACACCTCCGGCGGCGGCAGCACCAGCACCGCGCCGTTGCTGTGCGCCAGCAGTATCTCGAGGATCAGGACGTCGAACCCGGGCGCGGCACCCTGCAGCACCCGCGACCCACTGTCGACGTCGAAGCGTCTCCGCTGCTCGGCAGCGAAATTCGCCAGGCCCTCGTGGGTGACCGCCACCCCCTTGGGCACTCCGGTCGAGCCCGAGGTGTAGAGCACATAGGCCGTATCCCGCAGCTGCGGAGTGCGTACGCGGTCGGCGTCCGAGATCCGGTCCGGCGGATACGCCGTGAGGCAGGCCAGGGTGTCCGGGTCGTCGAGCACCAGCGGCCGCACCGACTCCGGCAGCAATTCGCGCGCTGATCCGTTCGTGAGCGCGACCCGGATATCGGCGTGCTCGACCATGAGCGCGACCCGTTCCGCGGGGTTGCGGGAGTCGATGGGCACGATCGCGGCGCCTGTTTTCGTCACCGCCCACAGACCGGCCACGAACTCCACCGACCGGGGCAGCGCCAGCGCCACCCGGTCGCCCGGACCGACGCCCCAGTCGATCAACATCCGCGCCAGCCGGTCGGACCGGGCCTCCAGTTCGGCATAGGACACGGTCTGCCCGTCGCAGATCAGGGCCGCCGCCGCGGGTTCGCGCGCCGCCCCCGCGGCGAGCAGTTCCGGCAGCGAGCGTGGCGCCTCGGCAGTGCCGCCCGAGGCCGGTACCAGTTCCGCGCGTTCGTCCGCCGACAGCAGATCGATCGTCTCGAGCGGTCTGTGCGCATTGCCGGAGATCGCGCGCAGTACGCGGGCC
Source organism: Nocardia testacea NBRC 100365 (assembly GCF_000308775.1). Taxonomy (GTDB): domain Bacteria; phylum Actinomycetota; class Actinomycetes; order Mycobacteriales; family Mycobacteriaceae; genus Nocardia; species Nocardia testacea. Next base: position 10,166 of record NZ_BAGJ01000162.1, read on the forward strand.
AGCCGGGCCGCGAGATCGGCCGCCGTCCGATCGTCGATCCGTGCGGGCTGGTAGCGAACCCGGATATGCAATTCCTCGGTCTGGTGCGCCTGGACCAGCAGCGGGTAGTGCGCGGCGTCGCGGCCCTCGGCCGCGAGCACCCGCATTCCGTCGATGTCGGTGTCTCCCAGACCGCTGCTGTCGACCGGATAGGACTCGAAGACCACCAGGGTGTCGAACAGGTGCGGGCTGTCCGCCGCGGCCGTGATCTCGGACAGTTCGAGATAGTGGTGGTCGAGCAGCCGGGTGCTGTCGGCTTGCAGACCGGTGAGCAGGTCGGCGACGGTCCGGGTGCGCGTCACCTCGGCCGACACCGGGATCGTATTGATGAACAGACCGATCATCGACTCCACACCGGGCAGATCGGCCGGTCGGCCGGAGACGGTGCTCCCGAAGACAACTCGTTCGGTGCCCAGTAGATTGCCCAGCACCACCGCCCAGGAGAACTGGACGATGGTAGCCATGGTGACCGCGTGTTCCCGGGCGAACTCGGTCAGCCGCTCGGTCGTGGCACGTTCGAGAACGATCGGCAGGTCGACGGGGATATCGGCGACGGTCGCCGTCTGCGGGTCGGTGATCAGACTGGGTTCGGCGGACCCGCCCAGTGCCTCGCGCCACACCCGGACACCGGCAGCACGATCGCGCTGCCCCAGCCAGACCAGATAGTCACGGTAGGACGACACGGCCGGCAGCAGCTCGGTGCGCTCACCCACCGCGTAGAGACCGATGAGTTCCCGGCACAGCAGCGGCAGCGACCAGCCGTCGAGCAGCAGATGGTGGGCGGTCAGCACCAGCCGGACGTCCTCCGGCCCCACCATGATCGCGAGGAAGCGCAGCAGCGGCGGATCGGCGGGATCGAACACCACTGCCCGTTCGGCTTCGATCAGCCGATCGAGTTCGGCGGCATCTCCGCCGGTTTCGGCGCGGTACCAGCGCAGCGGCACGGCGGCGGGAACAACCTGTGCGGCCACACCGTCGGCCGTCCGGGTGAAGGCCGCGCGCAGGTTCGGGTGCCGGTCGAGCAGCGCTCGCGCGGCCCCTTCGAGCCGGGCCTCGTCCACCCTGCCCGCCAGGGTCAGCACCGATTGCGCGGTGTAGACGTCCAGTTCGCCCGCGGCGAACTCGGCGTGGAAGAGCAGGCCCGCCTGCAGCGGCGCCAGCGACCACACATCGGTGAGCGGACCGTAGCGGTCGGCGAAGGCATCCAGATCGGACTGGCCGAGCGTGACGAGCGGAACATCGGCGGGGCACAGTCCCCAGTCGTCGTCGGCGCGGGCCGCCGCGGCGATCTCGCGGACGGCATCGATCCAGTCCCCGGCCAGTTCGGCGACCTCCGCCTCGTCCAGCAACCGGGTCGCGTAGCCGATCTGCGCCGACAACACGGGGCCCGCCGCGGTCTCGGAGGTGTGCACATCGATCGTGATCACCGCCGCCGCGGGCATATCCGGGTCGAACGCACCGCGCTGGTCGAACTGCTCACCCGTCGGAACCCACGCCACTCCCGACAGCGCGGCGAGATCGACCCCGGCCCGGCCGAGATTGTTGAAAGCGATCTGCGGCTCCGGTGCGCCCGCCAGCTGCCGGCCGGCGTCCGGATGGAGATAGCGCAGGAGGCCGTAGCCGATCCCCTTGTCCGGGATCGCGCGCAACTGATCCTTGACCGCTTTCACCGCGGCCCGCATATCACCGGAGTCGAGGCCGGCCGGCTCGAGTGCGACGGGGTAGGCACTGGTGAACCAGCCCACGGTGCGGGAGAGATCCGCGCCCGGGACGAGCTGCTCTTCGCGGCCGTGCCCCTCGAGCAGAATCTTCGCGCCCCGATGGGCGCTGCCGCGGCGGGCGCGCCAGCGGCCCAGCGCGACCGTGAGTCCCGCGAGCAGTGCGTCGTCCACCGTGGCCCGGGCGGCTTCGGGCACCACCTCCAGCAGGACTCTCGTCACATCGGCGGGCAGGGAGACCGCCAGCTGCCGGACGGTCGCCTGGGTGTCGATGGACGGGTCGAGGGCCGCCCGGCCCAGCAGCGGGTCGGGGGCGGTGCTCATACGCTGCCACAGGCCGGTTTCGCCGGTCCGCTCCGCCGCCGCGTCGACCAGGGCGTGCGCCCAGCGGCGCATGGAGGTCGCCGGGGCGGGCAGATCCGCCCGCCGGCCCTCGGCGATCTGCTGCCAGGCGGTGGCGAGATCGGGCAGCAGGATCCGCCATGAGACGCCATCCACCGCCAGGTGGTGGACCACGACGAGAGCCCGGCCCTCCGCCTCGACTCCGGCCGCGGGCAGCAGGCAGACGACCTGCACCATCCGGCCGGCGGCCGGATCGAGACGTGCGGTGGCCGTGGCCAGCGCGGTCTCGGCCGCCGCGGTGAAACCGGTCCGGCCCGGCGCGTCCCCGGCCCGGAACGTCTGTACGAGAATCGCGTCCGCCGCATCGATCGAGCCCTCCGGCAACACCCGCAAACAGCCGTCGCGCAGCTGCGCGCGGAGCATATCGTGCCGGTCCAGCAGGGCCTGCACCGTCGCGGTGATCTCGGCGACCGCGGCGTCCCCGGGCAGCCGCACCAGCATCGACTGGGCGAAACCCCGGGCCGCGCCGAGCCGTTCGCCGAACCAGGACACGATCGGCGTAGTCGGGATATCTCCCACACCGCCGCCGGGAAGTTCCTCCAGCGTCACCCGGCCGGTGTTCCCGGCGACCTGCGCCAGCTCCCGAACGGTACGTCGTTCGAAGATATCGCGGGCCCGGACGACCACCCCGGCGGCCTGCAGCCGCGCGGCGAGCTGGATGGACATGATGGAATCGCCACCCAGCGCGAAGAACGAGGCGGTCGCTCCCACCGACGGCACGCCGAGCACTTCCGCGAAGGCGGCCGCGACGGTGCGTTCCAGGTCGGTGGCCGGTTCGACCGCGGCGGTTTCGCGCGCCTCGAATACGGGTTCCGGCAGTGCCCTGCGGTCGACCTTGCCGGTCGAGGCCAGCGGCATCCGGTCCAGGACGGTGACCGTCGCGGGCAGCATATGAGCCGGCAGCACGCCCGCGAGCCCGTCCAGTACCGACGTCGCGGTGATCGTCGCGCCGGGCTCGGCCACGAGATACGCCGCGAGCATCGTCCGGCCGTCGGGACCGGGGCGCGCGACCGTGACCGCGGACGCGACCCCGGGCTGCGCGACCAGCGCGGCGTCGATCTCACCGAGTTCGATGCGCTGGCCGCGGATCTTGATCTGGAAGTCGCTGCGGCCGACGTATTCCAAGGTGTGGCCGGGCGTCCAGCGCACGATATCGCCGGTCCGGTACATCCGCGCGCCCGCACCGCCGTACGGATTCGCCACGAACGCGCCGGCGTTCAGCGCCGGCCGATTCAGATATCCCCGCGCCAGCGCTGCGCCCGCCAGGTACAACTCACCCGGCACACCGACCGGTACCGGCCGCAACCGCGCGTCCAGGACGACGGCCTGCGCGCCGAGGATCGGGCCACCGATATCGATCGGACCCCCGGCGCGTACCGGCGCACTCATCGTGATGACGATCGTCGTCTCGGTCGGACCGTAGATATTGTGCAGCCGGCGCCCGGGCGCCCAGGAGGCGACCAATTCGGCCGGTACCATCTCCCCGCCGACCGCCAGCACCTGCACCGATTCGAGATCGGCGGGCGATACCGTCGCCAGCACGCTCGGGGTCAGGAAGGCATGCGAGACCTGATGGCTCCGGATGAGCCGAGCCAGCTCCGCGCCACCGAAGACATCCGGTGGCGAGATGACCAGCGCGGCGCCCGCCGCACAGGCCATCAAGGCCTCGAGCAGCACCGCGTCGAAGGCCGGTGCCGCCACATGCAGCACCCGTGAGGTCCGGTCCACCCGATACCGCACCCGCTGGGCGGTGGCGAAGTTCGCGAGCCCCTTGTGGGTCACCACCACCCCCTTGGGCGTGCCGGTGGAGCCGGAGGTGTAGATCAGATATGCCGCATCCCCGGTCCGGGCCCGCCGTGGCGCGGGTGTGCTCGCGGAAAGCCCCGGCTCCCGCGCGATATCGGCGGCCGTGGCCGGCTCGTCGAGCACCACCCACTCGACCGCCTCCGGCAGCGCGGGCAGCGCATCCGCGACCGTGAGGCCGAGGACGACGCCGGAGTCGGCGACCATATGCGCCATCCGCTCCCGCGGATACCGCAGGTCCAGCGGGACGAAGGCGGCGCCGGTCCGGGAGATCGCCCACATGGCGATCTGATAGTCCACCGAGCGCGGCACCGCCAGCGCGATATGGACACCGGGACCCGCGCCCCGCGCCAGCAGATATCCGGCCAGCAGGTCGGCGCGCCGGTAGAGTTCGGCGTAGGTCAGGGTTTCGGTCTCGCCGATGAGCGCGATCTGCCCGGGGTGCGCGGCGACCGCCGCGGCCAGCAGATCCGGGAGCAGGTAGGGGGTCTCGTCCGCGCCGCCGACCGCCGGTACCAGCTGTGCGGTCTCCGCCGCGTCGAGCAGATCTATACCACCCACCGCCCGGACCGGGTCGATGGTGACCGCCTCGAGGACCCGCACGAACCGCTCGGCGAACGCCGCCGCGGTCGGCTCCGCGAACAGATCGGTGGCGTAGACGATCTCCCCCTCGATACCCGCGGGCCGGTCACCGTCGGCCTGCTCGGCGAGCAGCACGGTGAGATCGGTTTTGGCCTCCGCTATCCCGGGGTCGAGCACGGTGATGTCCACCCCGGGCAGGTCGAACCGGCGCCGGTGTTCTGCAGCCCGAACATCACCTGGTACAGCGGGGTGTACGCGGTCGACCGCGGCCGATCGAGCACATCGACGAGCCGTTCGTAGGCGATATCGGCGTGCGCGAGGGCGGCCACGTCGACATCGCGCACGGCCGCGAGCAGTTCACGGAACGACCGATCCTCGGCGATCCGGGTACGCAGCACCACGGTGTTGACGAACATGCCGACCAGATCGTCGAGCGCCTCGTGCCCCCGGCCCGCGACCGGGGTGCCGACCGAGACATCGTCACTGTGCGCCGTCCGGGCGAGCAGGAGCGCCAGCGCCGCGTGCAGCACCACGAAGGTGGTCACGCCCTCCTGCCGGGCCAGCCGCACGATCGCGTCGTGCAGTCGCGGCGGGATATCGAAGCGCACGCGGCCACCGGCCGTGGTGACCGTGGCCGGGCGCGGGTGGTCGGTTGGCAGATCCAGCAGTTCCGGACTGCCGCCGAGCACACCTTTCCAGTAGGAGATCTGCCGGGAGATCAGCGATTCGGGATCATCCTCGGCGCCCAGGCGTTCCTGCTGCCACAGCGCGTAGTCGCCGTACTGGACCGGCAGCGGTTCCCACTGCGGCGGCTGCTGATGTGTGCGGGCCGCGTAGGCGGTGAAGACGTCACGGGCCAGCACCGGCATCGAGGCACCGTCGGCGGCGATATGGTGCGCCACCAGCACCAGCGCGTGTTCCCCGGTCCCGGTGCGGTACAGCGCGGCCCGGACGGGTACCGATACCGCGACATCGAACCCGGTTTCGGCGACCCGCCGGATCCGGTCGGCGAGTTCGGTGTCGTCGGTGACCGATTCGGCCTCCGGCAGCAGATCGGTTCCGGCGGCCGGGGCGTCCAGGACGACCTGGCACGGTTCGCCGTCGACCAGGGGGTAGATCGTCCGCAGCGGCTCGTGCCGGACGGTCACGTCCTGGAACGCGGCACGCAACGCCTCGACGTCCAACGCACCGCTCAACCGGGCCGCGAAACAGATGTTGTACGCGGCGGACCCGGTGTCGTACTGGTTGAGGAACCACATCCGGCGCTGCGCCGCCGCCAGCGGAACCACGGCCGGACGCTCACGCGCGGTCAACGGGCCGGTGGTAGCGCGGGTGCGAGTGGCGAGCAGTCGGGCCAGGCCGGCGATCGTCGGCTCGTCGAAGATATCGCGGATCCCGACCTCGAGGCCCAGAGCCGTCTCGGCGCGGGCGGCGAGCCGCGCGGCCGACAGCGAATCGACACCGATCTCGAACAGTTCGGCCGTCACGCTCACCTGATCGGCTCCGGTCAGATCGGAGACGATCCGCGCCAGCACGGTTTCCCGCTCGGTGCGCGGGGCCACGAATTCGGCATCGTCCTCGACCACCGGCCGGGGCAGCGCCGCACGGTCCACTTTGCCGTTGGCGGTGAGTGGTATCGCCGCCAGCACCTGGACCGCGGCCGGCACCAGATAGGCCGGGAGCGTCCGGGCGATCCGCTCGCGCAGGTCGCGGCCCGTGGCCGCGGCGCCGGGGACGAGCGTCACGTAGCCGGTGATCCGTTCCGTCGTCGCGACGACGACGGCCCGGGTGACCTCCGGCAGCGCGCACAGCGCGGCTTCGATCTCGCCGGGCTCCACTCGCTGGCCGCGCACCTTCACCTGGAAATCACCGCGCCCCGCGAACTCCAGATCACCGGACCGCGTCCAGCGGACCAGGTCGCCGGTGCGGTACAGCCGCTCCCCCGGCGCGCCGAAGGGGTGTGCGACGAACGCACCGCAGGTGAGGTCGGGGCGGCCGTGGTAACCGCGCGCCGTCTGCACACCCGAGACGTAGAGTTCGCCGGTCACGCCGAACGGAACGGGGCGCAGCCGGGCGTCCAGGACGTGAACGCGCATACCGGCGACCGGGCGGCCGATCGGCACGGTCGCGCGCGGGCTCTCCGCGGGCAGGCAGCGGTGGCTGGTGACGACCTCGGCCTCGGCCGGCCCGTACCAGTTCACGACCTCCGCATTGCCGAAGACCCGCGCCGAATCGTCGACGGTGCGCTGGGCCAGCGCTTCCCCGGCGACGAACACCCGGCGGACCGAGGGCAACGGCGCCGCGGTCGTCTCGAGCAGCACATCGAGCATCGAGGGGACGAAATGCACGGTGCTGATCCGGTGCTCGGCCACGAGCTTCGCCAGATAGGCGGGGTCGCGGTGCCCATCCGGGGCGGCGACCACGAGTTGCGCGCCGGTCTGCAACGGCCAGAACAACTCCCACACCGCGATATCGAAGGTGACGGGGGTCTTGTACAGGACCACATCGGACCCGTCGTGCGGCCACTGCCGCTGGGCCCAGGCCAGCTGCGCCGCCGTCGCGGCATGGGTCAGGGCGACCCCCTTGGGCAGGCCGGTCGACCCCGAGGTGAACAGCACATAGGCCGTGTTGTCCGGGCGCAGCGGCGCCCGGCGGTCCGCATCGGTGAGCGGGGCGTCGCCGTAGCCGCTCAGGTCTACCCGGTCGATCGGCTCGGTGGCGTACTCCACCGGCAGATTCCCGTCGTCCGCGGACGAGGTCAGCACCAGCACGGGCCGGGCCGCCGCGAGTACGCGGCCGATCCGCGCGGCCGGATGGTCCGGGTCGATCGGGAGGAACGCGGCACCGGTCTTGACCACCGCGTACAACGCGGTGACGAGATCGGTGGACCGCCGGATCGCCACCGCCACAATGGTTTCGGGTGCGGCGCCGCGGTCGGTGAGCCAGCGGGCGAGACGGTTCACACGGCGGTCGAATTCCCGGTAGGTCAGCACGCCACCGGCCGGATCGCGCAGCGCCGGCGCGGCCGGGGTGCGGGCCACCTGGGCGTCGAACAGATCGACCAGGGTCCGGCCGGTGACGACCGGGCCGCCGGTGGCGTTCCACCGGTGCAGGAGCACTGTCCGGTCGGCCTCGTCGAGCAGTTCGATATCGCCGACCGCCGCGCTCGGATCGGTCGCGGCTGCCTCGAGCACGCGGACGAACTGTGCGGCGAACCGCGCGGCGGTGTCCTCGTCGAACAGGTCGGTGGCATAGGTGAGGCGCAGTGTCATACCGACCGGCTCGTTACGGTCGCCGTGGCCCTCCGACATCATCAGCAGCAGGTCGCAGATCGCGGCATCGTCACCGGGATCGAGATCGTCCACGGTGAGATCCGGCAGTTCGACGTGGGCCCGGTCCATGTTCTGGTAGGCGAGCATCACCTGGAACAGCGGCGTATGCGCCGCCGAACGCACCGGATTCAATGCTTCCACCAGCTGTTCGAACGGCACGGTGGCATGGTCGTACGCCTCGACATCGCCCCGCCGGACCTGTTCCAGCAGTTCCCGGAAGCTCCGATCCGGCGCGACGTGGGTCCGCATCACCAGGGTGTTGACGAACATGCCCACGAGACCGTCGAGCGAGCGGTGGCCGCGGCCCGCGTGCGGTACCCCGATGGTGATGTCGTCGCCGCCGGACAGCCGCGCCAGCAGGACCGCCAGCGCCGTGTGCGCCACCATGAACGTGGTGGCACCGCCGCGACGCGCCAGCGTTTGTACCCGCCGGTGCAGGTCACCGGGAATGGTGACCCGCACGGATGCGCCGTGCTGGGTGCGCCGCGGCGGCCGCGGCCGATCGGCCGGCAGCTCGAGGACATCGGGGATACCCGCGAGCCGGGTGCTCCAGTACGCGATCTCGCGCGCACCGCGCGACCGCGGATCGTCCGCCGACCCGAGTACCTCCCGCTGCCAGAGCGCGAAATCGGCGAACTGCACCGGCAGCGGGGCCCACTCCGGCGGGACCCCCAGCGAACGCGCTCGATAGGCGGTCATCAGATCGGCGGCCAGCGGTGCCACCGAGAAACCGTCACAACTGATGTGATGCGCGGCCAGCGCGAGCACCCAGACCGATTCGGAGAGCTGGAACAGCCCGACCCGCAGCGGCACCTCCGCGGCCACATCGAAGGTGCGGCCGAAGAACTCCGTCAGCCGCCGTGGCAGTTCGCCCTCGGCGATCGGTTCCGGTACCAGGTCCCCGCGCGCGGCGACCTCCGCGACCGGCAGCACCACCTGGGCCGGCACCCCGTCGACGGCCGGGTAGACCGTCCGCAGACTCTCGTGCCGCTCGACCACATCGCCGACGGCCGCCGTGAGCGCCGCGAGATCGAGGACACCATCGAGCCGGATCGCCAGCGGCACGATGTATCCGGCGGCCGCCGGGTCGAACTGGTTGAGGAACCACATCCGGGACTGCGCCGGCGAGAGCGGTATTCGTTCCGGGCGCGGGCGCGGCGCCGGCGCCGGGAGGGTCGGGACCGCCCGCAAGCGGGTGATGCGCTCGGCGAGGTCGGCGACCGTGGGCGCCTCGAAGATCACCCGCACCGCGACGTCGACCTCGAGGATATCGCCGATCCGGCTCAGCGCTCTCGTCGCGAGCAGCGAATTGCCGCCCAGCTCGAAGAAATCGTCCTGGGCACCGATCTCCGGCAGGGCGAGCAACTCGCCGAAGACATCGGCCACCGTCTGTTCGACGAGGCCCCGTGGCTCCCGGAACTCGGCCGCGCGCACGGCCGGGTCGGGTGCCGGCAGCGCGCGGTGATCGACCTTGCCGTTCGCGGTGAGCGGGATCGTGTCGATCCGGATCACCGTGGCCGGAACCATATAGGCGGGCAGCCGTTCCCGCAGCGACGCGCGGATCTCCTGGGTATCGCACGAGGGCGGCGCGACCACATGGGCGACCAGCCGCTGTTCGCCGTGATCGGTGCGTACCTGCACCACTGCGGCGTCCACGGCGGCGTGGGCCGTGAGCGCGGCCTCGATATCGCCGGGTTCGATCCGCAGACCGCGCAGTTTCACCTGGGTGTCGGCTCGGCCCACGTAGCGCAGGGTGCCGTCGGCGGCCCAGCGCACCAGGTCGCCGGTGCGGTACAACCGGGCGCCGGCGGTGCCCGCGGGGTCGGCGACGAAGGTGGCCGAGGTCGGCGCCGGGCGTTCGTGATATCCGCGGGCCAGCTGCACTCCGCCCAGATACAGCTCGCCGGTGACACCCTCCGGGACCGGATGCAGCCGCGCGTCCAGCACGCGGACCACTACACCGGCCTCGGGGACGCCGATCGGCACGGCGGGACCGGAGACGTCCCCGACACGGTGGGAGGTGACGCTGACCGCGGCCTCGGTCGGACCGTAGAGGTTGTCGATACGCGCGGCACAGAACTCGGTGAAACGGCGGACCGTCTCGGCCGGAAGCGCCTCGCCGATACACAGGACGCGCCGCAGATCCGGGAACTCGCGGTCCGGGGCGGTGGCCAGGAAGGCGGCGAGCAGCGACGGTACGAAGTCGACCGTGGTGACCCGGTATTCGGCCAGCAGCCGGGCCAGCACCCTGGTGTCGCGGTGCGCGTCCGCGTCCGCAACCACCAGTGCCGCACCACAGACCGACGCGGAGAACAATTCCCATACCGACAGGTCGAAGGTCACCGGCGTGCGCCAGATCAGCACATCGGAACCGTCGAGACCGTAGTGGTCGCGCATCCAGCACAATTGGTTGACCACCGCGCGGTGCGCGACCGCCACGCCCTTGGGCACACCGGTCGAGCCGGAGGTGTAGATGACGTAGGCCAGATCATCCGGATGCAGGGGGCGGAGCCGGTCGGCGTCGGTGACCGGTGCCGGATCACACTGCGTCACCGGCAATTCCGTGAGCGGCCACCGCGGCACATCGGCGGGCAGATCCACCTGGTCGCCCCGGGTGAGCACGGCGATCGGCCGCGCTGTCGCGCAGACCGAGCGGAGCCGGTCGGCCGGGTGATCCGGATCCAGGGGCAGGTAGGCGGCACCGGCGGCATGAATCGCGTACAGGGCGGTGAGGAGGTCGGCACAGCGGTGCATGGCGACCGCCACCACCGTCCCCGGGCCGGCGCCCCGGCCGATGAGCGCGCGGGCCAGCCGGTTCACCCGCTGCCCGAAGTTCCCGTAGTCCAGTCGTTCGCCGGTGGCGGCGTCGATGACCGCCGTATTCCGCGGGGTGGCCGTGACCTGTGCCGCGAACAGATCCGGCAGCGTCGCCGCGTCCACGACGAGGCGCGCGCCGGTCGACCGCTGGGCCAGCGCCCGCCGCTCGGACGCGGTCAGCAGGTCGATATCGCCGACGGGCGCGGTGGGGTCGGCGAGTACCGCGCGCAACAGCAGCAGATAGCGGTCGAAGAGCGACCGTATCGACGATTCGTCGAACAAGTCTGTGGCATAACCGAATTCGACCGACATACCGCCGGGCCCGTCCTCGGCCGACCAGCTGTCGACCAGGTTCAGATGCAGATCGTATTTGGCCACGGCCGGATCGATCATCCGGGCCGTCACCGTCAGCCCGTCGATCCGCACGGCCGGGATCTCGATGTTCTGGAACGAGAACCCCACCTGGGTCAATGGCGCGTGCGCCGTCGACCGGGGCGGATTGAGCACCTCGACCAGTCGCTCGAACGGGATATCGGCATTCTCGAACGCGGCCAGGTCCGCGGCGCGGACCTGGCCGAGAACCGCGGCGAACGACGCACCGGGCGTCACGCGGGTCCGCAGTACCAGCGTATTGACGAACATTCCCACCAGGCCGTCGAGGCCGGGTTCGCCACGGCCGGCGATCGGTGTCCCGACGGCGATATCACCGGTCCCGGACAGCCGGGCCAGCAGCGCGGCGTAGACGGCGTGCATGACCATGAACACGGTCGTGTCGTGGCGGCGGGCCAGGGCGAGCGCCTCGCGATGAAGATCCGCGGGCAGGGTGGTGGAATACGTCGCGCCCCGGAAGCTCTGCTGGGCCGGGCGGGGCCGGTCGGTGGGCAGGTCGAGCACCTCGGGCAGGTCGGCGAGGGCCGCGCGCCAGTACTCGGTCTGCGCGACCGTCGGGCTGTGCGGATCGTCCTCGGTACCGAGCAGTTCCCGCTGCCAGAGCGTGTAATCGGCGTATTGGACCGGCAGTGGCGCCCACTGCGGCTCGTGGCCGCCGTGCCGGGCCCGGTAGGCGGTCATCAGATCCGCGGCCAGCGGGGCGAGCGACGAGCCGTCGAAGCTGATGTGGTGGACCACCAGGATCAAGGTGTGCTCGTCGGGGGCGCTGCGCAGCAGCGTGATCCGGAACGGGACCTCGCTGGTGACGTCGAATCCGGCCGCGGTCGCCGCGGCGATGTGGGCCTCGACCGTGTCGGCCGGCACCGGGACCGGTTCCGGCGGTACACAGGCCTGTGCCACCGGCACGATCACCTGATGGGGTCCGGTGTCGCTGTCGGGGTAGCGAGTGCGCAGTGCTTCGTGACGGCCGAGCACATCGGCGACCGCGGCCTGCACGGCCGCCACATCGAGGTCGCCCGACAGCCGCAGCACCAGCGGGATGTTGTACAGCGGCGAGGCGGGATCGAACCGGTTGAGGAACCACATCCGCGTCTGCGCCGGCGACAGCGGGATCCGCTCCGGGCGGGGCTGCGGAACCAGCGGTGGCCGGACGGCCGGGGCGCCGGCGCGCAGCCGGTCGGCCAGGGCCGCGACGGTCGGTGCGTCGAATACCGTGCGCAGGGCGATATCGACACCGAATTCGGCGCTCAACCGGCCGGCCACCCGGGTGGCCGACAGCGAATTGCCGCCCAGGTCGAAGAAGCTGTCGAAGGCGCCCGCCCGTTCGACGCCGAGCACCTCACCGAAGACCCGCGCCACGGTCTGTTCGACGCTGTCGCGCGGTGCGACGAATTCCGTGGTGGCCGTGCCGAACACCGGCTCGGGCAGCGCGGCGCGATCGATTTTGCCGACCGGCGAGAGCGGCAGCGTGTCGAGCACCAGCACGGCCTCTGGCACCATATGCGCCGGCAGGCGCTGTGCGGTGTAGGCCAGTAGTTCCGCGGTATCCACCCCGGCGTCCGCGGGCACCACGTAGGCGGCCAGCCGGGTGCCGTGTTCGCCGGGGATGCCTGCCACATGGGCGACCGCCACCGCCGGGTGCGCGGCCAGCGCGGCCTCGATCTCGCCCAATTCGATGCGCTGGCCGCGGATCTTGACCTGGAAGTCGGTACGCCCGGCGTATTCCAGCGTCCCGTCCGAGGTCCAGCGCGCCAGATCGCCGGTGCGATACATCCGGGTGCCGGGCGGACCGAACGGCGCGGCCACGAAGGCGGCCGCGGTGGCGGCGGGCCGCCCCAGGTAGGCGCGGGCCAGTTGTACGCCGGAGACGAAGAGCTGCCCGGTCACTCCGACCGGGACCGGCCGCAGCCGCGCATCCAGGACCACGGCCTCGGTGCCGCGGATCGGTCCGCCGATGGTGATCCGGTCGCCTACCGACAGGGGATCGCTGATCGCGACCATGATGGTGGTCTCGGTGGGACCGTATCCGTTGAACAGTTCACGACCGGGAGCCCAGATCGCCACCGTCTCGGCCGGGACCGCCTCACCGCCGGCGACCAGCACCCGCAGGGTGTCCAGGCCCGCCGGTGTCATCGTCGCCAGCACACTCGGTGTCACGAACGCGTGCGAGACCCGCTGGGCCCGGATGAGGTCCGCCAGTTCCGCGCCGGCGAAGACCTCCGGTGGCGAGACGACGAGCGCGGCGCCGTTCGCATGCGCCATCAGCAGTTCCAGGACGACCGCGTCGAATCCGGGCGCCGCCAGCTGCAATACCCGCGACGACGGCTCCACCCGGTAGCGCTCGCGCTGTTCGGCGGCGAAATTCGCCAGGCCCTGGTGTGTCACCGCGACACCTTTGGGCGTCCCGGTCGAGCCCGAGGTGTACAGCACGTACGCCGTATCGAGAACACGGCCGGGCCGGACCCGCTCCCGGTCGGTCACCGGCGCCGGCGACCCGGCGTCCAGCGCGGTCGCGGTGTGCGGATCGTCGAGTACCAGCTGCGCGATCGACTCGGGCAGCAGCGCCCGCGTGGACTCGACCGTCACCGCGACCCGGACTCCGGCGTCGCCGAGCATCAGCGCGATCCGTTCGGCCGGGTTCCGCGGGTCCACCGGGACGAAGGCCGCGCCGGTCACCGCCACCGCCCGGATACCGGCCACGAATTCGGCCGAGCGTCCCATCACGAGGGCGACGTGGTCACCCGGGCCGGCCCCGCGCGCGATGAGCTCGCGGGCTATCCGGTTGGACCACGCGTCCAGTTCGCCGTAGGTGATCGTCCGTTCGCCCGCGATCACCGCCACCGCGGCACTGTCGGTCACCGCCAGCACGTCGGCCAGCAGCCGCGGCGCCGCCGCCGGGGCGCCCGCCGCCGGGACCAGCCCGGCCCGTTCGGCTCCGGACAGCACATCGACCGCACCGACCCGGATATCCGGATCGGTGACGACCGCGTCGAGCACCCGGTTCAGCCGGGCCGCGAACTCCGCGACCGTGCGCCGGTCGAACAGATCGGTCGCGTAGTCGACTTGCAGGGCGACATCGCCACCGGCGGAAGCGTTCTCCGCGACGGTGACCACGAGATCCACCTTCGCCGTGGCCGCGCCCGGGTCCAGGACCTCCACGGTGAGGCCGGGCAGTTCCAGGCTCGGCCGCTCCATGTTCTCGAAGGCCAGGTACACCTGGCACAGCGGGGCGTACGCGGCCGACCGCCGGGGGTCGACCTCCTCCACGACCCGCTCGTAGGGCAGGTCGCTGTTGGCGAATCCGTCCACATCGACCGCGCGCACCCGGGCCAGGAAGTCGGTGAACACTTCGCCCGGGCGGATCTCGGTGCGCAGCGCGACGGTGTTGACGAACATGCCGACGAGCGGCTCCAGCGCCGGCTCGCCGCGGCCGGCCACGGCGGTGCCGACGGTGATATCGCCCGAACCCGAGAGCCGGGCGAGCAGCACGGCGAGGGCGGCGTGCACGACCATGAAGGTGGTGACGTTCGCCGACCGGGCCAGCCCCTCGATCCCGCGGAAGACCTCGGCCGGGATCACGGTTTCGGTGCGGTCGCCGCGCAACGATTGCTGGGCCGGCCGGGGCCGGTCGGCGGGCAGCTCCAGCACCGGTGGCTTACCCGCCAATTGCCCCGTCCAGTAGTTCAGTTGACGGGCCGCCGGCGACTCGGGATCCGCCTCGTCCCCGAGCAGTTCGCGATGCCAGACACTGTAATCGGCGTACTGCACCCGCAGTGGCTGCCAGTCCGGCGTCTTGCCCTGCACCCTGGCCTCGTAGGCGGTCGCGAGATCGGCCGACAGCGGCCGCAGCGACGATCCGTCACAGCAGATGTGATGCAGGACGACCGCCAGGACGTGGCGGCGCCGGTCGGCCGAGGCGAACAGGGCGCTGCGCAGCGGCGGCCGGACGCTGACATCGAAACCCCGGGCCGCGAGTTCCCGGATACGGTGCCCGAGCTCGGCGCCGTCCGCGATCTCGGGCACGAGATCCAGACCGGCGATCACTTCCTCGGCCGGCAGGACGACCTGGGAACCCGCACCCTCGACGGCCGGGAAGACGGTGCGCAGCGCTTCGTGCCGGTCCAATACGTCGGTGAGCGCGGTCCGCAGCGCCGCCACATCGAGGTGGCCGGTCAGTTGCACCACGAGCGGGATGTTGTACGCCGCCGAGGCCGGGTCGACCTGGTTGATCAACCACATCCGGTTCTGGGCGGGTGCCGGCGGGACCGGGGCCACCCGTGGCCGGGCGCGCAAGGCGGGCCGGGCCGGGCGGTCTCCGGCCGCGATACGCGCCGCGAGTCCGGCGACGGTCGGGGCGCCGAACAGATCGCGCACCGAGACATCGCAGCGGGTCAGTTCGCCGATCCGGACAGCGGCACCGGTCGCGGTGAGCGAATTGCCGCCCAGGTCGAAGAAGTCGTCCAGTACCCCGACCCGCTCGACGCCGAGGACGTCGGCGAAGACATCGGCGATCGTCTCCTCGACCACCGTGCTCGGTGCGACATAGGCGGCGGCCGAATCGAACACCGGCTCGGGCAGGGCCCGGTGATCGATCTTGCCGTTGACGGTCAGCGGCAGCCCGGCCACGACGACCACACTCGCTGGCACCATGTACTCCGGCAGGACCCCGGCAACCCGCTCGCGCAGGGCGTCGGCGAGGCCTTCGGCCGGATCACCGGCCGGCACGACGTAGGCGACCAGCCGTGCCGCCTCCGTACCCGGCCGATGCACGATCACGACGGCGGCGGCCACCGCGCTGTCGGCCAGCAGTACATTGCGGATCTCGTCGAGTTCGATGCGGAACCCGCGCAACTGCACCTGCTGATCGGCCCGGCCACGATACTCGAGCTCTCCCCGGTGATTCCGGCGGGCGATATCCCCACTGCGGTACAGGCGCGTACCCGGGGGGCCGAACGGGTCGGCGACGAAACGTGCCGCGCTGAGCGCGGGCCGCCCGAGATATCCGCGGGACAGCTGCGCCCCCGACACGTAGATCTCACCCCAGGCCCCCAGGGGGGCCGGCCGCAGTCGCTCGTCGAGGACATAGGTGCGCAATCCCGGCAGGGCCGTGCCGATCGCGCTCGCGGCTCCCGGCACCGCGATATCCGGCGTCAGCGGCAGATAGGTGACGAATACGGTGGTCTCGGTGATCCCGTAGCTGTTGGCCACGACCGGCACTCGCGGATGGTGTTCGTACCAGCCGGCCAGAGCCGCCGGATCCAGGCGCTCCCCCGACAGGATCACCGATCGCAGCGCCAAGGGCCCCTCGACCTCCCCGCCGGCCGTGTACCGCTCCCGGGCCGCCGCGAACTGCTGGAAGGCCGACGGTGTCT
>NZ_BAGJ01000161.1 GCF_000308775.1 Nocardia testacea NBRC 100365
AGCGCACCCCGCGCCCATCGTCCGGCGGCGCCCGGCCGGGCCTGCCTGGATTTCCGCGGGCATCTGCGCTGAACCCGGTCCGCGCCGCCGCGCGGCCCGGATCGGTGCCACCGGGTCACCGGTCGCGCTCGACCGGCTCCCCGTCGACGACCTCGATGGGTGAGGTGACCAGTTCGAACTCGCCCTCGTGCTTGGCCACGCCCTGCAGTACCGCACCCTCCACCAGTTCGACGCCCAGATTCGCCCGCATGATGAGCGGATCACTGCGGACATCGCGGTAGAGCGAGACGCACATCAGCACCATCACCACCATGAACGGCAGCGAGACCACGGTGGTGAGCGCCTGCAGGCCGGTCAGGGCGCCACCGAGATCACTGGAATCGGCGATCACCAGCATGATCGCGGCGACCGCACCGGTGGCGGTACCCCAGAAGATCACGGTGAGCCGGGACGGTTCGATACTGCCCCGCTCCGACAGCGTGCCCATGACGATCGAGGCCGCGTCCGCGCCGGAGACGAAGAAGATACCCACCAGGATCATCACCAGCACAGTGGTGATCGAGGTCAGCGGATACTCCCCGAGCAGGTGGAAGAGCGCGAAATCGGGGTTCACGCTGCCGTCGGCCTCGGTGAGGTCGTGGGTATCGGTCTGCTGGCGGATGGCCGCGCCGCCGAAGATCGCGAACCAGACCAGGCTCACCAGGCTGGGCACCAGCAGGACACCCGCGACGAACTGCCGGATGGTGCGGCCCCGGCTGATCCGCGCGATGAACATGCCGACGAAGGGGGTCCAGGAGATCCACCACGCCCAGTAGAAGATGGTCCAGCTCGACAGCCACGTCTCCATTTCCTCGCCCCCGGCTATACCGGTACGCGAGGCCATGGTCGGCAGCTCGGCGATGTAGTCGCCGACCGCGGTGGGCAGGAAATTCAACATGAACAGCGTGGGCCCGGCGATGAAGACGAAGGCAGCCAGGACCACCGCGAGCACCATGTTGATATTCGACAGCCATTGGATGCCGCGGGCGACCCCGGAGACCGCGGACAGGACGAACGCGACGGTGAGCCCGGTGATCACCGCGACCAGGCCGATCTTGCCGACGGCGTCCACCCAGCCGTTGAACTCGAACCCGGCGCCGATCTGCAACGCGCCCAGGCCGAGCGAGGCCGCCGAACCGAACAGCGTGGCGAAGATGGCCATCACATCGATCGCCTTACCGCCCGGACCGTCGGCGTGCAGGCCGAGCAGGGGCCGGAACACCGAGGAGAACAGCTGGGACCGGCCGCGCCGGAAGGTGCCGTAGGCGATGGCCAGACCGGCGACCGCGTAGATGGCCCACGGGTGCAGTGTCCAGTGGAACAGCGTGGTCGCCAGCGCGACCTCGGCGGCCTGCGGGCTACCGGCTTCGGCGGTCCCCGGCGGCGGCGAGGTGAAATGGGTCAGCGGCTCGGCGACACCCCAGAACATGAGGCCGATCCCCATCCCGGCGCTGAACATCATGGCGATCCAGGAGACCGTCCGGAATTCCGGCTGTTCGTCGTCGGCGCCGAGCGGGATCTTGCCGTAGCGGCTGAGTGCCAGCCAGATCACGTAGACCACGAAAGAGGTCGCGACCAGGACGAAGAGCCAGCCTGTATTGGTGATCACCCAGGACTGCGCGTTCGACGCGAAGGTGGCCAGACTGTCCTGGTCGAAGATCCCCCAGAGGACGAAGGCCACGGAGCCGACCGATGTGATGCCGAAGACCAGCCGGTCGAGGCCGCGGCCCACCGGTCTGTGTCCGGCCGAGCCCGGCACGCCGCTGTTACGCGTCGCGGATTTCCCGCCGGTGTCGATCGCCATGGACGAGTCCTTTCAGATCGCACGTGCGTCCGGCACCGAGGTCGCGACACCACGCGGACCAGCCGTTACCCGGCCCTTCCGCGCACCGCGACCACGCCGCCGAACCGGATGTACCGGAAAAAACCGTACTCGCCTCCGATTCGGGCCCTGCGCCGAACACGTGAACAGCGGGGCGGCGGGTCTGCTATGGACGCCGCCGGAAGCGGCCCGGCAAGCCCCGGGCCCGAAGCTCGGACAATGGTCCGGACTCCTGTACGGACCAGGAACCGGTTTCCTGTACAGAATCCGGTCGCCCCTGCGACACTCGTACCGACCGACGAACCGATCAGGAGGCCCACCGGTATGGCGGATCCGGCGAAACTGGTGGTGGGAGCCTCGGGATTCCTCGGCTCGCACCTGACCCGCCGACTGGCGGCGACCGGAGCACCCGTCCGCGTCCTGGTCCGTCGGACCAGCGATATCCGTGCCATCGCGGGCCTGCCGGTGGAGATCCACTACGGCGACCTGTTCGACGATCACGCGCTGCGCACGGCCATGCGCGATTGCGACGAGATCTATCACTGCGCGGTGGACACCCGGGCCTGGCTACGCGATCCCGAACCGCTCTTCCGGACCAATATCGTCGGCCTGCGCCATGTGCTCGACGCGGCCCGCGCCGCCGGACCGCGGCGGTTCGTCTTCACCAGTTCCGCCGCGACGATCGGACGCCGGCCGGGCGGCGTCGCCGACGAGACCGTAGCCTTCGACTGGCCCCATCTCGGCGGCCCGTACGTCCGCTCCCGGGTCGAGGCGGAAGATCTGGTACTGCGTTATGCGACCGAACGCGGACTGCCCGCGGTGGCGATGTGCGTCGCGAACACCTACGGTCCCGGCGACTGGCAACCGATACCGCACGGGTCGTTCGTGGCCGCCGCCGCGCTCGGCAAACTTCCGTTCCGCTTCGCCGGCACCGGAGCGGAATCGGTGGGGGTCGAGGACGCGGCCCGGGCACTGATCCTGGCCGGCACCACCGGACGGCCCGGCGAACGCTATATCGTCTCCGATCGCTTCCTCACCAATACCGAACTGCTCACCGCGGCCGCTCACGCGGTGGGCCGGGAACCCCCTCGGGCGGCCGTCCCGCTGCCCCTGCTGTACCCGGCCGCCGGTATCGCCTCGACCGTGGCCCGGTTACGCGGCCGGGACAGCCGGTTCACGGTGACCTCGGTGAATCTGATGCACGTCATGTCCCGGCTGGACCACGGCAAGGCCGAACGGGAACTCGGCTGGAAACCGGAACCGGTGCTGGACGCGGTGGCCCGCGCCGCGCGGTTCTTCGTCGAACGCCGATCCCGGCGGACCGCGGCCGCCGGCTGACAGCGGCCGCCGGCTGACAGCGATCGGTGCGACTCACACGGAAATTGCACCCTACATACAATGTGTAGGATACAAGCTGCTTCCGGCCGCATGGTCACAACGACCGGCAGGACGCCCGCCGCGCCGCCACGGCATCCGAGTACGAGCAGGACAACCGCCATGGACAAACCCACGCATCTGATCGAATTCGAGACCATGCTCCTGGGCCGGCACAGCCTCAATGCCCATCTGCGCCGCCCGGATCACCTCGAGCGCAGCGCCTATCTGGTGCTGCGCCGGTTACGGATCGAAGGCCCCATGTCCATCGGCGAACTCAGCGAAGCCTTCGGCCTGGACACCTCGACCGTGCACCGGCAGACCGCGGCCATGCTGAAGGCCGGACTGGTGGAGCGCATTCCCGACCCCGAGGGGGGCCTGGCCCGCAAGTTCCGGATCACCGACGAGGGCGAACGCCGGGTCCTGGCCGACCGCGACTACAACATCAACGCCCTCGACCGGCTCCTGCGCGGCTGGAGCGACGAGGACGTCCGGACCTTCGCCGCCTATCTGGAACGGTTCAACACCGATCTCGAGGCCCGTGAGGCGCGACCCTGGCCGCGACCCTCACGCACCGAGCCGCGGGCGTAGCCACGGCGGGCCGGGCCGATATCAGTAACGCCGCATATCGACCTGGCGGCGCACATTGGACAATGCGGTGACCACGGCCGTGCCCAACGGTCCGCTCCGGTCGTAGAGGGTGGTGGTGCCGACGGCGACCCCCGCGTAGGCGACCTGATCCTGCGCCAGCACCCCGATACCCGGACCGGACGGCACCCGGGCAAGCGTCAGTGTGACATCGGAGTTGATATAGCCGATCCCGGCGGTGCCCCAATTGCACATGAGGCTCGCGGCATCGGCGGCCATGGCCGCCCGCTGCAACGGTGTCACCGGTTCGCCTCCGACCACCGGCAGCATGTTCTGCCAGATCGCCTTGCGTTCGGCGTTCTGGGTGGCCGCGAAATCCCGCGTCCACGCGCCGTCACCGCTCTTGAACAGCGGATGCTCGCCCGCGGCCGAACTGTCGGGGGTCTCGGGCACCGGGAAGTCGTGCGACGGCTGCCACAGCTCGCCACCGGGCACCTCACCGGTGCGCAGATACACCACGGTCGCCCGCGACCGCACCTCACCACGTTGCAGCAGTTCGGCGTCCGCAACGCAGATACGTTTACCCTCGCGGACCACGGCACTGCGCACCACAGCCGGTTCGTCGACCACCGGGCGGAACAGGTCCACGGTCACCCGGGCGGGCACGAACTCCTCGCCCGGGGAGCGCGTTTCCAGTTCGCGCGCCAGCAGCCCGCAGATCGCCGGCCCGCTCACCTGGGTCGGGCTCCAGCTAGACATGGCTATGCGGGTGGGCAGGTACTGCTCACCCTCCCGGGTGAAGAACGCGAACACGCCCATCGACTCCTCTCACATGGGCCCCTGTCCCAGAATTACAACACGTTCTAGCTCGACGGTCGCGTGAAGGGCCGGTGCCGGCGCCTCACACCTGCAGCTCCCGGGCCAGAGCATCCGCCGCGGCCCGGACCCCGGCGGGATCACCGTCCCAGCCGAGGACCCGCAGCACCGCACCGGCGATCGCCCGCCGCACATCCTCGGGCACCGCGCCGGCGTCCGAGCGGATATTGATCACCGTCTCCACCAACCGGAACGGCAGGGTCCGCGCGTCGGCCACCCCACCCGCGCCGAGCCCGGCCACCACCCGCGCGGCCAGCGTTTCATAGCTCGCGCGCAAAGTGTCGCGACGGGACCGGAAGCGCCCGAACCGATCCCCGCCCAGCTCCGGCAGGAAGTACAGCGCACCGATATTCCAGCGCGCGTCGCACAGTTGGCCGATATCGAACCGGGCCAGGGCATACAGCCGGACGTGGGCCGGCTCCGGTCGCGATTCCAGGCGTTCGGCGAGTTCGGCCGCCCCCGCGATGGTTTCACCGAGCAGGGCGTCGAGGATGTCGTCCTTGGCCGCGAAGTGGTGGTACAGCGAGGCCTGGCGGATGCCGACCGCCTCGGCGATGGCCCGGGTCGAGGTACTTCCGTAGCCCTGCGTGGTGAACAGTTCGGCGGCGGCATCGAGGATTTCCGCGCGCGGCGTCTGCCCTTGGCGGCGGCGCGGCGCGAGACGCGGGCGGCCCGGACCGAGTTGGGTCATGGCCCCATTGTCGCCGACCGGCGGATCGGCATCGCGGAGAGATTTCTGTCATTCGACAGAAATATCGGCAACGCAGACGTTACGCCCAGCCGCGAGACGGATACATCGCCGTCACCACCATGACGCCGGATACGAGGAACCTTTCAACCGATAGATATTCGTGTCGGACGAAGGGCCCCCGGCCATGATCATTCTCGGAATCGCGATCAGTGTGCTCGCGGTAATCGGCATCGGCCTGCTGGTCGCCCGCAAGGTCGACGGTGACAGCGTCAACTTCCTGGTCGCCGGACGGTCACTGGGCCTACCGCTGGTCGCGGCGGGCCTGATGGGACAGGCGGTCGACTCCAACGCCACCCTCGGCAATACCGATCTGGCCGGGTCGGTCGGTTTCTGGGCCGGCGCCTCGCTACCACTGGGCCTCGGCCTGTGCCTGCTGCTCACCGGGCTCTTCTTCGCGAAGCCGATGAACCGGATGGGTCTGCTGACCCTGCCGGACTTCTACCGGATCAAATACGGCCGCGGGGTCGAGTTCAGCGCCTCGATCCTGATGATCTTCAGCTTCTGCATCCTGCTGGCGGGCAACCTGGTCGCCGGCGGCTTCCTGTTCGAACGCTTCCTGGGTATCCCCTACACCGCCGGTGTGCTGCTCATCGTGGCGATCGTGCTGACCTACACCGTCACCGGCGGGATGTTCAGCGACGCCTACACCGCGCTCGCCCAGATGGTGATCACCGTGATCGGGTCGCTGGCCCTGCTCATCTGGGTGGGATCGACCTACGGGATCAGCATTCCCGAGGGCATGGGGCCCTTCGATCTCGGTCAGCTCGGCAACAGTTCCGAAGGGGCCGCGGTGAACTGGGCGACGCTGCTCGCCCTCGGTATCGGCGATATCGTCGCCATCGATTTCATGCAGCGCATCTTTTCCGCCCGCTCCCCCGAAATCGCCCGCCGGGCCTGCTTCGTCGGCGCGGCCGGAACCGCCGTGGTCGGGATCCCCTACGCGCTGGTCGCCCTGGCCACCACCGATCTCGTCGGCGAGGGCACGGGGCCGCGGCTGCTGACCCTGCTGGACGAACACGCCCCGGCGGGCCTGGCGATCCTGGTGCTGTCGGCGATCGTCGCGGCATCGTGTTCCACCGCCAACGGCGCCATCCTGGGCACCGCCTCGGTCGCGACCCGGAATATCGCCGGGCGCACCGACCGGACCGACGCCGCCGGACGCGACACCCTGCTGCGGGATGTGCGAATCACCATGATCCCGGTCGTCGCGGTGGCGATCTTCTTCGCGGTGGAGGTGCCGCAGACCGGCATCCTGCTCACCCTGGCGTTCGACCTCATGCTGGCCGCGCTGATCGTCCCGTTCGTCGCGGCGCACCTCACCTCGCGGATCACCACCGCCGCCGCGGTCGCGGCCATGGTGGCCGGACTCGGCGTCCGGCTGGTCCTGTTCGTCCTCACCCCCACCATGTACGGGGTGCCGAACACCGTTCTCCATATCGACAATTCGCTGATCGGGCCGGGTTTCGACGGCTGGCCCACGTTCTTCGGCTTCCTCGCCTCACTGCTGGCCTTCCTCGGCACCCTCGCCGTGCAGCGGTTGCGCGAGCCCGCCGTACAACCCGCGACTCCAGGAGATATCGCGCCACTGCCCGCCCCGGAACCCGTGGTCCAGCACGGCTGACCCGCCATCCGGTCCCCTGGTAGGCCCGGTCCCGCTGCCCCGCTTCCGAACCGAGCGCGCGACAACCGGATCACCCTCCGAATCCGACGAGCAAGGAAAGATCATGACACCCACCACCGCCTCGACGACCGGTGCCCGCGCGCACGCCCGCGCCCAGGCATCGGCGACCGCGGCCACGCCCGCGCTGCCCGAGGGGGTCCCGCTCGACGCGACGACCTGGACCGTCCGGCTCCCACCCGGCGGCTACACGAGCACAGTGCTCGGGCGCGGCACCCGGTTGCGACTCGCCGACCCGCACGGCGCCGCCTGCGCACACCTGTTCCTGCTGCGCGCGGACGCACCGTGGGAACGTCTCAATGTCGCCGACACCGTGAAGGTGCCCTGGCAGGCCTATCTCGGTGCCGGGCACCCCCTGCTGTCCGATCAGGGCCGCCTGCTGGCCACCGTGGTCGCCGACACCTCGGGCCGGCACGACGCGCTCTGCGGGCCCACTCCCGAAGGCCGGCTGCTCCTGGAACGCGCGGCCGCGAAACACGGTCTGGCACCCCGCGATATCGGCCCCACCCTCTCGTTCTTCCGCGGCGTGCGGGTGGGCGGCGACGGCTCCCTCGCGCCGATCGGCACGGCCGGCGCCGGCGCCTACATCGACCTGATCATCCACCTCCCGGTGACAGTCCTGGTAACCGCCACCCCCCATCCCCTCGATGACGCCCCCGTCACCGGCCTCGATCTGGTCGCCTGGCCGGGCGACCGCGCCGCCGCGGCCGCCGCGAACAGTGACCCGGAATACCTGCGCGCCGTCCAGAACACCGAACAGGCCTGGTCGGCCGCCCGCACCCGACAGGAGTGGATATGAACACCGCGACCCCGGCAGCGACCGTCGTGCTCGACGAAGTGGTCCCGGCGTGCGCACCGTGGTCGGCGGTCGTGCGGGCGGGGCACCGGCTCGACATCATCGATCTGCACGGCAATCAGGCCGTCGACTGCCTGCTGTACGCCGCGGCCGACCACACCGACCGCTACAGCGCCCAGGCCACGGTCACCGCGCAGCGCAATATCTTCCTCACCACCGGCAGTGTGCTGCGCACCGACCGGGGCACGGCGCTGATGACCGTGATCGCCGACGAGGTCGGCAATCACGACACCATCGCCGGAGCCTGCTCGCAGGAGTCCAATACGCTGCGCTACGGCCACCACACCCGTCACCAGCACGCCTGCGTGGAGAACTTCCTCGCCGAGGCGGCGAAATGGGGTATGGGCAAACGTGATCTGGTGTCCAACATCAACTGGTTCATGAACGTCCCGGTGGAGTCCGACGGCACGCTCGGCATCGTCGACGGACTGTCGGCACCGGGTAAGACGGTGTCGCTGCGCGCCGAGACCGACACGCTGGTCCTGGTTTCCAACTGCCCGCAGATCAACAATCCCTGCAACGGTTTCGATCCCACCCCCGTACGCATGGTGGTGACCCGGTGACCGCCCCGGTAACGCTCGCCCCGCCGGCCGCCGCGGAGAC
The DNA here is from genome assembly GCF_000308775.1 of Nocardia testacea NBRC 100365. Lineage (GTDB taxonomy): Bacteria > Actinomycetota > Actinomycetes > Mycobacteriales > Mycobacteriaceae > Nocardia > Nocardia testacea. The sequence continues at coordinate 8,588 of NZ_BAGJ01000161.1, forward strand.
CATGGCCCGCCGCGCGGTGGTCGAACGGCCGGGCCTGCTCACCACCGTGCAGGACTGGCCGGGCCGGACCGGTTACTGGCACGTCGGCGTACCGCCGTCGGGTCCGATGGACGACCTGTCGTTCCGGCTGGGTAACCGTGCCCTGGGCAACCCCGAGGGCGCGGCCGGGCTGGAATGCACCATGGCCGGTCCGGCTCTGCGATTCGCCGAGCCGGCCTGGGTATGTGTGACCGGCGCTCCTGTCACGGTGACGGTGGCCGGGCGTCCGGTACCGCTGTGGCGGCCGGTGTACGTGCCCGCCGGGGCGGTGCTCGATATCGGCACGATCCGCGGCCCGGGGATGCGCTGCTATGTCCTGGTTTCCGGCGGGCTGGCGTTGCCCGAGTACCTGGGTAGTGCCGCCACCTTCACCCTCGGCCGCTTCGGCGGTGTGGCCGGGCGCGCGCTGGCCGCCGCGGACATTCTCCCGCTCGGCCCCGCGCCGGGCCCGCCGGCCGGCGCCGTGCCCGGCGACGAACAGCCCGTACTCACCCATGACTGGGAACTGGCCGTCACCGAGGGACCACACGGCGCGCCCGAGTTCTTCACCCGCGCGGATATCGATACGCTCCTGGCCACCGACTACGAGGTGCATTTCAACTCCGACCGCACCGGGGTCCGGTTCATCGGCCCCAGACCCAGCTGGGCCCGCCCGGACGGCGGCGAGGCCGGCCTGCATCCGTCGAATATCCACGACACCGCCTACAGCGTGGGCGCGCTCGACTTCACCGGCGACACCCCCATCCTGCTGGGCCCCGACGGGCCGAGCCTCGGCGGCTTCGTCTGCCCGGTGACGGTAACCGCCGCCGACCTGTGGAAGCTCGGCCAGTTGTGCCCGGGTGACCGGGTGCGTTTCGTCCCGGTCCGCGCCGAGCGGGCCGCGTCACCGGCCGAATTGGGCCCCGCGCGCCGGGCGGGCTGGCCGATCGTCCTGTCCACCGGCGGCGACGGCGACGACGGAGTGCTGCGGCACGGGGAGACCGCGGACGGCACCGCGGTGACCTACCGCCGCGCGGGCGACGACGGCATTCTCGTCGAATACGGTGCCATGACCCTGGATCTCGAACTCCGCGCCCGCGTCCACGCATTGCACGAGCACCTGCGCGCCCGCGGCGAACGGGGTATCACCGAGCTCACCCCGGGCGTCCGTTCACTTCAGGTCCGGGTCGAACCGCGCTCGCTGCCGATCGGTGCGGCCCTGGATCTGCTGGCCGAGGCGGAGGCCGGACTACCGGCCGCCGAGGACCTGGTGGTGCCCAGTCGTACCGTGGATCTGCCGCTGTCCTGGGACGATCCCGCGACCCGGGAGGCGATCACCCGCTATATGCACGGTGTCCGTGCCGACGCACCGTGGTGCCCGTGGAATATCGAGTTCATCCGGCGGATGAACGGGCTCGACACCGTCGGCGATGTCTTCGATACCGTGTTCGCCGCCGAATATCTGGTACTCGGATTAGGGGACGTCTATCTCGGTGCGCCGCTGGCCACCCCGATCGATCCCCGGCACCGGCTGATCACCACCAAGTACAACCCGGCACGGACCTGGACGCCGGAGAACGCGGTCGGTATCGGCGGCGCCTACCTGTGCATCTACGGAATGGAAGGGCCCGGCGGATACCAGTTCGTCGGCCGCACCACCCAGGTGTGGAGCCGGCGCACCGATATCGAGACACCGTGGCTGCTGCGCTTCTTCGACCGGATCCGCTGGTACCCGGTGAGCGCGGCGGAACTGCTGGACCTGCGCGCCGATATCGCCGCCGGCCGCGGCGAACCGCGCACCGGCCCGGGTGAATTCCGGCTCGCCGAGCACCGGAGGTTCCTCGCCGCGGAAGGGGACTCGATCGAATCGTTCCGGCGCCGGCAGTCGGCCGCCTTCGCGGCCGAGCGGGAATCCTGGCGCCGCTCCGGAGAATTGGGCGAGACGCACTGACGGCCCGGACGCCCGCCGGCCGTTCCTGCCGGCGGGGTCGGGCAGGCCGGCCCCGGTCAGGCCGAAGTCACCACCGAGGGCTGCAACTGGTTCAGCATCTCGTCGGTACCGAGCACCATGCCACAGCGGCGGGCGGTGTACTTGGAGGCGATCAGATGTTCGTCGCGGCTGAAATCGGCCACCGCGTCGTGCGCCAGGAACGCGGCGATATCGTTCATGAACGCCTCGGCCGCACTGAGCATGCAGCCCATATGGGCGTACACGCCGGTGACCATGAGCTGATCCCGGTTGCGGTAACCGAGCAGTTGACGCAGATCGGTGCGCTGGAAGGCCGAATAGCGCCATTTGGTGACCTGGATGTCCTGCTCGCCGGGTGTCAGTTCGGCGATGACCTCGGTATCCGGGCCGTCCGCCATACCGGTACCCCAGAAATCGGCGAGCAGACCGCGGCGGTCGGGATGCTGATCCCCCGGCTGCATACTGTAGATCACCGGTATGCCCAGCTCATGGCAGCGATCGCGGAGCCGGACAATATTGTCGATCATCGTCCGGGCGGGATCGCGGTCGAGCTGGTAGGCGGTGAGGAAGTAGTTCTGCATATCGTGGATCAGCAGGGCGGCCCGATCGGGATCGAGTCTCCAGGCCACTCTGTTGGTGATCTCGTCGTCCAACGGCGGCATCGCATACGGTGCGATCGGCTCCATGGCCATGTCCAGAACTCCTCATCTTCTGTGGCCCGCGACCTTCTGGCGGGCTGCGGGCCCGGGCGCAGTGGTGAAAGGTGGTAGGTCAGGGCACCGCCGCCGGACGGCCGGCCACACCCAGCGGTCCGAGGACTCGCTGCAATTTCCCGGTGGTCTCGGCCAATTCGTCCTCCGGATCGGATTCCGCGACGATGCCGCCACCGGCGTAGGCCACCAGCGTCCGGTTGTCGGCCGCGAGTTCGGCGCAGCGGATGCTGACCATCCATTCCCCGTTGCCCTCGGCGTCGCACCAGCCGACCGCCCCGGCGTAGAAACCGCGTTCGCCTTCGAGTTCGGCGATCAGCCGGGCGGCCGCCGCGGTGGGGGTACCGCAGATGGCCGGGGTGGGATGCAGGGCGGCCGCCAGTTCCAGCGCCGACGGCCCGGCCACCGGGACGGTCGCGCCGATGGTGGTCCCCAGATGCCACATGGCCGGTGTTTCGGTGAGATCGGGGCGGGCGGGCGTGCGCACATCGGTGCACCGGTCGCGCAGTACCCCGGCCACATGGTCCACCACGAAGCCGTGCTCGTGCTGATCCTTCGCCGAACCGAACAGTGTCTCGGCGGCGAGCCGATCGGCCAGCGCGTTCTCCGGCACCCGCCGGGCCGAGCCCGCGAGCGGATGACTCGTGACCTCGGTGCCGATGCGCCGCACCAGGATCTCCGGGCTGGACCCCACCAGGTGACGGCCGGTGAACAGACCACCGGCCGCGGACAGGTCCACCAGGTAGCCGTTACCGGCCGGGTCGGTGGAGACCAGGAGATCCAGGAGGTCGGCGGCGCGCACGGCCCGGTCGGCCCGGGCTCGCAGTGCCCGGGCGAGTACGACCTTGCGCAGCGGCTGGGCGGGATCGGCCAGCAGCCGCACCGCGGCGGCCACCCGGCGCTGATGCTCTTCCGGTTCCGGAAGATGCTCGGTGACCGTGATATCGGGTGCGGTGACCGCTCGCGCGGCCCGGGGACCGTCGGTCACCGAGATCGAATCGGGCGCCCACAGTGCGGCCGGCGCGCCGGGGGTGAACGGTAGCGCGCCGACGATATGACTCACCCGGCGCGCACGCAGTTGCGCGACGGCTTCGGCGGGGCTGTGGAAGACACGCCCTCCGGCAGACGCGGTCACGGTGCGCTGCGGCCGGGACAGGACAAATGCGGGATCCGCGGCAAACGCGGGGTTCTCGGCGTTGATGGTGATCATCCTCTCGTGTCACATATCCAGCGTTGCGCCGCCGTCGACCCGCAGGTCGTGCATGGTGATATGGCGCGCGGCATCGGAAACCAGGAAGCGGACGGCGGCGGCGACATCGGCGGGATCGGCGATCCGCCGCAAGGGGATGCCCAGCCGGTAGTTCTCGGGGTCACCGTCGAGCAGGCTGACCCGCCCGGCCGCGCCGAGACCGTCCTCGTCGGAATCCGCGTACATTCCGCGCAGCATCGGGGTGTCGGTGGAACCCGGGGAGACCAGGTTGACCCGGACGCCGTGCGGGGCCACCTGGAGCGCGAGCGAGCGGGTGAACGCCGTGGCCGCGGCCTTCGCGGCGCCGTACGCGGCGAGGTTCACCCGGGGGACGGTGGCGGAGTTGGACGAGACGACAACGATGGATCCGGTTCGCGCCGCGACCATTTCGCGGGCCGCGCGCTGGGCCACATACACCGCGCCGCCCGCGTTGACCGCCACACAGCGCTGCCATTCCTCCGGGGAGGTGTCCAGGGCGGAACCGCCGATCATCGCGCCCGCGGCATGGACCACCACCCGGGGTGTGCCGCGTTCGGCGAGCTCTTTGTCGAATGCCCCGGCCACCGCGGTGGCGTCACTGACATCGACTTCGGCGGAGGTCACGCCGGTGTCCTCGTGCTGCCGCCCGAGCCGGGCCGCCACCTCGTGCACCCGGGAATCCCGGTCCCACAGTGCGATATTCGCGGAATCGCCGGCGAGTTCGGCGGCGATCGCCGCACCGATTCCCCCCGCGGCTCCGGTGACGATTACCCCTTCGCCCCATTGCTTCGTGACCATTAGGTTAGCCTAACCTGAAGTTACACCGTAAGGCCAGCATTCCGGTGTGACGTGCAACAAGATCGCTGATCGGAAAGAGGTGCTCCATGTCATCGCCCACCCTCCCCGGTTTCACACCGTGGCCGCCGGACCAGATCGACCATTACCGAGCCGAAAAGCTCTGGACGGGTGAGACATTCGGATCCCTGCTGACGGCACGCGCCACCGCGAACCCCGAGGCGATCGCGGTCGTGGACGCGGCGAACCGCTGGACCTACGCCGAACTGGACCACCGGTCCCGGTCGCTGGCCACCGGATTCGCCCGGCTGGGCATCCGGCCGCGCGACCGCGTCCTGGTCCAGCTGCCCAACCGCGCCGAATTCGTCGAAGTGATCTTCGCGCTGTTCCACCTGGGCGCGCTGCCGGTGTTCTGCCTGCCCGCGCACCGGGCGGCCGAGCTGATCCCCATCGCCACCGCGAGCGGCGCGGTGGCCATGGTCACCTGCGACCGGCATCAGCGATTCGACCATGCCGCACTGGCGGATACGGTGCGGCGCGAGGTCGAGACCCTGCGGCACGTGCTGCTGGTCACCGACGACCCCGCGCACGAATTCGCCGCGGGCGCCGCCGACCTCGCCGACTACCGGAACGAACCCGGCGAGCTCACCGAGCCGGACCCCGGAGACGTCGCGTTCCTGCAACTGTCCGGCGGCAGCACCGGCATCCCCAAGCTCATCCCCCGCACCCACGACGACTACCTGTACAGCGTACGGCGCAGCGCCGAGATCACCGGACTGGGTCCCGAGACCGTCTACCTGGCGACACTGCCGATCGCGCACAACTTCCCGATGAGTTCCCCGGGCATCCTCGGCGCGCTCTACGCGGGCGGCACGGTGGCCATGACACCCGACCCGACCCCGTCGACGGCGTTCGCCGCGATCGAGCGTTTCGGCGTCACCATCACCGGCCTGGTGCCACCGCTGGCCCGGCTGTGGGTCGAACGTGCCGAAAAAGGCGGCGAACTGCCCGATCTGTCCAGCCTGCGGGTGGTCCAGGTGGGCGGCGCCCGCTGCCCCGACGAACTCGCCCGCCGGGTCGGCCCGGCGCTGGGGGTGACCCTGCAGCAGGTGTTCGGAATGGCCGAGGGGCTGGTGTGTTACACCCGGCTCGACGATCCGATCGACGTGGTGGTGGGCACCCAGGGCCGGCCGATGTCGGAGTACGACCGGATCCGGATCGTCGACGACGCCGATGTGGACGTAGCGCCGGGCGCCGACGGGAATCTGCTGACCCAGGGTCCCTACACGATCCGCGGCTACTACGACAATCCCGAGGCCGATGCCCGTAGCTTCACCGCGGACGGCTGGTACCGCACCGGCGATATCGTCGCGCTGCGACCGGACGGGAACCTGGTGGTGAAGGGCCGGGCGGGCGACTGGGTCAACCGCGGCGGCGAGAAGGTCTCGGCCGAAGAACTCGAGGCCCATCTGCTGGAGCATCCGGGAATCCGGGACGCGGTGATCGTCGGCACCCCCGACCCCGTACTCGGACAGCGGATCTGCGCTTTCGTGCAGCCCCTCGATCCGGAGACCCCACCGACGCTGACCACGGTGCGCACCTTCGTCCGGGAACGCGGTATCGCGGCCTGGAAGATGCCCGACGCGGTGGTCACCGTCGCCGAATTCCCGGAAACGGGAGTGGGCAAGACCAGCCGCCGCGATCTGCGCCGGCTGCTCGCCGAGGGACACCGCACCGCGTGACCGCCGATGCCGCGGACCGCGCCGGGCGCGCGGGCCGCGGCGCCCGGTCACGGGCACAGCACCTCCAGCCAGGACTCCAGAACGGGGTCACCGGCCAGCGTCAACGGGTCGACGGTCTCGTGTCCTTCCGACCGCCACTTCTCCACCAGCTGCATGATGCGCACCGAATCCAGTCCGGCGTCGAGCAGGTTGGTGTCGGTGGACAGTTCCTCCGGGGCCATGCCGAGCAGGTCGGCCACATCGCGGATGAAGTGGTCGCGATCGGCCACCGCGGTCGGCTCGTTCGTCATCTATGTCTCCTTATTCCTCGCGGTCGAAATCCGCGACTCCGTGCTTCCAATAGCCCGCGATCAGGCAGTCCTTCGCCGGTACTCCGAGTTCGCCGCGCACCCATTTGCGAATCGGCCGCAGCTGTCCGGCTTCCCCGGCGACCCACGCGTAGACGTTCTGACCCTCCGGGACGGTGACCGTGCGGATCGCCTTCTCCAGCAGGTCACCGGTTCCGGCGCGCGCGTCGCCGCGGTGCAGCCACCGCACCTCCACCCCGGGCGGTGCGGCCAGTTCGATCTCCTGGCTCTCGTCGACCACTTCGACGAACACCCAGCCGGTCTTCTCGCGCGGCAGCCATTCCAGCCAGCGGGCGATCGCGGGCAGGGCGGTGATATCACCGGCGAACAGGTAGTTGTCGTAACTGGTGGGCACCACGACGCCACCGGGCGGGCCCGCGATGTGAATGCGGGTGCCCGGCCGCGCGACCAGCGCCCAATCCGAGGCGAGACCGCCGGGATGCAGGGCGAAATCGATATCGAGTTCACCGGCCGCCGCGTCGTAGCGGCGCACCGTGTACTCCCGGGAGATCGGACGCGGTGCGGGCCAATCCAGCGACAGGCCGTCGGGGATCGGCAGGCGCAGCGTGCCGTCGGTATCCGGGAACACCAGTCGCACGTGCTCGTCGGGCACATAGCTGTGGAACCCGTCGAGCTCGGGACCGCCGAAAGTGATCCGGATCAGCCCCGAACCCACCGGGGCGGTGCGGATCACCTCCAGTTCCCGCAACCCGATCGGATAACCGACCTTCGCGCCGTGCGTGCCGGCGAGCACCTCGGCGATCCGCTCACGGTAGGCTCCGCGATCCACCATCACACTCCGTCCTTCTTCTCCTCGACCACGGTCCCGGCGGCCTTCTCTTCGACGATGTTGCCGCCCACCGGAACCTGCGCCGGCGGCGGTGGTTGCGGCGGCCCGCCCGCGGGCGAGGTGAGCCCGTACAGGGGCCACACCAGCACCAGCGCGAATACGAACAGCACCAGCACCGCCGCCCCGTAGACGACCAGCGCGGTACCGGGTTCCACCAGATTGCCGATCGCCCCGGCCGCCATGGACCCGACCGCGGTACCGGCCACCGACTGCACCATGAGCAACCCCGACATCCGCCCGCGCATATCCTCCGGTGCGTTCTGCTGCAGGACCGCGTAGCGCAGGATGCCGTTGACCGCTCGGGCGACGCCGAACGCGGCCAGCCCGAGGAAACTCCAGGCGGCCTGCGGCCAGATACCGGCCATGACCACGCCGAGCGGCATGAGCGCCAGCGAGCCCAGCAGCACCAGCCCGTTGCGCCGCGCGCGGCCGATCCAGCCACTGGTCAGCGAGCCCAGGACGGCACCCGCGCCGGGCGCGGCGTAGAGCAGGCCCAGGGTGGCGGGTCCCGCGTCCAGGGCCCGGTCGGCGAATGCCGGGAGCAGTACCAGGGGCCCGCTGACCAGCATGGCCAGCAGACCGCTCACCAGTACCGCACGAATAACGTTGTGCCGCACGGCGAACGCGATACCGTGACCCAATTCCAACAGCGGGTTGCGGATCTCGCGGACCGGTGGCGGGGCGGACCCGATGGCCCGGATGAGCGATACCGTGCCCACGGTCGCCGCCGCGGCGGCGAAGAACGCGAACGACACCCCGATCTGCGCGATGAGCACGCCGGCGATCGCCGGGGTGATCATGGTGCCCAGATCGGAGGTCAGCGTGGTCAGCGCGCCGGCGGCCGGAACCTTCTCCTGCACCACCAACATGGGCACCAGCGCCATCATGGCCGAACCGCTGATCCCGCCGGCCAGGCCGTCGGTCACCGCCGCGGCGTAGATCACCGCGAGGAACGGATCGGGCAGCAGTGCGTTGATGCCCAGCGCAAGGAATGCCAGACCCGCCGCCGACCGGGACAGCGAGATCACCGTGCGCCGGTCGTACCGGTCGGCGATCACCCCACCGCCGAGACTGCCGACGAACAGCGCCACCGCCATCGCCGTGGACACCCCGGCGACGTGCAGACTCGATCCGGTGAGCTCGTAGACCTGCACCGGCAGGGCGACCATCAGCAGGCCGATGCCGAGAACGGAGACCAGTCGCGCACCGAAGGCAGCGCGGAACCGCCGGCTCTCCCGCAACGGAGAGATATCGATGAGGAGGCCGGCGGGGGCTTTCACCGAATCTCCGTAGCGTAAAAGCCCCGTCCTTCAGGGCCGGGAGGAAACGCCTTGTTTCCGCACTCAACGCGATCAGCGGTTGTCATGCCAAGCTCTTTCTTTATGTGTGTCGGTGCTACGTGTTAGGAATCTGCGGTGCGGATGGCGTACAAAGTCCGGGCCTACCCGGATCCCGGACAGGCGACCCAGCTAGGTCGCACGTTCGGCTGTGTGCGCCTGGTCTGGAACAAGACCCTCGATATTCGGCACCGCGCCTACCACACCGACGGCACGAAAACGTCCTATAAGCAAACCGACGCCGCCCTGACGGCGTGGAAAAAGACCGAGGACCTGGCGTTTCTTTCCGAGGTTTCGTCGGTGTCGTTGCAACAAACCCTGCGCCATCAGCACACCGCCTACGCCAACTTCTTCGCCGGACGAGCCAGGTACCCACGGTTCAAGTCCCGCAACGGTCGTCAGTCCGCGCACTACACGCGGTCCGCGTTCCGCCTGCGTGACGGCAAGCTGACCCTTGCCAAACAGGCGAAGCCACTGGATTTCGTGTGGTCCTGGGACCCGGAGGTCTTGGCGACGCTGAATCCGACGATGGTGATCGTGTCGCGGGAGCCGGATGGCCGGTGGTTCGTGACGTTCGCGGTGGACACCGACGATCCCGAACCGCTGCCGGACACCGGCCGCGTGGTCGGGGTGGATCTCGGGGTGAAGGACTTCGCTGTCCTGTCGACCGGGGAGAAGATCGCCAACCCGCGGCACCTGGACCGCAAGGCCCGCAACCTCGCCCGCTATCAACGCCGTTTGGCGGGGAAGCAGAAAGGGTCGGCGAACCAGCGGAAGGCCAAAGCCAAGATCGCGCGGGCACACCGCAAGATCCGCAATGCCCGTGCCGACTTCCTTCACCGCACCTCGACGCGTCTGGTTCGCGAAAACGATGTGATCGCGATCGAAGACCTCAATGTCGCGGGCATGAGCCGCAGCGCCAAGGGGACCGTCGACAAGCCCGGCCGGAATGTGCGTGCCAAAGCCGGACTCAACCGTGCGGTGCGGGACGCGGCACTCGGTGAGTTCCGGCGCCAACTGCAGTACAAGGCCGCACGCGCGGGCAAACGGGTCGTGGTCATCGACCGCTGGTATCCGTCCAGCAAGACCTGCTCGAACTGCGGGCATTTGTTGTCCAGCCTGACATTGTCGGTGCGCTACTGGGCGTGCCCCGACTGCGGCACCCGGCACGACCGGGATATCAACGCCGCGAAGAACATCCTTGCCGCAGGTCGTGCGGTAGCCGGGGAAACCCCTGGCGATGCCTGTGGAGCTGATGTGAACCCGCAAGGGGCCTCCCCTCGGTTGTCGGCTACGAAGCAGGAACTGTCCGGTGTGAGCCGGATGGGAATCCCGGTCGCACAGGGCCGGGAGGAAGTCAAGTGAACTGCTCCTGGATCAGATCGAGGGTGTCCATGACGCCGCGGTAGTCCGGCCGGTAGCTGGTGGCCGGCAGTTCGTAGACCTTCTTGTCCTTGAACGCCGGCAGCTGCGCGTACAGCGGATCCTTCGCCAGATCGGCCGCGCCCTTGGCGCCGCTGAGCGGCACGACGAACACCACGGGCGCGTCCACGACCTTGGTCAGCAGTTCGGGGCTGAAACCGAACCAGTCGGCCGACGGATTCAGCTCGGGGTTGCCGGCCTTGGCGAGCACCTGGTCATCGGCCTTGAACCCCAGTTCGGCGAGCAGCGTCGGCAGCGCGGCGTTCGGCAGGATCATCTTGGGCTGCCCGTCGGCGGCGGACTGGAAGTAGCCGACCTGCTGTCCGGGGACCTTGATCGCCGCGGAGACCTGCTTCACCTTGTCGTCGTAGGCCGTGATCAGGTCACCGACCTTGTCGGCGCGGTTGACCACATCGGCGATCTGCTTCAGCTGGTCCTGCCAGCCGGTCACATTGCCGGGCAGCAGCACCGTGGGCGCGATGGCGCTGAGCTGGTCGTAGGCGTCCACCGACTGTTTGGCCGGGAAGCCCTGGCCGCCACCGATGATCAGGTCGGGCTGGAGCGAGGCGACGAACTCGACGTTCACGGCCTGGCCCACCGGCACCATCTGGGTGCCCTGTTCCTTCGCGGCGTCGGCCCAGGTCTTCGGGAAGTCGGCATTACGGCCGCTGACCCCCAGCACCCGCGGGTCCGCCGCGGCCACCGGGACATCGAGGTCGTAGAGGTAGCCGGCCAGTGCGCCGTTGAGCACCACCACCCGCTGCGGGTCCGCGGGCACCTCGATGGCGCCCTTCTCGGTCTGGATCGGGCGGGTCCCGGACGCGGCGGCGGGTTCGGTGTCGGAGCTACAGCCCGCGACCGCGACCACCGCGACGAACAGACCGACCACGAGGCGTAGCCAGGCCGCGAAGCGGCTGTGGGATAACAGCGACATAGGTGTTCTACTTTCTTTCTCGAATCGCCGGGGTACCGGATGGTGCCGCGGCGAGGTCTCGGGGACCGGGCGCACGGTCAGGTCCGCAGGGCCGGTTCGGTATCCAGCAGCGCGGCGACTTCCGACCAGCCCTGCTCGGAGACGATCCCGAAGTGGGAGTAGGGCAACCGGCGCGCGATGATGCGCGCACCGGCGGCGCGCCAGCCCGACAGCTGGGCGGCGACCCGCGCGGCATCGTCGTCGCCACCGGGATCGGCCGCGTACAGCGCCATCGGCCCCGCGTAGTCCGGGGTCTCGGAGACGGTGACCAGGCGCAGCAGTTCGCCGGCCGCACTCCGGATGAGCGCCGCGAGGTCGGGGGCGTCGTCGGGGAGTTCGGGCAGCAGGGCCGCCAGGCGGTCCGGATCCGCCAGTGCCGCGGTGGCCTGGCCGGCCAGATTCGCCAGCGGATGCGAATCGACCAGGCCCACGAACGCGATCTCCGCGCTCTGCTCGGCGAGCGCCGCGGCGATCGCGTGCACGATATTGCCGCCGAGTGAGTACCCGAGCAGGTGGTAGGGCCCCGCGGGCTGGATTTCGCGAATGGTCGCCAGATACCGCGCGGCGAGTTCGTCGATGGTCGCGGCGCCCGATTCCGCGCCCCGCAGTGCCGGCAACTGCAGGCCGATCAGTGGCCGGTCGGCGCGCAGCCGCCGGGCCAGCGGGGTGAACTGCCATGCGGTGCCGCCCACCGGGTGCACACAGAACAGCGGTTCGGCCGAACCGCGGGAACGCAGTTCGAGCACATGGTCGAGGCGCCGGCCCAGCATGGCGATCTCCTCCGAGGGCGCGGCGAGATCGGCCTCCCGTGCCGGAACGCCCCGCGGTGCCACCGCCGCGGCGACACCGTCGATGCGGGCCGCCAGTGCCCGTGCGGTGGGCGCCTCGAAGATATCGTCGACCACCACCTGGTGCCCCGCCCGGCGCAGCCGGCCGACCAACCGGACCGCGGTGAGCGAATGGCCGCCGGCGGCGAAGAAATCGTCGTCCGGGCCGATGGTCGCCACCCCGAGCACCGCGGCCATGGCCGCGAGTACCGGCCCGGCGGCCGCGGACAGCGTCGGATCCGCGACCGCGGTAGCGGCGGCGACGGGGGCTTCCACGGGATAGTCGGGAATCGGGAGCGCCTTGCGGTCGAGTTTGTCGCTGCTGGTCGTCGGGATCTCGTCGAGTTCCACGAAGGCCGCCGGAATCATGTACTCCGGCAGCGCATCGCGCACCGTGGCCCGTACCGCGTCGACGTCCAAAGCGGCGCCGGTCCGCGTCCGCAGATAGGCCACCAGGCGCTGATCGCCCGGATTGTCCTCGCGCAGGACCACCGCCACCTGGGCGATCTCGGTGCGGCGCAGGATCGCCGACTCGATATCGCCGAGTTCGATCCGCTGGCCCCGGAGTTTGACCTGGCTGTCGGTGCGGCCGACGTATTCCAGTTCGCCGGCGGCGCCCCAGCGGACCAGATCGCCGGTGCGGTACATCCGTTCGCCGCGACCGGCGGGGTCGGCGACGAAGGTCGCGGCGGTCTGCTCCGGGCGGTGCAGGTATCCGCGGGCGAGCTGGACCCCGGTCAGATACAGCTCCCCCACCACTCCGGACGGCACCGGGCGCAACCTGTCGTCGAGCACCCGCACACCCGCGCCACCGGGCGGACGGCCGATCGGAACCGTCACGGTATCGGCGTCGTCGGTCGCGTGATAGGTGATGCAGACCGCGGCCTCGGTGGGGCCGTACAGGTTGTTCACCCGGGCCCCGGTCGCGCTCCGGAACCGCTGTGCCGTCGCGGGCGGCAGCGGTTCACCACCGGTGAAAACGCAGCGCAGGGCACCGCATCCGGACAGATCGCTTTCCTCGGCGGTGGTGGTGAGCATGGACGAGGTCATCTGGATCGCGGTGACCCGCTCCTCGGCCATCAATCGCGCCTGATAGTAGGGATCGCGGTGACCGTTGGGACGGGCCACCACGATCCGGGCGCCCACCAGTAGCGGCAGGAATATCTCCAGCAGCGAGGCGTCGAAGGTCGCCGGGGTCCGGTACAGCACCGTATCGCCGATCCCGAATCCGTGCTGCTCCTGCAACCAGGCGAAAGTGTTCACGATGGCCGCGTGCGGCACCGTCACGCCCTTGGGGACACCCGTGGAGCCGGAGGTGAACAGCAGATAGGCCGCATTGTCCGGCCGCAACGGCGCGAGCCGGTCGGCATCGGTGAGTGCGGTGCCGGCGAAATCCGCGGTATCGAGCGTGTCGACGGAAACAACGTCGGCCCGGCCGGTTTCGAAGGCATCCGCGTCCGTGGTCAGCACCAAGGGCGTCGCGGCGGCGGTGAGGATGGTGTCCACGCGTTCGGCGGGCTGCCCCGGATCCACCGGCAGGTACACTCCGCCCGCCCGGCAGATGGCGTGCGCCGCGATCACCTGATCGGCGCCGCGCCGCATGGCCACCGTCACCACGGTCTCGGGACCGATGCCCCGGGCGACCAACCAGCGGGCGAGCCGGTTGGCGCGCGCCTCGAATTCGCGGTAGGCGATCGTCTCGCCGGCGGAGGTGATCGCGGGCGCCGCGGGATCGAGCGCGGTGTGCGGACCCCAGTCGGCCATGGTGCGGCCGCGGGTGTCCGGGTGGCGGGTGGCGGCCAGTACGGCGCCGGCGGTGGCGCCGGGTTCGTCGACCAGGGCGGTCAGTACCGCGCCGAGGCGGGCGGCCATCCGGGTGGCGGACGCGGCGTCCACCGCGCCGGGGTCGTGGTGCAGCATCAGGCGGAACCGGTCGCCGGGCAGGGCCGTCACCGTCACCGGGTAGTGGGTGAGGCTGTGCACCGTCACCCCGGCCACCGCGACCTCGTGCGACTCATTGCCTTGCACACCGGTTTTCGGGAAGTTCTCGTAGACCACCAGGGTGTCGAACAGCCGTCCGATTCCGGCTGCCCGCTCGACCGTGGCCAGTCCCAGGTAGCCCTGGTTCTGTAATTCGAATGTGGTCTGCTGGAATTCGGCGAACTGGACGGCGGCGGGCCGCGCCGGGTCCAGGGTCAGCCGGACCGGGACGGTATTGCTGAACAACCCGACCATGCCCGCCACACCCGGCAGTTCGCTGGGACGGCCCGACACCACCGCGCCGAAGACCACATCGTCGCGGCCGAGTTGCTCGGCCAGTACCAGTCCCCACGCCCCCTGTAGCAGGGTGTTCATGGTCAATCCATTGGCCCGGCCGAAGGATTCGAGCGCGGCCGCGGTCTCGGCGGTCAGCGGCACCGCCAGGCCGACCGCGGCCGACCGCGGCCCGGGCGCGCCGACCAGACTCGGCGCGGCCAGGCCGGCCAG
>NZ_BAGJ01000160.1 GCF_000308775.1 Nocardia testacea NBRC 100365
GGGGGGTGGTGGCGGTGGCATCGCGCCAGCGCACCAGGTCGCCGGTCCGGTACATGCGCTGGCCGTAACCGAAGGGGTTGGCCACGAACCGGTCCGCGGTGACACCGGGGCGGCCGAGGTAGCCGCGAGCCAGCTGGTCACCGGCCAGGTACAGCTCACCGGGCACCCCGGGCGGTACCGGGCGCAGCCGCGAATCCAGTACGTAGACCCGGGTGTTCCACTGTGGCAGACCGATCGGCACCGCCCGATCCGCCGATCCGGCGGCCGGCCAGGAGGTCGCCGACACCGCTGTCTCGGCGGTCCCGTACAGGTTCTGCGCCCGCGCACCGCAGCGTTCCCGAACCGCGGCGGCGATTTCCGGCGCCAGCGGACCGCCCGTCACGAACACCTCGCGCAGACTGCGCATCGGGCCGGGATCGGCGTGCTCGGCGAACGCGGCGAGTTCGCCGGGCCCGAAATCGGTGACCGTCACCGCCCGTGCGGCGATCGTCGCGGCGATACCTTCCGGATCCCCGGCCCCGGCCGGGGCAAGGGCCAGCTCCGCACCGGCGCGCAGCGGCAGGAAAGTCCCCCACAGCGAGGTGTCGCGGGTCGGTGGATTCTGCTGGAGGTAGACGTCGGTGAAACCCATCGGGTACTGGGCGAGCATCAGCGTGATCTGGTTGTTGATCGCGCTGTGCGTGAGCACCGCCAGTTCCGGCCCGTCCGGCGACACCGAGGCGCACAGCAGATAGGCGGCGTGACCGGGGCGTATCTGCCGGATCAGTTCCTCCGGGCGTACCGGATCGGCGCAGTGGCGGGCGTCTTCGGCGCCGGTTACGAGGATCGGCGGCCGCGGCCGCGTGGTGGATTCCACCGCGGCCGCCAGCCGGGCTTCGTCGGCCGGGGCCACCAGCACACAGGCCGGTCCGGCGAGGTCGAGGATCCGCGCGTTCCAGCCGGCCGGATCGTCGGGGTCCAGTGGCAGGCAGGCGCCACCGGCGGTCAGCACCGCGTAGATCGCCACCAGCAGTTCGGTCGAGTTGCGCAGTGCCACGCCCACCGGCGTCTCGGTGCCGACGCCGGCTTCGATCAACCGCCGGGCCAGCCGGTTCACCCGGGCGTCGAACTCCTGATAGGTCAGCTCGGATTCCGCGCCGACTACCGCCACGGTATCCGGGCGGGTGGCCACGGTGCGGCGGTAACCGTCGAGCAGCAGATCCGGCGCGACCGGATACCGGGTGTCGTTCCAGACCACCAGCAACCGATCGAGATCGGCCCGGGACAGCAGGTCGATATCACCGACCGGACCGTCCGGATCGCCACCGGCGACGGTGAGTACTCGCTGCAACCGGCGGGCGAATTCGGTGACGGTGGCGGTATCGAACCGGTCGGCGGCGTAATGCAACGCGGCCGCGATCCCATCCGGTGAACCGTCGGTGCCGCGGTGCGGGTCGATCACCAGCCGCAACCCGCACTCGGCGGACGAATTCGCGATCTCGATCGGTTCGGTGGACAGGCTCGGCATCTCCAGGCGCGGCACATCGTTGTGCCGCAACGAGATCGCGATATCGAACAGGGGCGCGCCGGCGCCGATGGCCGCGTCCAGGATCTCGAAGGGCAGATCGGCGTGGGCGAATGCCGCGCGATCGGATTCCGCGACCCGTGCGACCAGATCGAGGAAAGACTCCGCCGGATCGATGCGGGTGCGCAGGACGACGGTGTTGGCGTAGGGGCCGATCGCGTCGTCGAGTTCGCGTTCGTCGTGCCCACGCACCGAGCTGCCGAGCACGATATCGGTGACGGCGGCCGAGCGGGCCAGCAGCACCGCGAAGGCCGCGCGCACCACGATGAACTCGGAGACCTCGGCCCGGCGGGCGATATCGGCGATCCGGCGATGGGTGCGGGTGCCGATCTCGAATCCGTGCACTCCGTAGCCCGTGGCACCGGAGCGGACGGCGGCGGCCGGAATCTCCAGCCGCGGCGGCAACCCGGCCAGGTATTCGCGCCAGAACGCCAGCCGGGCCGCAGCGAGCGAGTCCGGATCGGTGCTGTCGCCCAGTTCGGCCTGCCGGCTCAGGAAATAGTCCAGGTACTGCACCGACAGCGGCTGCCACAGCGGCCGCGACCGATTGCGCCGCCCGAGGAACGCCCGCAACAGGTCCCGTAGCAACAGCCCGGCCGACACCTCGTCGGCAAGGATGCGGTGCACGACCACCGCGACCACATGTTCGCGGGGGCCGGTCTCGGCCAGTGCGAACCGGACCGGCACCTGATCGGGATCGGCGACGTCGAAATCGGTCCGCGCCAGAGCCTGCAGCCAATCGGCCAGTTCGGCGGGCGCCACCGGTTCGGCGACCACCTCCGGTACCGCCCGCTCGCGCGGCAGCACCACCTGATGCGGCGTGCCGCCGACCTCCGGGTACACGGTGCGCAGCGTTTCGTGCCGGTCGACCACATCGGCGACGGCGGCCTGCATGGCCGCCGCGTCCAGGGTGCCGGTCAGGGTCATCGCGGCGGTGACGGTGTCGACGCCCTCTTCGGGGGTGAAGCGATTGCGCTCCCACAACCGCAGCTGCCCCGGGGACAGCGGGATGGATTCCGGTCGTTGCTCTGTGCGGTCGTCGGGTGCCGGGACCGGTTCCGGAGATTGCTCCGACCGCCGCGAGGCACCGGCGGAGTCGGGCCACAGCGGGCTCGGGGCATTGCTGTCCCGGGCGCCGAACGGGAACTCCGCGACACCGGGCTCCGGGCGCGTGGCGGGCAGCACGGCCGGGCTCGGTCCCGGCGCGGCCGCGCCCTCCGGTGTGTTCTCGTAGAACGCCAGCGCGTCACCGGCTGCCCGGTAGGAACCCCCGCGGGAGGTCTGGGTGTCGCCCGGCGCGGGTAGTTGCCGCCCGCCGCCGAGCCAGCTGTCCGCGGGCTCGGTCGTCTCCGTCGCGGTGGGCGAGGTTTCCGCGGCGCGGGCGCCGCGCGCCCCCAGCGGATGTGAACGGTCGGGCATTTCCAGGTAGCCGCGCCCGGGCAGTTCCATATCGCGCCGCTCGGACGCGAGTCTGCTGTCCTCCCCGGGCAGTCCGCGCGCCGGCGGCATGGGCTCCGGTTCGGCGGCGGGTTCCCGACGGGGCAGGCCGTAGCCGTACCCGGCGAAGGTGTTCGCCTCGACCGGCTGCTCCGGTTCGACGGCCGGCAGATCGGGTTCCCCCGGAAGGGCCGCGGCTTCCCGGATCGGCAGGCTCTGTTCGAAGTCGGGCGGCGACTGGTCGAGCGGCACCTCCGGATCCGCGCCGGCTTCGACGGTGGCCTGCGGTGTATCCAGAACTCTCGGACCCGTGGCGTCCGGGAGTGGCGGCAGCTCGACCCGGCCCACATATTCCAGCTCGCCGTCCTCGGCGCGGCGCACCAGGTCACCGGTACGGAAGAGTCGGGCACCGTCGTCGGCGTACGGGTCGGCGACCAGCAGTTGCGCGGTCCGCCCAGGCCGGCGGTGATAGCCGCGGGCCAGTTGCGGACCACCGAGATACAGCTCCCCCACCGCACCGGTGGGCACCTGCGCGAGTTGTCCGTCCAGGATATGGGCCGTCACACCGCGGATCGGCGCGCCCAGGGTCGGTGCCCGGCCGGGAGTCAGCGCGGTGCTGATATTGGTCACGATTGTGGCCTCGGCGGGCCCGTATCCCTGGTACAGCGCCCGGGTCGCCCCGCCGGCCACGGGAATCGCCCAGCGCGACACCGGTTCGGGCGGGCACGGCCGGCGCCCGGCGATCACCACACCCAGTTCGTCGAGTCCCGCGGGATCCATCACCTCCAGCGCTTCGGGCGTCAGGTAGGCATGGGTGACACCGGTGCGACGCAGCAGTTCGGTCAGCTCGTCCGCCGTGGACACCAGCGGAGAGACCACCACCATGGTCGCGGCGCCGCCGAGCGCGAGCAGCAATTCCAGAACGGCCGAATCCGAGGGGAGCGGTGCGAAGTTCAGCGTGCGGTCCTCGGGCTCGACCCGGAAGCGGCCCTGCTGTTCGGCGCACAGACCGGACAACCCGGCCTGGGTGACCACCACACCGTCCGGTGAGGCCTCGCCGTCGCTGACGTAGCTGACATAGGCGGGGTGTTCGGCCCGCAGCGGGCGGATCCGGTCGGCGTAGGTAACCGGTTCGGAGGAGAACTGCTCCAGCGAGCGGGCGGCGTCGACCGTGTCGACCCGCAACCATTCGATCTCGTCGGGCAGTTCGTTACGAACCCAGGAGACCGCCAGACCGTAGACCGCGCCGACGTCGACCAGCAGATGCGCGATCCAGTTCGGCGGGTAGGCGGGATCGATCGGCACGAACCCCGCGCCCGTCTTGGCCACCGCCCAGACCGCCAGCACCGCGTCCAGCGAACGCGGGATGGCCACGGCCACCAGATCCTCCGGACCGATACCGCGCGCCATGAGCGACCGTGCCAACCGGCTCGACCAGGCGTCCAGATCGGCATAGCTGACCTGCTCCAATGGGCCGGTGCCGTCGGCGAGGACGAGGGCCGCACCGTCGGGATTGGTCTCGACAGCGTTCGCGATCAGCTGCGGAAGGGTGGTCACGCGGGGCCGCCGGGTTCGGTGGGGCCGGGTCCGGACTGGCCGCGTCATACCGTTTTCGCCCTCCGGAGGTGGTCACACCGCTGACCGACTACCGCATCCATCTGTCCGCCTCGCCTGCCTATCGCACTTCACCGCCGCGCCCTACCGTGCCGCAGCTTGGACAGCAGCCTGCCACAATGCGCCGGTACCCGGTATGGCACCCGGCAGGTTACCGGTCGGGGCCGCGCACAGCTACACCCCGCGGAATCCGGCCCCGGCCGCACGCCCGGGCCCGTCCGTCCCGAAACCTTCCGCGGCCCGCGGCAATCGCCTCGACCCGCTCAGCTCAGCAGTGTGGGCAGATCCAGTACCGTTCCGATGCCGGACCAGGCGGGGCCCGGCTCGTCCTGCTCGTCGAGGACGAGCGTGGTCAGATCCGCCAGGGCGCCGGGGTCGAGTACGGCCAGACCGGCGCTGTCGGACCACAGATGCGTGATCCATTCACCCGCCGGGGTCGGGTCCTGGTGTGCCGTCGGCAGCAGTACCACCGAGGCGCCCGCGGCACCGGCGGCCACGGTTTCCAGTACCGCAGACGGACTGTCGCCACGGCCGGCGCGGTAGGTCCTGGCCTCGTAGGTCAGGCCGGTGACGGTATGCATCCGGGTCACCGCGGTGGCCAGCTGGTCGTAGCTCACCTGCCGGCCGGTACCGTCCACCACGACCGGATCGCTGCCGCGCAGTGGTCGCACCCGGTGTGCGTAGGTGACCGGCCGCGGTGATTCCGCGGCGATCTCCGCGGCGATCTCCGGATCGTCGAGCAGCAGCCATTCGAGATGGGGCGCGGCCGGTGCCCGGCCCACGGCCAGCCCGGCCGCGACCACCAGATCCGCGGCCGCCGCGACCTCCACGGCGTCGCCGGGCACGAGGGTGGCGCCCGCCTTGAGCACCGCCCAGGTCGCCACCACCGCGTCCACTCCGCGTTCCAGCGCACTCACCAGGCCGGTGCCCGGGCCGTAGCCGCGCGCGATCAGCACGCGGGCCAGTCGCGAGGACCGCGCGTCGAGCTCCCGATAGCTCACCACCGTCTCACCGCACACCACCGCGGGGCCTTCCGGATCGTCCTCCACCGAGGCGCTCAGCGTCTGCGCGAGCGCGGTACCCGCGGTCGCGGCGGGTACCGACTGCTCGGTGGGGGGAAGCGAGCGCGGGCGCTCGGGAGCGTCCGCGTAATCGATATCGCCCACCGCCACCAGGGGGTCGGCGGCGACCGCGGTGAGGATCCGCCGCAGCCGGCGGGCGAACGACCGCACCGTACCCTCGTCGAAGAGGTCCGTGGGATAGGTCAGCACGGCGTGCAGTTCCGCCGGCGCACCGTCGGCATCGCGGCCGGGGTCGATA
Organism: Nocardia testacea NBRC 100365; assembly: GCF_000308775.1. GTDB lineage: Bacteria > Actinomycetota > Actinomycetes > Mycobacteriales > Mycobacteriaceae > Nocardia > Nocardia testacea. Next base: position 5,936 of record NZ_BAGJ01000160.1, read on the forward strand.
TCCACCCGCAGATCGAATGTTGCGGTGAGCTCCCGGCAATCCAGTGACCACACGGACAGGCCCGGCAGTTTCAGCGCGACCTGCTCGTCGTTCCCCACCGCCAGCACCACGGAGAACAGTGGATTGCGCTCGGCGGCCCGATCCGGCGCCGCGACCTCCACGACCTGTTCGAACGGGAGGTCGGCACGGTCGAACGCCGACAGTCCGGTTTCCCTTGTCTCGTCGAGTAGTTCGGCGAAGGGCCGGGCGGTGTCGACGCGCGTGCGCAATGCGAGAGTATTGGCGAACATACCGACGAGGCCGTCGAGCGCCCGCTCCCCCCGGCCGGTGACCGGGGTGCCCACCGCGATGTCTTCCGCGCCGGTCAGCTGGTGCAGCAGCACACTCACCGCGGCGTGCAACACCATGAACAGTGTGGCGCCGCGGTCCCGGGCGAGCCGGTCCAGCCCCTCGTGTACCTCGGCGGACACCGTGAAACCCGTGCCGGCGCCGCGCAGTGAGGGCATCGCCGGACGCCGCCGGTCCAGCGGCAGCTCCGCCTGCCCGGTGGCGCCGCGCAAGCGGTCGCGCCAGTACGCCGATTGCGCCGCCGCGACAGAGTTCTCGTCGGCGCTGTCGCCGAGCACCGCGCCGTGCCAGATCGCGTAGTCGGCGTACTGGATCGACAGCGGTGACCAGCGCGGCGATTCCCCGCCGACGCGGGCCAGGTAGGCGGTCATCAGATCGCGCGCCAGCGGTGGGAGCGAGGCCGGGTCGACGGCGATACGGTGCACGACCAGCGCCAGCACATGCCGGTCGGGACCGGTGGTGAGCAGCAGCCCGCGCACCGGTACCTGGGTGGTGACATCGAAGCCGGCCGCGAGCAGTTCGCCGATCCGGCCGAGTGCGTCCTCGGTGGTCTCCGATTCCAGCCCGCCGCGCAGCGCCTGCGCCACCGGCAGGATCTCCTGATACGGCACTCCGTCCGGACCGCCGGGATAGCGGGTGCGCAGGACCTCGTGCCGTTCGAGTACATCGGAGAGGGCGTAGCGCAGCGCCGAGGTATCGAGCGCACCGTCGAGTCCGATGGCGAGCGGAATATTGTGGGCGGCCGAATCCGGCACCAGCCGATCACCCGGCCACAGGCGCAACTGCCTCGGCGACAGCGGGATTCGTTCGGGACGATCCACCCGCGCCAGGGCCGGTCGTTCCACCTGCGGGAGCACCCCGGGAATCACTCGCGCGGCCAGCGCGGCCACCGTCGGCGCCTCGAACAGCTCGCGTATCACGAGCTCGGCCGACAGCGCCTCGTTGATCCGGGCCACCGCGCGGGTGGCGGTCAGCGAATTACCGCCGAGCACGAAGAAATCGTCTTCGGCGCCGACCCGTTCGACACCGAGCAATTCGGCGAACACACCCGCCACCACCGTTTCCACCCGGCCCGCCGGGGCGGTGTAGGGCGCCCGGCCGGCCACCGCCGGAACCGGTAGCGCGTCCCGGTCCAGCTTCCCGTGCGGGGTCAGCGGCAGCTCTTCGACGACGACGAGGGCCTCCGGAACCATGTATTCGGGCAGGAATTCGGCGACCTGCTCGCGGAGCAGGCCTGGATCGAGTACCGCATCCTCCTCCGCCGCGGGTACCGCGTAACCGAGCAGCCGGTCCCCGGCCACCTCGTCGGCACGCACCAGCGCGACCGCCCGGCCTACTCCCGGGCAGCGCAGCAGGGCCGCCTCGACCTCACCGAGTTCGATCCGGAAACCCCGCACCTGCACTTGCGCGTCCGCGCGACCGGCGTATTCGAGATCGGCGCGGCCGCCGAAAGCGGCCCAGCGGCAGATATCACCGCTGCGGTACATCCGCGAGCCCGGCGCGCCGAACGGGTCGGCCACGAACCGGGTGGCGGTAAGGCCCGGACTGCCCGGGTAACCGCGGGCCAGCTGCCGCCCCGACACATAGATCTCTCCCGGCACGCCCACCGGCGCCGGGTGCAGACGCTCGTCGAGGACGAACGCGTCCAGGCCGGGCAGCGCCCGGCCGATCACGCCGGCGGGGTTGTCCACCAGCTTCTCGTCGAGTGCCAGGAAGGAGGCGTGCACGGTGGTCTCGGTGAGGCCGTACATGTTCACCAGCCACGGCCCATCCGTTTCGGGTCCGCCGTGCCGCTCGTACCAGCTCCGCAGCCGGCGCAGGTCCAGCGCCTCGCCGCCGAACACCACATAGCGCAGGGCGAGCGCGCCGGTGCCGTGGGCGAGCCGATCGGCCTCCGCGAGCCGGTAGAACGCCGAGGGTGTCTGGTTCAGCACGGTGACCCGTTCGCGGACGAGCAGTTCGCGCAACTCTTCCGGTGCGTGCGCGGTCGGCCCGTCGACCACCACCACCGATCCACCACTGGCCAGCGCGCACCACAGTTCCCATACCGAGAAGTCGAAGGCGACCGAGTGGAACAGGGTCCACACATCGGTGTCGTCGAATTCGAACAGCAGCTGGGTGTTGGCGAACAGTTCCACCACATTGCGGTGCGCCACGGCCACGGCCCTGGGCGACCCGGTGGAACCGGAGGTGTGGATCACATACGCCAGGTTGTCCGGACGTAACGGGGCCCGACGGTCGGCATCGGTGACCGGTTCGGTGGAACGGTGGACGGTGTCGGCGAGCAGGATCACCGGCGCGTGCACGGCCGGGATCGCGGCGCGTTCGGCGGCGGTGGTGAGTACAGCGGCCGGCGGAGCTTCGGCGAGAACGGATTCCAGCCGCTCCCGAGGATAGGTGGTATCGATCGGCAGATAGCCGGCCCCGGACAGCAACACGCCGAGCAACGCGACCGGCAACTCCTCGGTCCGCGGCACCGCCACGGCCACCAGGGTTTCCGGGCCCGCCCCGGCGGCGATCAGGGCACGTGCCACCTGATACGACCGGCTCAGCAGTTCGGCGAAACTCAGCACGGTCCCGCCGGACCGGACAGCCGGAGAGCGCGGCCGCAGCCGAGCCTGGGCCTCGATGAGGTCGGCCAGCGTCACCGCCGGCACCCGGACCCCGCCGCTGTTCCATTCCCGCAGCACCAGATCGCGTTCGCCGGGGGCGAGCAGATCGATATCGCCCACGATCCGGTAGGGGTCGGTGGCTACGGCGTGCAGGATCCGCAGCAGCCGGTCCGCGTGGTCGCCGAGCGTGGGCGCGTCGAACAGATCGCTGGTGTAGGTGAAGGTCAGCCGCGCCTCGGCGCCGGTGTCCAGCAGGTCCACGCGCAGGTCGAGCATGTCCGGCAGGCGGGCGGGCGCGTCGGTGGTGGCCAGCAGTACCCGGAAGGGCGGCTGCCCGGCGGCGGTGCGCACCGTGTCGATCAGTTGCCCCAGCCGTTCGGTGCCACGGCCCCCGGTCTCGAAGAGCGCGCCACCCGCGACGCGGGCGGTGCCGAGCAGTTCGTCGAAGCGCAGCGCCGGATCCAGATCGGTGTGCAGGACCGACAAACCGGCCCCGGCATGCCGGGTGTTGAACGCACCGACCGCGATATCCCGGTGCCCCGACAGCCGGGCCAGCAGAATGGCCAGCGCCGCCTGTATCACGGTGAACGCTGTCGTCTCCTGGTACGTCGCAATATCGTTGAGGGAATCGAGCAGATCGATACTCAGCTCCCGCGTCACCTGACCGCAGCGTCCGGACGGGGCGGCCGGACGCGGCCGATCGGCGGGCAGTTCGGCCCGGCCGACGAGTGCGCCGGGGGGCCGCCACCAATCCGCGGCCGGGGTGGTCCCGAGTTCCGCGGGCACCGCCAGCAGCTGGCCCACGAGTGCGTGCAGCAGTACCGAGAGGGCGCCGGCCGCGGACTCGGCGATCAGCTCGCGGCGGTACCAGAGCCGCAGCAGCAGCCGGTCCGCCGACTCCGCCACCAGTGTCACCGGATAGTGGGTGTGGGAGTGGGGGGTCAGCTCCAGCACCTCGAGCCCGTCGACGCCGCCGGCGGCCCCGGGCAGTCGCGCCGCGCCGACGGGGTGCGGGTCGTAGGCCAGCAGGGTATCGAAGAGCCCGGCCGCGCCCGGGGCGGTATCGGCGGCGCTCAGATGGTGGTGATCGCGCAGGGCGTCCTGTTCGGCTTCGATGCGGGTCAGCAGATCCCGCACCGTCCAGCCCGGCTCGAAACGCACCCGCATCGGAACGGTGTTGGCGAACAACCCGGCCATCCGGTCCACCCCGCTCGGCCCGGCGGAACGACCGGAGACCACGGCCCCGAACACAATGTCCCGGCGCCCGGTCAGCCCCGCCAGCAACAGCGCCCACAGCGCCCGCACCACGGTCTCGACCGTCACCCCGGCCGCGGCCGCGTACGCGGTCATGGCGGCTGTCGCGGTATCACCGAGCGCGAGATCGACCTTTCCGATACCGGTTTCCGGTTGCGTGGGCGCAGCGAGCACCGGCGCGAGTTCGGTGGGCCGGGCGCCGCGCAGCGCCTCCGCCCAGCGGGCGCGGCCCGCCGCGGTGTCCTGCCGTGCCAGCCATTCCAGATGGTCGCGGTAGGCCGGCGGCCGCGGCAGCGCCGCCGGGTCACCGTGGCGGGCATAGAGGGCCAGCAGATCCGCGAGCAGGATCGGCGCCGACCGCCCGTCGAAGAGCAGCTGATGCGCGGCCAGCACGAGATGGGTGCGCCCGGAAACCGTGCGATACACCGTGACCCGCAGCAGCGGCGCGGTATCCAGGGCGAACCGGGTGAGCCGTTCGGTCTCCAGCAGTTCCGGGATCTCGTAGTCGCCGACATCGTCGGCCACCCGCCACGGCACCGTGACGGTCTTGCGCACCAACTGCACCGGCGACCCGTCGGCGGCCGTCACAAACGCGGTGCGCAGTACCGGATGCCGGTCGACGAGCCCCTGCGCGGCCCGATGCAAGCGGTCCAGATCTATGACGCCCCCGAGCTCGACGGCGAACAACATCACGTAGTCGTCCGGGCCGTCCACTGTGAAGTGCGAACGGAAGAACAAACCCGCGCCCAGCGGCGCCAGCGGCAGCACATCGACCAGGCCCGGGTGCTCCGCACGCCAGGTATCGAGTTCCCGCTGCCCGACCCGGACCAGCGGCAGATCCGAGGGAGTCAGGCCCCCCGCAGCCGGGTCGGCGATATGCCGCGCGATGGCGTTGACCGCGGCCAGCCATTCGTCGGCCAGTTCCCGGACCGCCGGCTCGTCGACGATATCGACGGCGTAGCCGAACGACGCCGTGATCCGGCCATCACCGGCGGCGACCGCCTCCACATCGATCACCGTCTCCGCCGGCATATCCGGGTCGAACGCGGTCTCCAACCCGCCGAGTTCACCGAGGGGCAGCCAGGCCGTCTCGTCGTTGCCGGGCAGCGTACCGGCGGCGAACCGCCCCATCCAGGCGAAGCCGATCTGCGCCACGCGCCCGTCGAATTCAGCGGGGGCCGACCGGCGCAGCAACCCGAAACCCAGCGGTCGCGGGGCCGCCACCAGCTGTTCCTTCACCGAACGCAGCAGCGCGGCGGTCACCGGACCGGCGGCCAGCGCGGCCCGGGGATCGATCTCGGTGAGATCCAGAGCCACCGGATATGCCGTATCGAACCAGCCGACGGTGCGGGTGAGATCCGATCCGGGCAGCCCGGAATCCACTCGTCCGTCACCGTGCAGCCGGACCCGGGTGGTCGCGCAGTCCACCCCGCGGCGGGACCGCCAATTCCGTACCGCCAGGGCCAGCGCGGCCAGCAACGGAACTTCCGGATTCGTCCGGTACAGCGCCGGCACTCCGGTCAGCACCACCTCGGCGGTATCCGCCGGCACCTCCACCAGGAATCGATGCACCGACGCGTGGGTGTCGGTGGTGGGGTCGATCGCCCGCACGCCGAGCAGCGGGTCCGGGGTGGCCAGCACCTCACGCCAATGGGCGAGTTCGCTGTCGCGCGGCGCGACGGGTTCGATCGCCGCCTGCGCCCAGCGCCGGAACGAGGTGGGAACAGCGGGCAGTTCGGGGCGCCGCCGCCCGGCCACCTGCGCCCACGCCCGGGCCAGATCCCCCAGGAGGACCTGCCAGGACACACTGTCGATCACATAGTGGTGCACGGCGAGCAGCAGCGCGTCGCGGGCGCCCGGGCGGCACAGCCGGGTCGCCGCGACCATCCGGCCGCCGAGCGGGTCCAGCCGCGCCACCGTCGTGTGCATCGTCGAACCGGCGAGCGCGGCGACCTCGGCCGGGCGGGTCCCCGCGGGCACCTCGACCTCCGCGAGCAGCCAACCCGCCCCGACCGGCCCGCTGTCCGGAACCTCCCACCGGAACTGCCCGTCCTCGGCCACCAGGCGGGCCCGCAACATATCGTGTCGCTCCACCACCGCACCGAGGACCGCGGCCGTCCAGGCACGGTCGATCCCCTCCGGCAACGCCAGCACAGCGGTCTGCGCGAAACCGGGATGCACGCCCCCCGCCAGGTACTCGGCCAGGATCGGGGTCGCCGGCACGGCGCCGATCCCGTCGGCCGGGATCGGCGGGGATGCCGGTCCTCCGAACCCGCGCGCATGCCCATGCTGTGCCCGGTGTCCTGGCTGTCCCACCGGAACCGGCGCGGCCTCCTCCCGGAAACCGCGCCGGTCCTCCGGCGGGGCGACGTGCTCTGATCGGCGAGCCGGGCTTTCCGCCGGCCTGTCCGCACGCCCGTATTCGGCCCGGGCGTCGCGCACCGCCTCACCCGCCACGGACCCGGCCACTTCCCCCGCGATCTCACGCGAACGTTGTGGCAGCGCGGCCCGGTCCGGCGCACCGTCGCGACGCGGCGGAATCTCCCCGTGACCCGACCCGCTTCCGTTTCGGGGGAGGGCGCCGGGCCCGAATCCCCGGGCGGGCGCCGGCGGCACGTCACCGCCCCCGAGCCGAGCCGAAGTTCCCGGGAACCCGAGCTGATCGGACTCACGACCCGGAACCGGCGGTACCCGACCACCCCCGAGTTCGGCTGGAGTCTCCGGGAACCCACCCCGATCGAACTCCCGACCCGGAACCGACGGCACCTCACCGCTCTCGAGCTCAGGCGAAGTTCCCGGCAATCGCCGCCCATCGAACTCACGACTCGAAGCCGGCGGCACCTCTCCCCGAATCCGTGCCCGG
>NZ_BAGJ01000159.1 GCF_000308775.1 Nocardia testacea NBRC 100365
AACCACATACGCTGCTGCGCCAACGACAACGGCACCCGCTCCGGCCGCGGCTGCGCCACCAACGCCTGCCGCCCACCCGAACCGGCATGCTGCTCGACCCGCACCGCCAAACCGGCCACCGTCGGCGCCTCGAACAACATCCGCACCGGCACCGTCGCATTCAGCGCCTTACCCAACCGCGCAGCAACCTGCGTCGCCACCAGCGAATTACCACCGAGAGCAAAGAAATCATCATCCGCACCCACACGGTCCACACCGAGCACCTCGGCATAGACACCGGCCACGATCTCCTCGATCGGAGTCGACGGCGCCCGGAACTCCAGCACCTCGAACACCGGCTCCGGCAACGCCTTACGATCGAGCTTCCCGTTCACATTCAGCGGCAGCGCATCCAGCTCCACGAACACCGACGGAACCATGTACGACGGCAACCGCCGCCCC
>NZ_BAGJ01000158.1 GCF_000308775.1 Nocardia testacea NBRC 100365
ACCGGGTACGCCGCCCGCCGTCCGCGCTCAAGGGCCGCGCCGCGGTCGTCGCGGTGGCCGCGGGCGCCGTGGTCGCCGCCGGACAGTGCGCCACCGCCGAACCCACCGACCACAAACAAGCACAGCAGGCCGCCGATTACGAGGCCGCCGGGTCGGTCCACGAGATCGCCGCCCAGTCCATGGCGACCGAGGATCCGGCCGCCGTATCGAACACCGCCTCGCCGCAGATGCTGGGCGGCAATATCCCGGTCGATACCAGCCGCTTCGGTGAGATGCTCGCCAACGGCGCCCAATTCGCCGAGGATCTGGCCCAGGCCGAAGAGGCCAAGTTCCGGCCGCTGTTCGCGAAATTCGCCAACGGTGCCTATACCTCCGGGTTCGGCGCCCGCTGGGGCGTACAGCATCTCGGTATCGACGTGGCCGCCCCGATCGGCACCCCGATCTACGCGGTGGCCGACGGTGAGGTCATCGACGCCGGGCCGGCATCGGGTTTCGGTATGTGGGTGCGCCTGCTGCACGCCGACGGCACCATCACCGTCTACGGGCACGTCGACACCACCACCGTCGGAGTCGGCGAATACGTGTTCGCCGGCGACCAGATCGCCACCGTCGGCAACCGTGGGTTCTCCACGGGCCCGCACTGCCACTTCGAGGTATGGCTCAACGGCAGCGACAAGATCGATCCGGTGCCGTGGCTGGCCACCCGGGGAATCAGCCTCACCGGCAACGGCGACTGACCGCCCTGCCGGGTGCCACGCGCCTCGGAGCACCCGGCCGCGGTTGTTTCACGGTGCGGCGGTGATCGCCAGCCCGATCAGCGCGATCACCTTGGCGATCTCCAGTCCGATGTACCAGTAGTGCGCCGTCGAACGCGGTAATTCCTCACCCGCGAGCACCCGGTCCGAGCGGCGTGACAGCGGCGGGCGCACCACGGCCAACTGGACCACCAGGATCACCACCGCGATCGCGAGCCATATCCACACCGCTCCGGCAGGCGCCAGCACCACGACCGCCACCAGCAGGACCGCCGCGAGCACGGCCTCCACGATATTCAACGCCCGGAACACCAGCCGCCCGATCCCCAGGCCGAGTTCGGTGGTGACCCCGGGCGCACGGAATTTCAGCGGCGCCTCCAGGAACGAGATGGCCAGCACCATGCCGAGCCAGAGCATCGGCACGAACCACATCAGATGCTGCGCGACAGACTCCATGACCGGAACCTACCGCGCGGCCGGGCCCCGCGGGGGCGCTACAACTTCGTCAGGGTCTGGCTGAATTTCGGAATGAGCCGAATGGTGCCGCTGGTCCCGAAATCGATCGTCACACTGGCCATATCGCCGACCCCGTCCGCCGCGACCACCCGGCCGAGACCGTATTTGTCGTCGCTGACCCGGTCGCCGACCGCCAGCACCAGCCCGACATTGTTGCGGGACACGCCACGCCGAGCCGGGCGGCTCTCCCGGATGCCGGGCCGCGGCTCCCGGGACTGCGGCCAGCCACCGGTCCAGTCCTCCTCGCCCGCCTCGGCACCGCGGCGGCGGCCGTACTGCGCCGGAGCCGACGACCGTTTGGGTTCCAGCCGCTTCCAGTCGATCAAATGATCCGGTACTTCCTGCAGGAACCGGGATTCCGGATTGAACACCGGCTGCCCCCACGCCGAACGGACCACCGCACGGGTGAGATACAGGCGACGCCGGGCCCGGGTGATCCCCACATAGGCCAGCCGGCGCTCCTCGGCCAATTCGGCGGGATCGCCGAGTGCCCGCAGATGCGGGAACTGGCCGTCCTCCCACCCGGTCACGAAGACCACCGGGAACTCCAGCCCCTTGGCGGTGTGCAGGGTCATCATGGTGACCATGCCCGCGCCTTCCTCCGGTATCTGGTCGGCGTCGGCCACCAGCGAGACCCGTTCCAGGAACGCGGCCAGCGATCCGGGTTCGGGTTCGCCCTCCCCCGTTTCCGGCATCAGGCCCTCGGCCCGGGCGGCCTCGAGCGCGTTACGCGCCTCGGAGCTGAACTCCCGGGCGACGCTGACGAGTTCGTTCAGGTTGTCCAGCCGGGCGCCGTCCTGCGGATCGTCGGAAGCCTCCAGTTCCGCCCGGTAGCCGGTACGGTCGAGTACCGCCTCGACCACCGCGCCCACATCCGGGAAATCGACCTCGTCCAGCGCACCGGCGGCCCGGATCTGCTCGAGCAGCGCCACGAACCCGGCGATGGCGTTGCGCGCCCGGGTGTTCAGCAGCGCGACCTCACCGGCGGCGGCATCGCGCAGCGCCTCGGCGAAACCGATACCGCGCTGTTCGGCGTGTACGGCCACACAGGCCTCGGCACGGTCACCGATACCGCGGCGCGGGGTGTTGAGGATCCGGCGCAGGCTCACCGCATCGTCCGGATTCTCCAGGACGCGCAGGTAGGCGACGATATCGCGGACCTCCTTGCGCTCGTAGAACCGAACCCCGCCGACCACCTTGTAGGGCAGTCCCATCCGGATGAAGATCTCCTCCAAGGCCCGGGAGTTGTTGTTGGTGCGGTAGAACACCGCGATATCGGAGTAGCCGGCCTCGCCCTCGTCCACCAGCCGGTCGATCTCACGCGCGACGAAGGCCGCCTCGTCGTGTTCGTTGTCGGCGACGTAACCGGTGATGAGTTCCCCCTCACCGGCGTCGGTCCACAGCCGCTTGTCGCGCCGGTTGGTATTGCGCGCGATCACCGAGTTGGCCGCGGACAGGATGTTCTGCGTGGACCGGTAGTTCTGTTCGAGGAGGATGGTCTCGGCGTCGGGGAAATCTCGCTCGAATTCCTCGATATTGCGGATGGTGGCACCGCGGAAGGCATAGATGGACTGATCGGCGTCACCGACCACGCAGAGCTCGCTGGGCGGCACCGTATGCGCGTCCGGTTCCGGGGCCTCGGCATCCGGCGCGGCGGCAGCGGCGCCGGCGTCGGTATCGGCGGCCTCACCGGCCGTCCCGGCTCCCGCGGTGTGATGCCCCACCAATTCCCGCACGAGCACGTACTGCGCGTGGTTGGTGTCCTGGTATTCGTCGACCAGGACGTGCCGGAAGCGGCGGCGGTAGTACTCGGCGACCTCGGGATGCCGTTGCAGCAGGGCGACCGTCTCGCCGATGAGATCGTCGAAGTCCAGCGCGTTGGCCGTGCGCAACCGCCGCTGGTATTCGGTGTAGACCCGGGCGACCACGCGCGGCAGCTCGGCATCCTCGAATTCCGCGTCGCTGTTCGCCTGCTCCGGGCCGACGAGTTCGTTCTTCAGATTCGAGATGGCGGTCGCGAGCAACCGCGGGGTGTACTTCTTGGCGTCCAGTTCCAGATCCCGGCCGATCATGGCGAGCAGCCGCCGGGAGTCGTCGGCGTCGTAGATGGAGAAGTTCGAGTTCATGCCGGGGAGCAGCGCCGACTGGGTGCGCAGGATCCGCACACAGCTGGAGTGGAAGGTCGACACCCACATACTCGCGGCTCGCGGACCCACCAGGTCGATGACCCGCTCCCGCATCTCGGCGGCGGCCTTGTTGGTGAAGGTGATGGCCAGGATCTGCCCGGGAGTGGCCCCGCGCGCGGCCAGCAGGTAGGCGATCCGGCGGGTCAGCACGGCGGTCTTGCCCGAACCCGCCCCGGCCACGATCAGCAGCGGCGACCCGGTGTGCAGTACGGCCGCGCGCTGCTGCGGGTTGAGGCCCTCCAGCAGTTGCTCGGCCTCCTCGGCCCGGCGCTGCGCGGAATCGGTGCGCTGCTGTGCCTGCTCGGCCTGTACCCGCTGCCGCAGTGCGGCCAGGCCGCCGGGCGCACCGGGCGCCGCCGCACGCCGGTCGGCACCGGATAGCTCCAGGCCGGGCAGGGCCGCGGCCGCCGGCGCCGCGCCGGGCTCCGGCGAGCCGGCGGCGGAGGTGGTGGCACGGGAATTGTGCGAATCCGAACGAAGTGCTGCCGCGGTGGTGTCCATCGTCTGTTCACGCTACCGCCGCGACCCGACACGATCGAACACTCGGCCGAATTCGTCACCGGCGGGGTCGCTCGGCGGGACGATATCCCCACCAGTGAGCGTTTTGCATACATCGGTTACCGTGGCAAACTGGCAATATGGTTTGCCCTTCAGCGAAACATCCGCGCCGGTTGTGTGGACTGCTGGGCCGCAGACCGGGCACCTGAGGCCCGAACGGGGCAGGTAAGGGGGAACGGCATCACCAGACCCGCCGGGTCTTTTTCACGCGGTGGAGGAGCTCTGGATCGGTAACACGACGCGCCTCGGCGCCGATCCAGGTTCTGACACGAGGAGATGAGAAATGAGCACACCCGCTACGGCGACCGGGTCGGGTTCGACTACCGACACGGACTCGGAGCTTCCTCGGACCGAAGCCGAGATCGAAAAACTCCGTAAGGAGATCGACCGGCTCGATGCGGAGATCCTCACGGCCATCAAGCGCCGAACGGAGATCTCACGGGTAATCGGACGGACCCGGATGGCTTCCGGGGGTACCCGCCTGGTGCACAGCCGGGAGATGAAGGTGCTGGAGCGCTTCAGCGAGCTCGGCCAGGAGGGGCACACCCTGGCGATGCTGCTGCTGCGTCTCGGGCGCGGACGTCTCGGCCGCTAGGTCCCAACAGAACCGACGCGGCGGCCCGCAGACCGCCGCAACCTCACGAACCGCCCCGGGTGACCACGCCCCGGGGCGGTTCGTACTGTCTGTCACGTCATGGCGATGTACTTGGTCGACAGGTATTCCTCGATCCCCTCGGTACCGCCTTCCCGGCCGAAACCGGAAGCCTTGACGCCACCGAACGGGGCCGCCGGGTCGGAGATCACGCCACGGTTCACCCCCACCATTCCGCTTTCCAACCCCTCGGCCACCCGCAGCGCCCGCTCGAGGTCCCGGGTGTAGATGTAGCTCACCAGCCCGAACTCGGTGTCGTTGGCGGCGGCCAGACCCTCTTCCTCGGTATCGAAGGCGACGATCGGCGCCACCGGGCCGAAAACCTCCTCACGGAGGATCCGGGCCCGCGGGGGGATATCGGTGAGCACGGTCGCCGGATAGAACCAGCCCGGGCCACCCGCGGCCTTGCCGCCGACGCGGACAGACGCGCCCGCGCCGACCGCGTCGTCGACCAGTTCGGCCACGGTGTTCAGCTGATCCTCGCTGACCAGCGGGCCGAGCGTGGTTTCCGGATCGGTTCCCGGCCCCAGCCGGACCTGGGAGTTGATCGCCGCCACGAACTTCTCCGTGAACTCCTCGACCACCGCGCGATGCACATGGAAACGATTGGCCGCGGTGCACGCCTCACCGCCGTTGCGCAGCTTGGCCAGCAGCGCCCCCTCGACGGCCGCGTCGATATCGGCGTCGTCGAACACCACGAACGGCGCGTTCCCGCCGAGTTCCATCGATGTACGCAGCAGACCGGACGCGGACTTCTCGACGAGGGTGCGACCGACCTCGGTGGACCCGGTGAAGGTGAGCTTGCGCAGCCGGGGATCGTCGAGCAGCGGCTGGGTGACCGCCCCGGACCGGCGCGAGGTGATCACCGAGAGCACACCGTCGGGCAGACCGGCCTCCGAGCACAGCTTCGCCAGCAGCAGCATGGTGAGCGGGGTCGCCGAGGCCGGTTTGACGATCATGGTGCAGCCCGCCGCCAGCGCGGGGCCGATCTTGCGGGTACCCATCGCGAGCGGGAAGTTCCACGGCGTGATCGCCAGACACGGACCGACCGGCTGCTTGTGCACCAGGATGCGGCCGGTACCCGAGGGCGCGTGCAGATAGCGGCCGTGGATGCGCGCGGCCTCCTCGCTGAACCAGCGGAAGAACTCGGCGCCGTAGCGGACCTCGTTCCGGCTCTCCGGCAGGGACTTGCCCATCTCCAGGGTCATCAGCAGGGCGAATTCCTCGGCGCGCGCGGTGATGCGCTCGAAGACCGCACGCAGGATCTCACCGCGCTCGCGGGCCGAGGTGGCGGCCCAATCCGCCTGGGCCGCCGCCGCGGCATCCAGTGCCCGCACGGCATCATCCGGGGTTCCGTCCGCGACCTCGGCGATAACGTCACCGTTCGCTGGATTGTGCACTGGGAAGGTACCCCCGCCGGTGGCATCGACGGGTCCGCCGATCCACAGTTGCTTCGGTACAGATGCGAGAACTTCGGATTCTGAGGCCATACGGCCAGCGTAGGTTCTGCCTCGGAGTTTTGCGCCGGGCCGGAACAGCATGGCGGTGCCGGCCCATCAGCCCCTGGTCGATGCAGATTTCGCCGGAGTGCCCTAGTCAAGCGGGGTCGACGGGGGTTGACGACGGCGGCGAGAAAGAAAGATTCTATACACGTAAGTGATGTGCACTTATTTAGCGGCAAGATAAGGGAGTTTCCCCGATGAAGAAGCACACAACCAAGCCCCCCGTCAAGCCGGCGGCCGAGCCCGCACCCATCGTGATCCGGCGCCTCGACAAGAAGGAAACCACCGGCTTCAGCGGGGCAAACTCCGCGTAGAGATACCCCTCTAGAACCGGGCAACCCTCGACTGCGAGTCAGGAACGGATTCGCGGGGCCGGCAGCGGAGCACTTCGAACATCCTGAGGGTGACGTACATCACACAACCAACCCCCCGTTAAAAGGAAACCACCGGCCTCAGTGGGTCGACCTCGAGTTAGCGGTGCCGACCGAGGGTCGGGAACCGCAGGTGCCGAGCGGTCCGCAGGGCACCGGTGCCCTGGAGCCGGTGCGACCGGCCCCCAGCTGAAGCGGGCCCGGCCTGCACCGGCTGCCAGGGACAAGGAGCCCCGTATTGGACCAGGTCAATGCCTCGGATATGCGGCGCCCCCGCATCAAACGGGAGCATGTCCCCTACCGCACAACCGACGGGCAGGTGCGGATCGGCGCGACCGTCCCGGGGATCGGCGTGGAAGTAGCAGACCCCGGCGGGTGGATCTGGGAAGTAGTCCAGTCGATGGACGCGACCAGATCCCCCGCCGAGATCGTCGATGAAGTGACCAGGCGGCACAGCTCGGTATCCGGCGCCGAGGTGATGCGCGCGATGCAGGTACTGCTTGACTCCGGTTTCGTCGAAGACGCCGGTGCGCCCGTACCGGCCGAACTCGGGCCCGCGCGGCGGGAACGCTACTCGAGGAGTATGGCGTTCTTCGAATGGATCGACGGGACGCCGCGGTCGACCCCGTGGGATATCCAGCTCCGCCTGGGCCGCTCCCGAGTGCTGCTGATCGGGATCGGCGGAGTCGGCGGCGCGGCGGCGCAAGCACTCGTCGCATCGGGTGTCGGACACCTGCACTGCGTCGACCCCGATATCGTCGAACTGTCGAATCTCAGCCGACAAGTCCTCTACCGGGAGGACCACATCGGCAAACCCAAGGTCGACGCCGCGGTCGCGCAATTGCGGGCACTCAACTCCGACGTCGAGATCACCGGTGAACAATCGCAGATCGACAGCCAAGCCGATCTCACCGCCCTGCTGCGAGGCGGTTACGACCTGCTCGCGTTCTGCGCTGATAAACCGCGCGCCAGTCGGCGGTGGGCGAATCGCGCCTGTTCCACCGCCGGTTTACCCTGGGTGGCTGCCGGATATCACGGTCCGCTCGCCACGGCCCAGGTGCACGTGCCGGGGCAGGGCGCCTGCTGGGAATGCCTGCACGATCAGGAGATCGAGGGGCGCGACGACCGCCGACCGGCCGACGTGGCCCCGGAAAGCCTCGTACCACAATTGCCTTGGCATCCGGTGAACGCCGTCTCCGCGGTGATCACCGGCAACCTGCTCGCGCATCTCGCGCTGGCTGTGCTGACCGGTGCGCCGCGTACCGAGCCGGGCTTCCAATACGGTCTGAACCTCGCGGTGCCCGGGGAACCGATCTATGAGCGTTTCCCGCCGCGCCCGGATTGCCCGGTGTGCGGGGATGCGCGGTGACCGATCCGCGACGATCCGGACCCACCGCGACGAGCCGGGTCCTGCTGCACGAGCTGGCCATCCGGGCCGATCGTGACGAATGGCTCGTCGGGCGGTTCGAGACACGGGTTTTCGTCGCGCTCCCGGAGGCCGGGGTGGCCGCGATCGAGATTCTCGCGAGCGGGGCCAGTGTCATCGAGACCACCCGGCACCTGGCCGGGCAGCGGGGCACCGAGTTCGATGTCCTGGCTTTCGTCGCCGACTTGACGGAATTGGGCTTCGTGGCCGAAATCGACGATTGCCCGGTGCCTTCCGCACCACCGCTACCGCCGACACTTCCACGCCTGCGACCCGAGTACGTCCGCTACGCGCTACATCCGATACTGCCGGTGCTGCTCGCCTGCCTGGTAGTGGCAGCGGCGGTCACCGTGGTTCGTATGCCGCAGACGCGGCCCGGCTTCCGCGATCTGCTGTGGAGTTCACATGGCGGTCTCGTCCTCGTCACAGGGTTCGTATTCGGTTGGTCATTGCTCTTCCTGCACGAGTTGGCGCATTTCGCCGCTGCCCGGGCCGCAGGTGTCCGATCCCGCATCCAGTTGGGTACGCGGCTACAGTTCCTGGTCGCCGAAACCGATATCAGCGGTATAGAACTCGCCCCTCGCCGACATCGGATCACAGCCTATTCCGCCGGGATCGCGGTGAACCTCGCAGTCGCATCGACCGCAGTACTGCTACAGACGGTGGTGACGGAGCACGGCCTCGCACATCGGCTCTTGGCCGCGGCGACGATTCTCGCGCTGCTTCCGCTGTCATTCCAACTCATGGTGTTCATGCGCACCGACCTGTATTTCGTCCTCCAAGACCTCACCGGATGCCGGGATCTGTACGGAGACGGCCGCGCGTATGCGCGCTACCTCTGCAACCGGGGCCGGCACGCGGTAATCGGGCATCGGTGGACCGCGGCCGATCCGAGCCTCAACCTACCGCGCCACGAACGGCGCGCGGTCCGGGTGTACAGCGTCGTTCTGGTGCTCGGGACAGCACTGTGCCTCACCGTGGCCGCCACCTACACCCTGCCGGCAGATGTCACTCTCCTGATTCGCGCGATCCAGGGAATTGCCGCGGCCCGGTCCGGTACGAGCACACTGGACAGCGCAGTCGTCCTGGTGATACTGGGGATCGGGCACACGCTCTGGGCAGTCACGTGGTGGCGGCGCCGCCGCGAGCGATCGACTGCTGCGGGGCCGAGCTGATCGGCCGGCGCAGTATGGCCCCGGCAGGCGGGTCATCGGGCGGCGGTGATCGAACCAACTCATGACAGGTGATAGCCGGGTTATCGGCGGGCAACTGCCCTCGGTTGTGCCCATATGGTCACCCGGGCCGCGGCGTGGGCCCGGTCCTGCCTGCGTCCGGCTCCCGCGGGTTGTACCCTCGGCCAGTGTGAGCGTCGACATCACCGCATCGGCGGCATGGCAGAAATTACGTGATCACTACGAGGCGATCGCCGCCCTACAACTGAGGGACCTGTTCGCCGAAGATCCACCGCGCGGCCGCGATCTCACGCTGACCGCGGGTGAGCTGCGGATCGACTACAGCAAGCATCGCGTCACCCGGGAAACCCTGCAATTGCTGGTGGAACTGGCCCGGGAAGCAGGGGTGGAGGCACAGCGCGACCGGATGCTGCGCGGCGAACACATCAACACCTCCGAGGACCGGGCCGTGGGGCATACCGCGTTGCGGTTGCCGAAGGGCGCTTCGCTCACCATCGACGGCGAGGACGCGGTCGCCGCGGTACACGAGGTGCTCGACCGGATGAGCGCCTTCGCCGACGCGGTGCGTTCGGGCGACTGGCGCGGGGCGACCGGGGAGCGGATCCGCACGGTGGTGAATATCGGAATCGGCGGTTCCGATCTCGGGCCGGTGATGGTGCATCAGGCGCTGCGGCACTACGCGGACGCCGGTATCGGAGCCCGGTTCGTCTCCAATGTGGATCCGGCCGATCTGGTGGCCACGCTGGCGGATCTGGATCCGGCGACCACCCTTTTCATCGTCGCCTCCAAGACATTCTCGACGCTGGAAACGCTGACCAACGCGACCGCCGCCCGCCGCTGGCTGGTCGACGCGCTCGGCCCGGATGCCGTGGCGAAACATTTCGTCGCGGTGTCCACACACGCCGGGCGGGTCGCCGAGTTCGGTATCGACACCGACAATATGTTCGGCTTCTGGGACTGGGTGGGCGGCCGGTACTCGGTGGATTCGGCCATCGGCCTGTCGGTCATGGTGACGATCGGCCCCGCCCGGTTCGCCGAATTCCTCGCCGGTATGCACGATATGGACCGCCATTTCGCCACCGCGCCGCCGGCGGAGAACGCGCCGATCCTGCTGGCGCTGCTCGGCGTGTGGTACGCGAACTTCTTCGGGGCACAGTCGCGGGCGGTGCTGCCGTACGCCAACGATCTCGCCCGCTTCCCGGCCTATCTGCAGCAGCTCACGATGGAGTCGAACGGGAAATCGGTACGCGCGGACGGTTCCCCGGTCACCACCACCACCGGCGAGATCTTCTGGGGTGAACCCGGTACCAACGGTCAGCACGCCTTCTACCAGCTGCTCCACCAGGGCACCCGGCTGATCCCGGCCGATTTCATCGGCTTCGCCCAGCCCACCGACGATCTGCCCACCCGCGACGGCACCGGCAGTATGCACGACATCCTGATGAGCAATCTGTTCGCGCAGACCAAGGTGCTGGCGTTCGGGAAGACCGCTGCGGAAATCGCCGCCGAGGGCACGCCACCAGAGCTGGTACCGCACAAGGTGATGCCCGGAAACCGCCCCAGCACCACGATTCTCGCGCCCCGGCTCACCCCCGCGGTACTGGGCCAGCTCATCGCGCTCTACGAGCACCAGGTGTTCGTGGCGGGGGCGATCTGGGGTATCGACAGTTTCGACCAGTGGGGCGTGGAACTGGGCAAACAGCAGGCGCTGGCGCTGGCGCCGCTGCTCACCGATCCGGAAGAGCCGGCACCGCAGGGTGATTCGTCCACCGATGCGCTGATTCGCTGGTACCGCGCCAACCGCTGACCCTCACCACGGCCGGACCGGCAGGTCCACCCGCGCGGCCGTCGCGGTGACCAGCCGGTGCAGTGCGGCCGCGTCGGCCGCGCGTTCGGGATAGAGGCTCGCGACGGTCAGGATGTAGTCGTCCCGGAAACGGCAGAGGTAACCGGACAGCCGGGTGCGCGGCCGCCGCGCGTAGTCGAGGCCGGGGTGGACGGCCCGTGTCGCGATACCGGTGCACTCGTACGGCCCGAGGGCCGACAGCGCCGGCGGGATCGGGCCGATATTCGAGCACAGGATGTCGCGTTCCCCCGCTCCGCGGGACAGCAGATGGGCCACCTTGTCGGGTACCAGGTAGAGGAACTCCTCCGGCAGTCCACCCGGGGCGGACATCCGCCGCTCGTAGGCCGCCCGGCTCTTCGCGCGGATATCGGCCGGGCCGTCGCCCCTGGCCACCGCGATCTCGGTTACGGCCAGGTCGTTGTCGATCCGCGGCTCGTCCCGGGTGTCCACGGGCAGGCTCGCCACGATCTCGGTGCCGGCAAAACCGGCGGCCCACAGCATGTTCGCGACGACCCAGATGAACAGGCTGTTGGCTGTGCCGCCATATCGCGCGGCGACCGCCTCCCAGTCCGCGGCCGGGCAGCGGAGGATCAGCGCCGGTTCGTTCAGCACGGCGAGCGCGGAGGTTTCGGCGAGACCGGAGAGGTCGCGGTGCGACAACCGCGCGGTGTGAGGCGTGTCGCCGGTGCCGGGCGCTGTGCCTTCGCGTCCGGCAGCCGCTTGCCCGGATCTCGGTCCCCGGGAACCGCGGACTATCAGGGTCGCGGCGGCGCGCATACCACCGAGGCCGACCGTCGCCCAGGTCCGCGCCGCATCGAGCCAATCCGAATCCGGGCCGTCCCCCGCCGCGCTGCCCTCCTCTCCCGGCCGGCCAGGCGAAAGGTCCGCGCGGCCGGCGTCCATCGCCTCCAGTGCTCGTTCGACCGCGAGAACGAGTCCCCGGGCGTCGGCGAGAACGTGGGAGCAGGTGAGGGCCACGATCGTGCCCCCGTCGGTGAGCGGTGCCGCCGACAGCCGCCAGCCCGGACCGTGTTCGGGATCCAATTCGGCACCGCAGGTGTCGGCCCACCGCGGGATGTCGGCGGGTGCGAGCTCCACCCGGTGCCGGTCGAGCGGATGAGCGCGGTCGTTGCGCTGCCACCGCGCCCGCGCACCCGGGACCCGGGGGCGGACCACTCGGCGGGCGAGCGGCCCGGTGCGCAGTTCCTCGTGCAGTCGCGCGAGCACCTCGGGTTCCACCGCCCCCGCCGTACGCCACAGGCCCTGGAGCGCGATCGGGGTGCCGAGCCCCTGATGGGTTCGCAGGAAGATTTCGTCGACAACGCTCAATCGGCGCATTCGCACAGGTTAACTGTTGTTTCCGAAGTAACGCCGGGCGCACCGGGCCCGGCCGGCCGGGCCGCCGTGGCCGGTCCGGGCGACGGGCGCGCCGCAGGCCGTCCGGGAAAGGATCAGGCGCTACCGGGACGAGTCGGTACCCGCCCGGACCACACCGGGGACGCTCACCCACCCGTCGGTACCGACCGGTCCCGATCCCCCGAAGGTCCGCGGTGTGACATGGGACGCATAATCGATGGATGCTCACGCACGAGGTTCTCAACCAGGTTCCGCCGATCACCCCGTTCGAGGTCTCGCGGGATCCGGCGTTGCTGGCCGGTCTGCAGCGGGAGGGCGCCGGTTGGGCGGAGGCGGAAGTGCGCGAACTCGGCACCCTCGCCGGAAGCGAGCGTGTCCAGGAGTGGGGCCGGCTCGCCAACGAGTATCCGCCCGTCCTGCACACCCACGACCGCTACGGCAACCGCGTCGACGAGGTGGAATTCCATCCGTACTGGCACGACCTGATGACCGTGGCGGTCGAACACGGACTGCACGCCGCACCGTGGGCCGACTCCCGGACCGGCGCCCATGTGGCGCGCGCCGCCAAATTCTACGTCTGGGGCGCCGCCGACGCCGGGCACATGTGTCCGGTCTCGATGACCTACGCCGCGATTCCGGCACTGCGGCACAACCCGGAACTCGCGGCGCGGTACGAGCCGCTGCTCACCGCCCGCAGCTACGATTTCGGGTTGCGCGAACCGTCCACCAAGACCGGTCTCATCGCCGGTATGTCGATGACGGAGAAACAGGGCGGGTCGGATGTCCGGGCCAACACCACCACCGCGACCCCGCAACCCGACGGCACGTATCGGCTGGTCGGGCACAAATGGTTCACCTCGGCGCCGATGTCGGATATGTTCCTGACCCTGGCGCAGGCGCCGGGCGGGCTCTCGTGTTTCCTGTTGCCGCGGGTGCTGCCCGACGGTTCCCGCAATCCGATCCGGCTACAGCGGCTCAAGGACAAACTGGGCAACAAATCGAACGCGTCCTCGGAGATCGAATACGAGAACGCGATCGGCTGGCCGATCGGCGCGGAGGGCGCCGGGGTGAAGACCATCATCGAGATGGTCAATATGACCCGGCTCGACTGTGTGATCGGTTCCGCGGTCGGGATGCGCACGGCGGCCGTCCGCGCGGTACACCACGCCCGCCACCGCAAGGCGTTCGGCGCCGCTCTGGTCGACCAGCCCGCCATGCGCAATGTGCTGGCCGATCTGGTGCTCGAGTCCGAGGCCGCCACCACGGTCATGCTGCGGCTGGCCGGGGCCACCGACCGCGCCGCGACCGACCCGGGCGAAGCCGCGCTACGCCGGATCGCGCTCGCGATCACCAAGTATTGGGTGTGCAAACGCGCGGCCACCCACGCCGCCGAGGCCCTGGAATGTTTCGGCGGAAACGGTTACGTCGAGGACTCCGGGATGCCGCGGCTGTACCGGGAGGCGCCGCTCATGTCGATCTGGGAGGGTTCGGGCAATGTGGCAGCGCTCGACGCCCTGCGCGCCATGGGCACCCGGCCCGAAACCGTGGAGGCCTACTTCACCGAGGTGTCCCGGGCGCGCGGCGAGAACCCCCATCTGGATCACGCGATCGACCGCGTCGGCAAGGAGCTCGCCGATCGCAGCGATATCGAGTACCGGGCGCGCCGAGTCGTCGAGCTGATGGCGCTGGTCCTGCAGGGCGCCCAGCTGGTCCGGCACGGTCACCGCGCGGTCGCGGACGCCTTCTGCGCGTCCCGGCTGGGTGCGGACTGGGGCGCCGCGTTCGGCACCCTGCCCACCGGCGTGGATACGACCGCGATCATCGAGCGGGCGTTCGTCTGACCGGGGTCAGCCGGCCGGGAGCACCTCGTCGAGGAAGGTGAGAGTGCGGTCGAGGCCGCCCTTCTCCGCCAGGTCCTCGTGGCCGGCCTGGAGAAGCTGCACCGCGTACTCCGTGTCGTTCAGGACGAACTGCCCGACCAGCGCGAGGGCCAGCGGTAACGGGACGACGGTGTCGTAGATGCCCTGTACGACCAGGATCGGATCCTGGTAGCCGCTGACCGGCACGCTCATATAGTCACGCACCACCGGCGCGAAATCCGGATCGTTGAGGGGCCGCGAAACCAGGGACCCGATCTCGGTGGAGTCCAGCATGGCCGAGGCCTGGGCATTGCAGTTGGTGCTGAGCCCGGCGATGAACTTCTGGCCCTGTGGAGTCAGGAAATCGCCGACCTCGGGGCCCAGCTGTGCGCCGACCATACCGGCGAGCACCATGGGCGCGTACCGGCCCACGTACCCGGGTATCTCGGGCTGATCCGGGCGCGAACGCAGGAAGATGTTTTCCAGATTGCTCACGGGAGCCAGGGCGGCGGTACCGCGGAAGTCGAGTTCCGGCGCGTACTCGGGGGCGAGCCGGCCGGTGCCGAGCGCGGCATGTCCGCCCTGCGACCACCCGGCGACCGCCCAGCTCGGCGCCAGTCCGGGGTAGGCGGAACGGGCGGCGCGCACCGCGTCGATCGTGGCGGTGGCCTCACTGGTGGTGTGCAGATAGGGATGCGGGCCCGGCGAATTGGGGCTCAGCCCGATGTAATCGGGGGCGACGACGGCGTACCCGGCGTCGCTGAGGCGCGCCACGGCAGGCCCGGTCTCCTGCTCGAGCTTGTCATAACCGGTGAGACCGCAATTCTGCCCGAGCCCTGAGGTGCCGTGGTCCCAGGCGACCACCCGGCGCCCCCCGTCCGGGGCCGGCCCCTCGGGGATGCGCACCACGGCGGCTGCCTGGACCAGGTCACCGCCGGGACCGGTGGTGACGTATTCGATCCGCTGTACACCGTCGAGCCCGGCCCACGGCCGGCCGAGCGGTCCGGCCGAGAGCAGCCGACCCGGGTACCAGGCCCCCTCGGCCCGTGCGACGACGCCCGGCAGTCCGGCACCCAGCGCCGTCACCAGAGTCAGTACCGCCACGAAGGCTCGGGTATAGCGGACCATTGCTGTGTGCTCCTCTGTCGTGCGGCGGATCCTCGTCCATGGTGGCAGCGGTCCGGTGGCCGCGCCCGTCGGTCCGGCGCGCGTAGGGCGCCGGCCGCACTCAGCGAGTCGGTGGGGCGATGTGCCAGTGCCGCTCCAGGGCGCCCGCGATATCGGGCAGCACGGTGATCGGAACCTTCTTATGGCGCAACATATTACGTATCTCGTTGACCTGTTCGCGCTTGCGCAGATCATAGGCACCGGAGACCGGTCCGCGGACAGGGGGAATCGACAGCAGCACGAGTTCACTGTGCAATTCCTCACCTCCGGTCAGATCCAGCGCGAGCGACCAGCGCGCGTCCTCGTCGAGGCCGAAACGCCCCGCCACCACCCGCTCCCACTCGATACTGGTCGCCGACCACGGCGTGCGCCGGTGGATCACCTGTTCGGTGAGGATCACCGTGTCCCGGGTGAACAGCGCGAACAACGCGGCGACAGCGAGTAGCGCGCCGAGCACGATTCCGGTGAACACCCGGGCGGGCCCGAACAGCAGCACCGTCGGAACGGTCACCGCCACCACCACCGCGACGCCGGCCAGGCTGTAGGCCAGCACCCGGCCGGTGGGCACGACCCCAGCGTGCACCCTTTGCATACCGACTCCGTTCACGCCGCGCACCGACCGGCCACACCGTACCGGACGACGGTGGCGGATACGACAATGCCGGTCACCCGTTCAGAACAGCGCGACAGCGGCCTCGGCCGAGTACACGTGGAAAGTCAGGCTCTGCTGGAAATAGAGCTGGACCGTTTCGGCGTCATGGGCCAGATAGCCGATGGACAGATCCTGGCCCACGGTGAGATCGAAGTCACCGCCGCGGGTGGTGAGCACGAACGCACCGTCGATGGCCGGCGCCCAGATGATCTCCCCCTCGGGAACCAGGCGCTCCAGATGGGTGCGCAGCGGATGACCGTGGTTGGAGGTCTCGCTGACCTTCGTGTAGAGGTCGGCGCTCAGCAGCACCGAATACGGTCCGTCGACACCGGCCAGCCGCAACTGGCTCACCGCCAGGGCGATCACCTCGGGCACCCTGAACACGTCGTCGGGCAGCGCGATCGACCTATTCGACGAAGCGGCGCGGATACCGGTGATACCGGCCGCCGCGTAACCCTCGAATACCGCCCGGTCCTCGGCGAAGGCGATATTGCGGGCGGCGTCCTTCACCGGGTCCAGGTCGGTGTCCTGGGCGCCGCGTTCGACATTGTCGAGTTCCTCGCGCGAGAGGGTGAACGGCACCCGCAACTCGACCAGTGGGGCCACCACCCGCTGCCGCGCCTGGACACCGTCGTGCGGGGCGGCGATCGGGGTCGTGTGACCGAGCCCGCGCGCCGAATAGTCCGTACCGTGCGGACCGGACAGATCGACCACCCGGCGGCCGGCATTGTGCCGTTTGAAGGTCCGCGTCGCCTCCTCTTCGATAACCGCCCAGGCCGCGTCGGTGATCGGCGCGAGTTCGCGATGCAGGTTGTTCATACGGTGCTGCTCCTTTTCAACGTGCCGATACCGAGGGAACCGGCGGCGACGGGCGGCGGGCCCGGATCCGCCGCCGCGGCTTCCTCCGGCGGGGCGGGCAGATCGTCGAAGAAATCCTGGGACGGAACGAAGAAGAGGGTGCCGGTGACCGCGGTGGAGAAGTCCAGGATGCGATCGTGGGTGGCCTCGTCGGTCCCGAGGAACATCCGCTCGAGCATGATCTCGGTGGTCCGGGGAGTCGCCGAATAACCGACGAAATAGGTGCCGAACTCACCGTCGCGGACACTGCCGAACGGCATATTCGCGCGCAGGATCTCCCGTTCGGTGCCGTCGGGCTCGATCACCTGGTTCACCGCGATATGCGAGTCCGGGGGTTTCACCTCGTCGTCGAGTTCGAAATCCTCGAGTTTGGTGCGGCCGATCACCCGTTCCTGCTCCTGCACCGGCAGTGCCCGCCAGGCGGTCAGATCGTGCAGATACTTCTGCACGATCACATAGCTGCCGCCGGTGAAGTCCGGGTCGCCGGCGCCGATCAGCGCCGCCCGCCCGGCGGGCGTATCCGGCAGACCGCCCTCCGGGTTCTCGGTGCCGTCGACGAAACCGAGCAGGTCGCGTTGTTCGAAATAGCGGAAGCCGACCGTTTCGTCGACGATCGTGCCGATCTCGGCCAGCCGATCGCCGATCGCCATGGCCAGTTCGAAACAGGCATCGTGCACCTGGCCGCGGATGTGGAAGAGCAGATCACCCGGCGTGGCGGGAGCCCGGTGCAGTGGGCCCTCGTACCCCGGGAACTCGTGCAGTTCGGCCGGGCGCGGCCCGCCGAACAGCCGGTCCCAGGCGGTGGACCCGATCCCGGTGATACAGCCCAGCCCGGCGCCCGGCAACCGGAATCCGATGGCGCGGCGCAGACCGGGCAGTTCGGCGAGCAGCTCCCGTGCCGCCGTCTCACCACCGGGATCGATGGTGGCGACCAGGAAATACGCGGCCGGGGTGAGTGGTTCGAGAATCGGCTGCGGCTGCCCCATAGCCGATCACATTACCGGCCGGGGGGCCGGTAAGCGCGTGCGCCGGGCTGCCTACTTGGCCACTGTGAGTAGAAAGGCCACATCATCGATGGCCTGCACACTGTGCCGGGCCTTCGGCACCACCAGCAGATCCCCGGCCGACCCCTTCCACTCGTTGTCCCCACTGTGCAGGGTGAGCGTGCCGGAGAGGACGAGCAGGGTGGCCTCACCGTTGTTGTCGTGTTCGGCCAGGCCCTGCCCCGCGCACAACCCCACCACTGTCTGGCGTAGCGAATTCGCGTGACCACCGTAGATGGTCTGCGAGCTGCGGCCACTGGTGACGGTCGCGGCCAGCTTGAGTTGCTGCCGGGCCACCGCTGTCAGCGATTTCTTGTCCATGGACAGCCTTTCGCCTCCACATACCCACGACCGGGCTGTGATCGCGGGACGTACAGCCGAGTATGCCCGACCCGGCTCCACCGTTCCGGTGTTTTCCGAGGCTCGGGTCGCTGTCGCGGGCCCGGGCGCGGGCGGTCAGTCGCGGGTGTACCGCCGGATCCGGTAGCGCAGGCCGGTCGAGGATTCGAGCCAGGTCGCCGGATCGGCCGACCCCCACTCCGGCCCCAGCGCCGGAGCGTACGCGTCGCCCTCCACCTCGGTGTCGACCTCGGTGATCAGTAGTTCGCCGGCATACGGCAGCGCCAGCCGGTAGATCTCGCCGCCGCCGATCACCCAGGTCGTCGCGGGGGCAGCGAGAGCCAACGCGGCCTCGACCGACGCGGCCGCCTCCGCCCCGGCCGCCGACCACCCGGGCTGCCGGGTCACCACGATATTGCGCCGGCCCGGCAGCGGCCGGAACCGGGCGGGCAGCGAATCCCAGGTGCGGCGGCCCATGACCACCGGATGACCGGCGGTGGTCTCCTTGAACCGGGCCATGTCCTCGGGCACCCGCCACGGGATGGTGTTGTCCACCCCGATCACACCGTCGGGGGTCTGCGCCCAGATCAGGCCGATCACCCGCGCGGAGTCGGTCGCGGTCACACCGCCACCGGCGCTTTGATCCCCGGGTGGTGCCGGTAGTCGTGTACCCGCACGTCCTCGTACCGGTAGTCGAACAGCGAGGCGGCGGGCTCGAGCTCGAGTGCCGGGAACGGGTACGGCGTACGGGTGAGCTGCTCGGTCACCTGGTCGTGATGGTTGTCGTAGATATGGCAATCACCGCCGGTCCAGATGAAATCCCCGGGTACGAGCCCGGCCTGCTGGGCGACCATCACGGTGAGCAGCGCGTAGCTCGCGATATTGAACGGCACTCCGAGGAAGAGATCGGCGCTGCGCTGATACAGCTGGCAGGACAACCGGCCGTCGGCGACATAGAACTGGAACAGCGCATGGCACGGCGCCAGCGCCATCCGGTCCAGCTCGGCGACATTCCAGGCCGAGACGAGCATCCGCCGGGAATCGGGGTCGGTACGCAGCGTGTGCAGCACCTGGGCGATCTGATCGATATGACGGCCGTCGGGGGCCGGCCAGGACCGCCACTGCACCCCGTACACCGGCCCGAGCTCGCCCTCGGCATCGGCCCATTCGTCCCAGATGCCGACCCCGTGCTCCTGCAACCACCGCACATTGGAGTCGCCGCGCAGGAACCACAACAGTTCGTACACGATCGATTTGAGATGCACCTTCTTGGTGGTGATCAGGGGGAACCCGGCGGACAGGTCGTACCGCAGCTGGTGCCCGAACACACTGCGGGTGCCGGTACCGGTACGGTCCGCCTTGGCGGTTCCCGTCTCCAGGACGAGCCGGAGCAGATCTTCGTATTGGGTGTCCGGAGCGTGTCGCGGGTCCGGGACCTGACTATTCGCTGCGCTGACCACGGGCCGAGCTTACTTCGCGGCCACCGGGGCGTGCCGCCGCCCCGGGCACGCCATCGTGTCGCCGGGTGATGGCAATGCTCCGGCGCACGGGAGTCGGGCACCACGTGCACAACGACTGCGCGACCTCGGCGACCTTGCGGCTCGCTCTACCGGACAACGACCTCTTTCCCGACCACCGGCCTCGGACAGCAGTGCAACCGACAACGTGCGGCGATGCCGTCCCGATGGGGCTACACCCTATCGATTCGTGCGAGCGCCCTCTCGGAACACCCGGCGCCCGGCCCGCCTCCCCACCTGCCAAGCTGACCCCATGCGCAGGCTGTATGTGATCGGTATCGGTGCCGGGGACCCCGACCAGGTGACGATGCAGGCGGTCAAGGCCCTCCGGGAGGTCGACGTCTACTTCGTGATCGGCAAGGGCGTGGAGAAACGCGAGCTCGTGGCGGTGCGCACCGCGATCCTCGCCGAACACGCCGACCGCCCCCATCGGATCGTGGAGATCCCCGATCCGCCCCGCGACCGGGATCCCGCGGATTATCGCGGCACGGTGCTGGACTGGCACGAACGGCGATCGGTGCTGCTGGAGGAGGCGTTCGCGGCCCACGAGGGGGTGGGCGCGATCCTGGTCTGGGGTGATCCCGCGCTCTACGACTCCACCCTGCGCATGGTGGAACGGGTGCTGGCCCGGGGCGCGCTGCACTTCGATTACACCGTGATCCCGGGGGTCACCAGTGTGCACGCCCTCGCGGCCCGGCACCGGACCGTGCTGCACCGGGTCGGCGAGCCGGTGCACATCACCACCGGGCGCCGCTTGCGCGAGGAAGGACTGGGCGCCGGATCCACGGTGGTCATGCTGGACGCCGACTGCGCGTTCACCACCGTCCCCGGCGACACGTTCATCTGGTGGGGCGCCTATCTCGGGATGCCCGACGAAGCCCTGATCGCCGGCCGGGTCGACGAGGTCGCCGGCGATATCGTGCGGCGGCGGACGCGGTTGCGGGAGCGCAAAGGCTGGATCATGGACATCTATCTGCTGCGACCCGCTGAATGACCCGGTGATCGGCACCGGGGTCGTAGCATGGTCGGCATGACCGAACAGGACATACTCGGGCGGATCAAGGATCTCGTCGACCACGAGCACGACCTGCGGTCCCGGGCCTCGCGCGGGGAACTCGATCCCGACGTGGAGCGGCGGCGACTGGCCGAACTGGAGGTCATGCTGGATCAGTGCTGGGATCTGCTGCGGCAGCGGCGGGCCCGCATCGATCGCGACGAACCGCCGGACGAGGCCCAGCCGCGATCGGCGGGTCAGGTCGAGGGTTACCTACAGTAGGGAGCCCGATGCCCGACAACGACAGCGACGCCACTGCGGACAGTGGGGTCGCCGAATACGATGTCATCGTCCTCGGCGGCGGCCCGGCCGGGGAGAACGCGGCCGCCTACGCCATCGCGGGCAGCGACCGCACCGCGGCGATCGTCGAACCGGAGAAGGTCGGTGGCGAATGCTCGTACTGGGCCTGTATCCCGAGTAAGGCACTGCTGCGTCCGGGCCATGTGCTGGGAGCCGCGCTGGGGCTGCCCGGTATCGAGGCCGAAGGGCCCGATATCGCCGAAGTGCTGCGCCGCCGCGACGAATTCGTCCATGCCCACAACGGCGACCACGACGATTCGAGTCAGGTCGAGTGGGCGGTCCAGCAGGGTATCGAGGTGATCCGCGGCGCCGGCCGGCTCGACGGGGAACGCCGGGTGCGCGTGGGCGACCGGGTACTGCGCGCCCGCTCGGCGGTCGTGCTGGCCACCGGCACCCACGCGGCCGTCCCGGACGTCCCCGGCCTGCGCGATGCCCTGCCCTGGACCTCCCGCGACGCCACCAATCTGCACGAGATCCCCAAACGCGTGATCGTGATCGGCGGCGGTGTGGTGGCCTGCGAGGCCACCACCTGGCTCTCGGCGCTCGGCGCGGAGGTCACCGTGCTGGTCCGCGGCGACCGGCTGCTCACCGGCGTGGAACCGTTCGCCGGGGAGTACGTCGCCTCCGCGCTCACCGCGCAGGGGGTGCAGATCCGGTTCGGGACCCGGCCCCTGCGGGTGACGCGACCGGCGGCCGCCGACCACGGCGAGGGCCGGATACACGGGGGCGCCGTCACAGTGCACGCCCAGGGGCCGGATGGGGAGACCACGCTCGTCGCCGACGAGATCGTGGTGGCGGCGGGTCGGGTGCCCAATACCGACGGGATCGGCCTGGAGACGGTGGGCCTGCCCGGTGGGTACGTCGAGGTCGACGATCAGCTGACGGTGGCCGGCGTACCCGGAGAATGGCTGTACGCGGTCGGCGATATCAACCACCGTGCCGCACTCACCCATATGGGCAAGTACCAGGGCCGGGTGTGCGGGGATGTCATCTCCGCACGCGCCGCGGGCCGGTCGCTGAGCGGTCCGCGCTACCGGGCCGCCGCCGACCACCACGCGGTACCGCAGGTGGTGTTCACCGACCCCGAGGTCGCCGCCGTCGGACTCACCGCCGACGCCGCCCGGAAGGCCGGCCACGAGATCCGCACCGTGGAACTGGATATCGCGGTCGCAGGTTCGGCGCTGGCCCGCGACGATTACACCGGCCACGCGGCACTGGTGATCGATACCGCCACCGACACCCTGCTCGGCGCCACTTTCGTGGGTCCCGATGTCGGCGAGCAATTGCATGCCGCCACCATCGCGGTCGCCGGGCGCGTCCCCCTGGACGCCCTGTGGCACGCAGTGCCCGCTTTTCCCGCGATCAGCGAATTCTGGCTACGGCTGTTGGAGACCGATAGGTCGTCGTTACGATCGGCGGTATGAGCGAGTCAGGCCCGGAGGCGGCAGCGGAGCGGAACCACGGAGGGCCCTCGCTCATACCCACTGGACGCGTGAGCGCTACCGAACAGGTCACGACCACGGACGGTGTGGTCCGCGGACGCCGCGGCCGGCGCGTGATGTACTGGCGGTCGCTGCCGTACGCCGCGCCACCCGTCGGTGACCTGCGGTTCCGTTCACCCCAGCCGGTGCAGCCGTGGACCGATGTCCGCGACGCCACCTATTTCCGCGCCGCCGGAATCCAGCCGACCTTCGGGGTGCGGCTGGGTCCGCGCAAGCTGCAGGAGATGAGCGAGGATTCGCTGACACTGAATGTCGTGGCGCCCGCCACCGCTTCGGTGCGGCCGCGACCGGTACTGGTGTTCATCCACGGCGGCGGCTATCTCTTCGGCACCTCGGCGCTGCGCCTCTACTCCGGTGTCCAGCTGGCGGCCGACGGCGATGTGATCGTGGTGTCGATCAACTACCGGCTCGGCGCGTTCGGGTACGCGGATTTCAGCGAGTTCTCCACGCCGGACAGTCCCTACGACTCCAATCTCGGTCTGCGTGACCAGATTGCGGCGCTGCGCTGGGTGCGGGCCAATATCGCCGAATTCGGCGGCGACCCGGACAATGTGACGATCTTCGGCGAATCCGCCGGTGCCCACGCGGTATTGAGCCTGCTGGCGACGCCTTCGGCGGAGGGCCTGTTCCGCCGCGGTATCGCGCAGAGCCCACCCGCGGACTGGGGGTTGACAGTCGCCGAATCGCGCGAGTTCGCCCGCCGCATCCTCGACCGGCTCGGTATCGCCCCCGAGGACGCCAATCACGCGCTGCGCGCCGCCGATCCGCACGATATCCGCCGTGCGTTCAACCGGGCGTCGAATGCGGCGATGACGGAATTCC
This sequence comes from Nocardia testacea NBRC 100365, assembly GCF_000308775.1. Taxonomy (GTDB): domain Bacteria; phylum Actinomycetota; class Actinomycetes; order Mycobacteriales; family Mycobacteriaceae; genus Nocardia; species Nocardia testacea. The sequence continues at coordinate 23,475 of NZ_BAGJ01000158.1, forward strand.
CGGGGTTCTTCCCGGCCGCGCCGGTCGCCGACGGCGAATTGTTGCCGCGCACTCCGATCGACGCCTTCATCGAAGGCCACACCCACCGGGTCCCGCTGATCATCGGCACCTGCCGTAACGAGGGCGCCCTGTTCAACCGCTTCACCGATACCCTGCCCACCCGCCCGGAACGCCTCAAGAAGGCACTGTCGACCGCCGGACCCGACCTCTATCCCCCGGGTGTTCTCCCTCTATCCGGGCTTCCCGGCCGAACAGGCCGCGATCCGCGCGGGCGGCGACTACTTCTTCTGGCGGCCCTCGGTGGCGGTGGCGGAAGGGCACAGCCGCCACTCCCCCACCTATGCCTACCGCTACGATTTCGCGCCCCGGCTCCTCCAGCTCTACAAAATGGGCGCCACGCACGCGACCGACCTGCTGGCGACCTTCGGCAGTGTCTACGAACCGTGGAGCCGGGCCCTCACCGCCGGCGGTAGCCGTCGCGGTCTGCTCGCGGTGACCCGCCAGGTCCAGAACAACTGGCTGCATTTCGCCCGCACCGGCGAACCGTTACCGTCCTGGCCGCGCTACACCGAAGAGGAGCGCAGCACGCTCATCATCGACGCGCCGGGGCGGGTGGACCACGACCCGGACAGCGCCCGCCGCAAGCTGTGGGCGGGCGTCCGCGCACCGCAGCTGGTTCCGTCCGGGGTCGGCACGGCGGGTACGACTGTTCGGTCCGGCGACGCGGAGGCCGGGGCCGAAGGCGAGGGGACGCTGCTCGACGCCGTCGCCGCCGACCACCCGATCGCCGCGACCGCCGCGGACGCGGTCGCGCGGGTCGTGGACGAAGTCTCCGACGGTGCCGGCGATCCGGCACCGGAAGATGCCGAAGCCGATCCGAAACGGACCGACTGAATCCGTGTCCGGCACTGTTGTGCGGGTGCGGCGCGCCTCCGCTCCGGGCGAGCGGACGAGCCGAGGCGGGACCGGGGCGCAGCCTATTTCAGCAGGCGTGACATCCGGCGGTCGGCCAGGATCTTGCCACCGGTCTGGCAGGTCGGGCAGTACTGGAACGACCGATCGGTGAACGCGACCTCGCGAACGGTATCCCCGCACACCGGGCAGGGCATGCCGGTGCGGGCGTGCACCCGCATACCCGAACGCTTCTCGCCCTTGAGCCGGGCGGCGTCCTGCCCGACCGACCGCGCCACGGCATCGGCCAGCACCGTGCGCATCGCCGCGTACAGGTCGGCGACCTTCGCCGCCGACAGCGTCTTCGCCGTGGCGAAGGGCGAGATCTTGGCGGTGTGCAGGATCTCGTCGGAATAGGCGTTGCCGATGCCGGCGAGCACGGTCTGATCGACCAGCACGTTCTTGATCCGCCCCGGTGCGGCGGCCAGCAGTTCGGCGAACTCGGTCTCGGTGATTGCGAGCGCGTCGGGCCCCAGCCGCGAGATGCCCGGTACCTGCGCCGGGTCGTTCACGATATAGACCGCGAGGCGCTTCTTCGTGCCCGCCTCGGTGAGGTCGAAGGCCGGGGTGGCGCCCTCGGGTGTGAAGAAGTGCACCCGCAGCGCGAGCGGACCGCGACCCGGCCTGGGCGGGCTCACGCTCGGGTTGTCGGTCCAGCGCAGCCAGCCCGCCCGGGACAGATGGGTGATCAGCCACAGACCACCGCAATCCATACCGAGGAATTTCCCCCATCGCCCGGCGCCGGTCACATCCCGCCCCGACAGCGCCGTCACCGGCGGATCGAAGGTTTTGATCGCGCTGAGCGCCGCCACATCGATCCGCCCCACCACCGCGCCGACCGCGTGCTCCCGCAGGAACTGCGCCAGCGCCTCCACTTCCGGTAGTTCGGGCACGGGCTCAGGCTACCGGTGCCCACCGACATCCGTGCGGTCCAAACGCCGGGTGATTCCGGTCGTGGTCACGGCCAGCAACGTGCCGATCACCACCAGATCGAAGGCCATCTGCACCGTGGTCGCTATCCGGGCGGCCTGCCCGACCGGATGCACATCACCGAACCCGACGGTGCCCAGGGTCGCGACGGTGTAGTACAGCGCGTCGTTGCGGGTGCGCAACTCGGCGAACTGGCCGGGCTGGCGGAGCTCGAGGATGTAGTAGAACAATGCGAAGAACACCACGACGAGGGTGATCAGGAAAAGCAGCCCGTCGACACGGCGGCCCGTATCGTCGCTCGCGGCCAGGAACTGACCGATCCGGCGATAGGCCAGCCAGCACAGCCCGGCCACCCCGGCGACGAATGCCACCGACGTGACCACCCTGGTGGGCCAGAAGCCGGGGAGTTCCAGGCCGACCGGCACGAAGTAGTAGAACAGCAGCGCGGACAGCACTGTCCCCGCGTTCCGCCACAGATGCGCACGGCCGCCGATACGTCGAGAACCCATGCGGTCATGATCTGCCCCCGCGGCCGCCTCCACGGCCGGGCACGCCGAGCCGCGTACCGATTGCTCTCGCACGTCTTCGCCGAAGCCACTGGTCACAGCCACACCGTGCATACCGGTCGGGTCAGTCGATCACCGTGCGCAGAGCGACCCTGAGCGCGAGCCGGCGGCGTACGGTGATTCGGTTCGCCGGTACCGCGGACTCGCCCGAAACCGCGTCCGGACCCGCCCCCGACCGGGAAACCACACACGACAGGGGACGGCGCTGCTAGCTTGCGGCGGTGGATCACTTCTCACACTCGTGGACAGCGTTGCGCACGGCGGTCTCCGAACTCGCGGACGAGGACTTCGGCCGGCCGTCGGGATGTACCGGCTGGCTCGTCCGGGATCTGGTCTGCCACCTGATCATCGACGCCCAGGATGTGCTGATCACCCTGGTGACACCCACCGACAAGGAACCCACGCGCGACGCGGTGACGTACTGGGATATCGCCGAGACCCCGCCGACCGGCGACGACCCGCTCGACGCCCTGACCGTCCGGCTGGCCGCCGCCTACGGCGAGCCGCGGCTGCTGGAACTCCACCTCGACGATGTCGGCTCGGCCGCCGGGCGCGCGGCCGTTCTCGCCGACCCCGATCAGCGGGTGAGCACGCGCGACGAGGTCCTCACCACCGGTGACTACCTGTCCGCCTACGTCCTGGAGTGGACGCTGCACCACCTGGATCTGGTCGCCCATCTCCCGCATGCCGGGCAGCCGCCCGGAGAATGCCTAACCCGTTCGAGGGAGCTGCTGGAGCGCATCGCCGGAACCGCCTTCCCCCCGGCATTCTCCGACCGGGACGCCCTGTTGATCGGCACGGGCCGCCGCGCCGCGACGGCGGACGAACAGGCCGCATTGGGCGAGTCGGCCGTAAAACTGCCGCTCGTCCTCGGTTGAGCGACGCCGTGGTAACGCGCAGGGCGGACCGGCGGCCGTCGGTATCGGGTGCCCGGATACCGACGGCCCGCCCGAGCGCACCACCGAACCGCGACCCGGTCGGCCACCCTGTGCAGGAGCCGCCGACCGCGCGTCGACCCGGGCTCAGTCCGCTTCGCCCCCCGTGCCCCGGAGCCGGGCCAGCAACCGCGGCGCGATCACCGTGAACGAATCCACCGTCGTCATCTCGTCGTGTGTCGCCGGTACCGCGTACTCGACGATTTCCCCGGCCACATACGGCAACCAGTCCTCCGCCCGCGGGCCGGCCTGCTGTGCGCCCGGCGTGGGTACCTCGGCACGGAAGAAATCGATGACGCCGCGGTAGGTCCGGGGCCGGTGTTCGGAGATCAGTTCCGCGGACCGCGCCGCGGTCCGGTACACGCCGCGCAACCGTTCCACCGGCAGGGTCAGCAGTTCCGGCGGGATCAGTTGGTGCAACCGTTCCAGTTCGGCGTCGTCGAGATCGCCGATACCCCGGTCCGTCCCCGAGCCCTCGGTCACGATGCCCTGTTCCACCAGTGCCGCGCGGAGCAGGGTTTCGAAGATTCCCGGATCGACGGCGGGATGGCTGTCGAGCAGGGCCAGCATCTCGACCTGCTCGCCCACGGCCTGCAATTCGGTGGCGATGGCGTGGGCCAGCACCCCGCCCAGGGACCAGCCGAGCAGCCGGTACGGGCCCTCGGGCTGGATCCGCCGGATCTCCGTCAGATACCGGGCCGCAATGTCGGTCAGTGAATCCGGGGCGTAATCGGGTTCGGTGTAGGCGGGCGACTGGAGACCGTAGATCGGCTGATCGTCCGGTAGCAGCCCGGTCAGCGCGGCGAAACTCCACGCCAGCCCGTCGCGGGCGTGGACAGCGAAGATCGGGGTCGCCGTACCGGTCTCCCGGATGGGCAGCACCACCCGCAATGCCGCCTCGGACAGTTCGCCCGCGGCGCCCGGTTCGACGATCCGGGCGGCGAACCCCGCGACCGTCGCCTCGGTGAACATCCACTGCACGCTGATCTCGGCACCGGTGACCGCGCTCAGCCGAGCCGCCACCTTGGTCGCGAGCAGCGAGTTACCGCCGAGGGCGAAGAACGAATCGTCGGCACCCACCCGATCCACGCCCAGGACTTCGGCGAAGACATCGGCGACGGTCTGTTCCAGCGGTGTGCGCGGGGCGCGGTAGCCGGCGTCGGCCGCGAAAACCGGTTCGGGCAGCGCGTTGCGGTCCAGCTTCCCGGCGGGGGTCAGCGGGATCTCGTCGATCACCATGATCGACGACGGCACCATATGGCCAGGCAGTCGCGCCTCGATATGCGCGCGCACGCCCGCCGGATCGACCGAACTCCCCGGCGCGGCCACCACATACGACGCCAGCGATACGACACCGGCCGGATTGCGGTGCCCGACCGTGACCGCGAAGTCGACACCGGCGGACGAGGTCAGCGCGGCGTCGATCTCGCCGAGTTCGATACGGAAACCGCGGATCTTGACCTGGAAGTCGTTGCGGCCCACATACTCCACCGCCGGATCACCCGCGCCGTCGCGCCGCCAGCGCACGATGTCACCCGTACGGTACAACCGCGACCCCGGCTCACCGAACGGGTCGGCGACGAAGCGCTGCGCCGTCAGTCCCGCTCGCGCGTGATAGCCACGCGCCAGCTGGATACCACCGACATACAGCTCACCGGCCACGCCCTCGGGGACCGGGTTCAGCCGATCGTCCAGTACCAGCGCGCGCATACCCCGCACCGGACCGCCGATCGTCACCGGATCACCCGGCAGCAGCGCACCGCTGATATTCGTCGCGACAGTGGCCTCGGTCGGACCGTATGCGTTGTGCAGCCGCCGCTCGACCCCGCCGTCGCGGACCGTGGACCACTTCGCCACCAGATCCGCCGAGATCGCCTCACCACCGGCGATGATGACCCGCATACCCGCCAGGTCGGCCGGATCCAGCGAGGCCAGCACCGACGGTGTGATCAATCCGACCGTCACCCGCTCCCGGGCGATCAGCTCGCCGAGCTCGGCGCCGCCGTAGGTCCCCGGCGGTACCACCACCAGGGCGCCCGCGGAACCCACCGCCAGCAGCAGCTCCAGGATCGAGGCGTCGAAACTCGGTGACGCGAACGCCAGCGCCCGCGAATGCCGGTTCAGCCCGTACCTCTCGACCTGTTCGGCGCTGAAGTTCGCCAGACCGGCATGGGTGACGACGACACCCTTGGGCAGACCCGTGGAGCCCGAGGTGTAGATGACGTAGGCAGTGTTCGCCGGAGTCAGCGGCCGGACCCGGTCGGCGTCGGTGACCGCGTCACCGGAGTACCGCCGTGTATCCAGCTCGTCGAGCACCAGCCAATCCACCGTATCCGGCAGCTCCGCCCGCACCGACGACACCGTCACACCCACTCGCGCCCGCGAATCGGTGAGCATATGCGCGATCCGGTCGGCCGGATACGTCGGATCGACCGGTACGAACGCCGCACCCGACCTGGTCACCGCCCATTCGGCCAGCACCGAATCCGCCGACCGCGGCACCGCCACGGCCACCAGATCCTCGGCCCCGAGTCCGCGCTCGATCAGCACCCGCGCCAACCGGTTCGACCGTTCGTCCATCTCGCCGTAGGACAGCCGCTGATCCCGGAACACCACCGCCGGCGCCGACCGATCCTCGGCCACGGCGGCGGCCAGCAGATCGGGCAGGGTCCGGGCCGGCACCGCCGGACCCCCGGACCGCGATCCCAGCTCCGCCCGCTCGGCCGCACTCAGGAATTGCACCTCGCCCACCGGCAGCTCCGGCGAATCGACCAGTTGGCCGATCACCCGCAGCAGCCGCGTGGCCAGAGTTTCGATCGTGTCCGCGGTGAACGAACTGGTCAGGTATTTCAGCGCGATCCCGACCGTGTTCTCGGCGGTGACCACCAGGGTCAGCGGGTAATGGCTGTTGTCCCGCGAACCCACCCCGGCGATCGACATACCGTCGATATCACCGGTCGCGGCGACCTCGGCGGGATCGGTCGGGTAGGACTCGAACACGAACAGGCTGTCGAACTGCACCGCGGTTCCGGCGGCCCGCTGGATATCGGTCAGCCCGAGATAGTGGTGTTCGAGCAGGGCGGCCTGCGCGCGCTGCAGATCGGTGAGCAGTTCGCCGGTGGTGGCCCGGTGATCGAGGCGCACCCGGACCGGCAGCGTGTTGATGAACAGCCCGACCATGGATTCGATTCCGGGCAGTTCGGCGGGCCGGCCGGACACCGTGGTACCGAACACCACATCGTCGCGGCCGGTCATCCAGCCGAGCAGCACACCCCAGGCCGCCTGCAGCAGCGTGTTCATGGTGATACCGAGCTCGGCGGCCCGGGCCGACAGTTGCCGCGTCCGGTCCGCGTCGAGTTCGGCCACGACGGTGCCGACATCGTAGTTCTCCGCCGGCGTCGGGTGCGGGACCAGCAGCGAGGGTTCGGAGAATCCGGCCAGCTCCGCCCGCCAGGCCTCCGCGGAGGCGGCCCGGTCGCGTTCGGCGAGCCAGGACAGGAAATTCCGGTACGAGGCCACCCGCGGCAGCGCCGACGTATCGCCGCGCAGCGCGTAGAGCACCAGCAGCTCCCGCATGAGCAGCGGCATGGACCAGCCGTCGAGGAGGATGTGGTGCGAGGTGATCGCCAGTTGCCACGCGTCCTCGGCCAACCGGACGAGGTTGAACCGGATCAGCGGCGGCACCGCCATATCGAAGTGCTCGGCCTGATCCGCGGCCAGCAACCGGCGCAGCTCCCCGGCCCGTTCGTCCTCGGGCAGACCGCGCAGGTCGATATCGCGCCACGGCACCGGCACGCTGTCGAGCACCACCTGCACCCACTGGCCGGCGCTGTCGGCGACGAACGCGGTCCGCAGATTCGGGTACCGGCCGATCATCACCTCGGCGGCGGCCCGCAGCCGCGCCGGGTCCACCGTGCCGGCCAGGTCGACCGACGACTGCATGGTGTAGACGTCCACACCGTCGGCGATGAACTGGGCGTGGAACAACAGACCCGACTGCAGCGGCGACAGCGGCCAGACCTCCGACAGTGCCGGATAGGTGCGCTCCCAGCGTTCGATATCGGCCTGCGAGACCCGCACCAGCGACATATCGGACGGCGTGAAACCGCCCGCCTCCGGCCGCCGGACATGGTCGGCGAGCGCGGTGAGCGCGGCGATCCACAGATCCGCGAACTCGCGGGCCCGCTCCTCGGTGATCACCCCGGTGGGGTAACCGAAGACCGCGCTCAGCACCGGGCCGTCGGCACCGGAGTTGACGATGGCATTGATGTCGAGCACGGCATTGGCGGGCATATCCCGGTCCGCGTCCGCGCCGACCGCGCCCAGTTCGGCGGTCGGCATCCAGCCGAGCTCGGCGAGTTCGGGCGAGATCTCCCCGGCCGAGACCCGGCCCAGATAGTTGAAACTGATTTGGCCCGGTACCCGGTCCGGCAGCTGGTCGCCGATATCGGGATTCAGATAGCGGAGCAGGCCGTAACCCAGCCCCTTGTCCGGAACCGCGAGCAGCTGTTCCTTCACCGATTTCACCAGCACCCCGAAAGCGGGACCACCGGCGAACGCATCGTCGATATCGATCCCGGGCAGGTCGAGCCGCAGCGGGTGGACCGCGGTGAACCAGCCGACGGTGCGGGACAGGTCGGCGCCGGGCACCACGGCCTCTTCACGACCGTGACCTTCCAGTTTCACCAGCGCCGCCCCATTCGGGCCGTCGTCGCGCCACCGGACGAGCGCCAGTGCCAGCGCCGCCAGCAGGGCATCGTTGGGTCCGCCGTGGTAGCGGGCGCCGACGGTGGTCAGCACCGCCTCGGTGACATCGGCGGGTAGCGATACCTCGAATCGTTCGACCGTCGCGTTGGTATCGACGGCCGGATCGAAGGCGCGGGTGCCCAGCAGCGGGTCCGGGGTGGACGCGATCTTCTGCCAGTACGGCAGTTCCGCGACCCGGCCCGGCTTGCCCGCGGCCTCCGCCAGCCCGTGCGCCCACCGGCGCAGCGAGGTACCGACCGGCGGCAGCGTCACCGGAGTGCCGGAGGCGAGCTGTGAATAGGCCAGCACCAGATCGGGGACGATGATGCGCCAGGACACGCCGTCGACGACGAAGTGGTGCGCCGCGAAGAGCAGCACATCGCGCCGGTCACCGTCGAAGGCGAACCACACGAACTGCACCATCACGGCGGCTGCCGGGTCCAGCCGGCCCAGTGCGGCATCGAATTCGGCGTTGGCGAGATCGGTCAGTTCGTCGTCACCGATGGCATTGTCGATATCGACCCGGCGTATCAGGGCGTCGATATCGATGGCGCCCGGCGGAAGCGCCTCGAACGACCGCACCCCGTCCACATCCCGCAGGCGGGCGCGCAGGGCGTCGTGGTGGTCGAATACCGCCGCCAGGGTGGCGACCAGGGTTTCGCGGTCGATATCGACCGGAAGCCGCAGCAGCATCGGCTGCGAGAAACGCTGGTACGCATCGTTGCCGTCGAGGATCTGCGACATGACCGGCAGCATCGGCATATCGCCCACCCCGCCGCCGGGCAGTTCCACCAGCTGCTGTTCGCCGGCGTCGCCGCGGCCGGCGACCTCGGCGAGTGCGGCGACGGTGCGGCGCTCGAACACGTCCCGGGGTGTGAAGACCACGCCGCGGGCCTTGGCACGCGACACCAGTTGGATCGACAGGATGCTGTCGCCGCCGAGCGCGAAGAACGAATCGTCCACGCCGACCTGCGCGACACCGAGGACATCGGCGAACACCTCGCAGATGATCGACTCGACCGCGCCGACCGGCGCCCGGAACGACTGCGCTCGGAGTACCGGTTCCGGCAGCGCCTTACGGTCCAGCTTGCCCACCGGGGTCAGCGGGATCTCGTCCAACACGATGACAACCGTCGGCACCATATGCGCCGGCAACCGCTCCGCGACGAACTCGGTCACCGCGGCGGTATCGACAGTGTGCCCCGGCACCGCCAGGACATACGACACCAGAATCGTCGCACCCGCATCGGTATCCCGGCCCAGGGTCACCGAGTACTCCACATCCGGATGCGCGGCCAGCGCTGTATCGATCTCGCCCAGTTCCACCCGGAGACCGCGGATCTTGACCTGGAAATCCGACCGGCCGACGTAGTCCAGTTCCCAGTTCACCGTCGGCAACGCCTCGTTACCGGCCCGCGCACCGGGTGTGGCGTACCAGCGCACCACGTCACCGGTGCGATACATCCGCGAACCCTCGAAACTGTACGGGTTGGCGACGAACCGATCCGCCGTCAAACCCGGCCGGTTGTGGTAGCCGCGGGCCAGGGCGCCACCGGCCAGGTACAGCTCACCGGCCACGCCGGGCGGCACCGGCCGCAACCGGGCGTCCAACACCAGCGCCGCCATACCGTGCACCGGCTTGCCGATGGTGACGTGGTCACCGGTGAACAACTGCGCGTACGAGGAGATGATGGTCGTCTCGGTGGGGCCGTACCCGTTGAAGTACTTGCGTCCCGGCTCCCATTTGGCCAGCAGTTCGGGGGTGGTCACATCGCCACCGACCGAGAGCACCTCGAGCGCGTCCAATCCCGCCGGATCCATGGTGCCCAGCACCGCGGGGGTGATGATGGTGTGCGTCACCGCTTCGGTCCGCAGGAGTTCGGCCAGGTCCGGGCCACCGATGATCTCGCCCGGCACCACGACCAGCGTCGCGCCCACATACGCGGTGCACACCCATTCCAGCACCGACGGATCGAAACTCGGCGAACAGATGTGCAGGAACCGATGCCGGGACTCGAGCCGGTACAGATCGGCCGCCACATCGGCGAGACCGCCCATACCCCCGTGCGTCACCATCACACCCTTGGGCAGACCGGTCGACCCCGAGGTGTAGATGACATACGCCGGATGCGCCATCGCCAACGGCGTGATCCGCTCGGTATCGGTCACCGCGTGGTCCGGCTTCGCCGCGGCCTCCGCCAGGAACTCCGGATCGTCGAGGCGCAGCCACTGGACATCACCGGGCAAGCGGTCCACGTACTCACCGCTGGTGAGCCCCAGCATCGCACCGGAGTCGGTGAGCATATGCCGCACCCGATCCGGTGGATAGTTCGGATCCACCGGCACATGCGCGCCACCGGCCTTGGCCACCGCCCAGAAAGCCAGCACGACCTCGTAGGACCGTGGCAACGCCAGTGCCACGATCCGCTCCGGGCCGACACCGCGTTCGATGAGCACCCGCGCCAACCGCGACGACTGGGCGTCCAGCTCCCGATAGGTCACCGAACGGCCGCGGTAACGCACCGCCACACCGTCCGGATTCACCCGCACGCCGTTGGTGAGGAGTTCCGGCAGCAGTCCCGTCGCCATGACATCGTCACCGCGGACATGGGTGAGCAGGCGGTACTCGGCATCGTCGGTGATCGGCAGGTCACCGATCGGCGCCTCCGGGTTGCGGGCGATGGCCGCCAGCAGATGCAGGAACCGGCGCGCGAAGACTCCGACGGTGTCCTCGTCGAACAGGTCACGGGCATAGGAGAAGGCCGCGGCCATACCGGCCTCGGTCTCGGTGATCCGCAGCGACAGATCGAATTTCTCGGTGTCGATATCGAAATCGACGGCGCCGACCCGCAGTCCGGGCAGTTCGAAATCGGCCTGGGGCAGGTTCTCGAACGACAACGCCACCTGGAACAGCGGATGCCGGGCGGTGGAACGCTCGGCCCCGACCAGTTCGACCAATCGCTCGAACGGGATATCGGCATGCGCGAACGCCTGCAGATCCGCCTCCCGCGTCGCCGCCAGGAACTCCGCGAAACTCGCCTCACCCCGCACATGCGACCGCAACACCAACGTATTGACGAACATCCCGACCACATCGTCGAGCTCGGCCTCACCACGACCCGCGATCGGCGTACCCACCGCCACATCATCGGTAGCCGACAACCGCGCCAGCAGCAACGCCAGCACCGCATGCACCACCATGAACACCGTCGCGTTGTGCTCGGCCGCCAACCGCGACACCGCCCGATGCAGTTCGGGGTCGATCTGGAACGGCACAGTGCCACCCGCCATCGACGGCACCGTCGGACGCGGCCGGTCACCCGGCAGGTTCAACTCGTCCGGCAAACCGGCCAGTGCCCGCCGCCAGTAATCTGCCTGGGCACTGACCAGGCTCTCGGGATCGTCCTCCGACCCCAGGACCTCACGCTGCCACAGGCTGTAATCGGCGTACTGCACCGGCAGCGGCGTCCACGCCGGGGCCGAACCGGAGGTACGCGCCGCGTAGGCGATCATCAGATCCCGGATCAGCGGGCCCATCGACCAGCCGTCGGTACTGATGTGGTGCACCACGAAGACCAGTACGTATTCGCCGTCGGCCGGCTGGAATACCGCCGCACGCGTGGGCACCTCGACCGTCACGTCGAAACCGGTCGCGAGCACGTCGGTGATCCGGTCGCGCAGTTCGGCGGCGGAAACCGGGATGGGCGTCGGATCCGGCACCGCCCGGGCGACGGGCAGTACCTGCTGGTACGGCCTTCCGTCCTGGGCGGGGTAGACGGTCCGCAGGGTTTCGTGCCGGCCCACCACGTCCGCGACGGCCTGCCGCAGCGCGGGAATATCGAGTTCCCCGGACAGCCGGACGGCCAGCGGGATGTTGTAGGCCGACGATCCCGTGTCGAACTGGTTGAGGAACCACATCCGCTGCTGCGCCAGCGACAGCGGCACCCGCTCCGGCCGCTCCCGCGGCGCCAGTGCCGGCAGGTCGCCGCGGCCGGCGGCGGATTCGGCGGCGGCAGCCAGCGCGGCCACCGTGGAGGCCTCGAACAGCGTCCGCACCGCGACCTTGGTGTCCAATGCCGCACTCAGCCGGGCCGCGACCTGGGTCGCGATCAGCGAGTTACCACCGAGCGCGAAGAAATCGTCGTCCGCGCCGACCCGCTCGACACCCAGGACGTCGGCGAACACGCCCGCCACGATCTCCTCGATCGGAGTCGAGGGCGCCCGGAACTCCCGGGTCTCGAACACCGGAGCCGGCAGAGCCTTACGGTCCAGCTTCCCGGAGGTGTTCAACGGGAACGCGTCGAGCGCGACCACCGCACCCGGCACCATGTATACCGGCAAGACGCCGCGCAGCGCGTCGAGCAGCGCCGCGGAGACGATCTGCTCGCCGGGCGCGGGCACCACATAGGCGACCAGCTGCTCACCCAGATCCGAGGCGGCGACCGTCACGACGGCCTGGCTCACCACGGGCTGCGCCAGCAGCGCCGATTCGATTTCGCCCAACTCGATGCGCTGGCCACGGAACTTCACCTGGAAATCGGTACGGCCCAGATATTCCAGTGCCGGAAGGATCTCCGGGCGGCCCTCGACGAGGGTCTCCGCGCGGCGCCACCGCACCAGGTCGCCCGTGCGGTACATGCGCTGACCGGCATCGAACGGATTCGCCACGAAACGGTCCGCCGACAGGTCCGGACGCGTCACATATCCGCGAGCCAACTGGTCACCCGCCAGATACAGCTCGCCCGTGACACCCGGCGCCACCGGCCGCAATCGCGAATCCAACACATAGACCCGGGTGTTCCACTCCGGCATACCGATCGGCACACCGGTCGACTCGGTCCCGGTCGCCTGCCAGTACGTGACCGACACCGCCGCCTCGGTCGGACCGTAGACATTGTGGACCGCGGCATCGGAGATCGCCTGCACCGCGGCGACCGTCTCCGGTGGCAGCGCTTCACCGAGCGCGAAGACGTGCTGGAGCGAGGGAATCGAACCCGCCGGAGTGTGCGCGGCGAACATCGCCAGCATCGACGGTACGAAGTCCGTCATCGTCACCCGCTGCTCGGCGATGACTTCGGCCAGGTACTCGGCATCCCGATGCCCGTCGGGGGTCGCGACGACCAGACGCGCTCCCACTGCCAGCGGCAGGAAATAACCCCACAGCGACACGTCGAATGTCGTCGCTGTCTTCTGCAGATACACATCGTCGGCGTCCAGCCGATACTGCGCCAGCCACCATGCGATCTGATTGCCGATCGCCGAATGCGACACCGCCACACCCTTGGGCCGGCCCGTCGAACCCGACGTGAAGATCACATACGCGGTATTCGACAGCCGCACCGGCGCCGACCGATCCGCATCGGTCACCGGGGACGAGTCGAAACGATCGGTATCGAGGCTGTCCAGGGTCAGCACCGGTACGCCCGCGAGCACGTCGGCGCCGGCGCCGTCTTCCGCGGCGATACCGACGGCCCGAGCATCGGCGGCGGTGGTCAACACGCACACCGGTGCCGCGGTATCGAGGATGTAGCCGATCCGCTCCGCCGGATGCGCCGGATCCAACGGCACATACGCACCACCGGCCGCCACCACCGCGTACATCCCGACCACCAGGTCGATCGACCGGGAGATCAGCACCCCGACCAGAGATTCCGGGCCCACGCCCTGCGCGATCAGCAACCGCGCCAACCGGTTCACCCGGCCCGCGAACTCGGCGTAGGTCAGGTCGGTCCCCTCGAACGACACCGCCACCCGATCCGGGTATTCGGCCACGGCGCGCTCGAACCGATCCAGCAGCAATTGTCCGGGCACCGCGTGTTCGGTCGCGTTCCATTCCGCCAGCACCCGGGTGCGTTCGGCGGGAGCCAGGATCTCGAAGTCACCGACCGGTGTCGCGGGATCGGCCACGATCGCACCGAGCAACCGGGTGAAGCGGTCGGCGAAGCTCTGCGCGGTGTCCTGGTCGAACAACGCCGTGGCGTAGGTCAGATAACCCGCCACACCCTGCGGAGCACCCGAATCGTCGTAGGCGTCGGCGAGGATGAGGTTCAGGTCGAACTGCGAGTTCTCGGTGTCGATCTCCACCCCGGACACCGTCAGCCCCGGCAGTTCCAGACTCGACGCCGCCAGGTTCTGGAACGTGAACCCGACCTGGAACAACGGATGCCGCGCCTGCGAACGCGCCGGATTCAGCACCTCCACCAAACGCTCGAACGGCACATCCGCGTGCGCGAACGCCGCGATATCGATTTCCCGCTGGCGCGCCAGCAGATCCGCGAACGACTCACCACGATCCAGCCGCGTCCGGAACACCAGAGTGTTCACGAACATACCGATCAGATCATCGAGCGCCTGCTCACCACGACCCGCCACCGGGGTACCCACCGTGATGTCGTCGCTTCCGGACAGCCGTGCAAGCAATACCGCGAACGCCGTATGCGCCACCATGAACAAGGTGGCGCCCTGCTGCTGCGCCAGTCGCTGCAGACCGGCGTGGGTCGCGGCGTCGATCCGCAGCTCCACCCGGCGGCCGGCGAACGACTGCACGGCCGGACGCGGCCGGTCCATCGGCAGGTCCAGCTGATCCGGCACCCCGGCCAGCGTCGACTGCCAGAAGGCGATTTGCTGCGCCGCCGGGGACTCGGCGTCGGCTTCGTCGCCCAGCAGGTCGCGCTGCCAGATGCTGTAGTCGGCGTACTGCACCGGCAACGCCGGCCAACCCGGGGCCTCCCCGGCCGTGCGGGCGGCGTACGCGATCATCAGATCGCGCGTCAGCGGCCCCGCCGAGGATCCGTCACCGGCGATGTGGTGCACCACCATCACCATCACGAATTCACCGGCGGCATCGTCCACGCGGAACAGCGCCACCCGCAGCGGCACCTCGGCGGTCACATCGAATCCCACCGACGCGAGTTCCGCCACCGCCGCGGCGACCTCACCGGCGGCCAGGGACCGCACCTCGAGTTGCGGAACAGCCTGCCCGGCGGAGAGCACCACCTGCACCGGGCCGGACTCGGTCTCCGGGTAGACCGTACGCAGCACCTCGTGCCGCGCGACGACATCGGCGACGGCCCGCCGCAACGCGTCCACGTCGAGATCACCCGACAAGCGGATCGCCAACGGCAGGTTGTAGGCAGCCGAAGCACCGTCGAAGCGGTTCAGGAACCACATCCGCTGCTGCGCCGGTGACAACGGCGCAGCCTGCACCGTCTCACCCGAGAGCAGCGTCCGGATCGGACGCGGCTGCGCCACCAGCGCCGCCCGGCCGCCGGATCCGGCCTGCTCCTGGATGCGCGCGGCCAAGGCGGCCACGGTGGACGTCTCGAAGAGCGACCGGACCGCGACCGTGGTGTCCAATGCCGCGCTCAGCCGCGCCGCGACCTGGGTCGCGATCAGCGAGTTACCGCCGAGCGCGAAGAAATCGTCGTCGGCGCCCACTCGTCCCACGCCGAGGACGTCGGCGAAGACGCCGGCCACGATCTCCTCGATCGGGGTCGACGGCGCCCGGAACTCCCGGGTCTCGAACACCGGCGCGGGCAGCGCTTTACGATCCAGCTTCCCGGAAGTGTTCAACGGCAACTCGTCCAACCCGACCACGGCCGCCGGAACCATGTAGGTGGGCAGCACATCCCGGACGGCCGCGAGCAGTTCGCTCGAATCCGGCTGCTCGCCCGGAGCCGGTACGACGTAGGCGACGAGTTGCTCACCGAGCTGGGAAGCGGCGACGGTGACCACGGCCTGGCTCACCTCGGGGCGGGCCAGGAACGCGGATTCGATCTCACCGAGTTCGATGCGCTGACCGCGGAACTTCACCTGGAAATCGGTGCGCCCCAAGTACTCCAGTACCGGTTGGCCGTCGACCCGCTGCCACCGCACCAGGTCGCCGGTGCGGTACATCCGCTGCCCGGTATCGAACGGGCTCGCCACAAAACGATCGGCGCTCAGATCCGGGCGGGTGACATACCCGCGGGCGAGCTGGTCGCCCGCCAGATACAACTCACCCGTGACGCCCTCGGGCACGGGCCGCAGCCGCGAATCCAGCACATAGACTCGCGAATTCCACTGCGGCACACCGATCGGCACAGTCCCGGACTCCGCGCCCGAAGCCTTCCAATAGGTGATCGACACCGCGGCCTCGGTCGGGCCGTACAGGTTGTGCACCGCGGCATCGGAGACCACGTGCATCGCCGACACGGTCTCCGGCGGCAGGGCCTCGCCGATGACGAAGACATGCGCGAGGGCGGGGATGGACCCGGCAGCGGTATGCGCCGCGAACACCGTCAGCATCGACGGCACGAAATCGGTGACCGTGACCCGGTGTTCGGCGATGGCCGCCGCGAGGTAGGCGGGGTCACGGTGGCCGTCGGGCGCCGCGACCACCAGCCGGGCACCCGCGGCCAGCGGCAGGAAGTAACCCCACAGCGAGACGTCGAAGGTGGTGGCCGTCTTCTGCAGGTACACATCCGCGGCGCCCATCGGGTACTGCGAGAGCATCCACGCGACCTGGTTCGCGATGGCCGAATGCGGCACCGCGACGCCCTTCGGCCGCCCCGTGGAACCCGAGGTGAAGATGACGTAGGCGGTGTTGTTCGCCCGCAGCGGTGCGAGCCGATCGGCGTCGGTCACCGGCGCGGCGGCGAAATCGCCGGTATCGAGGGTGTCCAGGGTCAGTACCGGAACACCCGCGAGCACACCCGCCGCCGCCACGCCGGCAGCGTCGGCATCGGCGGTCGTGGACAGGAGACGCACCGGTGCCGCGGTCTCGAGGATGTAGCCGATCCGCTCCGCCGGATGCGCCGGATCCAACGGCACATACGCACCACCGGCCGCCACCACCGCGTACATCCCGACCACCAGGTCCAGCGATCGCGACATCAGCAATCCGACCAGCGACTCCGGGCCCACGCCCTGCGCGATCAGCAACCGCGCCAACCGGTTCACCCGGCCCGCGAACTCGGCGTAGGTCAGGTCGGTCCCCTCGAACGACACCGCCACCCGATCCGGGTACGCGGCCGCCGCCCGCTCGAAACCTTCCAGCAGCAGCCGCGGGGTGAAGGGGTATCCGGTGGAGTTCCACTGTTCCAGCACCCGGGTCCGCTCGGACTCGGACATGATCTCGAGGTCGCCCACCGGCGCGGCGGGATCCGCCGCGATGCCCCGCAGCAGCCGGTCGAAACGTTGCGCGAATCCCGCCACGGTGGCGTGGTCGAACAGCGCGGTGGCGTAGGTCAGGTACCCGGCCATCCCTTCGGGCGCGCCGGTTTCGTCATAGGAGTCGCCCAGGATCAGGTTCAGGTCGAATTGCGAGATCTCGGTGTCGATCTCCACTCCGGACACCGTCAGCCCCGGCAGTTCCAGACTCGACGCCGCCAGGTTCTGGAAGGTGAACCCGACCTGGAACAACGGATGCCGCGCCTGCGAACGCGCCGGATTCAGCACCTCCACCAAACGCTCGAACGGCACATCGGCATGCGCATAGGCGGCGATATCGATCTCGCGCTGGCGCGCCAGCAGATCCGCGAACGACTCACCACGATCCAACTGCGTCCGGAACACCAACGTATTCACGAACATACCGATCAGATCATCCAGCGCCTGCTCACCACGACCCGCCACCGGCGTACCGATCGTGATGTCATCGCTACCCGAGAGCCGCGACAACAACACCGCCAGCGCCGAATGCACCACCATGAACAAGGTCGCGTTCTGCTGCTGGGCGATCCGCAGCAGCCCGGCATGGGTCGCGGGGTCGAGACGGACCTCGACCCGGCCGCCGGCGAACGACTGCACGACCGGACGCGGCCGGTCTGTCGGCAGGTCCAGCTGATCCGGAATACCCGCCAGCGTCGACCGCCAATAGTCGACCTGTTGCGCCGCCAGCGACTCCGGGTCGGATTCGTCGCCCAGCAGTTCCCGCTGCCAGATGCTGTAGTCGGCGTACTGCACCGGCAACCGCTCCCAGCCGGGTGCCGCGCCCGCGGTACGGGCGGCGTAGGCAGTCATCAGATCGCGCGTCAACGGCCCCACCGAGGATCCGTCACCGGCGATGTGATGCATCACCACAGCCAGCACGAACTCTCCGCCGGGGCCGGCCGGGGTCGTGCTGTCCGCGCCGGTCCGGTCGTCCGTTCCGGTGGTATCGGCCGGCTGGTCCACCCGCAGGAGTGCCACCCGCAACGGCACTTCGGTCGTCACATCGAAACCGGTCGAGGCGAACTCGGCCACTGCCGCGGCCACCTCCGCGGCCGGCACCGAACGCACATCCAGGCGCGGAGCGGCGGCGCCGAGTGGCAGCACGACCTGAACCGGACCGGACCCGGTCTCCGGGTACACCGTGCGCAGCACCTCGTGCCGCGCCACCAGATCCGTGACAGCCAGCCGGAGAGCCTCCACATCCAGCGCCCCCGACAACCGGATCGCCAGGGGAATGTTGTACGCGATCGACTGCTGATCGAAGCGGTTCAGGAACCACATCCGCTGCTGCGCCATCGACAACGGGATCGCGTCCTCGACGGCGCCCGTATCGGTGACCCGGGTGGGACGCGGCTGCGGTACCAAGGCCGCCCGCCCACCGGACCCGGCCTGCTGTTCCACCCGGACCGCCAGCTTGGTCACGGTGGAGGCCTCGAACAGCACCCGCACCGGCACCTGCGTATTCAGCGCCGCACCCAGGCGCGCCACGACCTGCGTCGCGAGCAGCGAGTTCCCGCCCAAGGCGAAGAAATCGTCGTCGGCGCCGACTCGCTCCGCCTGGAGAACATCGGCGAACACACCCGCCACGATCTCCTCGACCGGTGTGGACGGCGCCCGGAATTCCTTGGTCTCGAATACCGGCTCCGGCAGCGCCTTGCGGTCCAGCTTCCCGGCCGGGGTCAGCGGCACCTCGTCGAGCACCATGACCGACGCCGGCACCATATAGGACGCCAGCCGCTGCCCGACGAACTCACGCAATCCGGCGATATCCACGGTGGCGCCGGGAGCGGCCACCACGTAGGACACCAGCGACACCGCACCGGCGGCGTTCTTGTGCCCGGTCGTGACCGCGAAATCCACGGTCTCGTGTGAGGTCAGCGCCGCGTCGATCTCACCCAGCTCGATCCGGAAACCACGAACCTTGACCTGGAAGTCATTACGGCCCACATACTCCACCGCCGGGTCACCCGCGGCATCACGACGCCACCGCACCACATCACCCGTGCGATACAAGCGAGCCCCGGGCTCGCCATAGGGGTCGGCGACGAACCGGTCAGCGGTCAAACCGGCACGCGCATGATAACCACGGGCCAACTGGATCCCACCCACATACAACTCACCGGCCACACCCTCGGGCACCGGGTTGAGACGATCGTCGAGCACCAGGGTCCGCATACCCCGCACCGGACCACCGATCGTGACCCGATCACCGGCATGCAGCACACCACTGATATTCGTGGCCACCGTCGCTTCGGTCGGACCGTAGGCGTTGTGGAACCGACGCTGCACCCCGCCCTCCGGCGTGGTCGACCACTTCGCCACCAAATCCGCCGAAATCGCCTCACCACCGGCGATGATCACTTCCATACCCGCGAGATCCGCCGGATCCAGCGAGCCCAGCACCGACGGCGTGATCAAACCAACCGTCACACCCTCACGGGCGATCAACTCACCCAGCTCGGCACCACCGTAGGTACCGGTCGGCACCACCACCAGCGCACCGGCCGAACCCACCGCCAGCAGCAACTCCAAGATCGAGGCATCGAACGACGGGGAAGCGAACGCCAGCGCCCGCGTGGTCGCGTCGAGGCGATAACGCTCGACCTGCTCGGCACTGAAATTCGCCAAACCGGCGTGCGAGACGACAACGCCCTTCGGCAGACCGGTGGAACCGGAGGTGTAGATGACATAGGCGGTATTCGCCGGGGTCAACGGCCGTACTCGGTCCGAATCGGTCACCGCGGAATCGGAGTGCCGGTCCAGATCCAGTTCGTCGAGGACGAGCCAGTCCACCGAATCCGGCAGATCCGCCCGCACCGACGACACCGTGACACCGACCGGCGCACCCGAGTCGGAGAGCATATGCGCGATACGGTCGGCCGGGTAGGTCGGATCGATCGGCAGGAACGCCGCACCCGACTTGGTGACAGCCCATTCGGCCAGCACCGAATCCGCCGACCGCGGCACCGCCACGGCCACGAGATCCTCGGCCCCGAGTCCGCGCTCGATCAGCAGCCGCGCCAACCGGTTCGACCGCTGGTCGAACTCACCATAGGAGTACCGCACACCCTCGAACACCACCGCCGGCGCCGACGGATCCACCGCCACCGCCGCGGCCAGCAACTCCGGCAACGTCGACGCCGGGACCGCCGGACCACCCGTACGGGACAAGTTTTCGATGCGCTCGGCCTCGTCCAGGATCTCGATGGATCCCAGCGCCATATCCGCATTCGCGGCCACCCGGGACAGCAACCGCCGGAACCGGGTGAGGAAACTCCGCGCGGTCGCCTCGTCGAACAGTTCCGTCGCGTAGTTCAGCGCCAGATCCATACCGCCGGACAGGTTCTCGACGAGCGTGAACTGCAGATCGAACCGGGCCACATCGCCGGCGAGTTCCAGACCGGACACCTCGAGTCCGGCCAGATCCAGTACCGGCTGTTGCGTATTCGCCAGTGACAGCGCCACCTGGAACAGCGGGTTGCGGGCCTGGGAGCGCTCCGGCGCCAGCAGGTCCACCAGCCGTTCGAACGGCACGTCGGCCTGCCCGAACGCATCGAGATCGGCCTGTTTGGCCTGTTCCAACAGTTCGCCGAAGGTTTCGCCCGATCGGACGACGGTCCGCAGCACCAGCGTATTGACGAACATGCCGACCAGATCGTCCAGAGCCTGCTCGCCACGACCCGCGATCGGCGTACCGATCGCGATATCGCCGCTACCGGACAACCGCGCCAGCAACGCCGCCAACCCGGCGTGCAGCACCATGAACATCGACGCACCACGCGCGCGGGCCAGCTCGTTCAGCGCCCGGGTGAGCTCGGCGGGGAGCTCACCGCTCACCGTCGCACCCCGCATCGACGCCACCGCGGGACGCGGGCGGTCGGTGGGCAACGCCAGTTCGTCGGGCAGGTCCGCGAGAGTGTTCTGCCAGAAGGCGATCTGCCGCGCCAGCGGCGATTCCGGATCGTCCTCGGCGCCCAGCACCTGCCGCTGCCACAGCGTGTAGTCGGCGTACTGGACCGGCAGCGGCGCCCAGTCCGGGACACCACCCTGGACTCGCACGGCGTATGCGGTCATCACGTCCCGCGCCAGCGGCGCCATCGAGAAGCCGTCCGCCGCGATATGGTGCGCGACCACGACGAGCACGTGGTCGTCCGGAGCCGTTTCGAACAGCCGGATCCGCAGCGGCACCGCGGCGGCCACATCGAATCCGTCGGCCACGAAGTCGGTGACCACAGCCGCGATATCGGCCGCGGCGACCGGGACCGGCGCGAGATCGAGTTCGACCTGTTCGACGGGCACGATCACCTGTGCCGGCACGCCGCCATGCTCCGGGTAACGGGTGCGCAGCGATTCGTGCCGCCGCACCACATCGGCCATCGCCGACTGCAACGCCGCCACATCCAGATCGCCGGCCAACCGGATCGCCATCGGCAGGTTGTAGGCCACCGACGAGGTGTCGAACTGGTTCAGGAACCACATCCGCTGCTGCGCGTACGACAACGGCACCACTTCCGGCCGCGGCCCCGCGACCAGTGGCGGACGCGCGGTCTCCCCGGCCTGCTCGGCCCGCACGGCCAAGGCCGCCACCGTCGGCGCCTCGAACAGCGCACGCACCGGCAGCGCGATACCCAGCGCCGCCCCGATACGGGCTGCGACCTGGGTGGCGACCAGCGAGTTGCCACCCAGTTCGAAAAAGTCGTCGTCGGCGCCGACACGCTCGACGCCGAGCACGTCGGCGAAGGTATTCGCCACGATGTCCTCGATCGGAGTCGACGGCGCACGGAATTCCCGCGCCTCGAACACCGGCTCCGGCAACGCCTTACGATCCAGCTTCCCATTGGCATTCAGCGGCAGCGCATCCAACTCCACGAACACCGACGGAACCATGTACGACGGCAACCGCCGCCCCAACTCCGCCTGGATATCCGCCGTATCCACACCCACGCCCCCGGCCGACACCACATAACCGACCAAACGATCACCGGTCCGCGGATCCGACTGCGCCACCACCGCCGCCTGGGAAACCCCCGGCAACCCCAGCAACGCCGCCTCGATCTCCCCCAACTCGATACGGAACCCACGAATCTTCACCTGGAAATCCGTACGACCCCGATACTCCAGCTCCCCCGCACCATTCCACGCCACCAGATCACCGGTGCGATACATCCGAGCATTGGGAACAAACGGATCCGCCACAAACCGATCCGCACTCAAATCCGGACGACCGAAATACCCCTGCGCCAACTGCGCACCCGCCAGATACAACTCACCCGCAACACCATCAGGCACCGGACGCAACCGCGAATCCAACACATACACACGCGAATTCCACTGCGGCACACCGATCGGCACCGACACCACATCCGCCGTCGAGACCGCATGCGTGGTCACCGACACCGCCGCCTCGGTCGGACCATACAGGTTGAACAACCCGATACCCGGATAACCGGACAGCATCCGCTGCGCGGTCGCCGCGGGCAGCGCCTCACCGATGGCGAGCACCCGCCGCAACGACCCCGGCAGCCCGGTGCCGGTGTTCAGCAAGGCGTCCAGCATCGACGGCACCACCGTCAATGTCGTCACCCGTTCGCGGGCCATCAACTCGTTCAGATACGCGGGGTCGCGATGCCCGTCGACCTCGGCGATCACCATCCGGCCACCGGACACCGCCGCGGTCCAGAACTCCCACACCGACAAGTCGAACGTCGCCGCGGTCTTCAACAAGATCGCATCCGTGGCATCGAGCCCGAACTCGGCGGTGATGTACCGAAGCTGGTTCACGATCGCCGCATGC
The DNA here is from genome assembly GCF_000308775.1 of Nocardia testacea NBRC 100365. Taxonomy (GTDB): domain Bacteria; phylum Actinomycetota; class Actinomycetes; order Mycobacteriales; family Mycobacteriaceae; genus Nocardia; species Nocardia testacea. The sequence continues at coordinate 46,589 of NZ_BAGJ01000158.1, forward strand.
GGCACCGCCACACCCTTCGGACGACCCGTCGAACCCGACGTGAAAATCACATACGCCGTATTCGACGCCCGCAACGGCGCAACCCGCTCCCCATCACTCACCGGGGAAGCGTCGAAATCCGCGAGCTCGAGCTCGTCGAGCACCACCACCGGCACATCGACCCGCACACCCGCGGTACCGGTACCGAATCCACCGTCGGTATTCGTCAGCACACATACCGGTGCCGCGGTGCCGACGATGTAGTCGCTGCGTTCGGCCGCCTGATCGGGATCCACCGGCACATACACACCACCCGCGGCGGTGACCGCATACATCGCCACGACCAGATCCACCGACCGCCGCAACCCCAGCACGACCCGATCCTGCGGACCCACACCCTGCGCGATCAGACACCGGGCCAACCGATTGACCCGCGCACCCAACTCCGCATAAGTGAGCTGCGCACCATCGGCGGCCACCAGCGCCACCGCATCGGGCGTCGCCGCGACCGTGGCATCCAACAGCGAAGCCAGGGTCTCCGCCGGTTCGAGCTCGCGCACCGTGGAATTGCGCTCCGCGAGCGCCGCCCGTTCGGCCGGAGCCAGAATCTCCAACTCACCGACCACCGTCTCCGGCGCCGCAACGATCTCACCCAGCAACCGCAGGAACCGATCCACGAATCCCTGCGCGGTGGACCGATCGAACAGCGCACTGGCATAGGTCAGCACACCACCCATACCCACCGGCGCACCCGACTCGTCGTACCGGTCGCCGATGATCAGATGCAGGTCGAACTGCGACAGCTCGGTGTCGAGTTCCACCCCCGAAACCGCCAGTCCGGGCAGCTCCAGGGCGGTCTGCGCCAGGTTCTGGAACGACAGGCCCACCTGGAACAGCGGATGTCGCGCCGTGGAGCGGACCGGGTTGAGCACCTCCACCAGCTGTTCGAACGGGACATCGGCATGGGCCAGTGCGGCGACATCGATCTCGCGCTGGCGGGCCAGCAGATCGGCGAATGTCTCACCCGGATCCAGCTGCGTCCGGAACACCACCGTGTTCACGAACATGCCGATCAGATCGTCGAGCGCTTCCTCGCCGCGACCGGCCAGCGGTGTACCGACCGCGATATCGGTGGTGCCGGACAGCCGCGACAGCAGCACGGCGAACGCGGAGTGGATCACCATGAACGGGGTCGCGTTCGCGGCCCGCGCCACCTCCAGTAGCGCCGCGTGCGTACGGGCGTCGACCAGCACCTCGATCCGGCCACCCGCATACGACTGGATCGCCGGGCGCGGACGATCGGCCGGGAGCTCCAGCTGATCGGGCAGATCCGCCAGCGCCGCGCGCCAGTACTCGATCTGTTTGTGCACCAGGGATTCCGGATCGGATTCATCGCCCAGCACTTCGCGCTGCCACAGCGCGAAGTCCGCATACTGCACGGGTAGCGGCTGCCAACCCGGCTCCGTACCCGCGGCCCGGGCCACGTACGCGGCCATCAGGTCCCGGGTCAGCGGCCCCGTCGAGGCGCCGTCGGCGGCGATATGGTGCACCACCAGCGCCAGCACGTATTCGTCCGGCGTACCGTCGATCTCGAACAGGGCGACCCGCAGCGGTACCTCTTCGGTGACGTCGAAGGGCGTCGACAGCAACTCGACCAGCGCGGTCTCGATCGCCTCCGGTGCGACGACCCGGGTCTCCAGTTCGACCCCCGGCCCGTCGAGCGGCAGCACGACCTGCACCGGGCCCTGCTCGGTCTCCGGGTAATAGGTCCGCAGCACCTCGTGCCGCGCGACCAGATCGCCGATCGCCGCGCGCAGGGCGGCCACATCCAGGGCGCCGGACAACCGCACCGCGACCGGGATGCTGTACGCGGCGGAATTCTCGTCGAACCTGTTCAGGAACCACATCCGCTGCTGCGCCAGCGAGAGCGGCACCCGCTCCGGACGCGGCCGCGCGGTGAGTGCCCGATGCTCCTCGCCTGTTCCGCCGAGCTCGGCGAGCCGTTCCGCGAGCCGGGCCACGGTCGAGGCCTCGAAAATGATCCGCGCCGGGATACGAGCGTCCACCGCGGCACCCAGCCGGGCCACCACCTGGGTCGCGATCAGCGAATTACCGCCGAGGTCGAAGAAGTTGTCATCGGCACCGACCGGATCCACCGGATTCAGCAGGTCGGCGAACACGGCGGCGACCTGCTTCTCCAGCCAGGTCTCCGGCTCGCGGTACACACTGGTGCCCAGATGCGGCTCGGGCAGCGCCCGGCGATCCAGCTTCCCGACCGGTGTCAGCGGGATCGTGTCCAGCACCGTGATACTCGCCGGGACCATGTACGCGGGCAGCCGGCTCTCGGCCAGGGCCAGCAACTCGTCGGTATCGACCACGGCCCCGGCGGCCGCGTGCACGTAGGCGGCCAGGACGGTGGCACCGCTGGGGGGTTCGTACCCGACGGTCACCGCGAAATCCACCGAATCGTGGCCGGCCAGCACCGCGTCGATCTCGCCCAGTTCGATACGGAAACCGCGGATCTTCACCTGGAAATCGTTACGGCCCAGATAGTCCACCGAACCGTCCGCGCGCCAGCGCACCAGATCGCCGGTGCGGTAGAGCCGGGAACCGCTGTCGTCGAACGGATTGGCCACGAAACGATCGGCGGTCAGGCCGGGACGGTTGTGATAGCCGCGCGCCAACTGGATACCGGCGACGTAGAGCTCGCCCGTCACGCCGGTGGGCAGCGGCCGCAACTGTTCGTCGAGGACGTATTCGGTGACATTGCGCATCGGCGCGCCGATATCGACCGGTTCGCCCGGTTTCAGCGGGGTGCTGATATTCACCAGGATGGTGGTCTCGGTGGGTCCGTACCCGTTGAAGAACAGGCGCGGCCGGCCTTCCACCAGGGTTCCGGCCCAGCGCCGTACCAGTTCCGGGGGGCACGCCTCGCCGCCGACGATCACCACTCGGACATCGCTCAGGCCGGCCGGTTCCACCGACGACAGCGCGGAGGGGGTCATGATGACATGGGTCACCCGCTCGCGCCGCAACAGCGCGGCCAGCTCGTCACCGCCGTACACGGTGGGCGCGACCACCACCAGGGCCGCCGCGGCACCGATCGCGATCAGCAGTTCGTTGACCGAGATATCGAAGGACGGCGACGCGAAATGCAGCACCTGGGCGGTGGCGTCCACCTCGAACCGTTCGCACTCCTCGGCGCAGAACCCGGCCAGACCGGCCTGGGTGACCACGACACCCTTCGGCTTGCCGGTCGAACCCGAGGTGTAGATGACGTAGGCCGGATGTTCGGCACGCAACGGGCGCAGCCGTTCATCGAAGGACACCGGTTCGGCCGGATACTGCTCGAGCGCCGCGGCGGTATCCGCGCTGTCGACCGCGAGCCACTGCACCTCTTGCGGCAGTCCGGCCATCGACTCCGCCACGGACAGACCGAAGACGACGCCGGAATCGCGCACCATATGGGTGATGCGGTCGATGGGGTACTTCACATCCACCGGCACGAAGCCGGCGCCGGTTTTGGCGACCGCCCAGACCGCGACCACCGAGTCGATCGAGCGCGGGATACCGATCGCGACCAGATCCTCGGGGCCGATCCCGCGCGCGATGAGCAACCGGGCCAGGCGGCTGGAGCGTTCGTCGAGCTCGGCGTAGGTGAGCTGACCGAGAGTATCGGTGGCGTCGGCATAGCGGACGGCGATACCGGTGGGGTTGGTCTCGACGGCCGTGGCCATGAGCTGGGGCAGGCTGGTGAACCGGGGGCGCCGGGCGCGGGTGGGCCGGGTGCGTGCCGTTCGGGTCATCCTCGCATCATCACTTCCTGGAGATGGCCCGTCCGATCACCGACAACAGAACCCATCAACCTGTCTCACCTGCCGTTTCGCTTCCTGCGCGGGGCACCCCGGGCTAACCCGACACCCCGACGCGGCGTCCGTGGCCGAACCCTCTCAGGGCACGACCGACCGCCGCGGCACTCGCAGTCTTCCATCATTACATGGTCGAGTACGGCCCGGCCGTTACCGTCACGGTCCGCGCGGGCCCGGTGACGAGCGTCGCCCGGCGCGGGAACGCCGGGCGACGCGGATCCGCGGCCGCGACCGATATCAGTCGAGTACAGCGGTCAGATCGACCACATTCTCCACCTGGGTCCACTGCCCGTCCGGTCGTCCCGCTTCTTCCAGGATCAAGGCGGACAGATCCTCCATGGGCTCCGGATCGAGCGCGGCCAGGCCGGCCGAGTCGATCCACAGGTGGGTGACCCATTCACCACCGAGTGCCTCGCCGCTGACCTCCGGGACCAGCACGATCGACGCGCCGGCCGCACCGGCCGCCACGATCTCGACGACCGCGGCCGGTCCGTCGACCCCGCCGTACCGGAAGGTACGGGACTCGTAGGTCAGCTCGGTGACGCTGTGCACCTCGGCGACCACGCCCGCCAGCTCGTCGTAGGAGACGAGACGACCGCCGGCCGTCACACACACCGGATCGCTGCCGCTCAACGGCCGGAGCCGGTGCGTGTAGGTGACCGGACGCGACGACTGCTCCGCGACCTCGGCGGCAGTCGCCGGATCGTCCAATACGAGCCAGTCCACACCCGGCGCGGCCGGCGACGCACCTGCCGTGATGCCGGCCTCGACCACCAGACCGGCGGCCGCGGCGGCCGCCACCGCGTCGGCCGGTACCAGCGCCGCACCCGCCTTGAGGACCGCCCAGGTCGCCACCGCCGCCTCGACTCCGCGCTCGAGCCGGACCACCAGACCGCTGCCCGGCCCGTGGCCGCGCGCGATCAGGACCCGGGCCAGTCGCGACGATCGTGCGTCCAGCTCCTGGTAGGAGATCTCTTCCTCGCCCCACACCACGGCGGGCCCGTCCGGATCGTCCTCCACCGAAGCCCGCAGCGTCTGCGGCAGCGCGGTACCCGAGGTGGCGGTATTGGCCGCCTGCTGTACAGGTGCCGCCATCCGCTCACGTTCGGCGGCGTCCAGGATGTCGATATCACCGACCCGGATGCGCGGATCGGCGGCCACCGCCGCGAGGATCCGTTCGAACCGCCGGCCGAAGGACTGCACAGTCGACTCGTCGAACAGGTCGGTGGCGTAGTTGAACACCGAATACAGTTCGCCGTAGCCGCCGTCGGCATCGCGCTGCGGATCGATACCGATCTGCAGATCGAATTTCGCGGCGAGCGCACCCTGATCGAGGGCCTGCACGGTCAGGCCGGGCAGATCCACGGTGGCCTGCTCGGTGTTCTGGAACGACAGCGCCACATCGAAGAGCGGGTTGTACGCGGTCGCCCGGTCGGGCAGGACCGCTTCCACCACCCGCTCGAACGGGATATCGCCGTTGGCGAAGGCCGACAGGTCGGTCTCCCGCGCGTGGTCGAGCAGTTCGGCGAACGTCATGGTCGGATCCACCTTGGTCCGCAGGGCCAGGGTGTTGACGAACATGCCGACCAGGCCGTCGAGTTGCTGTTCGCCACGACCGGCGACGGGGGTGCCGACGACGATATCGTTCGCCCCGGTGAGCCGGGACAGCAAGATCGCCACGGCGGCGTGCATCACCATGAACAGGGTGACGCCCCGGGCCCGCGCCGCTTCGTCCAGCAACCGGTGGATCTCGGCGTCCACCCCGAAGCCGGTGATACCGCCGCGCATCGACGGCACCGCCGGACGCGGCCGGTCCAACGGCAGTTCGACATCGTCGGCGACCCCGTCGAGCTGCTTCTGCCAGTACGCCAGCTGTCCGGCGGCGACCGAGGTCCCGTCGGTCTCGTCGCCGATCACGGCGCGTTGCCAGAGGGCGTAATCGGCGTACTGCACCGGCAGCGGCGACCACCCGGGGGCGTCTCCACCGACCCGGGCGAGGTAGGCCGTCACCAGATCGCGGGCCAGTGGCGCCATCGACGCACCGTCGGCCGTGATGTGGTGCGCGACGAACGCCAGCACATGCTCATCGGGTCCGATGCCGAGCAGCAGTGCCCGCACCGGGACTTCGGTGGTGGCGTCGAAACCGGTGGACATCAGTTCGCCGATCCGGGCCACCGGATCATCCGCCGATTCGACGGTCAACCCGCCGGGCAGTACCTGCGCGGCCGGCAGGATCTCCTGGTACGGCAGCCCATCGGAATCGGCCGGATACCTGGTGCGCAGCGATTCGTGCCGCTCCAGCACATCGATGACCGCGGCCTGCATCGCCGCGACGTCGAGTGCGCCGGTGAGCCGGATGGCGAGCGGAATGTTGTACGCGGCCGAACTCGGATCGAACTGGTTGATCAGCCACATCCGCTGCTGGGCCAGGGACAACGGCAAGCGCTCGGGACGCGGCCCGGCCGCGAGAGCCAAGCGTTCACCGGTTCCGGCGTGCTGTTCGACCCGCGCCGCCAGCGCCGACACGGTGGAGGCCTCGAACAGCGCCCGGACCGCGACGGTGGTGTCCAGCGCCGCGCCGAGCCGGGCCGCGACCTGGGTGGCGATCAGCGAGTTGCCGCCCAGGGCGAAGAAATCGTCGTCCGCGCCGACCCGGTCGATCTCGAGCACCTCGGCGTAGATCCCGGCCACGATCTCCTCGATCGGAGTCGAGGGCGCCCGGAACTGCCGGACCTCGAACACCGGTTCGGGCAATGCCCGGCGATCCAGCTTGCCCGAGGCGTTCAGCGGCAACTCGTCGAGCACCATGATCACGGTGGGGACCATGTAGGCCGGCAGCCGGCCGGTCAGCCGGGTGCGCAGTTCCTCGGTGTCGATCACGGTGTCCTTGGCGGGCACCACATAGCCGACGAGCCGGTCGCCGGTGCTCGGATCCGTCTTGGCGACGACCACCGCGCGCGCCACCGTGTCGTGCTCGGTGAGCGCCGCCTCGATCTCGCCCAGTTCGATGCGCTGGCCGCGCACCTTCACCTGGAAGTCGGAGCGGCCCACATAGACCAGCTCGCCGGTGGCGGTCCAGCGCACCACGTCACCGGTGCGGTACATGCGTTCACCGGCACCGAACGGGCTCGCCACGAAGCGGTCCGCGCTCAGGTCCGGGCGGCCCACATAACCGCGTGCCAGCTGCGCACCGGCCAGGTAGAGCTCACCGGTGACACCCGCCGGTACCGGCCGCAGCCGCGCATCCAGCACATAGGCCTGCGCGTTCCACACCGGACCACCGATGGGTACCGCGCCGGACACGTTCCCGGCGACCGCGGCATGCGTGGCGTGCACGGTGAACTCGGTCGGGCCGTACAGGTTGTACAGCGCCACCTCACTGACCCGGCGCACCGCCGCGACCACGTCGCCGGTGAAGGCTTCACCGGCCACGAACAGCATCCGCAGCGACGACCAGGCACCCGGAACGGCGGCCGCGCTCTCGGCGAACACCGACAGCATCGACGGCACGAACGATGTCACCGTCACACCCTGTTCGGCGATCACCGTCGCCAGGTACCGCGGGTCGCGGTGGCCGTCCGGTTCGGCGATCACCATGCGCGCGCCGACCGTCAACGGCGCGAACAACTCCCACACCGAGACGTCGAAGGTCGCGGGGGTCTTGAACAGCACCACATCGTCGCGGGCGATGTCGTATTCGCCCACGATCCAGCCGATCTGATTGGCGACCGCCGCATGCGAGACCGCCACACCCTTCGGGCGGCCCGTCGACCCGGAGGTGAAGATCACATACGCGGTGTTGCCGGAACGCAGCGGCGCGAGCCGATCGGTGTCGGTGACCGGGGTGTCCGCGTACCCGCCGACATCCACGGTGTCCAGCGTGAACACCGGAACATCGGCGTCGAGCACCGCGGCGTCGGTGGTGGTCGACAGGACACAGACCGGGGCCGCGGTATCCAGGATGTGCCGGATCCGTTCGGCCGGATGCGCCGGGTCCAGGGGTACGTAGGCACCACCGGCGGCGACGACGGCGTACATACCGACCACCAGGTCCAGCGACCGCGGTACCAGTAGCCCGACCAGCGACTCCGGTCCCACGCCCTGGGCGATCAGATGCCTGGCCAGACGGTTGACCCGCGTGGCCAGCTCCGCGTACGTGACCTCGACACCGCCGGAGCTCAGCGCGATCCGATCCGGGTACTCGGCGACCGCCCGGTGGAATCCGTCGAGCAGCAGTGCCGTGGGCACCGCGTGTCCGGTGGCGTTCCAGTCGGTCAGCACCTGTGCCCGCTCGGCCGGCGCCAGGACCTCGAGATCCCCGACCGGAGCCGCGGGATCGGCGACGACCGCGTGCAGCAGCCGGGTGAACCGCTCGGCGAACCCGGCCACCGTGGCCTCATCGAACAGATCCGTCGCGTAGATGAACTTGGCGGTGACACCGCGGGCGATATTCGCCGCGGCCTCGGCCGGACCGATCCGTTCGGCCAGTTCCAGATGCAGGTCGAACTTCGCCGTCTCGATGGGCGATTCGATACCGCTGATCGCCAAGCCGGGCAGTTCGCCCTTGACCTGCGGATTGTTGTTCTGCAGCGACAGCATCACCTGGAACAGCGGGTGCCGCGCCTGCGACCGGACCGGGTTCAGCACCTCGACCAGCCGCTCGAACGGCAGATCCGCATGGCCGAACGCGGCCACATCACTGCCGCGCACGTTCTCCAGCAGCTCGGCGAAACCGGCACCGGAGTCGATCGGGGTACGCAGCGCCAGTGTGTTGACGAACATGCCGATCACATCGTCGAGCGCGCGTTCACCACGCCCGGCGACCGGGGTGCCGACGACGATGTCGGATTCTCCGGACAACCGCGACAGCAGCACCGCGAACGCGGCGTGCACGACCATGAAGAAGGTCACGCCGTGGCGGCGCGCCAGTTCGACCAGGTCGGCGTGTACCGCATCGTCGATCTCGAAGGTGAGACTCGAGCCGCGCCCGGAGGCCACGGCGGGCCGCGGCCGGTCGGCGGGCAGATCCAGCTGATCCGGGATACCCGCCAGTGCCGTGGACCAGTACGCGAGCTGCGCGGCGATGACCGAATCCGGATCGTCCTCCGAACCCAGTACCTGCCGCTGCCACAGTGCGTAATCGGCGTACTGCACCTCGAGCGGGCGCCAGCCCGGTTCGCCGCCCTCGATGCGGGCGCTGTAGGCGGTGATCACATCGCGAGCCAGCGGACCCATGGAGAAACCGTCGGACGAGATGTGGTGCACGACGAGCACCAGCACGTGCTCGGTCGGGTCCACCTCGAACAGCCGGACCCGGAACGGCACACCGGTGGTGACATCGAAACCGGCCGAGAGGAATTCGGCGACCCGCGCGAACAGGTCGGCCTCCGAGACATCCACCGGGGTCAGATCGGGGATCACCGCCGCCGTCGGCACCACCTGCTGGAACGGTGTCCCGTCCACCTCGGGGTAGTACGTGCGCAGCGATTCGTGCCGCGCCAGCACATCGGCGATGGCGATCTGCATGGCCTGCCGGTCCAGCAGACCCGACAACCGCACCGCGATCGGCATATTGTCCGCGGCCGATTCCGGATCGAACCGGTTCAGGAACCACATCCGCTGCTGGGCCAGCGACAGCGGGACCCGCTCCACGATCTCGCCCGAGGCCAGTGTCTGCGTCGGCCGCGGCTGCGGCACCAGCGGAATCCGGCGGCCCGCACCCGAATGCGTTTCGGCGCGCGCCGCCAGCGCGGCCACTGTCGAGGCCTCGAACAGTTCCCGCACCGCGAGATCGGTGTCCAGCGCCGCCGACAACCGCGCCGCCACCCGGGTCGCGCTCAGCGAGTTACCACCGAGGGCGAAGAAATCGTCGTCCGCGCCGACCCGTTCCACGCCGAGGACCTCGGCGAACGTCGTCGCCACGATCTCCTCGATCGGAGTGGACGGCGCCCGGAAGACCCGGGCCTCGAATACCGGCGCGGGCAGCGCACGACGATCCAGCTTGCCGCTGGCGCCCAGCGGCAGCTCGTCGAGCACCACGAAGGCGGCCGGGGTCATATACGACGGCAGACGGGCGGCCAGATCCTCACGCACTTCCTCGATATCGAGCAGCGCTCCCGCCTCGGGTACCAGGTAGCCGACGAGCTGGTCACCGGTGCGCGCATCGCTACGCATGACCACTACGGCCTGGCCGACCTCTTCGATATCGGTCAGCGCCGTTTCGATCTCGCCGAGTTCGATACGCAGACCGCGCAGCTTCACCTGGAAGTCGGAGCGGCCCAGGTATTCGAGTTCACCGGCGGAGTTCCAGCGCACGACGTCGCCGGTGCGATACATCCGCTCGCCGGTATCGAAGGGGCTCGCCACGAACCGATCCGCACTCAGGTCGGGCCGCGCCACATACCCACGCGCCAACTGGGCACCGGCCAGGTACAGCTCACCCGCGACACCCACCGGAACCGGCCGCAACCGCGCATCCAGCACATACACCCGAGTGTTGAACACCGGCGCACCGATCGGCACCACCACGGCATCCGCATCCGTCACCTCATGGAAAGTGACATCGACCGCGGCCTCCGTCGGACCATACAAGTTGTGCACAGCCGTCCCGGTCAGTTCACGCAACCGATGCGCAGGCTTCGGCGCCAACGCCTCACCCGAAGAGAACACCAACCGCAACGAACCACACCGCAGCGCATCGGCGGGCAGCGCCGCCACGAACACCGTGAGCATCGACGGCACGAAATGCGCCACCGTCACACCCTCGGAATCGATGACCTCGGCCAGATACTCCGGATCCCGATGACCATCCGGCTTGGCCACCACCAACCGCGCACCGATCTGCAACGGCCAGAAGAACTCCCACACCGACACATCGAAGGTCGACGGCGTCTTCTGCAACACCACGTCGGTGGATTCCAAACCGTACTCGGCCTGCATCCACACCAGACGATTCACGATCGCCGCATGCGAAACCGCCACACCCTTCGGACGACCCGTCGAACCCGACGTGAAAATCACATACGCCGTATTCGACGCACGCAACGGCGCACGACGATCCGCATCCGTGACCGGTGTATCCGCGTACGCGCCCAGATCCAGCCTGTCGATCCGTACCTGAGCGGTATCGGTCGGCAGATCGTCGCCGGAGGTGAGCACGCAGATCGGGTCGGCGGTGGCCAGGATGTACTCGGTGCGCTCGGCCGGATGATCCGGATCCAGCGGTACGTAGGCGCCACCGGCGACGGTGACCGCGTACATACCGACCACCAGATCGATCGAACGCCGCATACCCAGGGCCACATACGACTCCGGACCCACACCGCGGGCGATCAGCCACCGGGCGAGCAGATTCACCCGTGTCGTGAACTCGGCGTAGGACAGGGTCTCGGTCCCGAAGGTCAGTGCGGGCGCGTCCGGGGTACGGACGCCCTGCGCGTAGAACATCGAGGCCAGGGTGGCGGTGGTATCGACGGTGTGCGCGGTGTCGTTCCACCCGCGCAGCACCTGGTCGCGTTCCCCGCTGTCCAGTAGTTCGATTTCACCGATCCGCCGGTCGGGCGCATCGGTGAGGGCGGTGAGCACCCGCACCAACCGGTCGGCGATCCGGCGCACATCGGCCTCGTCGAACATATCCAGCTGATAGCCGGCACGAATCCGCAGCGTGCTGCCCAGTGCGGCGATCAGGCTGAGCGGGTAGTGGGTGGCGTCGACCGCGCTCAATCCGGTCACCGCCATCCCGTCGATATCGGTGGCCTGCGCCTGGATACCCGCGGCATCCACCGGATACGACTCGAACACCAGCAGGGTGTCGAAGAGTGTCGCCATCCCCGCCGCGCCCTGGATATCCGCCAGGCCCACATAGTGGTGATCCAGCAGATCGGCTTGTTCACCCTGGGTCCGGGTGAGCAGTTCACGCGCGGGCTCGTCCTGATCGAAGCGCACTCGCACCGGGACGGTGTTGATGAACAACCCGACCATGGTCTCCACCCCGGCCAGCTGCGGTGGGCGGCCGGAGACGGTGGCGCCGAACAGCACATCGTCGCGGCCGGTGATCCGGCCGAGCAGTATCGCCCACGCCACCTGCAGCACCGTGTTGGGGGTGATACCGAGTTCGGCGGCCAGCGCGGTGATCCGCGCCGTCGCCGCGGCGTCGAGTTCGAAGGCGTATTCGCCGGACAGGGCCTCGATCTCGTGCGCGGCATCGCCGCCGCCGGTCTCCGGGCGGCTGAGCAGGGTCGGCTCGCTCACCCCGGCGAGCGCCTCGGCCCAGGCCGCCAGCGAGGCCGGGTGATCCTGCCGGCCGACCCAGTCCAGGAAATGCCGGTAGGAGCGGGCCGCGGGCAGCACGCTGCTGTCGGCGCGTACCGCGTAGAGCGTCAGCAGATCCTGCATGAGCAGCGGCATGGACCAGCCGTCGAGCACGATGTGGTGGTTGGACACCACGAACTGCCAGGTGTCGGCTCCGGTCTTGATCAGCGTGAACCTGATCAGTCGCGGCTCGGCCAGATCGAAGCGCCGCAGCCGGTCGGCGTCGACGAGATCGGCGGCCGTGCCGGTAGCGCTGCGATCGTGCTCGGTCCAGTCGACCGGCACGTCTTCGAGCACGACCTGCACCGAGTTGCCCGCCCGGTCGGTGACGAACACCGTGCGCAGGTTCTCGTAGCGATCCACCAGGGCCTGGGCGGCCGCCCGCAGCCGTTCGGCGTCCACCCGGCCGGTCAGTGTGAGCACCGCCTGCGCGGTGTACACGTCCACCGAGGTGGCGGCGAGCTGCGCGTGGAACAGCATGCCGGCCTGCAACGAGGACAGCGGCCACAGGTCGGCGACCCGCTTCGGGAACCGCTGCTCGATCTCCTCGACGGCCGGCTGCGACACCGTGACCAACGGGAAGTCCGACGGGGTATGGCCGCCCGCGTCCGCGGAATCGGCATGGCGGGCCACCGCTTCCAGTGCCGCCACCCACAGGTCACCGAATTCGCGGGCCTCGTCCGACGACAACAGCGTGGACGGATAGCCGATGCGCGCGGTCAGCGTATCGCCGACCACGACGGCGTTGATGTCCAGCAGCGCCATGGCCGGCATATCCGCGTCGTAACCGACGTCCACGGCCAGATCGGCCGTCGGAAGCCAGCCGAAGCCGTGCATCTCTTCGGAGATCTCGCCGGCGCCGACGCGGCCCAGGTAGTTGAAGTTCACCTGGCCCGGCATATTCCGCGGGAATTCGGCGGCGGTCTCGGAGTTCATGTACCGCAGCAGACCGTAACCGACGCCCTTGTCCGGGACCGCGAGCAGTTGCTCCTTGACGCGCTTGAGCGCGGCGCCCAGTTCCGGCTCGCCGGCGAGCGCGGCCTCGATATCGATACCGGCGGGCTCGAAGCGGACCGGGAAGAGCGCGGTGAACCAGCCGACCGTGCGGGACAGATCGGCCCCGGGCACGATCTCCTCTTCACGGCCGTGACCCTCGAGCCGGATCAGCAGCGGATCGTCCAGCGCGACGCCGGGCGCCCGCCGCGCCCGCCAGGCGGCGGTCGCCAGGACGAGTGCGGTCAGCAGACCGTCGTTCACACCGCCGTGGAACAGCGCCGGAACAGTGGTGAGCAGGGTCTGGGTGACCTCCGGCGAGACCTGCACCGCGTGCACCGCGACGACTCCGGCGGTATCCACCGTGGGATCCAGCGGACGCTCGGTGAGCAGCGGGTCGGCGGTGCCGGCCACGGTCCGCCAGTACTCCAGTTCCGCGAGCCGCTCCGCGCTGTGCGCGTTCTGTTCGAGCGCATGCGCCCAGGTCCGCATGGAGGTGACCGGCGCGGGCAGTTCGGGGACCTGGCCGGCGCTGCGCGCGACAGCGGACAACACCAGATCGGGCACCAGGACGCGCCACGACACACCGTCGACCGCGAGGTGGTGCACGATGACCACCAGGTGGCCGGCGCGCTCACCGGTGTCGGGCTCCAGCCAGACGAACCGGACCACCACACCGCGCTCGGGATCGAGCCGATCCAGCGCGGAATCGACTGCGGCGGTGGCGACCTCGGACAGCTCGGCACTCGTGAGGGCGCCGTCGAACACGGTGTGGTCGATCAGCGCGTCCACATCGACGCTGCCCGGTGCGCCCGTTTCCACGATCCAGTCGCCGTCGGTGGCGTACAGCCGCGACCGCAACATATCGTGCCGATCCACCACCGGGCCCACCACGGCGGCAATGGTTTCCCGGTCGATGCCGATCGGGAGGTCCAGGGTGATGAGCTGGTGGAAACGCCCGAAGGAACCGGGCCGTTCGGCCATGAACCGCACGATCGGCGTCAGCGGCATGGTGCCGACACCGCCACCCGGCAGTTCGACGAGCGTGCGCGTCACGCTGTCGGCATCCGCGGATTCGGCCACCGCGGCCAGTCCGGCCACCGTCCGCTGTTCGAAGACGTGCCGCGGGGTGAACACCACCCCGCGCGCCTTCGCGCGGGACACCAGCTGAATGGACACGATGCTGTCGCCGCCGAGGGCGAAGAACGAATCGTCCACACCCACCCGGTCCACGCCCAGGACCTCGGCGAATACCTCCGCGATGATCTGCTCGACCGGGGTCCGCGGCCCGCGGAAGGCGGTACGCGCCTGGAACACCGGTTCGGGCAGCGCCTTGCGATCCAGCTTCCCGGCGGGGGTCAGCGGGATCCGATCGATGACCATGACGGCCGCCGGCACCATGTAGTCGGGCAGCCGTTCGGCGACGTACCCGGTCAGCGCCGTGACATCCACCGCGGCGCCGGGGGTCGCCACCACGTAGGACACCAGCGATACCGCACCGGCGGCATTCTTGTGTCCGGTCGTGACCGCGAAATCCACGGTGTCGTGCGAGGTCAGCGCCGCATCGATCTCACCCAGCTCGATACGGAAACCACGAACCTTGACCTGGAAGTCATTACGGCCCACGTACTCCACCGCCGGGTCACCGGCGGCATCACGACGCCACCGAACCACATCACCTGTGCGGTAGAGCCGGGCACCGGGCTCACCGTACGGATCGGCGACGAACCGCTCGGCGGTCAAACCGGCACGGGCGTGGTACCCACGGGCCAGCTGGATCCCACCGACATACAGTTCACCGGCGACACCCTCGGGCACCGGGTTGAGACGGTCGTCGAGCACCAGAGTCCGCATGCCCCGCACCGGGCCACCGATCGTGACCCGATCACCGGCATGCAACACACCACTGATATTCGTAGCGATAGTGGCCTCGGTCGGACCGTAGGCATTATGGAAGCGACGCTCGACACCACCCTCGGGTGTGGTCGACCACTTCGCCACCAAATCCGCCGAAATGGCCTCACCACCGGCGATGATCACTTCCATCCCCGCAAGATCGGCCGGATCCAGCGAGCCCAGCACCGACGGCGTGATCAAACCAACCGTCACACCCTCACGGGAAATCAACTCACCCAGCTCGGCACCACCGTAGGTTCCGGTCGGCACCACCACGAGGGCACCGGCCGAACCCACCGCCAGCAACAACTCCAGGATCGAGGCATCGAACGACGGGGAAGCGAAAGCCAGCGCCCGCGTGTTCGCGTCGAGGCGATAACGCTCGACCTGCTCGGCACTGAAATTCGCCAAACCGGCATGCGAAACGACAACGCCCTTGGGCAAACCGGTCGAACCGGACGTGTAGATGACATACGCCGTGTTCGCCGGGGTCAACGGCCACACCCGGTCCGCATCGGTAATCGGATCGGCCGGATACGTGTCCAGCGCCAACTCGTCGAGAACCAGCCAGTCCACCGAGTCGGGGAGATCGGCCCGCACACTCGACACCGTGATACCCACCGGCGCACCCGAGTCGGAGAGCATATGCGCGATACGGTCCGCCGGGTAGGTCGGATCGATCGGCAAGAACGCCGCACCCGACTTGGTGACAGCCCATTCGGCCAGCACCGAATCCGCCGACCGCGGCACCGCCACCGCCACCAAATCCTCGGCACCCAAGCACCGCTCGATCAGCACCTGCGCCAACCGGTTCGACCGCTGGTCGAACTCACCGTAGGAGTACCTGGCGCCCTCGAACACCACCGCCGGCGCCGACGGATCCACCGCCACCGCCGCGGCCAGCAACTCCGGCAACGTCGACGCCGACACCGCCGGACCACCCGTACGGGACAGGACCTCGCGACGTTCGCTCGGATCGAACAGTTCGAGATCGCCGAGCACCGCGTCCGGGTCGGCGGCGACCGCCGACAGCAACCGCTGGAACCAGGTGATCATCGTGGACGCGGTGGCCTCGTCGAACAGTTCGGTGGCGTAGTTCACCACCAGGTCCAGACCGCCCGAGCCGTTTTCGCCCAGCGAGAACTGGAGGTCGAAGCGCGCCACATCGTCGGCGATCTCCACCCCGGCGACGGTCAGCCCGGCCAGGTCCAGCGTCGGCGCCTCCTGGTTCTGGAATGACAGCGCCACCTGGAACAGCGGGTTGCGGGCCTGCGAACGCTCCGGCGCCAGCAGATCCACCAACCGCTCGAACGGCACATCGGCATTACCGAACGCGTCCAGATCCGTCCGGCGGGCCCGATCCACCAGGTCGGCGAAGGTCTCGCCCGAGCCGACCGCGGTCCGCAGCACCAGCGTATTGACGAACATGCCGACCAGATCGTCCAGAGCCTGCTCGCCACGACCCGCGATCGGCGTACCGATCGCGATGTCCTCGCTACCGGACAACCGCGCCAGCAACGCCGCCAATCCGGCGTGCAGCACCATGAACATGGACGCGCCGCGCGCGCGGGCCAGGGCGTTCAGATTCCGCACCAGCTCGGCGTCCAGCTCGCCGTGCACCCGCGCACCGCGCAGCGACGCGACCGCGGGACGCGGCCGGTCGGTGGGCAGCACCAGTTCGTCGGGCAGGTCCGCGAGGGTGTTCTGCCAGAACGCGATCTGGCGGGCCATCGGAGCGTCCGGGTCGTCCTCGGTGCCGAGCACCTGCCGCTGCCACAGCGTGTAGTCGGCGTACTGCACCGCCAACGGCGCCCAGCCCGGCAACTCGCCCTGGACACGCGCCGCGTACGCGGTCATCACGTCCCGGGCCAGCGGCGCCAGCGAGAACCCGTCACCGGCGATGTGGTGCAGTACCACAACCAGGACGAATTCCCGGGGTGAGACGGCGAAGAGACGGACCCGCACCGGCACGGCGGCGGCCACGTCGAAACCGGTCGTCGCGAACTCGACGATCTTTGCCGTCACATCCTCCGCGGACACCTGCTCCGGCTCCAGCACCGGCAGCGCCCGGTCGGCCGGCAGGATCTCCTGCACCGGCCGGCCACCCTGCTCCGGGTACCGGGTCCGCAGCGATTCGTGGCGGGCCACCACATCGCCGAGCGCCGCGCGCAGGGCCGCCACCTCGAGATCACCGCTGAGGCGGATCGCCATCGGCAGGTTGTAGGCCGCCGAGGAGGTGTCGTACTGGTTCAGGAACCACATCCGCTGCTGTGCGTAGGACAGCGGCACCAGCTCGGGCCGCGGCCCGGCCACCAGCTCCGGCCGGGACCGGGCGCCGGACTCCTCCACCCGGAGGGCGAGGGCGGCCACGGTCGGCGCCTCGAACAGCGCGCGGACCGCCACCTGGGTACCGAGTGCCGCGCCGATCCGGGCCGCGACCTGCATACCGACCAGGGAGTTACCGCCGAGCTCGAAGAAGTCGTCGTCCGCGCCGACCCGCTCCACGCCCAGCACGTCGGCGAAGGTCGCCGCCACGATCTCCTCGATCGGAGTGGACGGCGCCCGGAACGCCTTGGCCGCGAAGACCGGTTCGGGCAGCGCCCGGCGATCGAGCTTGCCGCTGGCATTCAGCGGGAAGGCGTCGAGCACGACGAACGCCGCGGGCACCATGTAGGACGGCAACCGGCCGGACAGGGCGGCCCGCAGCGCGTCGGTATCGACCGCGGCGCCGGCGGCCGGCACCACATAGCCGACCAGCTGATCCCCGGTACGCGCGTCACCGCGGAGCACCACCACGGCCTGCGCGACCGCGTCGACCTCGGTCAGCGCGGATTCGATTTCGCCGAGTTCGATCCGCAGACCCCGCAGCTTCACCTGGAAGTCGGTGCGACCGAGGTATTCGAGCTCACCCGCGGATGTCCACCGCACCAGGTCACCCGTGCGATACATGCGCTCGGCGACCTCGAACGGATCGGCCACAAAGCGATCCGCCGACAGGTCCGGACGCGCCACATACCCACGCGCCAACTGGGCTCCCGACAGATACAGCTCACCCGCGACACCCACCGGAACCGGCCGCAACCGGGCATCCAGCACATACACCCGCGTGTTGAACACCGGCGCACCGATCGGCACCACCGTGGTATCGGCATCGGTCACCTCGTGATAGGTGACATCGACCGCGGCCTCGGTCGGACCGTACAAGTTGTGCACAGCCGTCCCGGTCAACTCCCGCAACCGCTGCGCCGGCTTCGGCGCCAACGCCTCACCCGAAGAGAACACCAACCGCAACGAACCACACCGCGCCGCGTCGGCGGGCAGCGCCGCCACGAAGACCGTCAGCATGGACGGCACGAAGTGCGCGACAGTCACGCCCTCGGTATCGATGACCTCCGCCAGATACTCCGGATCCCGATGGCCTTCGGGCTTGGCGACGACCAGACGCGCACCGACCTGCAACGGCCAGAAGAACTCCCACACCGACACATCGAACGTCGACGGCGTCTTCTGCAACACCACATCCGACGCGGCCAAACCGTACTCGGACTGCATCCACACCAGACGATTCACGATCGCCGCATGCGAAACCGCCACACCCTTCGGACGACCCGTCGAACCCGACGTGAAAATCACATACGCCGTATTCGACGCACGCAACGGCGCCACTCGATCCGCATCCGTGACCGGTGTATCGGCGTACGTCGAGAGGTCGATCGCGTCCACGACCACCACCGGGCGGTCCGCCGTGGTGAATCCGTCCGCCGAACTCGTCACTACACAGACCGGGTCCGCGGTGGCCAGGATGTAGTCCGTGCGCTCGGCGGGCTGCTCCGGATCCAGCGGCACATACGCACCACCGGCGGTGATCACCGCGTACATCGCCACGACCAGATCCACCGAGCGCCGCATACCCAGTGCCACCGGGACATCCGGTCCGACACCCAGCGAGATCAGATGCCGCGCCAGGCGGTTCACCCGACCGGCGAACTCGGCGTAGGACAGACCTGTCCCCTCGAACGTCACCGCGGGCGCTTCCGGAGTACGCGCCACCCGGTCGGCGAAGAGCCCGGCCAGGGTCGCGGCCGGATCGACAGCGCGCTCCGGGCCGTACCCGCCGCGCAGTACCGCCGAGGCCTCCAGCGCGTCCAGCAGCGGGAGATCGCCCAGCGGACGCTCCGGCGTCTTCACCACGGCCTTGAGCAAACGGACGAAACGCTGAGCGAACTGCGCGACCGTCTCGCGGTCGAACAGATCGGTCGCGTAGGTGAAGACCGCGTCGATCCCGGCCGTTCCGGTCCGCTCGCCGAGGTCCAGCTGCAGATCGAACTTCGCGGTCTCCAGGGGCATCTCGACCGCGCCGATCGCCAGCCCGGACAGCTCGGCGTCCACCGCCGGCGTGTTCTGCATCGCCAGCATCACCTGGAACAGCGGATGCCGGGCCTGCGAACGCACCGGGTTGAGAATCTCCACCAGACGTTCGAACGGCAGATCGGCGTGCCCGAACGCGGCGATATCGGTCCCGCGCACCGAATCCAGCAGTTCGGTGAACCCGGCCCCGGAATCGACCGGCGTCCGCAACACCAGGGTGTTGACGAACATACCGACCAGATCGTCGAGGGCACGTTCACCGCGACCCGCGATCGGCGTGCCGATCGCGATATCGGTCTCCCCGGACAACCGCGACAGCAGCACCGCGAAGGCGGCGTGCACGGCCATGAACAGGGTCGCGCCTTCGGACCGCGCCAGTTCGGCCAGCCCGGCATGGGTTTCGGCGTCGATCTCGAACGCGTGGGTCGCACCCCGGCCCGAGGAGATCGCGGGCCGCGCCCGGTCCGCCGGCAGGTCCAGCTGATCCGGCAGCCCGGCCAGCTCCTGCGACCAGTACCGGATCTGCTGGTTGATCACCGATTCGGGATCGTCCTCCGAACCCAGTACCTGCCGCTGCCACAGCGCGAAGTCGGCGTACTGCACTTCCAGCGGCGCCCAGCCGGGCTCGTCACCGGCCGTCCGCGCCACGTAGGCGGTCACCACGTCGCGGAGCAACGGTGCCATCGAGAAACCGTCACCGGAGATGTGGTGGACGACGAAACCGAGCACATGCTCGGACGCACCGAGCCGGTAGAGCCGGGCGCGGAAGGGCACGTTCGAGGTCACATCGAAGCCCGCCATCACCAGCTCGGCCAGCCGTGCGGGCAGGTCACCCGCCGTGACCTCGACCGGTGCCAGCTCCGGCAGCACCTCGGCCGCCGGCAGCACCTGCTGGAACGGAGTCCCGTCGACCTCCGGGTAGAAGGTCCGCAGCGATTCGTGCCGCACCAGCACATCGCCGAGGGCGGCCGCCAGGGCCGCTGTGTCGAGCTCACCGGACAGCCGGACCGCGACCGGGATGTTGTCCACGAACGAATCCGGGTCGAAGCGGTTCAGGAACCACATGCGCTGCTGTGCCAGCGACAGCGGCACCCGCTCCACGACCTCGCCCGACTCCAGGACCTGGGTCGGACGCGGCTGTGGCACCAGCGCCGCCCGCCCGCCGGCCTCGGACCGCAGTTCGGCCCGCGCGGCCAGCGCGGCCACGGTGGGCGCTTCGAACAGCGCGCGCACCGGGACCTCGACGTCCAGCACCCGGCCGAGGCGGGCCGCGACCTGGGTCGCGATCAGCGAGTTGCCGCCCAGGGCGAAGAAGTCGTCGTCGGCGCCGATCCGGTCCGCACCGAGCACATCGGCGTAGACACCGGCCACGATCTCCTCGATCGGGGTCGAGGGCGCCCGGAACTCCCGCGCCTGGAACTGCGGCTGCGGCAATGCCCTGCGATCCAGCTTGCCGGACGGGTTCAACGGGAATTCGTCCAGCTCCAGCACGGTCGCCGGCACCATGTAGGCCGGCAGCACCGCACGGACCGCGTCCAGCAATTCCACGGACTCGATCCGCGCGCCCGCCGCGGGCACCACATAGGCGACCAGTTGCTCGCCCAGCGGCGAGGTCGCGACCGTCACCACGGCCTGACCGACCTGCGGTTGGGCCAGCAGGGCGGATTCGATCTCACCGAGTTCGATGCGCAGACCACGCAACTTCACCTGGAAATCGGTACGACCCAAATACTCCAACTCACCGGCCGCGGTCCACCGCACCAGGTCACCCGTGCGATACATCCGCTCCGCGACCTCGAACGGATCGGCCACGAACCGATCCGCCGACAGATCCGGACGCGCCACATACCCACGCGCCAACTGGGCACCGGCCAGGTACAGCTCACCCGCGACACCCACCGGAACCGGCCGCAACCGGGCATCCAGCACATACACCCGCGTGTTGAACACCGGCGCACCGATCGGCACCACCACGGCATCCGCATCCGTCACCTCATGGAAAGTGACATCGACCGCGGCCTCCGTCGGACCATACAAGTTGTGCACAGCCGTCCCGGTCAGTTCACGCAACCGGTGCGCAGGCTTGGGCGCCAACGCCTCACCCGAAGAGAACACCAACCGCAACGAACCACACCGCAGCGCATCAGCGGGCAGGGCCGCCACGAACACCGTGAGCATCGACGGCACGAAATGCGCGACCGTCACACCTTCGGAATCGATGACCTCCGCCAGATACTCCGGATCCCGATGGCCTTCGGGCTTGGCCACCACCAACCGCGCACCGATCTGCAACGGCCAGAAGAACTCCCACACCGACACATCGAAGGTCGACGGCGTCTTCTGCAACACCACATCCGACGCGGTCAACCCGTACTCGGCCTGCATCCACACCAGACGATTCACGATCGCCGCATGCGAAACCGCCACACCCTTCGGACGACCCGTCGAACCCGACGTGAAAATCACATACGCCGTATTCGACGCACGCAACGGCGCACGACGATCCGCATCCGTGACCGGGGCATCGGCGTAGCCCGACAGCTCCAGCGTGTCCATGGCCAGTACCGGCACACCTGTCCCCTCGGGCACAGCACCGGCATCGGACGTCGAGGTCAGCACGCAGACCGGTCGCGCGGTCTCGAGCACATACGCGGTCCGCTCCGCCGGGTGCTCGGGATCCACGGGCACATACGCGCCACCCGCGGTGACCACCGCGTACATGGCCACCACCAGATCAACCGAACGCCGCAGCGCCAGACCGACCAGTGATTCCGGCCCCACGCCCTCGGCGATCAGCAGCCGCGCCAGACGATTGACCTGTCCGGCGAACTCCGCATAGGTCAGTTCGGCGCCCTCGAACGACACCGCGACCCGATCCGAATACCTCGCGACCGCCGCGGCGAACTCGGCCGGCAGCAATCGTGCATCGACCGGATGGTGAGTCGCGTTCCAGCGCTGGAGCACCAGTTCGCGTTCGGCCGGGGCCAGCAGATCGATATCCCCGACTGCGGCGGACGGATCGGCGACGATCCCGTCCAGCATCCGGACCAACCGATCCGCGATCCGGCGCACATCGGCCTCGTCGAACATGTCCTGCCGGTACCCGGCCCGGATCCGCAGCGTCTTGCCGAGCGCGGCGACCAGGGTCAGCGGGTAGTGCGTGGCATCGATACCGGCCAGGCCGGCGACCGTCATTCCGTCGATATCGGTGGCCTGCGCCTGGATACCCGCGGCATCCACCGGATACGACTCGAACACCAGCAGGGTGTCGAACAGCGCAGCCATCCCCGCCGCACCCTGGATATCCGCCAGGCCCACATAGTGGTGATCCAGCAGATCGGCCTGTTCGGCCTGGACCCGGGCGAGCACCGTCCGCACCGACTCGTCCTGATCGAACCGCACCCGCACCGGGATCGTGTTGATGAACAACCCGACCATGGTCTCCACGCCGGGCAGTTCCGGCGGGCGACCGGAGACGGTGGCGCCGAAGAGCACATCGTCGCGGCCGGTCAGCCGGCCTAGCAGCACCGCCCACGCCACCTGCAGCACCGTGTTCGCCGTCACGCCGACCTCGGTGGCCAGCGCGGTCATCCGGGCGGTGGCCGCGGTATCCAGCTCGAACTCGTACTCACCGGACAGTGCGGTGATCTCGGAGCCGCCCGCTTCGGGGCGGACCAGCAGGGTCGGTTCCTCGACCCCCGCCAGCGCCGTCTGCCAGGCGGCCAGCGAGGCCCGGCGATCCTGACGGCCCACCCACGCCAGGAAGGTCCGGTAGGAATGGACCGCCGGCAGCACGGTGGTATCGGCCCGGACCGCGTACAAGGTCAGCAGATCCCGCATGAGCAGCGGCATGGACCAGCCGTCGAGCAGGATGTGATGGTTCGACACCACGAACTGCCAGGTATCCGCTCCGGTCCTGATCAGCGTGAACCGGAGCAGCGGCGGCTCGGCGAGATCGAAACGCCGCAACCGGTCCGCCTCGATGAGGTCGGCGGCCGTCCCGGCGGCGCTGCGGTCGTGCTCGGTCCAGTCGACCGGCATATCCTTCAGGACCACCTGCACCGGGTGGCCTTCGTCATCGGTGACGAAGGCCGTGCGCAGGTTCTCGTACCGATCGACCAGTGCCTGCGCCGCCGCACGCAGCCGGGCGGCGTCCACCCGGCCGGTCAGCGTGAGCACGATCTGGCCGGTGTACACATCCACCGAGGTCTCGGCGATCTGGGCGTGGAACAGCATGCCGGCCTGCAGCGAGGACAGCGGCCACACATCGGCGACCGGGAAGCGCCGCTCGATGCGGTCGACATCGGACTGCGACAGCGCGACCATGCCGAAATCGGACGGGGTGTGCCCACCGGCGCCCGCCGAATTCGCGTGGCGGGCGACCGCTTCCAGCGCCCGCGTCCACAACTCGCCGAACTCGCGGACCTCCTCGGCCCCGAGCAGCGTGCTCGGGTAACCGATTCGCGCGATGAACTCGTCACCGGCGACGACAGCGTTGATATCCAGCAGCGCCAGCGCCGGCATATCGGCGTCGAAGGCCGCGTCCACCACCAGATCGGCGGGCAGCCAGCCGAACTCGCGCATTTCGGGGGACAGCTCGCTCGAACCGGCGGACCGGCCCAGGTAGTTGAAGCTCACCTGGCCCGGCAACTCGGCCGGCAGTTCGCCCGCGGTCCGCGGGTTCAGATGGCGCAGCAGCCCATAGCCGATGCCCTTGTCCGGCACCGCGAGCAGCTGTTCCTTCACCGCCTTGAGCGCCGCTCCCAATGCCGGGCCGCCGGCGAGCGCGTCCTCGAAGTCGATACCGGCCGGCGCGAACCGCACCGGGAAGACGGAGGTGAACCAGCCGACGGTGTGGGACAGATCGGCGCCGGGCACGACCTCTTCCTCACGACCGTGACCCTCGAGCCGGACCAGCAGCGGATCATCGATCGCCGCCGCGGGCACCCGCCGCGCCCGCCACGTGGCGGTGGCCAGGACGAGCGCGGTCAGCAGGCCGTCGTTCACCCCGCCGTGGAACAACGCCGGCACCGTGGTGAGCAGCGCCTGGGTGACCTCGGGCGACACCCGCACCGAATAGGTGTCGACCGTCGCGGCGGTATCGACCGCCGGGTCCAGCGCGCGGTCGGTCAGCAGCGGATCGGCGGTGCCGACGACGGTCCGCCAATAGTCCAGTTCGGCTTCGCGCTCGGCGCTGCGCGCGTGCGCCTCGAGCGCATGCGCCCAGGTCCGCATCGATGTGGTCGGTTCCGGGAGTTCGGGCAGCAGCCCGGCGCTGTGGGCACCGGCGGACAGCACGAAGTCCGGGACCAGGATGCGCCAGGACACGCCGTCGACCACCAGGTGATGCGCGACGACCACCAGGTATCCCGACCGGTCGGCGGTATCCGGTTCCAACCAGACGAACCGCACCACCACACCGTGGCCGGGGTCCAGGCGGTCCAGGGCCGCGTCGACCGCGGCGGTGGCCGTTTCGAGCACCTGCTCCTCGGTGGCGGCGGCATCGAACACGGTGTGATCGATGAGCGCGTCCACGTCGACCGAACCGGGCTCGACCGTCTCCACCACCCATTCGCCGTCCACGACGAACAGGCGCGACCGCAACATATCGTGCCGGTCGAGCACCGGGCCCACCACCGCGGCGATGGTCTCGCGGGTGACGCCGACCGGCAGGCTCAACGGCGTCAACTGGTGGAAACGCCCGAACGAGCCGAAGCGTTCGACCATCATCCGCACCACCGGGGTGAGCGGCATACGACCGACCCCACCGCCCGGCAACTCGGCCAGGGTCCGCACCGCGCCGTCGGCGAATTCCGCGAATTCGGCGACCGACGCCAGGCCCGACACCGTACGCTTCTCGAACACCTGCCGCGGGGTGAACACCACACCGCGCGCTTTGGCCCGCGACACCAGCTGGATGGAGACGATACTGTCACCGCCGAGGGCGAAGAAATCATCGTCCGCGCCGACCCGCTCGACGCCGAGGACCTCGGCGAAGATATCCGCCAGGATCTCCTCGATCGGCGTCGATGCCGCCCGGAATTCCCGGGTCTCGAACACCGGTTCCGGCAACGCGCTCCGGTCCAGCTTGCCCGAGGCGTTCATCGGGAACGCCTCGAGTGTCACGAAGGCCGACGGCACCATGTACGACGGCAGCCGGCCGTGCAGGTGGGCCCGCAGATCGTCGGTGGTGAGCGTCGCGCCGGCCACCGGCACCACATACGCGACCAGTTGGTCACCGGTCCCCGAATGGCGGAGGATGACCAGCGCCTCCGCGACGGTGGCCATTTCGGTGAGCGCGGCCTCGATCTCGCCGGGCTCGATCCGCTGGCCGTGCAGCTTCACCTGGAAATCGCTTCGGCCCAGGTACTCCAGCTCACCCGTGGCGGTCCACCGCACCAGGTCACCGGTGCGGTACATCCGCTCGCCGGCGTGGAAGGGGTCCGCGACGAAACGCGTGGTGGTCAGGTCGGGGCGGGCCAGGTAGCCGGGTGCCAGCTGCACACCACTGATGTAGAGCTCACCCCGGACACCGGCGGGCACCGGCCGCAACCGGTCGTCGAGGACGTAGGTCCGGGTGTTGAGCCCCGGGACGCCGATCGGCACGGCTCCGGTTTCGCCGCCGGTGATCTCGTGGGCGGTGACATCGATCGTCGTCTCGGTGGGCCCGTACTGGTTGAACACGCGGGCGCCGGTGCGTTCCCGCAAGCGCCGTGCGAGGTCACCGGACAGCGCCTCACCGCCGGCAACGATACTGCGCAGCCCGGACCAGGCCGCGGGGTCGGATTCGGACAGGAACACCGACAGCAGCGACGGCACGAACTGCGCCATCGTGACGCCTTCGCCGGCGATCAAACCGGTGAGGTAGGCCGCGTCGCGGTGACCCTCCGCATGCGCGATGACCAGGCGGGCGCCCAGCTGCAACGGCAGGAAGAACTCCACCACGGACGGGTCGAAGGTCGCCAGGGTGCGGTTCAGCATCACATCGCCGGCACCGAGACCGTGCCGTTCACGAGTGGTCGCCAGGTAGTTGAGCACGGCCCGGTGCGAGATCGGGACACCCTTCGGCCGGCCCGTGGAGCCCGAGGTGAAGATCGCGTACGCGGTGTTGTCCGGGCGCAGCGGCCGGAGACGATCGGCGTCGGTGAGCGCGGTGTCGGCGACACCGGACAGATCCAGCCGATCGATACGCACCTGGCCGGCGATCGCCGGATCGAGGTCCTCGCCGGAGGTCAGCACACAGACCGGGCGCGCCGTCTCGATGATGTACTCGAGCCGGTCCACCGGCTGGTCCGGGTCCAGCGGCACATACGCGCCGCCTGCCGCGACCACCGCGTACGCACCGGTGATCAGGTCGATCGACCGGCGCATACCCAGGGCCACATAGGTTTCCGTGCCCACACCGGCATCGCGCAGCCACCGCGCCAACCGGCGCACGCGGCCCGCGAACTCGCCGTAGGACAGACCGGTGCCCTCGTAGGTCAGGGCCACGCGGTCCGGGGACTCCGACACCACCCGGTCGAACCCGTCCAGCAACAGGCCCGGCTCGACGCTGCGGTCGGTGGCGTTCCATCGGTGCAGCACCAGCTCACGCTCGGCCGCGTCGAGCAGCTCGAGTTCACCGACCGGGGCCGCGGGATCGGCGACGACCCCGGCCAGCACCCGCAGGTACCGCTGCACGAATCCCGCCACCGTCGCGTGGTCGAACAGGGCGGTGGCGTAGGTCAGGTAGCCCGTCACGCCCTCGGCGGCGCCCGCCGCGTCGTAGGTGTCGCTGAGGATCATGCTCAGGTCGTAGAGGGAGACCTCGGCACCGGCGTCCACCCCGGACACCGAGAGACCCGGAATCTCCAGGCTCGTCTGCGCCAGGTTCTGGAACGCGAAGCCCACCTGGAACAGCGGGTGCCGCGCCGTGGACCGTACCGGGTTCAGCGCCTCCACCAGCTGTTCGAACGGCACATCGGCATGGGCGAGCGCCGCGATGTCGATATCGCGCTGGCGCGCCAGCAGGTCGGTGAACGATTCCCCGCCCTCGACCCGGGTCCGGAACACCAGCGTGTTCACGAACATACCGATCACATCGTCGAGGGCGGCCTCGCCCCGACCGGCCACCGGGGTACCGATCGCCACATCGTCGGTACCCGCCAAACGGGCCAGCAGCAGCGCGAACGCGGTATGCGTCACCATGAACAGGGTCACGCCTTGCTGCCGCGCGAAGTCCTGCAGCGCCTGATGCAGGCGCGCATCGATATGCACTTCCACCCGGCCACCGGCATACGACTGGGTCGCCGGCCGCGGCCGATCCATCGGCAGATCCAGCTGCTCGGGCAGATCCGCCAGCGCCGACCGCCAGAATTCGAGCTGTTCGTGCGCCAGCGACGAGGGATCGGCGCCGTCACCCATCAGGTTCCGTTGCCAGATCGCGAAATCGGCGTACTGGACCGCCAGCGGCGCCCAGTCCGGCGCCCGGCCGGCCGTCCGTGCCGAGTACGCGGTCATCAGGTCCCGCATCAACGGCGCCGTCGAGGCGCCGTCGCCGGAGATGTGGTGCACCACGGCGGCGAGGACGTATTCGTCTGCCGCGTCGTCGATCCGCAGCAGTGTCACCTGCACCGGCACCTGCTGGGCGACATCGAACGACACCGACGCCAGCTCGGTCACCACGGTCTCGACCGCGTTCGCGGCCACCGTGCGGACTTCGAGGGCCGGCACCGCACCCGTGACCGGCAGCACCACCTGCACCGGACCGGATTCGGTCTCCGGGTACACCGTGCGCAGCACCTCGTGCCGCGCCACCAGATCCGTGACCGCCAGTCGGAGGGCATCCACATCCAGCGCACCCGAGAGCCGGATCACCAGCGGGATGTTGTAGGCCGCCGCACCACCGTCGAACCAGTTCAGGAACCACATGCGCTGCTGCGCCAGGGACAGCGGGATCCGGTCCACAACCTCGCCCGAGGGCAGTACCCGGGTCGGGCGCGGCTGCGGTACCAGCGCCGGACGTCCGCCGGAACCCACCTGCTCCTCGAGCCGGGCGGCCAGCGTGCCCACGACCGATGCCTCGAACAGCACCCGCACCGGCACCTGCGTATTCAGCGCCGCACCCAGGCGCGCCACGACCTGCGTCGCGAGCAGCGAGTTCCCGCCCAGGGCGAAGAAATCGTCGTCCACGCCGATGCGCTCGATACCGAGCACATCGGCGAGCACACCCGCCACGACCCGCTCGACCGGTGTCGACGGCGCCCGGAACTCACGTGCCTCGAACGCGGGCTCCGGCAATGCCCGGCGGTCCAGCTTCCCGGCGGGGGTCAGCGGCACCTCATCGAGCACCATGACCGACGCCGGCACCATGTACGACGGCAACCGCTGCCCGACGAACTCTCGCACCTCGGCCACGTCGATCGAACGCCCCGGTACGGCCACGACGTAGGACACGAGCGATACCGCGCCCGCGGCGCTCCTGTGCGCGGTCGTGACCGCGAAGTTCACGGTGTCGTGTGAGGTCAGCGCCGCGTCGATCTCACCCAGCTCGATCCGGAAACCACGAACCTTGACCTGGAAGTCATTACGGCCCACATACTCCACCGCCGGGTCACCCGCGGCATCACGACGCCACCGCACCACATCACCCGTGCGATACAAGCGAGCCCCGGGCTCGCCATAGGGGTCGGCGACGAACCGGTCAGCGGTCAAACCGGCACGCGCGTGATAACCACGGGCCAACTGGATCCCACCCACATACAACTCACCGGCCACACCCTCGGGCACCGGATTCAAGCGATCGTCCAGGATCAGAGTCCGCATACCCCGCACCGGACCACCGATCGTGACCCGATCACCGGCGTTCAGCACACCACTGATATTCGTAGCCACAGTCGCTTCGGTCGGACCGTAGGCGTTGTGGAACCGACGCTGCACCCCGCCCTCCGGCGTGGTCGACCACTTCGCCACCAAATCCGCCGAAATCGCCTCACCACCGGCGATGATCACTTCCATACCCGCGAGATCCACCGGATCCAGCGAGCCCAGCACCGACGGCGTGATCAAACCAACCGTCACACCCTCACGGGCGATCAACTCACCGAGTTCGGCACCACCGTAGGTACCGGTCGGCACCACCACCAGCGCACCGGCCGAACCCACCGCCAGCAGCAACTCCAAGATCGAGGCATCGAACGACGGGGAAGCGAACGCCAGCACCCGCGTGTTCGCGTCGAGGCGATAACGCTCGACCTGCTCGGCACTGAAATTCGCCAAACCGGCATGCGACACCACCACGCCCTTGGGCAAACCCGTCGAACCCGACGTGTAAATGACATACGCGGTATTCGCCGGGGTCAACGGCCACACCCGGTCGGCATCGGTAATCGGATCGGCCGGATAGGTGTCCAGCGCCAACTCGTCGAGGACCAGCCAGTCCACCGAATCCGGCAGATCCGCCCGCACACTCGAGACCGTGATACCCACCGGCGCACCGGAATCGGTCAACATATGCGCGATGCGATCGGCCGGGTAGGTCGGATCGATCGGCAAGAACGCCGCACCCGACTTGGTGACAGCCCATTCGGCCAGCACCGAATCCGCCGACCGCGGCACCGCCACCGCCACCAGATCCTCGGCACCCAGGCAACGCTCGATCAGCACTTGGGCCAACCGGTTCGACCGCTCATCCATCTCGCCATAGGAAAGACGCTGATCCCCGAACACCACCGCCGGCGCCGACGGATCCACCGCCACCGCCGCGGCCAGCAACTCCGGCAACGTCGACGCCGGCACCGCCGGACCACCCGTACGAGACAGGACCTCGCGGCGCTCGGCCTCGTCCAGGATCTCGATCGACCCCAGCTCGATATCCGGGTCCGCGACCACCGCGGTCAGCAACTGCCGGAACCGGGTGATCATCGTCCGGATGGTCGCCTCGTCGAACAGTTCGGTGGCGTAGTTCAGGAACAGGGTCATCCCGCCGGAGCCGTTCTCGGCCAGCGTGAATTGGAGATCGAACCGGGCCACGTTCTCCACGAGGTCCAGTCCGGAGATCTCCAGACCCGCCAGATCCAGTACCGGCTGCTCGTTGTTCTGCAACGACAGCGCCACCTGGAACAGCGGGTTGCGGGCCTGCGAACGCTCCGGCGCCAGCAGATCCACCAGCCGCTCGAACGGCACATCGGCATTACCGAACGCGTCCAGATCCGTCCGGCGGGCCCGATCCACCAGGTCGGCGAAGGTCTCGCCCGAGCCGACCGCGGTCCGCAGCACCAGCGTATTGACGAACATGCCGACCAGATCGTCCAGAGCGCGCTCACCACGACCCGCGATCGGCGTACCGATCGCGATATCGTCCGAACCCGACAACCGGGCCAGCAATGCCGCCAACGCCGCGTGCAGCACCATGAACATCGACGCGCCACGGCCACGCGCCACACCGTCCAGGCCCTGGATCAACTCGGCGGACAACTCACCGCTCACCGTGGCACCGCGCATCGACGCCACCGCCGGACGCGGCCGGTCCATCGGCAGCGCCAACTCGTCGGGAACACCGTCGAGGGTGCGCTGCCAGAACGCGATCTGGCGCGCCAGCGGCGAATTCGGGTCGTCCTCGGCGCCCAGCACCTGCCGCTGCCACAGCGTGTAGTCGGCGTACTGGACCGGAAGCTGACCCCATCCCGGCTCGAGATCCCGGACCCGCGCCGCGTACGCGGTCATCACGTCCCGGGCCAGCGGGGCCATCGAGAAACCGTCGCCGGAGATGTGGTGCACGACCACCACCAGCACGAATTCCCGCGGCGTCACCTCGAGCAACCGAGCCCGCAACGGCGGGGCCACGGACACGTCGAAACCGGCAGCCACGAATTCCGTTACCGCGGTGAGCAGCTCGTCGGCGGTGACCGCGACGGTCTCCAGGCGAAGATCGACCCGGTCCGCGGGCACGACCAGCTGCACCGGCACGCCGGAACGCTCCGGGAAGTAGGTGCGCAGCGATTCGTGCCGCCGCAGCACATCGGCCAGGGCGGCGCGCAGAGCTGCCACGTCCAACTCACCGGAGAGCCGGATCGCCATCGGCAGGTTGTAGGCCACCGACGAGGGGTCGTACTGGTTCAGGAACCACATCCGCTGCTGCGCGTACGACAACGGCACCAGCTCGGGCCGCGGCCCGGCCACCAGGGCCGGACGCGCTTTCTCACCGGCCTGCTCGACCCGCACGGCCAGCGCGGCCACCGTGGGCGCCTCGAACAGCGCGCGCACCGTGACCTGGGTATCGAGCGCGGCCCCGATCCGGGCCGCCACCTGGGTCGCGACCAGCGAGTTACCACCCAGCTCGAAGAAGTCGTCGTCCGCGCCGACCCGCTCCAGCCCGAGCACCTCGGCGAACGTCGACGCCACGACCTCTTCGATCGGGGTCGACGGCGCCCGGAACACACGCGCCTCGAACACCGGCGCCGGCAGCGATTTGCGGTCCAGTTTGCCGGCGGCGTTCATCGGGAACGCCTCGAGTACCACGAAGGCGGCGGGCACCATATAAGCCGGAAGTTCGGCACGCAGCGCCGACCGCACTGCCTCCGCATCGATCGACCGGCCGGGTTCCGGCACGAGGTAGGCCACCAGCTGGTCACCGGTGTGCTCATCGGCGCGCATGACCACCACTACCTGGGCGATCTCCTCCACACCGAGCAGCGCGGATTCGATCTCACCGAGTTCGATGCGCAGACCACGCAGCTTCACCTGGAAGTCGGTGCGGCCCAGGTATTCCAGTTCGCCGTCGGAGTTCCAGCGCGCCAGATCGCCCGTCCGGTACATCCGGACGCCGGCGCCGAACGGGTTCGCCACGAAGCGGTCGAAGGTCAGATCGGGGCGGTCCACATACCCCCGCGCCAGCTGCGCGCCGGCCAGATAGAGCTCACCCGGAACCCCCGGCGGGACCGGGCGCAACCGGCCGTCCAGCACATAGGCCTGGGTATTGAAAGCCGGGACGCCGATCGGCACCGAGACCGTATCGGCCTCGGTCACCTCGTGGTAGATGACGTCGACCGTGGCCTCGGTGGGCCCGTACAGATTGTCCAGCCGGGCATTGGTCAGCTTCCGCAACCGTCGCGGAAGGTCGACGGGCAGCGCCTCGCCGCCGACGACGATATGGCGCACACTCGACCAGGCGTCGGGGCCGGTGTCGGCCATGATCACCGACAGCATCGACGGTACGAACTGCACCGTCGTCACCCCTTCGGAGGCGATGATCCCGGCGAGATAGGCGGGGTCACGGTGCCCGTCCGGGCGGGCGATGACGAGCCGCGCGCCCACCTGCAGCGGCAGGAAGAACTCGGGCACCGAAGCGTCGAAGGTGACCGTGCCGCGCTGCAGCATGACATCGGACGCGCTCATCCCGTACCGCGCGTGCGCGGCCACCAGGTAGTTCACGATCGCCCGGTGCGCCACCGCGACGCCCTTGGGGCGGCCGGTCGAACCGGAGGTGAAGATCACGTACGCGGTGTTGGCCGAGCGCAGCGGCCGCAGCCGATCGGCATCGGTGAGCGGAGCATCGGAGTACTCGGACAGATCCAGCCGATCGATGCGCAGCTGCCGCTCGATCACCGGGTCCAGGTCCGCACCGGCGGTGAGCACACACACCGGCTGCGCGGTGTCGAGGATGTGCCCGAGCCGTTCCACCGGCTGTTCGGGATCCAGCGGTATGTAGGCGCCGCCGGCCACGACGACCGCGTACATACCGACGACGAGATCGAAGGACCGCTGCATACCCAGCGCCACATACACCTCGGGCCCGACACCCATCTCCACGAGCCGGCGGGCCAGCCGATGTACCCGCCCCGCGAACTCGGCGTAGGACAGATTCGTCCCCTCGAAGGTCAGCGCGACCTCGTCCGGGGTCCGGGCGACCTGCGCCTCGAACAGGGAGACCAGGGTGGCGGTGGCATTGCCGGGGGTCTCGGTGAGCGCGGTCTCCACCGGGAAGCCCGTCGCGTTCCAGCGATCGAGCACCAGGGCACGTTCGGCCGGGGCCATGAGCTCGATATCCCCGACCGGCACCGTCGCGTCCGCGATCACCGCGCGCAGCACCCGCACGAATCGCCGGCCGAACTCGGAGATGAAGTCGTCGTCGAAGAGATCTGTGGCGTAGAGGATCTCGGCATCCATGCCCGAGCCACCGGCGACCGCGTCGCTCATGGTGAGCGACAGGTCGTATTTGGTGGTGGGGATCTCGACATCCAGTCCGGTCATCGTCAGACCCGGCAGTTCCAGCCGGGTATCGCCCAGGTTCTGGAAGGCGAGCATCACCTGGAACAGCGGCTGGCGGGATTGGGAACGGACCGGATTGAGGGCCTCGACCAGTCGCTCGAACGGCACGTCGGCGTGGGCGAACGCGGCCAGATCGCGATCGCGCACATGCGCGAGCAGTTCGGTGAACGGCGCGCCGATATCGACCCGCGTCCGCAACACCAGCGTATTGACGAACATACCGATCAACTCGTCGAGCACCCGCTCGCCGCGACCGGCGACCGGGATACCGATGGCGATATCGTCGGTACCGCTGAGCCGGGCGAGCAGGGTCGCGAACGTGCTGTGCACGAGCATGAACAACGTGACGCCCTGCGCCTGGGCGACCCGGTTCAACTCGTCGATCACCGCACCGGGCACGACGAACCGGTGTGTCGCCGCCCGTTCGCTGGCGACCGCCGGCCGGGGCCGGCTGGACAACCGGAGCTCGTCGGGCAGTTCGTCCAGTTCGGCGCGCCAGAAGTCCAGCTGCTGGGAGACCAGCGACGCCGGATCGTCATCGGACCCGAGGACCTCGCGCTGCCACATCGCGTAGTCGATGTACTGCACGGCCATCGGTTCCCAATCCGGGACCGCGCCGGCCGAACGTGCCGAGTACGCGATCATCAGGTCACGGCTCAGCGGCCGCATCGAGAAACCGTCGGCGGCGATATGGTGCACCACGGCCGCCAGCACGTAGTCGTCCTCGGTGAGGCGATAGACCCGCAGCCGGACCGGCAGTTCGGTGGTCAGATCGAAGCCGCGGAAACCGAATTCGGCGATCGAGGCGAGGAGATCGCCGCTGAGTTCGGCACCCGACACCGCGGCCCGGTGCGTTTCGAGGATCTCCACCTCCGGAACCGCGCGGTCCGGCGGCAGCACCTGCTGATAACCGATGCCCTCGTGCGCCGGGTACACGGTGCGCAGGGATTCGTGCCGGGCGATCACATCGGCCACCGCCTGCAGCAGCACCGTCAAATCGACCGCGCCGGTGAGCCGCAGCACGAGCGGAATATTGTCGACCGCGGACTCCGGTTCGAAGCGGTTGAGGAACCATATCCGCTGCTGTGCCTGCGACAGCGGCGGACGTTCGGGCCGGGGACGCGGGGCGAGAACCGGACGCCCGCCGGCACCGGCCTGCTGTTCCACCCGGGCCGCCAGCGCGGCCACCGTCGAATCCTCGAACAGCATCCGCACCGGGACCTGGGTATCGAGTGCGGCGCCGATCCGGGCCGCGACCTGGGTCGCGATGAGCGAGTTGCCGCCGAGGGCGAAGAAATCGTCGTCGGCGCCGACCCGTTCGGTACCGAGGACCTCCGCGAAGACCCCGGCCACGATCTCCTCGATCGGGGTCGACGCCGCGCGGGAACCACCCGATTCGAACACCGGCGCGGGCAGGGCCCGGCGATCCAGCTTTCCGTTGATGGTCAACGGGATCCGGTCCAGGACGACCACCGCGGACGGCACCATGTAGGAGGGCACCCGCCGACCGACGCCTTCGCGGATGGCTTCCGTGTCGGGCTCGGCACCGGACTCCGACACCACGTACGCGACGATCCGGTGATCGCCCGGGTTGTCCTCACGGACGATGACCGCGGCCTGCGCGATATCCGGCTGCGCGAGGACCGCCGCCTCGATCTCGCCGAGTTCGATCCGGAAGCCGCGCACCTTGACCTGGTCGTCGGCGCGGCCCAGGTATTCGAGTTCGCCGAAGCGGTTCCAGCGCGCCAGGTCACCGGAGCGGTAGAGCCGTGCCCCGGGCGTACCGGGGCCGGCGAGCGGGTCCGCCACGAAACGGGCGGCGGTCAGATCCGGGCGATCCAGGTAACCGCGGGCGAGCTGCTCACCCGCGATGTACAACTCGCCCGTCACCCCGACCGGCACCGGACGCAGCCGGGTGTCCAGCACGTAGATCTTCAGCCCGGCGATCGCCCGGCCGATCACGCTACCGGTGGCCCCGGCGATGGTCTCCGCGTCCAGCGCGCGGTAGGCCACGTGCACCGTGGTCTCGGTGATGCCGTACATGTTCACCAGTAGCGGCGAGGCGGTTTCCCGATCGCCGATCTGCACGGTGCGGCCGGTCGTGCCGTCGCCGTGCCGGGCGACCCAGTCGGAGAGCCGGCGCAGTTCGAGTGCCTCACCACCGAATACGACGTAGCGCAGGGCCAGCGGGCGTTCCGCCGCCGCGGTGCGATCGGCCTCGGCCAGCTGATAGAACGCCGACGGCGTCTGGTTCAGCACGGTGACCCGCTCGGTACGCAGCAGCTCCAGGAACTGCTGCGGCGAGCGCGAGGTGTAGTAGTCGACGACCACCAGGGTGCCGCCGAAGAGCAGCGGGCCCCACAGCTCCCAGACCGAGAAGTCGAAGGCGTAGGAGTGGAACAGAGTCCACACGTCCTCGGGGCCGAACCCGAACTCGCGCTCGGTATTGGCGAACAGCCGCACCACACTGCGGTGCGCCACCGCGACGCCCTTGGGGCGGCCGGTGGAACCGGAGGTGTAGATGACGTATGCGGTGTTGTCCGGACGCAACGGCGCCAGACGGTCGGCATCGGTGATCGGGCCGTCGTCGGCGTCCTCGATATCACCGGCCTCCACGGCGTAACCGTCCACCACGACATGGGAGATACCGCCGGGCAGTTCCACCCGCACCGAGGAATCCAGCACCACGGTCGCGGGACCCGAGTCCTGGAGGATGTAGGCGATCCGGTCGGCGGGCGAATCCGGATCCACCGGCACGTACGCGGCACCGGATTTGATCACCGCGAGCAGAGCGACCACCAGATCCAGCGACCGCGGCAAGAGCACCGCGACCCGGGTCTCCGGGCCGGCGCCCTCGTCGATCAACCGGCGCGCCAGCACATTGGCCCGGCGCTCCAACTCGGCGTAGGTGAGCTGATCACCCTCGTACTTCGCGGCGATCCGGTGCGGATGCTCGCCGGCGGTCGCCTCGAACAACCCGGCCAGGGTGGCCGTCTCGGGGTCGTCGAGCGCTACGCCGTCGATGCTGAACACACCGGGGCCGGCATCCGCACGGGATTCCACCCAGCGCTGTGTCACATCGAGGCGTTCGGTATCGGCGAGCAGATCGATATCGCCGACCGCTGTCGCCGGCTCCTGGACGATCGCGCGCAGGATGCGCAGGAAACGATCGGCGAAACCGGCCACGGTCTCCGCGTCGAACAGATCGGTGGCGTATGCCCACTGCATCCGCAGGCCGCCGTCGGCGGCGCCCTCGGTGCCGACCGTCAGCTGGAGATCGAACTTCGACTGACCGGTCTGGAAGTCGACGACACCGAGGTCGAGCCCGGGCAGCGATACCGCCGCCGTATCCGCCACCGAGGCGGCCTCGAAGGCCAGCACGACCTGGAACAACGGGTGATGCGCCCGCGAGCGGCGCGGATTGAGGATGTCGACGAGCCGCTCGAACGGGATATCGGCGTTGGCGAAGGCGGCGAGGTCGGTGCGGCGCACCTCGGCCAGTAGTTCGGTGAACGGCGTACCCGGGGCCACCTCGGTCCGCAGGACCAGGGTGTTGACGAACATGCCGACCAGATCGTCGAGTGCCTGTTCGCCACGCCCGGCGATCGGGGTACCGATACTGATATCGGAACTGCTGGACAACCGGCTCGCCCAGGCGGCGAGCGCGGCATGCACCACCATGAACAGGGTGGTCCCGTGCGAGCGGGCCAGACTCTCCAGACCGGTACGCAATTCGGCGTCGACCGCGAAATCGTGGGCGGCACCGGCATCGGAAGAGATCTCCGGCCGTGGCCGGTCGGACGGCAGGTCCAGCCGGTCGGGCATATCCCGCAACTGTTCACGCCAGTAGGCGATCTGCTCGGCGGCCACCGATTCGGGATCGTCCTCCGAGCCCAGCACCTCACGCTGCCACAGCGTGTAGTCGGCGTACTGCACTGCCAGCGGTTCCCAGGCGGGGGCCACACCGCGGCTGCGGTCGCTGTAGGCGACGACGAGATCCCGCAGCAGCGGACGCGGCGAGAAGCCGTCGGCGCTGATGTGGTGCGCGACCAGCAGGAGCACGTGGTTCTGCTCGTCCAGGCGCAGCAGCGACACCCGGAACGGGAGTTCGGTCACGACGTCGAAGAGCACTCCGGCCAGCTCGAGGATGCGGGCAGGCAGTTCTTCCTCGGTGACCGGCTCGGGATCGAGCTCGATATCGACCGCACCGGCCGGCAGCACCTGCTGGTAGCCGATACCGTCCACTTCCGGATACACGGTCCGCAGCACTTCGTGCCGAGCCACCAGATCCGAGACGGCCGCGCGCAGCGCGTCGACGTCCAGATCACCGGTCAATCGCACCGCCAGCGGGATGTTGTAGGCCGCGGACCGATCGTCGAACCGGTTCAGGAACCACATCCGCTGCTGCGCCAGCGACAACGGCACCCGCTCCGGCCGCTCCCGCGCCGCCAGAACCGGCAGATCCCCACGCCCCGTCGCCGATTCCGCGGCAGCGGCCAACGCGGCGACAGTGGACGCCTCGAACAGCATCCGCACCGGGACCTGCGCGTCCAGCGCCGCACTCAGGCGTGCCGCGACCTGGGTCGCGATCAGCGAGTTACCACCGAGGGCGAAGAAATCATCGTCGGCACCGATCCGCTCCACCCCGAGCACATCGGCGAACACACCCGCCACGATCTCCTCGATCGGAGTCGACGCGGCACGGAACTCACGGGTCTCGAACACCGGAGCCGGCAAGGCCTTACGATCCAGCTTGCCCGAGGTGTTCAACGGGAACGCCTCGAGCTCCATGACCACGGCCGGAATCATGTACACCGGCAGCACATCACGCAGCGACTCCAGCAGCACATCGGAGACGATCTGCTCCCCGGGCGCGGCCACCACATAGGCGACCAACTGCTCACCCAGCTCGGATGCCGCAACGGTCACCACGGCCTGGCTCACTTGGGGCTGCGCCAGCAGAGCCGACTCGATCTCACCCAGCTCGATCCGCTGACCACGGAACTTCACCTGGAAATCGGTACGGCCCAGATACTCCAGCACCGGCAACGATTCGGTCCAGCCCTCGGTCGGCGAATCGCCGATCACATGAGTCCACCGGACCAGGTCGCCCGTGCGATACATCCGCTGCCCGGCATCGAAAGGACTCGCCACAAACCGATCCGCCGACAGATCCGGACGGGTCACATAACCCCGCGCCAGCTGATCACCCGCAAGATACAACTCACCCGTCACACCAGCAGGAACCGGCCGCAACCGCGAATCCAGCACATAGACACGCGAATTCCACTGCGGGACACCGATCGGCACACTCCCCGACTCACCGCCGGTGGCCTGCCAATAGGTGATCGACACCGCGGCCTCGGTCGGACCATACAAGTTATGCACAGCCGCACCAGAAATCGCGTGCATCGCGGCCACCGTCTCCGGCGGCAACGCCTCACCGATCACGAACACATGCTCGAGCGACGGAATCGAACCCGCCGCAGTATGGGCAGCGAACACACCCAACATCGACGGCACGAAATCCGTCACCGTCACTTCTTGCTCGGCGATGGTCCGCGCCAAATACTCGGGATCACGATGACCGTCGGGAGTCGCGACCACCAAATGCGCACCCGCCGCCAAGGGCAGGAAATAACCCCACAACGACACGTCGAACGTCGTCGCGGTCTTCTGCAAATACACATCGTCGGCACCCATCGGGTACTGCGACAGCATCCACGCGACCTGATTCACGATCGCCGAATGCGAAACCGCCACACCCTTCGGCCGACCCGTCGAACCCGACGTGAAGATCACATACGCCGTATTCGACGACCGCACCGGCGCCAACCGATCCACATCGGTCACCGGCGCCGAGTCGTAACCACCGGTCTCGAGAGTGTCCAACTCCAACACCGACACACCCGCACCCTCGGGCACCGCACCGGCATCAGAAGTCGAGGTCAACACACACAACGGCGACGCGGTATCGAGAATGTAACCGATCCGCTCGGCCGGATGCGCCGGATCCAACGGCACATACGCACCACCCGCCGCGACCACCGCATACATCCCGACGACCAGATCGATCGACCGCGAAACCAGCAACCCGACCAGCGTCTCCGGGCCCACACCCTGCGCGATCAGATGCCGCGCCAAACGATTCACCCGGCCGGCGAACTCGCCATAGGACAGACTCGTCCCCTCGAACGAGATCGCCACTCGCTCCGGATGCCCCGCGGCAGCAGCCTCGAACCGATCCAGCAGCAGCGCTTCCGGGAGCTCATGCCGGGTGGCATTCCACTCCGCCAGCATCTTCGTACGCTCGACCGGCGTGAGGATCTCCAGATCACCGACAGCGGTCTCCGGCGCCGCCAGAACTTCCTCCAGCAACCGGACGAACCGATCGGCGAATGTCTCGATCGTGGAGTGATCGAAAAGGTCCCGGGAGTACGAGAGCGCGCCCTGCATCCCGGCGTCCGCGGTGTCGCCGGTCCCCCGGAAATTGAACGAGAGGTCGAACTTCTCCAGGCTGGTCTCGAAATCGACCGGCGCGACGCGTAGATCCGGCAATTCGAAATGCCGGTCCGGCAGGTTCTCGAAGGACAGCGCAACCTGGAAAATCGGGT
Source organism: Nocardia testacea NBRC 100365 (assembly GCF_000308775.1). Classification (GTDB taxonomy): domain Bacteria; phylum Actinomycetota; class Actinomycetes; order Mycobacteriales; family Mycobacteriaceae; genus Nocardia; species Nocardia testacea. The sequence continues at coordinate 86,865 of NZ_BAGJ01000158.1, forward strand.
GGCGCGCCTGCGAACGTGCCGGATTCAGCACCTCCACCAGTCGCTCGAACGGCACATCCGCGTGCGCGAAAGCCTGGAGATCGGTATTCCGGACCTCTGCCAGCAATTCGGTGAAGGACATATCGCTGCGGACCGGGGTACGCAACACCAAGGTGTTGACGAACATGCCGACCAGGTTCTCCAGTGCCGCATCGCCACGCCCGGCCACCGGAGTACCGACACCGATATCGGATTCTCCGGTGATCCTGGCCAGGAACACAGCCAGTGCACTGTGCACGACCATGAACGGTGAAGCATTGTGCCGCCAGCCCAGATCCACGATCCGGCGGCGGGTCTCCGGGCTGATCTCGAACGAATGCAGGCCACCCGAGAAGGACGAAACGGCGGCGCGGGGCCGGTCGGCCGGAAGTACCAGCTCATCCGGCAGGCCGGCCAGCTTCTCCTTCCAGTACCGCACCTGTTCGGAGATGAGCGAATTGGGATCGTCCTCCGAACCCAGCACCTCACGCTGCCACAGCGCGTAATCCGCGTACTGCACCGGAAGGCTCGCCCATGCCGGCGGTTCCCAGCTGACACGTGCCGCGTAGGCGGCCATCACATCCCGCGCCAGCGGGCCCATCGACCAACCGTCGGCGGAGATATGGTGCACCACCATACCGAGCACGTATTCGTTCTCGCTGATCTCGAAGAGCCGAGCGTGCAGCGGTACCTCGACGGTGACGTCGAAGGCCATCGTCACCAGATCGATCAGGTGATCGATGAGCCTGTCCTCGCGGATCAGGAACGGGGTCAGATCCGGTACCACCTGCGCCGCGTCCAGGATCACCTGGACCGGAGTCCGGCCCTTCTGCGGGAACACGGTCCGCAGCGATTCGTGCCGGTCGATCACATCGATGAAGGCCACCTGCAGGGCCGCGATATCGAGATAGCCGGACATCCGGATGGCGATCGGAATGTTGTTGACCGCCGATTCGGTGTCGTACCGGTTGAGGAACCACATCCGCTGCTGCGCCAGCGACAGCGGCACCTGTTCCACGACCTCACCGGTGGGCAGGATCTGGATCGGGCGTTCCCGCGGCGTCAATGCCACCCGCCCGCTCGCACCGGCCTGTTCCACCCGCACGGCCAGGGCCGCCACGGTCGGTGTCTCGAACAGCATCCGCACCGGCACCGTGGTGTCCAGCGCCGCGCCCAGGCGTGCCGCGACCTGGGTCGCGATCAGCGAGTTACCACCGAGCGCGAAGAAATCATCGTCGGCACCGATCCGCTCCACCCCGAGCACATCGGCGAACACACCCGCCACGATCTCCTCGATCGGAGTCGACGCGGCACGAAACTCCCGGGTCTCGAAAACCGGAGCCGGCAAAGCCTTACGATCCAGCTTGCCCGACGTGTTCAACGGGAACGCCTCGAGCTCCATGACCACAGCCGGAATCATGTACACCGGCAGCACATCACGTAGATCATCGAGGAGTTCCGCCGACTCGATCTGCGCGCCCGGAGCCGGCACCACATAGCCGACGAGCTGCTCACCCAGATCAGAGGCCGCGACCGTCACCACGGCCTGACTCACCTGAGGCTGCGCCAGCAGAGCCGACTCGATCTCACCCAGCTCGATCCGCTGACCACGGAACTTCACCTGGAAATCGGTCCGACCCAGATACTCCAGCACCATCTGCGAACCGGAGTCCCCCTCGGCGCGACGCCACCGCACCAGGTCACCGGTGCGGTACATCCGCTGCCCGGCATCGAACGGACTCGCCACAAACCGATCCGAACTCAGATCCGGACGGGTCACATACCCCCGCGCGAGCTGATCGCCCGCAAGATAGAGCTCACCCGTCACGCCCTCGGGAACCGGCCGCAACCGCGAATCCAGCACATACACACGGCTGTTCCACTGCGGCACACCGATCGGCACAGTGCCCGATTCGTCACCGGTGGCCTGCCAATAGGTGATCGACACCGCGGCCTCGGTCGGACCGTACAGGTTGTGCACCGCGGCATCGGAGATCGCGTGCATCGCGGTCACCGTCTCCGGCGGCAACGCCTCACCGATCACGAACACATGCTCGAGCGAGGGAATCGAACCCGCGGGAGTATGGGCGGCGAACACACCCAACATCGACGGCACGAAATCGGTGACCGTCACCTCTTGTTCGGCGATGGTCTCTGCCAGGTACGCCGGATCACGGTGACCATCCGGGGCCGCAACCACCAAATGAGCGCCCGCCGCCAAGGGCAGGAAATAACCCCACAGAGAAACGTCGAACGTCGTCGCGGTCTTCTGCAGATAGACGTCCTCGGCACCCATCGGATACTGCGACAGCATCCATGCGACCTGATTCACGATCGCCGAATGCGGAACCGCCACACCCTTCGGCCGACCCGTCGAACCCGACGTGAAGATCACATACGCCGTATTCGACGACCGCACCGGCGCCAACCGATCGGTGTCGGTCACGGTCCCATCGGCGTACCCGGACACGTCCAAGGTGTCCAACTCGAGCACCGGCACATCGGTGTCTTCCGGCACTGCCAACGCATCAACGGTCGTGGTCAGCACACACAACGGCGCCGCGGTATCGAGAATGTAGCCGATCCGCTCCGCCGGATGCGCCGGATCCAACGGCACATACGCACCACCGGCCGCGACCACCGCATACATCCCGACCACGAGATCGATCGACCGCGTCACCAGCAACCCGACCAGCGTCTCGGGACCCACACCTTGGGCGATCAGATGCCGCGCCAAACGATTCACCCGACCCGCGAACTCGCCATAGGACAGACTCGTCCCCTCGAACGAGATCGCCACTCGCTCCGGATGCCCCGCGGCAGCAGCCTCGAACCGATCCAGCAGCAGCGCTTCCGGGAGCTCATGCCGGGTGGCATTCCACTCCGCCAGCATCTTCGTACGCTCGACCGGGGCCAGGATCTCCAGATCACCGACAGCGGTATCCGGCGCGACCAGGACCTCCTGCAGCAACCGCACGAACCGGTCCACGAAGCCCTGGACGGTGGCGTGGTCGAACAGCGCGGTGGCGTAGGTCAGATAACCTGACAACCCGCCCGGCACACCGGTGATGTCGTACGAGTCGTTGAGTATCAGGTTCAGGTCGAACTGCGAGATCTCGGCATCGACATCCACCGCGGAAACCGTCAGGCCGGGCAGTTCGAGTACGGACGCGGTCATGTTCTGGAAGGTGAACCCGACCTGGAACAACGGATGCCGCCCCTGCGAACGTGCCGGATTCAGCACCTCCACCAAACGCTCGAACGGCACATCGGCATGCGCATAGGCGGCGATATCGATCTCGCGCTGGCGCGCCAGCAGATCCGCGAACGACTCACCACGATCCAACTGCGTCCGGAACACCAGAGTGTTCACGAACATACCGATCAGATCATCCAGCGCCTGCTCACCACGACCGGCCACCGGCGTACCGATCGTGATGTCATCGACACCCGACAGCCGCGACAACAACACCGCCAACGCCGAATGCACGACCATGAACAGCGTGGCGTTCTGCTGCTGCGCCAGCCGCACCAGACCCGCGTGCACATCCGCGTCGATCGCGACCTCGACCCGGCCACCGGCAAACGACTGCACCGCCGGACGCGGCCGATCCGAGGGCAGATCCAACTGATCGGGAATACCGGCCAGCGTCGACTCCCAGTACCCGACCTGCTGCGCTGCCAGCGATTGCGGGTCGGCCTCATCACCCAGCAACTCCCGCTGCCAGATGCTGTAATCCGCGTACTGCACCGGCAACGGCGCCCAGCCCGGGGCGTCCCCGGCCGTACGCGCCGCGTACGCGGTCATCAGATCCAGGGTCAGCGGTCCCACCGAGGCGCCGTCGGCCGCGATATGGTGCACCGCCATGGCCAGCACGAATTCGCCTGCGGCACCGGACACCTCGCCGGCATCGCCGGCTCCGGAAACCTGTAACAGCTCGACCCGCAACGGCACCTCGGCCGTCACATCGAAACCGGCCGACAGCAGCTCGCTGATCCTGGCCACCGGATCATCGGTGGCGACGAGCGGGAGACCCCCGGCGATCACCTGCGCGGTGGGAAGTACGTCCTGGTACGGCACTCCGCCCGGGCCCACCGGATAGCGTGTCCGCAGGGTTTCGTGACGGTCCACCACATCGGCGACCGCCTGCCGGAGCGCGGGAATATCGAGGTCACCGGACAGGCGGACGGCGACCGGAATGTTGTAAGCGGCCGAATCCGTATCGAACTGGTTCAGG
>NZ_BAGJ01000157.1 GCF_000308775.1 Nocardia testacea NBRC 100365
GTTACCTACAGGTGACCTGTTGTTATTTCGGTGCAACGCCGCAAATCGGACAATGCACGCTAATGCGACCGGCGGGGACCAAATACGCTGGAGCCGCGCCGGACCACCATTGCGGCGGTCGACGAAGCCGAGATTAAACGGTCGGTAACAGGTTGGACAAAGGGTGCTTTCGCTATACGTTAATGTGATCCAAGTCACATCCTAATGCGAGGCGGGTCGAGTCCGTAGGCAAACGCAGGTGACGGCATACGCGCAGGGCGCGGGCAGACGGAAATTCCCCGCAAAGAATGCGTCAAGAGAATAGCCCCCTTTAAATCACCGAGGGCGGGAGTGGAACATTATAAACTCACCATTCCGATACCGGACAATTTCGGAGAAATTCGCCCTCCCCCGTTACCCCCCCCCCCCCGGAACTTGCACCCCGCCCCGGATCGGCACGAAAGGCATTGAGCGCCAAGGGTTTCCGGGTTATCCGGTGCCGCCGTGATGCGGTGGCACCTGTGCGCGCCACCAGTCGTCGTCGGCACCGGACGGCCCGTCGTCGTCCCGCTCGTCCCGCGTGGTGGACGGCAGGACCTCACCGAAGATCTGGTCCAGACGCGCCGGATCCCCCGTCCGGCGGCGCGCCCGACGGGGGACCTCAGGGGTCTCGCCCTCACTCATACTGCTCGCCCCGGCTCATTCCAGCAGCCCGGACAATTCCCCGATCACCCGGCTCGCCAGCGGCCCCAGCGTCGCCATCCCGTCGCGGATCGCGGCGCGGGTGCCCGGCAGATTCACCACCAGCGTGCTCCCCGAGATGCCGGCCAGACCGCGGGAAAGTCCGGCGTCCAGTGAACCGGCCACCCGGCCCGACGCCCGCAACGCCTCGCTGATCCCGGGCAGGTCCCGGTCGAGTACCTCGGAGGTGGCCTCGGGCGTGACATCACGGGGCGACATGCCGGTGCCGCCGACCGAGATCACTATGTCCACCCCACCGATCACCGCGGTATTCAACGCGTTCCGGATCGCCACCTCGTCGGCCTCCACCGAAACGGAGGCGTCGACGAGGAACCCCGCCTCGGTGAGCAGTTCGGTGACCAGCGGGCCCAGCGAATCCTCGCCACCGTGCGCCGTTCGATCGTCCACCACCACGACCAGTGCACGCCCCGCAACAGGAGCATCGATTTCCATACCGCTCACCGTAGCGCCGATCGCGAGCGCCGCGTGCCCACCCCCGGCCACCTTCTGCATCATCGGCCTCCCTCCACCGCGGCGGCGGCGAGGGTCACCTCGGCCGTACGGGTGTTTCCACCGCGTTCGTCGGTATACGTCACTGTCACCTTGTCTCCCGGCTGCTTCGACCGCACCGCGGCGACCAGCGCGTCGCCGGAGTCGATCGTCCGGTCGTCGAGCCGGGTCACGATGGACCCGGACGGAATGCCCGCCGCGGCCGCCGGACCGTTCGGCGTGACATCGAGAACCCGTGCGCCGTGCACCGACTCGTCCCGCTGCACGGTCATTCCGATCTGCGCGTACGTCGCGTGGCCGCTCTTGATCAACTCGTCGGCGACCCGGCGCGCCTGATCCACCGGGATCGCGAACCCGAGCCCGATGGAACCGCTCTGCTGGCCTCCCGCCCCCGACGAGCCCAGGCTCGCGATCGCGGTATTGATCCCGATCAGACGACCCTCGGCGTCGACCAGGGCGCCCCCGGAATTACCCGGATTGATCGCGGCATCGGTCTGGATCGCGTCGATCACCGGATTCGGCACGGTCGGGTCGTTACCGCCCTCACCGGTGGTCGACACCGGGCGATTCATCGCCGAGACGATCCCCGTGGTCACGGTGCCCGCCAGTCCGAGCGGCGAACCGATCGCCACCACCGGCTGACCGACCTGCAAGTTCGCCGAGCTACCCAGTTCGATCGGCTGCAGGTCCGTCTTACCGCGCACCTTGATGACCGCGAGGTCGGAGACCGGGTCGGCGCCCACCAGCGACGCCTGCGCCGTACTGCCGTCGGAGAAGGTCACCGACATGTCGCCGTTTCCGCCGCCCCCGGCCGCGACATGGTTGTTGGTCAGGATCAAGCCGTCCGAGGACAACACCACCCCGGACCCCTCCCCCTGTCCGCGGTTACTGGCGACCTCGATCATCACCACCGACGGCAGCACCCGCTGCGCCACCGCCTGGGTGGACCCGGCCGGCGCGTTCGCCGTGTTCTGCACCTTCGGCACCGGCCCGTCCAGCGCATTCGTCGCCGCCGGGCGATCACCGGAATCGCTGACCAGCGCCCCCACCGCACCGCCGATACCGCCGCTCACCAGGGCCAGCGCGACCGCCCCGGCCACCAGACCGGTACGCACCGGACTCCGGCGCGGGGGCGGCGGCGCGGCGGCATAGAACTGCCCGGAATCGCCCGACGGCGGCGGCCCGGCGAACGACCCGCCGGCAGCCGGATACGCAGCGGTATCGCCCGCCCCGCCGCCCGGGAACTGCGGTCCACCCGGATACGGCGGGATCCCGCCTCCCGGCGCCTGACCGGACCCGGCCGGCTCGCCGGGCCCGGAATTCGGCGGCCCGGCCTGCGGCTGCGGCGTCGAGGGCGGCACCGGTCCCGATTCCGGCCCGGCCGGCCGATTGGTGAAATCCTCGGTCATAGTTTCCCTTTTCTGCTCATATCCGCTGTCCAGCCTGCCGACCACTACTGAGAACGAACTGAGAGCTGCATTAATTTGCGGTGCTCGTAGTTGTGTTCGTCTGCCCGTCTCCGGCAGGGCGGTCCCAGACCCCCGTGACCCGTTCTTCACCACGCCCATCCACTGCTGCGCTCCTTCGCTCTCACCCAGAACCTGCCGCCTCCGACCAGAGATGCCGACAAGCCGAGTACACCGAAGGCGCACCCTGAAACACACCTCGAACAGCCCGGTCGACCCCACGGCACGCACTGTAAATCCTCGACGAACCCCGCCCCCCGAAGACCCGAGGGCGAGTCGACATCCGTTCCGACCCTCGAACGCCGACGCAACCCCATGTGTCGAGTCTTACGAGACACCTCAAAGGGTTGAGGCCCGTCTCGCCGTTTCGGCCTCGAAAGCGCCCGCGCCGAAGGCGCAAGTCTCGAGGCCGAAACGGCGAGACACAAGGGGGCCTCAACCCCGCGCGCCGGAGCTGCACACACTCGCCCGGCCCCGTAGCCCACCTACACCGCACCACCGACGCCCCATCGGTATCACGAGCCACCCCTCCGCCCGTGTTCTTGCTCCGAGCGCTACGCATTCCGCGGCAATTTCCGGCCCCGCCCGGGAAATCCGGGCGATATTTTCGGCCTTCGGCAATTATTCGCTGCCGACGCCTTCCGGACGATATTCCTCCGGTGGCGGGTTTTCACCCGGCAATACGATGCGGATGAGTGCGCCGCCGCGCGCGGAGGTGTCGATCGCAATAGTGCCGCCGTGTTTGGTTACGACCTGTTTCACAATTGCCAGACCGAGCCCGGAACCGGGCATGGAACGCGAGGCGGTCGTGCGATAGAAACGCTCGAACACCAACTCGCGTTCGCCGGGCGGAATACCAGGTCCGGCATCATCGACCGATAATTCCAGGAGCCCGCGTCCGGTCTCGGCCATCCGCACACGGACCTGTTCGCCGGGCGGATTCCATTTGGCGGCATTGTCGAGCACATTGAGAATGGCGCGTTCCAATGCGGCGTCGTGCCCGTACACGAACCAGGGGCGCAGATCGGCGGCGAAGCCGACCGCGCCGCGGCGGCGGACCCGTTCCAGCGCCCGTTCGGTCACCTCACCGAGGTCGACACGCTCGTACACGGTCTCCGGAGCGTCCTCGCGGGCCAGATCCACCAGGTCGCCGACCAGGTTGGACAACTCTTCGATCTGCGCCATCACATCCGAACGCAGTTCCGCCATATCCTCCTCCGGGATGGCGGGTGCGTCCGGGCGGCTCGAGGCGATGAGCAGCTCCATATTCGTGCGCAGGGAGGTCAGTGGGGTACGCAGTTCGTGGCCGGCGTCGGCGACCAGCCGCCGCTGCCGGTCCCGGGATTCGGTCAGGGCGCGCAGCATGGTGTTGAAACTCTCGGTGAGCCGGGCGAGTTCGTCGTCACCGGTCACCGGAATGGGGGTGAGGTCGTCGGTGCGCGCGATCCGTTCGGTGGCCGCGGTCAGCCGGGCGATCGGACGCAACCCGGTCCTGCCGACGGTGGTGCCGGCACCGGCGGCGAGGACGACACCGCAGGCGCCGACCGCGAACAGCAGCCAGGCCAGCCGGTCCAGTACCTCGCGGGTCGGTTCCAGCCGCTGGGAGATGATCAGGGTGACGCCGGAATCCATGCGTTCGGCCAGTACCCGCTGATTGTTGTAGGTGCGCAGCGACGAATCGCGGGCGCCCTGCGCCACCGCGATCTCCTCGGTGCCGATGGGCGGGGTGGTCGGTTGCGGCGGGATGTAGGCGGGCAGACTCGTGCGCTGGGTGGCCTCCCGGTCGGCGGGCGGATAGATGAGCGCGACGCCGATATCGTTCGAGAACAGTGTCGCCACGCCCAGCGACTGGAAGGCCATACTGTCGATATCGCCGCTGATCATGGTGGCGGCCCGAGCGCGCAGCTGCGCATCGACCTGCCCATAGAGGGCCCGGGCGACCATGGCGTACGCGGCGATGGAGGTGATCGCCACGAAGATCGCCACCAGGGACGCGGCCAGGAGGGTGACCCGCCAGCGCAGGGATACGGTGCGGGTGAGCGGGGTCGGGGGCCGCATGGGGGTCGGCTCGTCCGGCCACGGGCCGCCGAGTGGCGCGACGGTATGTTTCTTGGCCCCGGAACGGGAGGTGCGTGCCATATTCGCGCTTACGGGGGCGTTTCACGCAGGACGTAGCCGACCCCGCGCACGGTGTGGATGAGGCGGGGTTCGCCGTCGGCCTCGGTTTTCCGGCGCAGATAGCCGATATAGACCTCCAGGGCGTTACCGGAGGTGGGGAAGTCGTAGCCCCATACCTCCTCGAGAATCCGGCCGCGGGTCAGTACCCGGCGCGGATTGGACATGAGCATTTCGAGCAGGGAGAACTCGGTGCGGGTCAGCGAGATGGATCGCGAGCCGCGGGCCACCTCGCGGGTGACCGGGTCGAGCGAGAGGTCGGCGAAGCGCATCGCCTCGGAGATCTCACCGGTGTCCGGGGCGCGGCGGCGCAGCAGGGCACGCAGCCGGGCCAGCAGTTCTTCCAGCGCGAACGGTTTGGGCAGGTAGTCGTCGGCGCCGGCGTCGAGGCCCGCGACCCGCTCGGATACCGAATCGCGCGCGGTCAGTACCAGGATGGGCAGGTCGTCTCCGGTGCTGCGCAGCCGCCGGCAGACTTCGAGTCCGTCCAGTCGAGGCATCATGACATCGAGTACCAGCGCGTCCGGGCGGTCGGCGGTCGCCTTCTCCAATGCGTCGATACCGTCCACCGCCAGATCGACGGTGTATCCGTTGAAGGTCAGCGACCGGCGCAGTGACTCCCGCACGGCACGATCGTCGTCGACCACCAGAATCCGCATAACACCAGTTTGACGGGAGCGACTGAGAGGCTACTGAGAGGGTCCGGCGCGCCGCGGGTCCGCTGACCTCCGGCTTCGCCGGACGGATTTTCCGGATCCGGTCGGCGGCGGATCGAATATCGCGCGGAACTTCCCCCTCGCGGGAAGGAACCGGACGGTCGACCCAATGAAGACGAACTCGCGACGCTACCGCGCGCAGGCATCTCCACCTGGGAATTCATCCGGCAACCGGACGATCCATTACCACCCTGTGATATGCCACGAAACCTGTTCCACATCCGCTTTATTCGCGGTATAACCGTCTGAACGTCCCGATTGCCCGCCGCTACCATGCACGGTATGTTCCGATCGGTAAAAACTAGACCTCCGGTTGGTTCGGTGTGCAGTGAATCATAACTGAAACGCCCACGCGCCAAAGAGGTCGATCGTGATGCGGAGGCGACAGAGGCGGATGGAAACCCCGCGACCGTGGCAATTCAGCCTGTCCAACTGGTCGGTCACCCGCAAGGTCGGCATCGTCCTGGTCCTGCCGGTCGTCCTGGCGACCCTCTTCGCGGTGCTACGGATCAACAACGAGCTGCGCACCCTGGAACAGCTCGAGGCCGCGACCGAACAGTCCCGCATCATCGCACCCATCGTCGGCTACAACGCCGCCGCCGAGCACCTCGCGGTCACCGCTACCGCCGGCTGGGCCGACAACCGTGAACCGCGGGCCTCCGCGGCCCTCGCCGGTTTCGACGCGGCCCACGAAACCCTGGAACGGGCGCTGGACTCCTACCGGATCCGCCCGGAGGTCTCCCGCGAGCTGTCCTCGGCACTCACCATCGGCAGCACCATGCGCAGCGGCCTGAGTACCGGATCACCCGCCATGGTGGGTGATCAGGCCGACGAGATCGCGGTCCGCATCGGTAACGCGCTCGCGCAATCGCCGACCGTCGAGGACCTCTCGATCCAGCGCTATTTCCTGCAGGTGAGCGCCATCCAGAACGCACGGCGGTCGTTGACCGCGCAGCGACTGGTGATCAGTTCGCCCACCGCCGAGGACAATCCGGCCATGCGCGCCCGGGTGCTCACCTCCGGTGGCGCCGAACTCACCATGATCCATCAGTACGGGCAGATCATGCCGGATGTGGCCGGCAATATGCGGCCGCTCCTGGACGCGGTGCAGACCCGCCTGGCGATCTTCAGTCAGGGCACCCAGGGCGCGATGACCGATCCCGCCGCGCTGAAATCCTTGGATACCAGCTCCCAGGCCTACCAGGTCACCACCGACCAGTTGATCGCGACCATCACCGGTGCGCTGCACCATGCGACGGTTTCCGCGCAGAACAGCGCGCTGCGCGAGACCGCACTGCTCATCGCGGCCCTGCTCGGCGGACTGACCCTCGCGCTCGCGGTCGCCCGGACCCTGGTCGTTCCGGTGCGCCGGCTGCGCCGCGACGCACTGGAGGTGGCCCATGTGCGCCTCCCCGCGGAACTCGAACAGGTCCGCGGCGGCGCCGAGACCCCGGAAATCGAGCCGGTGGGCGTCCAGGGCACCGAGGAGATCGGCCAGCTCGCCCGGGCGGTCGACGAAATGCACCAGCAGGCCCTCAATCTGGCCGCCGACCAGGCACGTCTGCGCGTCCAGATCGGCAACATGTTCGAAACCCTGTCCCGGCGCAGCCAATCGCTGGTGGAACAGCAGCTCGGCATCATCGAGGAACTCGAGCACGACGAGGACGATCCGAAGCGGTTGCAGAACCTGTTCCGGCTCGACCATCTCGCCACTCGAATGCGGCGCAATGGTGACAACCTGCTCGTCCTGGCCGGTACCGCGCTGCGCCGCGGGCAGCTCGACCCGGTCCCGCTCTCGGATATGCTGTGGAGTGCGGTTTCCCAGGTCGAGGACTATCAGCGGGTCGAGATCGGTCATGTGCCCGAAGGTGTGGTCGCCGGTGAGCCCGCGGTCGATATCGAACACCTGCTCGCGGAGGTCATCGACAATGCGTTGCGGTACTCCCCGCCCAATACGCCGGTGGCGGTGACCGTCTCACGCGCGGTCGACGGCGGATACCTCATCGAGATCACCGACCGGGGATTGGGTATGGCCACCGAGGATCTGCAGGCCGCCAACGCGCGCCTGGCCTCCGGCGGTGAGATCAATGTCGAAACCGCGCGTCGAATGGGTCTTTTCGTCGTCGGCCGGCTGGCCAAACGGCATCAGATCACCGTGGGCCTGCGACGTACCTCGACCATGGCGCAGCAGCCCGGCATCACCGCCAGCCTGCATCTGCCGGGTCTCCTGGTCTCACCCGATACCGGGCCCGACGACTCGAACGTCCTCACCACCGACCTCTCCGCGGCCCCGCCGCAGCTCCAGCACACCTCGCAGCTGCCGCAGCTCTCCCAGCCGCCGGCGCCGCGGCAGCTGACCCCGGTACCCGATCTGCCGTACCCGGACTCGTGGCCCTCGCGTACCGATCTTCCCGCGGTGCGGCCACTCACCCCCGCACCCGTGACCTCGAGTTTCGGCACCACGTCCACCGGATTGCCGCAGCGCCGCCCGTCCACGCACGGTCCCGCGGCCTCCGGCACGGACACGGGCAACGGCAGTGGCCCCCGGGGCACCTTCTCGGCGTTCGATCCGGTCCCCGAAACCCCGGACGCCGACGAAGCGCCCACCGGGCTGTGGTCGGAAACCCACAAGACCCAGTCCTTCCCGGCTCCGGTCGAGCTCCCGGTGCCGGGCACCACCGAGAACCGGCCCGCGGCCGACCCGGAGCCGCCGGCGGTCACCGTCCGCTCCGGACTGCCGATCCGGCGGCCGGGCATGGACCACGACGATCCGTTCGGCCGCGCCGAGACACGCCGCGACGAGCCGGCGCCGGCCACGACCACCTCCTCCCGGCTGCAACCGGTCGGCGGCGAAACCCCCACTCCGATCTACCAGCGTATGGTCTCGGAATGGCTGGTCGAGCCGGCCACCACCCAGGACCGGCCGCGCCAGGATTGGACCACCCCCGCCGATATCGGCTGGCTGGCCGCGGAGGACGCCGCCAAGCCGAGCTCGGACTCCAAAACCGCGAACGGGCTCCCCATCCGCCGACCGGGCGCGCAGCTCGTCCCCGGTGGGCTGACCCCCGTCGAAGACGAGGCCCCGCGGGACCCGGCGGAGATACGGAGCAATCTGACCAGGCACCTGAGCGGGGTCCGCAGTGGGCGGGCCGACGCACAGAACAATGACGGAGGGCTTGCATGACCGACGACCCGAAGAGCGGCACGGACGAGAACCTGAACTGGCTGGTCGCCAGATTCACCCGGGACGTGCCGGGTGTCTCCCATGCCGTCCTGGTCTCCGCGGACGGCCTGCTGCAGGCCGTGAGTCCCCATCTGCCCGCCGATCGTGCCGAACAGCTCGCCGCGGTGACGGCGGGTCTGGCCAGCCTGTCCACCGGCGCGGCCCAATTGTTCGACGGTGGCAAGGTGATGCAGTCGATCGTGGAGATGCAACGCGGCTACCTGCTGGTGATGAGTGTCGGCAACGGCTCGCATATCGCGGTACTCGCCAACAAGCAGCACGATATCGGCCGGATCGGCTACGAGATGGCCCTGCTGGTCGATCGCGTGGGCTCGGTCGTCAGCGCGACCGCCCGATCCACCGTCTGAGCGTCATGTCCCAATTCGGCCAAGGCATGCCCGATCCCCACACCGGCGGAGCCGGATTCGGCTCCCCGGACCGGAACTACGGTCCGGGCGCACAGAACTTCGGACCCGGTTCCTCGCAGTACAACACCGGTTCCTATCGGTTCAACGCACCTGCGCAGCCGAACAACCCGCGCCGGGCCGGACGTGTCCGCCCCTATGCCCTCACCGCCGGGCGAACCCAGCCGGCAGTCGATCTGCCGATGGAGGCGGTTATCGAAACAATCTCCTATCATGCACAATTCGATTGGCCGTCCGGTGACATCCGAGCCGAGATCCTCCGGCTCGGAGCCCACCAGCTGTCGGTTGCCGAAATCGCCGCGCATCTCGATCGCCCGCTCGGTATGGTCCGCGTCGTCATCGGTGATCTCGTCGTGGACGGCAACCTGCGAGTGCATTCGACTTTGACCGAGCAGGCGAGTTACGACGAACGCCGGTCGCTGATGGAGAGGACATTGCGTGGACTCCGAGCCCTTTAGCAACAACCAGGGTGGTGGTGCGGCCGAGACCGATACCCGGGTCGCGTCGACCAAGATTGTCGTCGCCGGTGGATTCGGTGCGGGGAAAACAACTTTCGTGGGTGCGGTCTCGGAGATCGTGCCGCTGCGAACGGAGGCGATGGTCACCAGCTTCTCCGACGGCGTCGACAATCTGGACGACACCCCGGACAAGCGGACCACCACGGTCGCAATGGATTTCGGCCGGATCATCCTGCCCGGGAACCTGACGCTGTACCTGTTCGGCACGCCCGGTCAGCGCCGGTTCTGGTTCATGTGGGACGACCTCATCCGCGGCGCCATCGGCGCGGTGGTACTGGTGGACGCGCGCCGGCTGGAGGACAGTTTCGCGGCCGTCGATTTCTTCGAGGCCCGCAATCTGCCGTTCCTGATCGCGGTCAACCGGTTCCCGAACTCGCCGCGGTTCGCGATGGCCGAACTGCGTGAGGCGCTGTCGGTGCGCGAAGGGGTGCCGATCGTGGATATCGATGCCCGTGACGCGAAAGAGGTCCGGCAGGCACTGGCCGCCGTCACCGAGTACGCGATCAACCGTTTGAAGGCCCAGGAATACGAGGGAGTCGCCCGGCATGGTTGAGGTGCTGGCCGCGGAAACGGTCGAGACCGCCGATCTGTTCACCATGGGCTACTGGCTGACCCTGCTCACCTTCGGGGTGTCGGCGGTCGGGATGTTCGTGGGCCTGGCCTGTGCGGTGAACGGCCGCCGTTCGGTCCGGTTCCGCCCGGTCTGGGTCGCCGCCGCCGCGGTCTCCATCGGCGGTATCGGGGTCTGGCTGGCCAGTACCGTCTCGATGCTGGGCATCTCCATTCCGGGCCGTATTCTGCGCTACGACATCTCGGACCTGACGCTGTCGCTGGTGTTCGCCGTCGGCGCGGTCTTCCTCGGCCTGCTGCTCGCCGGTCGCGAGTTCGAGGTCAAACGCATGGTGAACGCGGCGGCCGGGCTCGGCCTCGGGTTCGGGATCATGCTGTGGCTGCAGCTCACCTCGATCGATATCCAGGGTTCGGTCTCGCTGAACATCGGGCTCTTCGTCGTCGCGATCGTCGTCGTGGTGACCGCTTCCTCGCTGTGTGTATTCCTCTTCCAGCGGTTCCGCTTCCCCGCCGCGCGGGCCGGGTCGATCGCGATGTTCGGCGCGGGCGTGGCGGCCGTCTATTTCACCGGTGTCGCCGCCCTCGAATTCCGTTTCGATCCCGAGGCCGAACCCGCGCAGGGCATGGAACTGTTCGGCTATGCCTTCCCCATGTTCGTCATCGGCCTACTGGCCCTGGCCGTTCCGATCACGGCGGTGCTGGTGGCTCCGGAACGTCCCGACGACACCCCCCGCGTAACGAAGCCGGATGCGTCCGAGACCGGCGGCCCGGCCGACGGGCAGGCCCGGCCCGCAGCCCGGCCCAATGCGGCGGCGGCCCTCGCGCAGCGGGCTCAACCGCTGCCGGAACCGGCGCGCTGATCCGGATGGACACCGAAACCGTGCTGTCCGATCAGGAGAAGCTCCTGCGGGAGCTGTGGGCACAGGTGCGCGGACTGCGCTCCGAGGTGTCCGAGCTGCGGGTCGAGATCAGCGAAATGGAAGCCACGGTCGCCGATCTCGCGGCCCGGGCGGACCGGTCCGAGCGGGTGGAGTTGCCGTGGCCGGTATCGCTGCTGCTGTTGCCGGCCGCGCTCGCCTTGGCGCTGCTGCGGCAGGTGGGCGATATCGCACAGGCGCTCGCGGCGGAATCCGACTCGCGGCAGGGGGCGGAATTACCCGTGGAGATCGAGGTGAAAACCCTCGAAAGTGGCGATGAGCGGGTCTCCCATCCCTGGGAGACCCGCCCTCACGCACGAGGATAACCGGTATGGACCGGTGAAGCAGTAGTCCGCCGGGTTTTTTCGGCGGTCACCGCATATCCGTCCGAAATAGCGGCACCGCACCCGACTTCGGTCCGCAATCGCCCAGCATGCAATCTCGGCAGGTCAGGACCATGATCATGCTTGCGGGATATTTGCCGTAAGCGGCGTGTCGTGCGCAGCTTACGCTCGGATAGGGCTGCCGCCACGGCCTTTTCACATCTAGGGGGCCTGACAGTTCACCGGCGTTTCAGGTCCAGCAGGCCACGACCGGCGGCTTGGACCAGTCGCCGCGGCACCCGATGCACCACACCGTCCACGGTGACCGGAACCAGATCCGGCGGCGTGGCCTTCCAGTTCGACCGGCGGCTACGGGTATTGGACCGCGACATCCGCCGCTTCGGTACTGCCATCTCAGTGCTCCTTCCGGGTCCGCCCGGCACGCCGGCCGTAGCGACGTTCGAATTTCTCCACCCGGCCCTGGGTGTCGAGCACGCGGTGCGCGCCGGTCCAGAAGGGGTGTGAATCCGCGGTGACATCCACCGTCAGCAGCGGATAGGTATTGCCGTCGGACCATGTGACGGTCCGGTCGCCGGTGGCCGTGGAACGGGTCAGGAACCGGGCCCCGGTACTCGCGTCCTCGAAGACGACGGGGTGGTAGTCGGGATGGATATCGGCTTTCATCACTTCTCCTTCCGGGCGCGCTCGCCCGTGTCGCCGCCCCGGCCCTCGCCGGTCGCGGCCGGATACGGTTCGTCCGGATCACAGCGGTCGGTATGCCATTCGCCGAAGGGATCCGTCCAGCGGGCCACCTGATGCGGCGCCCGCTCGACCAGCCGCAGCTCGGCATCGTCGACCAGCGCCCGGTCCAGCGCCTGCCGGACCTCCTCCGGGTCGGCCGCGTGGATCAGGACGACCAGCGAATTGTCGCGGTCGCCGAATCGGTCGTCCCAGCGCAGCCGGGCCATGGCCAGCCGTTCCGGCTCGACCTCGCCGCGTTCGGCTTCGGTCATCGCCGCCAGCCAGCGGTCGGCACCGCCTATCCGCAGACCCCCGCCCGCCGATTCCAGCCAGACGACCTCGTCCGGCTGGGTCGCCAGCCATACCCGGCCACGTGCGGTGACCACGCCCTCGAACAGGACATCCAGGGCCTCGTGCAGCCGCTCGGGGTGGAACGGCCGCCCGGCGGCGAATTCGACCAATTCCACGCCGTATTCCGCCCCCAGTGGTGGCTGGCCGCGCAGTAGCGGGGCATGCGCGTCGAATACCCGGCCACGACGCGACCCGGCCGGTATCCGGGCCAGCAGGCCCTCCACCGCTGCGGCGGTGACGGCCCCGTCCGGCCCCGTCCACAGCGCCGGGGCCAGCGGCACCAACCGGGACAGCACCGCCCCGAGCCGGGCCCGCTCCAGCGGGTCCACGAGATCGCCCCCGGTGATCACCAGGGCATCCGCGAAATCGACCTGACCGACCGCCAGTTGGGCGAGGGTGCGCTCGTCGTCGGCCCAGGCCCAGCCGAGTTCGTCCAGTGCTTCGTCGCCGGTCGCGGCCGGGAGCCAGGTGCGCGCGTCGATACCGGTGAGCACGGCGGCTATCCGCACATCTCGCGCCGCGGGACCGTCCACCCGGCCGACGACGCCGGCCACGACCACTTCGCCGATCCCCTGGCACACCGACTCCGCTTCGATGGCCGGGTCCAGCGCGAGCACTATCCGCCGCACCGAATCGCGGGCCGCGAGGGTGCAGAGCAGCGGCAGCAGATCCGCCTTCAGCGTGCACGAGACACAGCCGTGCGCGAGTTCGTGCACCGAGACGGTGGCCGTACCGCCCTGGGACACGGTACGGCGCACGATGCCCTCCCCGAGTTCGGCGAGATCGTGGCGTACCACCACGGTGCCCGCGGTCGCCCCGAGTGCGTCCGCGATGAGGTCGACGGAACCGGCCGGATCACCGTGCAGGCCCGCGACCACCACCACCGGTGTGCGACGGTCTCCGGAATCGATGGCTTCTGGGAGTTGTGCGGAATGGGACACCACTACCCTTTCGGTAATGATTTTCAATTACGACCGTGCACACGCTACAGTGTGGACCCATCGTTGTCGAAAACGATTGTCATCATCGTTAACGTCGGAGGGAGTCCCATGTCGGCGCACTGTCAGGTCACCGGCCGCAAACCCGGATTCGGCAAGGCCGTCTCGCATTCGCACAAGCGCACCAGCCGGCGCTGGGATCCCAACATCCAGCGCAAGACCTACTACCTGCCCAGCGAGGGCCGCCGGATAACCCTGGACGTGTCCGCCAAGGGCATCAAGACCATCGACCGGGACGGGATCGAAGCCGTGGTGGCCCGCCTCCGCGCCCGCGGAACACGGATCTGAGCGCGACGATGGCATCGAAATCGACCGATATCCGTCCGGTGATCAAACTCCGCTCCACCGCGGGCACCGGATACACCTACGTCACCCGCAAGAACCGCCGGAACGATCCCGACCGCATGGTGCTGCGGAAATACGATCCCGTGGTCCGCCGGCACGTCGACTTCCGGGAGGAGCGCTGATGGCCAAGAAGTCCAAGATCGCCCGTAACCTGCAACGACGCGCCGTCGTCGACCGTTACGCCGAACGGCGGGCCGAGCTCAAGGAACTGATCCGTAAACCCTCCACCTCCGAAGACGACCGGCTGGCCGCGCAGGCGGCCCTGCGCCGACTGCCCCGGGACGCCAGTCCGGTACGATTGCGCAATCGGGACACCGCCGACGGGCGACCGCGCGGTTATCTCCGGAAGTTCGGCCTTTCGCGTGTGCGTGTGCGCGAGATGGCACATCGGGGAGAGTTGCCCGGTGTGCACAAATCGAGCTGGTAACCCACCGATCGTGAGTTAGGAACCGGTCATATGGCAGTCAAACGAGGCCCGTCGAAGAAGGTCCGCGCCGAACAGGCCCGCCGGCCCAAGAAGAACCCGCTGATCGCGGCGGGAATCGAAACGGTCGACTACAAAGATGTGAATCTGCTGCGCACCTTCATCTCCGATCGCGGCAAGATCCGCAGCCGCCGGGTCACCGGCCTGACCCCGCAGCAGCAGCGCCAGGTCGCGGTCGCGGTGAAGAACGCGCGTGAGA
Source organism: Nocardia testacea NBRC 100365 (assembly GCF_000308775.1). Lineage (GTDB taxonomy): Bacteria > Actinomycetota > Actinomycetes > Mycobacteriales > Mycobacteriaceae > Nocardia > Nocardia testacea. Next base: position 14,682 of record NZ_BAGJ01000157.1, read on the forward strand.
TGGCCCTGCTGCCCTTCACCAGCCGCTGACGCCGCGCTGAACTCTCACCCGGACGCCCGGCCCCGTACCCGCGGGGCCGGGCGTCCTGCTGCTGTCCACGCACGGAGAGCGCGGAGCCGGCGCGGCTACAGTGGTGCGCATGGTCACACTGCGGGGATTCACGGCAATTCTGGCTCTCGGCGTCGTCCTCGCGGTCTCGGCCTGCGGTAGCGACGGCACCGCCGCTCCGGAGCCCGGTCTCTCCCCGACCTCCGTGCCCGACCCGGCGAGTACGCCCGCGACTCCCACCGAGGATCCCGGGGCCGACCCCGGCCACCTCTTCACCGCCGATCCGTCGATCGTCGGCGCCCATCCCGTCCCTTTCACCTCGTGGACGCAGGTGGCCGAGGACCGCATCGCGATCCATTTCGAAACCGGGGTGCCCGAATGCTATGGCGTGGACGCCACCGCCACCGAGGACGACAGCACGGTGACCGTCGAACTCCGCAGCGGCACCCGGGCCGACTCCGTCGACAAGATGTGCGTGATGATGGCGGTTTTCGGCACGCTGGAGATCCCACTGGACGCGCCGCTGGGTGACCGCCGGGTACTCAGCGCGGTCTGATCGCCCGCCTGCGCGGTCGGACGGATACCCGGTAGCCCCGCCGGCGGCTCGGCCGAACTCCTGGTCGTGCTGTTCCAGCCGCTCTCGGGGACACCGGATCCGTGTATGCCGATACCCCTGTGCATTCCGCCCCGCCTCGACTGAACAGCGAGTGCCCGTGGCGGTGACACCACGGGCACCACCCTCAGTGCGCGAAGTGCCGGGACCCGGTGAAATACATGGTCACACCGGCCGCCCGCGCGGCATCGATGGTGTCCTGGTCGCGCACCGAGCCGCCCGGCTGGACGATCGCCCGGATACCGGCCTCCAGCAACAGTTGCGGACCGTCGGGGAACGGGAAGAACGCGTCCGAGGCCGCCACCGAACCCGCGGCGCGATCACCGGCCCGCTGCACGGCGAGCCGTACCGAATCGACCCGGTTGACCTGCCCCATACCGACACCCACCGACGCCCCGTCGTGGGCCAGCAGAATCGCGTTGGATTTCACGGCCCGGCAGGCGCGCCAGGCGAATTCGAGATCGGCCAGGGTCGCCGCGTCCGCGGCCTCGCCGGCCGCGAGGGTCCAGTTCGCCGGGTCGTCGCCGGTGGCGTCGATCACATCGCGCTCCTGTACCAGCAGCCCGCCGCTCACCGGGCGGTGTTCGGCACCCGCCGGCGCAGGCGCTTCGGCGATCAGGATGCGAATGTTCTTCTTGCGCTGCAGCACCTCGACGGCGCCGTCGGCGTAGGAGGGCGCCACGATGACCTCGGTGAAGATCTCGGCCACCTGCTGGGCCATCGCCACCGAGACCTCACGGTTGGTCGCGATGACGCCGCCGTAGGCGCTCACCGGATCGCAGGCGTGCGCCTTGCGGTGCGCCTCGGCGATATCCGCGCCGGTGGCGATACCGCACGGGTTGGCGTGTTTGATGATCGCCACCGCGGGCGCGGCGTGGTCGTAGGCGGCCCGCCGGGCGGCATCGGCGTCGGTGTAGTTGTTGTACGACATCTCCTTGCCGTGCAACTGCCGCGCCCGCGCCAGCCCGAGCCCGCCGTCACCGTCGGTGTACAGCGCGGCCCGCTGATGCGGGTTCTCGCCGTAGCGCAGGACCGCCGAACGGTCCCATACCGCGCCGATCCAGGACGGGAACTCGTCGTCCTCGGCGGTCTTCTCGACCAGCGTCGACGCCATCCAGTTCGCCACCGCCACGTCGTAGCTCGCGGTGTGCTGGAAAGCCTTGGCGGCCAACGCGATACGCTCCGACAGCGTGAACCCGCCGTCGGCCACCGCCTTGCGGACCTCGTCGTAGTCGCCGGTGTTCACCACCACGGCCACCGATGGATGGTTCTTGGCCGCGGCGCGCACCATCGAGGGTCCGCCGATATCGATCTGCTCGACGCATTCGTCCGGGCTCGCCCCGCTCGCGACGGTTTCGCTGAACGGGTAGAGGTTCACCACCACCAGCTGGAAGGCTTCGATACCCAGTTCGGTGAGCTGGTCGAGGTGTTCGGCCTTGCGGGTATCGGCCAGAAGGCCCGCGTGCACCCGCGGATGCAGGGTTTTGACCCGGCCGTCCAGAGTTTCCGGGAACCCGGTCAACTCCTCGACCTTGGTCACCGGGACACCGGCGTCGGCGATCCGCGCCGCGGTGGACCCGGTGGACACCAGCTCCACCCCCGCCGCGTGCAGCGCGGTCGCCAGCTCCACGAGCCCGGTCTTGTCGTAGACGCTCACCAGCGCCCGGCGGATCGGCGTGCGTTCACTCACCGGAGAACTCGCTCATCAGGGATAACTGCCTTTCGTCCATCGGAGACAATTCCGCGGGTCGCGACGGCGGCGACAACCTCCACCAGCAACCGTCGCTCCACAACTTTGATGCGCTCGTGCAACTCGGCCTCGTCGTCGGCCGGATCGACCCGGACGGGCTCCTGGGCCAGAATCGGGCCGGTGTCCACTCCGGCGTCCACCAGGTGGACGGTGGTGCCGGTGACCCGGACCCCGTAGGCGAGCGCGTCCCGCACCCCGTGCGCACCGGGGAAAGCAGGGAGCAGGGCCGGGTGGGTGTTGATGATCCGGCCGCCGAAACGTTCCAGGAACACCGGGCCCAGCAGCTTCATGAAACCCGCGCAGACCACCAGGTCGGGCGAGTATCCGGCCACCGCCTCGGTGAGTGCCACATCCCAGGCGCCGCGATCGGCGTGATCGCCGACCGCGACCCGGAAGGTGGGGATACCCGCCGCGGTCGCGTGTTCGACGGCGGCGCACTCCCGGTCCACGCCCACCGCGCGGATCCGGGCCGGATAACCGGGGTCGGCCGCGGCGTCGAGCAGCGCACGCAGCAGTGAACCGGTCCCCGAGGCGAGTACGACCAGGCCGGCCGGGGTGGAATCGGTGGGTTCCGGGGCGGTCAGGGCTCTACTCCTGGAGTTCGAAGGAACGACGGGCGGGGTCCACCCGCCGGCGGGGACGAACCCGCGGCACGGATAGAGCCTAGTAGACGCGGTCGGACCCGCCTGCGGCGGCAGTGAGCCGGGTCCGGACGGACGCGGTCAGGCCCGGCGCGGGTCCGCGTCGTCTCCGTCGAGCGCGTCCGGCTCGACCACTTCCGCGTCCACGATCTCGGGGGCCGTCTCCGCGGCGGCGACGGCCCCCGCGGCAGAATCACGCGGCTGATCCTCGACCACCTCGGCATCCAACGGCTGCTCCGGCCCCGGTGATTCGGCGCGCGGCCGGTCGAGCAGACCGGCATAGCGGTCGGCCGGATCGGTGGCCGAATCGCCCGGTAGCTCCGGGAGCCGACGCTCCGGCAGCGCGCGGTCCACCGGCGCCCGGGTGCTCTCGCGCTCGTCGGGGTAATAGTCTTCGTCGTAGTCGATATCGTCGGGGTCGAAGAGCGCGTCGGGATGACGCATCAGCGGTGTGGGGAACGAGACGACGAAGGTCCGCGCGAACAGCAGACCGGCGTAGCCGGGTATCGCCAACCAGGCGAAGACCGCCAGGGCGAACACGGGCAGCTCGAGGCCCAGGCGCCCGAAATTCCCCAGCTCTCCCCCCGACAGCGCCGCCAGCGCGGTGAGCGCCGCGCTACCGAGCCCGGCCGCGGCGAGCAGCGCCCAGGGCGCGCCGGGGCGGTCGTAGCTCACCCGGGCCGATTCCACGCCCCCGTACACGCCCACGGCCGCCGGTACGAGCAGCAGCACGGCCCACCAGAGCACGGCCGGGCCCGTCGGTACCGCGGCGAGTACCGGCACCGCGGGGATCGGCCCACCGACCACGGTGAACACTCCGACCGAGGCATCACCGAACTCGACTCCCGGACCCGCCAGCACGCCGACCCCGGCCACCACCGCGTTCGGCAGGTACAACAGCGAGAGCAGGGTGAGTCCGAGCACGTCCACGATTCCCTCCGCGGACCCGTAGGTCTCGCCGACCCGCGACCAGTGCGTCAGCAGGGACAGCACCAGCAGCACCGCCGCGGCGGCCAGCAGGCGCAAGACGGCGCGGCCCGCCACATAGGCGGCGGCGATCACGTCGTAGGGCAGACCCTCGAAGAGGCGCTCCCGGCAACGGAACGCGATACCGCACAACACGGCGGTCAGGTGCAGGAGCAGCACCCAGCCGAAGGCGGTGAGCGGGTTGGGGCGTTGCAGGGCAATGGATCCCGACGCGTCCTCGGCGACCGCCAGGCACACGGCGGTGATCAGCAGCGGGCCTCCCACCGCGGCGCCGCACAGCCAGCCCAGTTCCGCCCGGGTGGGTTCGGTATCGGTGGCGGCGACGGCTTCCCGGGCCGCGGCCCACAACAGCAGCGCGGTCGGCAGCACCGGGAGCAGGCCCACCGTGGTATTGCCGATGAGCAACGGCACCTGGTGCACAGCGAGCCAGCCCGCGGCCACCGCGCCGCTGAGACCGGTCAGATCGCTGCCCGCGGTGAAAAGGGTCACCAGCATGGTGACCACGACGGCGGCCAAGGCGAAAGCGGCGGGCCGGAAGGCCACGAAGAGAAGCATCCGCGCGCGCTCGGGCGGTAGCGAGAGAAAACCCGGCTCGTGGCCGGAACGCGTCGAACTCCTGCGTGCCCCCCGGAGCGGGTGGTTCGACGAGGTACGCGGGGAACTCATGGATTTCAGAGTGGCAGCCGCCCCGGCGCGGACGCTTCAGGCGCGCCGCGCCGGGTGCTGCCGGTACTCACTTCTGGTCGTCGGACTGCCGGAACGCGCGGGTGGCGTCGGCGGCCGGATCGGACGGCTGTTCACCACCGAACGGCTGGGCCTGCTGCCCCGGCTGCTGCGGCTGCTGCCCGTAGGCCTGCTGCTGCGGCGGCTGCTGCCCGTAGGGGGAGGGCTGCTGGCCACCGGCGTACGGCGACTGCTGCGGCTGCTGGCCGTAACCCTGCTGCTGCTGTTGCTGCTGCTGGGCGTAACCCGGCTGCTGACCGTAGGCCTGCTGCTGACCGTAACCCGGCTGCTGCTGCTGGCCGCTGCTGTACTGCTGGCCGTAACCCTGCTGCTGACCATAACTCTGCTGGCCCTGGTACTGCTGCTGGCCGTAACCCTGCTGCCCGCCGGGGAATCCGGTCTGCGCCGCCGGACGAGCGGCCGGCGGGGTGAGGATTCCGGCGTCGAACAGTACGACCGCCACCGCGAGACCCGTCTGCACCAGCGCCAGCACCAGGATCAGGTAGAGCCCGATCTCGGCCTTGGCACCCTCGGGCAGGCTGAACAGCTGGAACAGGATGGTGACGAACGTTCCGGCCGCCACCGCGGCCGCCGCGCCGACCCAGTCCTGCTTGGGCAGCAGCGACAGGCCCGCGAGGATCGCGGCGATCAGCAGCAGGCCGCCGATCGTGGCTTCCTGGTACTCGAACAGGTTCAGGCTGGTATCGGCCGAGGACGGCAGATCCATATCGGTATCGGCGCCCACGTAGGACAGGAAGCCGAGCAGGAAGGCGATCACGCCCACCGCGGCCACACCGATGGTGAGGAAGAACGGCAGTCCTTTCCCGCCGGCCCCAGCGGCACTCCCACCACCGGCCGCCTGCTGGCCTGGATTGGGCGGAACGGAGGGCGGAACGGGTGCGTTGTACCCGGAGCCCCCGGTCGGGTATGACATGTCGTCATCTCCTAGGTCGAGTAATACGTACTGACGGCTGAATTCCCTTTGACGCTACTGCACGCGCGCGCAGAGGTCATCACCGAAGGATTCCGGCCGCGGTGTGCGGTTGCCCATTCCATCGGGAGTCAACCGTCGAGCACCTACAGAGACGCGAAACCTACCCGGGTACTCGAGCTACGAGAGGGTGCGTACCCGTGATTTCCCCTGCCCAGCGGCATCCGTGAGCGGAGCTCACGGCGACGGCGCGACCGAGCGGACGAGGGTCGCGAGGTCCCGGCCCGGGCGCCGGAAGAGCACCCGATGAACTCAGAGGCCGTCCGCACTGAACGGACGGCCTCTGAGTGACAGCGGGTCAGGCGGAAACGGCCGCCTTCTCCAGGATCTCGCGCGCCAGGGCGGCGGTCTCGGACGGCGTCTTGCCGACCTTCACACCTGCGGCCTCCAGCGCGTCCTTCTTCGCCTGCGCGGTACCCGAGGAGCCGGAGACGATGGCGCCCGCGTGGCCCATGGTCTTGCCCTCGGGGGCGGTGAAACCGGCCACGTAGCCGACGACCGGCTTGGTGACATTGGCCTGGATGTAGGCCGCGGCCCGCTCCTCGGCGTCGCCGCCGATCTCACCGATCATGACGATCAGCTCGGTCTCCGGGTCCTTCTCGAACGCCTCGATGGCGTCGATGTGGGTGGTGCCGATGACCGGGTCGCCACCGATACCGATGGAGGTCGAGAAGCCGAAGTCGCGCAGCTCGTACATCATCTGGTAGGTCAGGGTGCCGGACTTGGACACCAGGCCGATCGGGCCCTTGCCGGTGATGTTGGCCGGGGTGATGCCGACCAGCGCTTCGCCGGGGGTGATGATGCCGGGGCAGTTGGGGCCGATGATCCGGGTCTTGGCGCCCTTCTCCACGTTGTAGGCCCACGCGTAGGCGGTGTCCTGCACCGGGATGCCCTCGGTGATAACCACCAGCAGCGGGATCTCCGCGTCGATGGCCTCGATGATGGCGTCCTTGGAGAACTTCGGCGGCACGAACGCGATGGAGACATCGGCGCCGGTCTTCTCGATGGCCTCGGCCACCGTGGCGAACACGGGCAGTTCGACGGCGTTGCCGTCCTTGTCGGTATGCGAGACGGTGGTGCCCGCCTTACGCGCGTTCACACCACCGACGACCTGGGTACCGGCCTTGAGCATCAGCGCGGTGTGCTTGGTGCCCTCGCCGCCGGTGATGCCCTGGACGATGACCTTCGAATCCTTGTTGAGGAAAATAGACATAGTTCTGTGTGTCCTTTACTGGGCGTGCCCTGGTAGGTCGACTCAGCGGGCCGCGAGTTCGGCGGCCTTGTCGGCGCCTTCGTCCATGGTCTGTGCCAGCGTCACCAGCGGGTGCGCGGCCTCGGCGAGGATCTTGCGACCCTCCTCCACCCGGTTGCCGTCCAGGCGGACCACCAGGGGCTTGTTCGCTTCGTCGCCGAGGATCTCGAGGGCCTTCACGATGCCGTTGGCGACCGCGTCGCACGCGGTGATACCACCGAAGACGTTCACGAAAACGCTCTTCACCTGGGTGTCGTTCAGGATCACGTCGAGACCGGCGGCCATGATCTCGGCGGAGGCGCCGCCACCGATATCGAGGAAGTTGGCCGGCTTGACGCCGCTGTGCTTCTCGCCCGCGTAGGCGACGACGTCCAGGGTGGACATGACCAGGCCGGCGCCGTTGCCGATGATGCCGACCTCACCATCGAGCTTGACGTAGTTGAGGTCGTTCTCCTTGGCCTTCAGCTCCAGCGGATCGGTCGCGTCCTTGTCCGCGAACTCCGCGTGGTCGGGGTGCCGGAACTCGGCGTTCTCGTCCAGGGTGACCTTGCCGTCGAGCGCCAGGATCTCGTTGTCCGGGGTGCGCACCAGCGGGTTGACCTCGACCAGGGTGGCGTCCTCGTTGACGAAGACCTCCCACAGCTTCTGGATGGTGACCGCGGCGGCGTCCAGCACGTCGGCGGGCAGGTGGCCCTGCTCGGCGATGGAGCGGGCGAACGCGAGGTCGACACCCTTGACCGCATCGACCGCGACCTTGGCCAGCCGGTCGGGCTTGGTAGCGGCGACCTCTTCGATCTCCATACCGCCCTCGACCGAGCACATGGCCAGGTAGGTGCGGTTGGTGCGATCGAGCAGGAAGGAGATGTAGTACTCCTCGGCGATGTCCTTCGCCTCGGCCACCAGGATCTTCTTGGTGATGTGACCCTTGATGTCCAGGCCGAGGATGTTCTGCCCGTGCGTGAACGCGTCGTCCGGGGTCGCCGCGTACTTGACGCCGCCGGCCTTGCCGCGGCCGCCGACCTTCACCTGGGACTTGATCATCACCGGTTTGCCGATTTCCGCGGCGATCGCGCGGGCGTCCTCGGCAGTGTCGGTCACGCGGCCTTCCGACGAAGGCACCCCGTGCTTTACGAAGAGCTCCTTCGCCTGATATTCGAAGAGATCCATGTACTCACCGTCTCGTCTGCGTTGCTATGACAACGTCTTTGTTGGCGGCCCGACGTCGGTAGCGGGTCGTTCGGACTCTAACCACTCACAGGCACGCCCGATCGGGCACGTTCATCCTAAGTGGCGCAGGTCACGAGCACTCCCGCGGGGAGGGTAAAGCCGCAGGCCAAGGCTACCGGCGAGTAGCTTCCGGGCGAGCCGCAGGCGGCGCGCGGCGACCATCCGCGCCGGCGGAGGGATCGCGACCCGGAGATCACAGGACAGGGTGTCCGATCGTGAGCCACGCCCCATCGTGAAAACGTGATCAATGTCACAGTAACGTTTGAAAACGTCCTACCGCTTGCCGCGTCGCAATCGTTTCGTTACCGTCGAAGCGGTCGATGTCACAGGCCGATCACAAACGTTGCAGAGCGTGGATGCTTGCGCACCCGGTTGTTCCGCGAGTAGAGATCTCCGTGATGTTGCTCCCTGAGCAGGTTTAGAGAGGACGGCAGCTTGACGCAGCACCCCGCTCCGCAGTCGCAGAGCCGTTCGGCAGCAGCCCTTCCGGCACCGCATTCCGTTATCACCGGCCAGGAGTCCGGTGCCGGTCGGATGCGATCCGGCCGATGAACCACCGCGGCACCCTCGACGCCCATCTCGACCCTCACGCCCGGCGCCGGCACGAGAACGCGCAGCCGGTCGAAGCGGCCCAGCCGTTCAACGCGTTCGGCGCACCCGGCGACAGCCGGGCCCGCAGGCGCCCGCTCAACACCGCTGCCGCCTCCGCCGCCGCCGACGCGCACCGCACCGCCGCGGATGACTTCTGGGCGACCAATCAGGGCTGGGCCGACTCCCGGGCCGACAGCTGGTCCGGGAGCGAGCAGCAGGCCCAGGACAACTGGCAGCAGGGCGGGTGGCAGCAGAACGACAAGCCCGTCTGGCACAGCGATCCGAACTGGAACACCCACCAGAGCTGGGGCGAGGCGCAGTCCTGGTCCGACGCGCCGGCGCAATCCTGGCCCGAGCCCGCCCCCTACGAACCGGGTG
>NZ_BAGJ01000156.1 GCF_000308775.1 Nocardia testacea NBRC 100365
GGCTGCGGCGTGCCCGTATTCGTGACAATATGTCGGTTTGGCCGGATATCGGCTCAGCCGAGGCTGAAGGGCTGGCCCCACAGCGTGACGAAAGTGATCACGTTCTCGGTCTCCACCTCGACCTTGACGAACGACCGCGCCTGCGCGTAGCCGCCGCAGCCGCTCAGACCGATGGTCTGATCGGACCAGGTCACCGAACCGCTGTTGCCCTGGAACTTGTTGTTGGTGGCGTGATCCTCGCTGCCGAAGTCGTCCGGGCCCTCGATATCGAGGACATAGAACGATTTCGCCTGGCCGGGGCCGACGGTGAGACTGCCGCCGACCTCACCGCTGGGGCTCACGGCACCTTCGGTGTCCACGTCGGCACCGGCGCCGCTCTCGGCCCCGCCGCCGTCGATATTGACCTGGCAGCCCACGACATAGCCGGGGTAGATCTTGCCGCCCACATCCTCGCCGCCGGCGATCTCGACCTGCGCGCTGCCGGAGGCCCACGCGTTGCGGTGCACCGGGGTGGCGCCCATGGACGGGCTGATGGTCGCCGACTCACCGACCATGCGCACGGTGACCACCGTGCCGTCGGACAGCGTCTTGACGAGTTCGCCGCCGGGCAGCGGGATGAAGGTGTCGGCGTTGGCGGCACCGGCGGAGAACAGGCCCAGCGCGATGGTGGTGGCCGCGCCGACACCGGCCAGGCGCGCCAGATTCTTACGGTTGATCATGACAGTTACACCCTTCGAGGGGAGAGCTCGCGGAATGCGCGAGAGAGATTCGATGCGACGTGGACTGGCGCGACGGCTCAGCCGATGCTGAACGGCTGGCCGTACAGGGTGGTCTTCGAATAGTGGTCGCCGATGATCTCGACCACTGTGTACGACCGCGCCTGCGCATAACCCGCGCAGCCCTGGATCTCGATCTCGGCATCCTGGTACTCCACCGAGTACTTGCCGGGCTTGGTGATGTCCTTGTAGTCGATCTGCACGAACGCGACCTCGCCCGGGCCCAGGTCGACGCCGACGGACCCGCCGACGCTACCGCCGTCGAGGGACAGGCCCAGCGAACCGCCCAGCCCGATCGCATCCTCCCCGATGCTCACCTGACAACCGACGATATAGCCGGTATTGAGCTGCGAAGCGCCGTGCGTGGACGAGTTGTTGGTCCCGTCCGCGCCGGTCGGGCCGTTGTTCGGACCGGGTTCGCCTTCGGGCGTCACCGTGACATCGGCAATGGCGTTTCCGGAGACCCAGACCACCCGGCCCGCGCCGTTGGCCGCCATGGAGGGCGATACGACGGCATGCTCACCCGTACGGGTGATGGTCACTCCGGGACCGGCCTTCTGGCCATCGGGCAGCGCCACGAAGGCATCGGCATTCGCGGCGCCCACCGACAACAGGCCCACTGCGACGGCGGCCGCGGCACCGACACCCGCGATCCTGGCGCCGTTACGTACACCGTCGGTGCGGTTCTCGCTCATATTTCCCCTCATCATGTCGGACAAACAGCATGGCCTACGAGACTCGGACAGCTGACTCGCCGGCTCCGACCAGTGTTTCGCTCGTTT
>NZ_BAGJ01000155.1 GCF_000308775.1 Nocardia testacea NBRC 100365
CCTGGATATCTTTGAGTTCCGCGCCCAGCGTCATCAATTTGTCGGGTTCGGTGGCGGCATCGGCCAGCGCCGCGTGCAGGGCCGTCTCCCGTTCGCCCAGTTTGTCGATGGCACGTTCCAGCCGGGTCAGTTCCTTACGGGCCGCACGGTAGGCCGCGGAATCGGTCTGCGGAGCCGTCGTCTGCGATTGTGTCGTCGCGCGGGTGGAACCGGCGGCCGCGAGTTCGGCACGGCGGCGCAGGTACTGGGTTATCCCTCCGGGCAGGTTGGTGAGCGCGCCGTCACCGAACAGCGCCCAGGTGGTATCGCAGATCCGCTCGACCAGGTAGCGGTCGTGGCTGATCACCACCAGAGTTCCGGCCCAGTTGTCCAGCAGGTCCTCCAGCTGCTGCAGGGTATCGATATCGAGGTCGTTGGTCGGCTCGTCCAGCAGCAGCACATTGGGCTCGGCCATCAGGATGCGCGTGAGTTGCAGGCGGCGCCGCTCGCCACCGGACAGGTCGCGTACCGGGGTGCGCTGGCGGGCCGGGGTGAAACCGAGCCGTTCGGCGAGCTGCCCGGCGGACAGCTCCAGCGCCTTGCTGCCCTCGCCCAGGGTGATGCGCATGGCGATCTGCTGTACCGCCTCGAGCACCCGCATATCGGTGGGCAGATCGTCGAGTTCCTGCCGCAACCAGCCGATCCGCACGGTCTGGCCCTGGATCCGTTTGCCCGATACCGGGTCGACATCCCCGGCGAGCGCGCGCAACAGCGTGGTCTTGCCCGATCCGTTCACCCCGACCAGACCGACCCGTTCTCCAGGAGCGAGCCGCCAGGTGAGATCGCGGACCAGCTCCCGGCCGTCCGGGGTGGCGAGGGTGGCGTCCTCGAGTTCGATCACCACCCGGCCCAGCCGCTTCTTCGCGAACGCGGTGAGCGAGACCGAATCGCGTGGCGGCGGCACATCGGCGATCAGCGCCTCGGCGGCCTCGACCCGGTAGCGCGGTTTGGACGTACGGGCCTGCGGGCCACGCCGCAACCAAGCCAGTTCCTTGCGCGCGAGGTTGCGGCGGCGGGCCTCGGTCGCATCGGCCTGACGGGCGCGTTCGGCCCGGGCGAAGATCCAGTCGCCGTAGCCGCCCTCGTAGGTTTCGACCCGGCCGCCCACCACCTCCCAAGTGCGGGTGGCGACCGTGTCCAGGAACCAGCGGTCGTGGGTGACGACGACGAGCGCGCTACGCCGGGCCAGCAGGTGTCCGGCCAGCCATTCGACCCCTTCGACGTCGAGATGGTTGGTCGGCTCGTCGAGAACCAGCAGATCCAGCTCCCGCACCAGCGCGGCCGCCAAGGCCACCCGGCGGCGTTCGCCGCCGGACAGGTTGGTGACGGAGGTGTCCAGACCGAGGTCGGCGATACCGATACCGTCCAGCACCGACCGGATCCGCGGGTCGGCGGCCCATTCGTGTTCGGCGAGATCGCCGGTGGGCGCGTCGTCGGCCAGCCCGGCCAGCACCACGTCGCCGACGGTGGCACCCTCGGGCAGCACGCCCCGCTGGGTGACCACCGCCATACGCAGCCCGCCGAGCCGGCTCACCCGGCCGCTGTCGGGCTCCTCGATACCGGTCAGCACCTCCAGCAGGGTGGTCTTCCCGCCGCCGTTGAGGCCCACCACCCCGATCCGGTCGCCGGAGTGCACACCGAGCGATACTCCGTCGAGCAGCGGGGTGATCCCGAAACTCTTGCTGACCTGTTCGAGGTTGATCAGGTTGGACATGGATCCTTCCGCCTCCGGCTGCCGGCCACGCCTCTACGGGGCCCAGCTCAGCCTAATGGGCGCTGGTGAGCGCAGCCCACCCGCAGCCCGCGCAGGGCCACGGCGAAACGGGTCCGGTGATCAGGCGCGGCGCGGGCCCGGCCCGGGGTCGGGCGCCGGGTGGTGCGGTTCCTCGTGGCCGATCACCCGCGCACCCGGTACCGGCCCGGTGGCCGTGCGCACGCTGCGGGCCACTCCCGCACCGGACAGTTCCGCCGCGACCGCCACCGCCGATTCCGCCGATTCGCACAGGAACGCGCAGGTCGGACCGGATCCGGAGATCAGACCGGCCAGAGCGCCGACCTCGACGCCCGCCCGCAGCGTGCGGCGCAGCTCGGGGCGCAGCGAGACAGCGGCGGCCTGCAGATCGTTGCCGAGCAGAGGCGCGAGCTGATGCGCGTCACCGGAGGCCAGTGCCTGCATGATCTCCTGGGGTTCGCCGAGCCGGGGTGGTTCGCCCTGGACCCGCAGCCGGTCGAGTTCGGTGAATACCTCGGGCGTGGACAGTCCGCCCTTGGCCAGCGCCAGCACCCAGTGGAAGGCGTTGCGGGACAGCACCGGGAGCAGGCGTTCCCCGCGCCCGGTGCCCAGCGCGGTGCCACCGTGCAGGGCGAAGGGCACATCGCTGCCCAGTTCGGCGGCCACCGCGGCGAGCTCGTCCCGGTTCATTCCCAGTTCCCACAGCTCGTTCAGGCCGACCAGCGCGGCGGCCGCGTCGGCGCTGCCGCCGGCCATCCCACCGGCGACCGGGATGCCCTTGTCGATGGCGATCTCCACCAGCGGCGCACGTCCGGCCACCTGGGCGAGCCGGACCGCGGCCTTCCACACCAGATTCGTCCGGTCGGTGGGAACTTCGGCTGCGCCCTCCCCGGTGACCCGCAGGGTGAGCGAGTTGGCCGGGGTGATCTCCAGGTCGTCGGCCAGCGAGAGTGCCTGGAATACGGTGGTGAGCTCGTGGTAGCCGTCGGCGCGCAGATCACCCACTCCCAGATGGAGGTTCACCTTCGAAGGAGCCCGCACGGTGACGGGACTGGGCACAACGGACAGCACGGTGACCCAGCCTAATAGGCGCAGTTGGGCGAAGCCCATCCCCAGCCGCCGGACGGCGCCGCCGGATCACCGGGACGACACCGGACCGCGTCGCGCCCGGCCGTCAGAACATTCCGTGTGGGATCGCGGCCGGGTCGGGCACCGCCTGGACGACGTCCCAGTGTTCCACGATCGTGCCCTTCGGGAAGTCGGGCGCGAGCGCTCGGGCCGACTCGTTGCGGCCCGTACCCCCGGGGGGTATATTGGACATGGTCCCGCACGGGAACGAGCACGAAGGAGATGTCATGGCCACGACCAGCACCTACACCGTCACCGGAATGACCTGCGGACACTGCGTCCAGTCGGTACAGACCGAGATCGGCAAGATCGACGGTGTCACCGGCGTCGACGTGGACCTCGCGTCCGGCCGGGTCGTCGTCGAGGGCAGCGGTCCCATCGCCGATGCCGATATCGCCGCGGCGGTGGACGAAGCGGGTTACGAGATCGCCCGGTAAGCAGGGCGATCGGAATCGATTCCGGAGGGATCAGGACTGCGCGGCGAGTCGGACGAAGGCCGCGGTGTCCAGGGTTTCCCCGCGGGCAGTCGGTGCGATCCCGGCGGCGAGCAGCCGCCGCTCGGCTTCCGCGGGGCTACCCGCCCACCCCGCCAGCGCGGCGCGCAGCGTTTTGCGGCGTTGCGCGAAGGCCAGATCGACCACCTCGAAAACGCGGAGCCGATGCGCTTCGTCGACCGGCCACGGCGGTTCGGTGAACCGGTCGATACGCACCAGACCCGATTCCACCTGCGGCACCGGCCAGAACACCTGCCGGCCCACCGCGCCCGCCTTGCGCACGGTGCCGTAGAACCCGGCCTTCACACTGGGCACCCCGTACACCCGGCCGCCCGGTTTCGCGGCGAGCCGGTCGGCCACCTCGGCCTGCACCATCACCAGCGTGGTGGTGATACTCGGGAACTCGGCGAGCAGATGCAACAGCACCGGCACGGCCACGTTGTAGGGAAGATTCGCGACCAGCGCGGTCGGCGCCACCGCCAGCGCCGCCGACCCGATCCGCAGTGCGTCACCCGGGATCACGGTCAGCCGCTCGGCCAGCGGAGCGGCCCGTTCCCGCACCGTCGCGGGCAGTTGCCCGGCCAGCACCGGATCGATCTCCACCGCGAGGACGGCATCCACCACATCCAGTAGCGCCAAGGTCAGGGAACCGAGACCGGGCCCCACCTCCAGCACGGTATCCGCCCGCCCGACACCGGCCGCGGTCACGATGCGCCGGACGGTGTTGCCGTCGTGCACGAAGTTCTGGCCGAGCTGTTTGGTCGGGCGCACACCCAGGCGCTCCGCCAGTTCGCGCACCTGCGCGGGACCCAGCAGTTCGGCCTGACCACGCACCATCATCTCGGCATCGGACACCGGGAGAACCTACCAACCCGGGCCCGGACGCCCACGCGGGCGGGAAGGGTCAGGCGGCTGCCGGCTCCAGCGAGTACGACACGCCCGCCGGCGCGGAGTGCGCCCGTTCGCCACCGGAGTCGTGGGTGATGATGGCCGCACCGGCGCCGGCGATCAAGGTCAGCAGCACAGCGGCGATGACCAGGTACAGCAGGGGTGAGCGTGAGGAGTTGATCCTCGCAAAGGGTGACACGGTCACGAGACGATAACGAAGCCGCCGGGCCCCGACAAGGGCTACGAACCGACCCGTCGATTCTTCACATCTCCGGACGTCCCTCGCACCCCAGGTAGACGAAATCCCAGCCCCTTGAATTGTGATTTGCATCACTCTAGATCAACAGGGGTCAGGTGCGGCCGAATCGATAGATACGGCGAGCGTTCGCGGTGCTGATCTCGGCCAGTTCCCCCGGGTCCTGGCCACGGATCTCGGCGACCGCGCGCACAGTGTAGGGCAGGCAGTACGGCTCGTTCGGCGCACCCCGGTACGGGTGCGGGGTCAGATACGGCGCGTCGGTTTCGAACAGCAGTTGCTCGTCGGGCACCACCCGCACCGCTTCCCGCAATTCGTGCGCGTTCTTGAAACTCGCCGTCCCCGAGAAACTCAGGACATATCCCTCGGCCACACACGACACCGCCATATTCGCGTCCGAGGAGAAACAGTGGAAGATCACCGTCTCCGGGGCGCCCTCGTCGAGCAGCACGGTCAGCAGGTCGTGATCGGCCTCTCGGTTGTGGATCATCAGCGGTTTGCCGAGGCGCTTCGCCAGATCGATATGCCAGCGGAAACCCTCGATCTGAGTCTCGACATCCGCGCACCCCTCGAGCTTGCCCGGCCAGTAGTAGTCCAATCCGGTTTCCCCGACCGCCACCACCCGGGGGTCGGCGGCCAGCTTCTCCAACTCCGCCCGCGCCGCGTCGTCGAGCGCGTTCGCCCGGGTCGGATGCAGCGCGACCGCGGCGTACACCCGGTCGTCCCAGTTCGCGGCATCCACGGCCCAGCGCGCGGCGGTGAGATCGTCGGCGACGGTGACCACCCTGCCGACACCCACCCCGGCCGCCCGGTCCACCATCTCCGCCACCGAGGCGGCGTCGGTGGCGCCACAAGCGTCCAGATGGGTGTGCGCGTCGACCAGCGGGGTCAGTGGCTCCGGCAACGGCGGCGCGGAACGCCGGCCACTCATCGGCCGGCCACCTGTCGCCGGCCGGCCGAGCTTACCGGGGGACGAAACTCTCGTACGAAGTCACGAAGAGGCACAGTCCTCACAGTAGAGCCACAGCCCGTACTCTCTCATGCCAGGAACACGGAGCCGAATCGGTCTCCAGTCGGCCCCCATGATGGAATCGACACACCTTAACCCTTCCCCACGGCTGGAGCCGGGGGATTTTCAGCTCGGACCGCACGACCGACCGCCCCGGAAGGAGACCGGCAATGTCTTACGTCGTCGACACCGACACGGTCGAGTTCTCCCGTGGCCGCCATCAAGATCACGGCAGCGGCGTTTCGGTCGCGGTCTGCGGCATGCCCGCAGGCCTGACAACGGAAAGCACGTACCTCCAACGCGAGCCGCTGCTTGGCTCTCGCACCACAACTCGCGCAGGTCATCGTCGTATATGCGGGCGGCACCAACACCACCCTCCGCCCCGCCCGCCTGGCACGCTCGATCAGCTCCCGCTTCGCGGCACCGACCGCGGCATCCGCCGCTTTTCGGGCCATCGTCGAACGGAACAAGAATCCGGGGTTGAAGTCCTCGACGGCAATCGTGTGATGGTTCCCGACCACACGCTTCGCCCACACCCGGGCATCGTAGGTGTTCTGCCGAGCCGCCTTCTTGTGCAGTCTCGCAGCTTCGCGCCGTGCCCGCAGATACCCGGCACTGGGTGCGTGCCCACGTGCCCGGCGACGGCGCGCCATCGCGCGCTGCGCCCGAGCCAGTTCCGCAGCGCATCGCTTCCGGTGCCCGCCGTAGGGCAGATCGTAAGCCGGGTCGGTGGTCGTCGCCGTAGTGGACACACCCCAGTCGATACCTATACCACCCGATACGACCGGGGCAGCGACGATTTCGCGGTGCACCACGAACGACGCATACCAATGACCGAGCGCGTCCCGGTACACACGCACCGAGGTCGGCTCCGACGGCAGTTCCCGCGACCACACCACGGGAATCGCTACCTTCCCCGGCAACCGGAGACGACCGTCCTTGATCGAGAACCCCCGCCTGGTGTACTCCAGCGACGGCAGACAGCTCTTGCGGGACTTCACCGTGGGCCTGCCCCGGCCTTTCACCCTGAACGACTCATCCAGGGCCCGCGCATAGGTGCGCAGCGTCTGCTGCTGTGCGACTTGCGAGCCTTCCCGCAACCAGGCGACACGCCCGCGCGCTTCGGTCAGCATTCTCGACAGCTTCCCGAATGTCGGTGCGCTGCCGATGCGTTGCTGGTGGACGGCTTCGTTCCAAAGGAAGCGGCATCGATGCCACTCGGAGCCCAACGCCCGACCCGCGTGTGCACCCGGACGCAAGCGATAGGTGTAGCGCACGATTTCCCCCACGCCCGACAACATACGGCATCGAATTGCCTGCTCCTGTCGTGGGGCGGGAGGCCGTGCCTCGCCACGCGCGCCTATCCGTCGGTTGTGCACCGCGGTTCTGGAGACAACGACCGTCCAACAGACCGAGCGCCGACCTTCGCAGGTATTGCGTGCCGGGCGCCCCGCCTCCGATTCTCGCCCGCCGCCCCACAGACCGATTCGTATTTCGCCGCCTCAGCCAGCGGCGCAATCCTGAAAGAATGAACGCTATGCCGAGAACCCGAACGCCTGCTCCTCGATCAGTCCCCGCACCCGGCAGCGGACGTTTGCTCGGGAGTATCCGATGAGCGCAGTCGATCGTCCCGCCTTCTATATCACCACGGCCATCGCGTACCCCAACGGTGCGCCGCATATCGGGCACGCCTACGAGTACATCTCCTCGGACGCGCTCGCCCGGTTCAAGCGGCTCGACGGGTACGACGTGTTCTTCATGACCGGAACCGACGAACACGGTCAGAAGATGCAGCAGACCGCCGCCGCCGAGAACATCCCGGTGGAGGAACTGGCCGCCCGTAACTCCGATGTCTTCGAGCGGATGGACAAGACGCTCGACGTCTCCTACGACCGGTTCATCCGCACCACCGACGCCGACCACCAGCTCGCCAGCGCGGCCATCTGGCAGCGGATGCTGGACAACGGCGATATCTACCTCGACAACTACTCGGGCTGGTACTCGGTACGCGACGAAGCGTTCTACACCGAGGAGGAGACCACGCTGCTCGACGACGGCAGCCGCGTCTCCACCGAAACCAACACCCCGGTGACCTGGACCGAGGAATCCAACTTCTTCTTCCGGCTATCGGCCTACCAGGACAAACTGCTCGCGCTCTACGACGAGCACCCCGAGTTCATCGCACCGGCCACCCGGCGCAACGAGATCGTGAGCTACGTCAAGGCCGGTCTCAAGGACCTGTCCATCTCCCGGACCACCTTCGACTGGGGTGTGCCCGTCCCCGATCACCCCGACCACGTGATGTACGTCTGGGTGGACGCGCTCACCAACTACCTCACCGGCGTCGGCTTCCCGGATACCGGGTCGGCCGCGTTCCAGAAGTACTGGCCCGCCGATGTGCACATCATCGGCAAGGACATCAGCCGCTTCCACACCGTGTACTGGCCGGCGTTCCTGATGTCGGCGGGGATCGAACTGCCGCGCCGGGTCTTCGTGCACGGCTTCCTGTACAACAAGGGCGAGAAGATGTCGAAGTCGGTCGGCAATGTGGTCGACCCGCTGGACCTCGTCGAAGCCTACGGCCTCGACGCCGTGCGCTTCTTCCTGCTGCGCGAGATCTCCTACGGCCAGGACGGCAGTTACAGCCACGAGGCGATCGTCTCCCGGATCAACGCCGACCTCGCCAACGAATTCGGCAACCTGGTGCAGCGCAGCCTGACCATGGTCGCCAAGAATTGCGGCGCGGCCGTCCCCACCCCCGGCGAGTTCACCGCGGAGGATCGCGCGCTGCTCGACCGCGCCAACGGTCTGCTGGAACGCTGCCGAGCCGAATTCGATGCCCAGCAGATGCATCTGGCCCTCGAACAGATCTGGCTCACCCTCGGCGAGACCAACCGGTACTTCAGCGCCCAGGCGCCGTGGGCGCTGCGTAAATCGGGCACCGACGAAGACCTCGCCCGGATGGCCACGGTCCTCTACGTCACCCTCGAGGTGGTCCGGATCGTGGCGATCCTGGTCCAACCGGTACTGCCCGGCTCGGCCGCGCGGATCCTGGACCTGCTCGCCCAGCAGGACCGCGATTTCGCCGCGCTCGCCACCCCGCTGGTACCCGGTGTCGCGCTCCCGGCCCCCGAACCGGTGTTCCCGCGCTATGTGGAGCCGAAAACCGAGGACTGATCCGCGCCGGATCAGTCCACCGCGGCGCGGCGGGCAGCCAGCACGGCGTCGTAGAGTTCCCGCCGGGACACCCCGGCGACCTCGGCGATCTCCGCGCTCGCGTCCTTGAGACGCAGCCCCGCCGCGGCGCGCTCCTCCACCTGCGCCACCAAGTCCTCCGGATCGACCACGGTGGCCGCGGCGCCCGCGAGCACCACGGTGATCTCGCCGCGCGCCCCCTCCACCGCCCACTCGGCGAGTTCGGCCAGCGTGCCGCGCACGACCTCCTCGTAGGTCTTGGTGAGTTCCCGGCACACCGCGGCCCGGCGATCCCCGCCCAGGACCTCGACCGCGTCGGCCAGGCAGTCCGCCAGCCGGTGCGGGGCCTCGAAGAACACGCACGCCCGCTTCTCCCCCACCAACGTGCCCAGCCACTCCTTGCGCCGGCCCGACTTCCGGGGTGCGAAACCATCGAAACAGAACCGGTCCACCGGAAGCGCCGACAGCGCCAGCGCCGTCGTCACCGCCGACGGCCCGGGCAGACAGGTCACCGGCAGCCCGCGTTCGGCACAGGCCGCCACCAGCCGATAGCCGGGGTCGCTGACCGACGGCATCCCGGCATCGGTCACCAGCAGAACACGACGGCCGTCCGCGATCTCGGTCAGCAGCGCCGGGACCCGCGCCTCCTCGACGTGATCGTAGAAACTGATCACCCGTCCCCGGATCTCCACCCCGAGCGCGTCCGCCAGCGACCGCGTCCGCCGGGTGTCCTCCGCCGCGACGATATCGGCGCTACCGAGCGCCTCCCGCAACCGCGGCGAAGCATCCCCGATCGCCCCCAGCGGTGTCGCCGCCAAGATCAGCCCACCCTCGGTCACCACGCTCCTATCTTTTGGCGGCGCCTTCGGCGCCGCGGGGTTGAGGCCCCCTGGTGTCTCGCCGTTTCGGCCTCGAGCCTTGGCCGAAGGTGCTCAATGGTCGCACTCTCTGGGCGGCTCACCGCACATCGCGGGCGCTTTCGAGGCCGAACGGCGAGACGGGCCTCAACCCTTTCAGGTGTCTCGCAAAACTCGACGCAGCCAGATTACGTCGGCGTTCGATCCGGATCGGCAGGTGGACCGGAGGGGTGGCACCGACCCGGGCCGCCGAAGACGAGGGTGGGCTGGTTCGCGAAGGTGGACATGTGGGCTTGCTCGTGAAGGTGCTGTGTTTTTGGCGCGCTGGCGCGCGCGGGGTTGAGGCCCCCTTGTGTCTCGCCGTTTCGGCCTCGAGACTTGCGCTTCGCGCGGGCGCTTTCGAGGCCGAAACGGCGAGACGGGCCTCAACCCTTTGAGGTGTCTCGTAAAACTCGACACATGTGGTTGCGTGAGCATTCGAGGTCCGGGTCGGATGCCGACTCGACCGCTCGGGTCGGCTTGCGGTGATGTCGGCATTCGAGGTCCGGGTCGGATGCCGACTCGACCACCTCGGTGACCCTGGCGTCCGAGCCGGATCTTCACGCACGTGGCCGCACCCGTCTTGGTGCCGAGTCTTACGAGGCCCTGAAAGGGTCGAGGCCCGTCCCGCCGTTCAGGCCTCGAAAGCGCCCGCGCGAAGCGCAAGTCTCGAGGCCTGAACGGCGGGACCTTCGGGGGCCTCGACCCCGCGGTGCCGAAGGCACCGCCAAAAAAACACAGCACATAAGCTCACCACCGTGACTCAGCTGACCGAACCGCGGCGCCGCGCGGCCTGGCGGCCGCAGCGCACCTGGTCGAGTCCGGCCCCGCTGCGGCCGGCGCCGGATTTCGGTCCCACCGATACCGCGCGCGGCTGGGTGGTCAGCCTGTTCCTGACGGTGGTCGCGGCCATCACCCGCTTCACCATGCTCAACTATCCGACCGATGCGGGCACGCCGGTCTTCGACGAGAAGCACTACGCCCCACAGGGGTGGCAGTTCCTCACCGGCGGAATCGAGGACAACCCCGGTTACGGGCTGGTGGTGCATCCGCCGGTCGGCAAACAGATGATCGCCGTCGGGGAGGCGCTGTTCGGCTACAACGGCTGGGGGTGGCGGTTCTCCGCCGCGCTGGCCGGTACGGTGCTGATCCTGCTGGTCATCCGGATCGTGCGCCGGATGACGCGCTCCACGATGCTGGGGGCGCTGGCCGGGATCCTGCTGATCGCGGACGGGACCACGTTCGTCTCGTCGCGGATCGGGATGCTCGACATCTTCATCACGGTATTCGTCACCGCCGCGTTCGGCTGCCTGATCGTCGACCGTGACCAGGTGCGGGCCCGGCTCGCGCGCGCCGACGCCGAGGGCCGGATCGGGGAGACCCCGTGGGGCCCACGCCTGGGTGTGCGCTGGTGGCGGTTCGGGGCGGGGGTCCTGCTCGGCCTGGCCTGCGGCACCAAATGGTCCGGGCTGTACTTCATCGCCGCGTTCGGGCTGATGAGCATCCTGTTCGATCTGTTCGCGCGCCGCACCTACGGCGTGGGCAGACCGGTATACGGCACCGCCGTGCGCGATCTCGGCCCCGCCCTGTACGCGCTGGTGCTCGTTCCGCTGGGCGTGTACCTGGCGAGTTATGCCGCCTGGTTCCGGAGCGAAACCGCCGTCTATCGCTATATGGCGGGCAACCCGTCGGCGCCCGAGGACGGAATCGGCACCGGTGGCTTCTGGTCGCATCTGGTGCCCGACGCCATGCGGTCGCTGTGGTACTTCCACTCCCGCACGCTCACCTTCCATTCCGAGCTCACCAATTCCGCCGGCAACCATCATCCGTGGGAATCCAAACCGTGGACCTGGCCGATGGGGTTGCGGCCGATGCTCTACTACTACGCCGACGACGGGGTCACCGGCTGCGGGCAGACCGAATGCGTGAAAGCGGTCATGCTGGTCGGCACTCCCGCCCTGTGGTGGGTGTCGCTGCCCGTGCTGGCGTGGGGTATCTGGCGCTGGATCGTCCGCCGCGACTGGCGGTACGCGGCCGTGCTCACCGCCTATGGCGCCGCGCTACTGCCCTGGTTCCTGACCCTCGACCGCCAGATGTACTACTTCTACGCGGTCACTCTGGCCCCGTTCCTGGTGATGGCGGTAGCACTGGTGCTGGGCGATATCCTCGGCACCGCCAGACGCCCGGTCGCCCGCGGCCCCGACGGCGAGTTCCTGCCCCCCGCACCCAGCGAACGCCACAGCCTGGGCCTCCTGGTGGTCTGCCTCTACCTGGCCCTCGTAATAGCCAACTTCATCTGGCTCTGGCCCATCCTCACCGGCCTACCCATAACAGCGGGCAACTGGCAAGACCACCTCTGGCTCCCCAGCTGGAGATAACCAGCACACCCGGAATCGGGCCGTCGAATGCCGACGCAACCCCATGTGTCGAGTCCTACGAGACACCCACCTTCACGAACCAGCCGGACCCATCTCCCCGTGCAGCCCGCTCATGCGCCCAGCGCAACCCGCACGTAGTGGACCGCGTCCTCCCCGTCCAACCCCAACCGCCGTATCGCCGCCACGTACTCCGAGGCCGCCCGGCCCGCCGCGTCGGCGGTGGGATCGCCGGAGGAGGCGATGAACGAGCCCAGCCGGCCGCGGGTTTCCAGGACTCCGTCCTGTTCCAGTTCGCGGTAGGCGCGGGCCACTGTATTGGGGGCCAGGCCGAGCTGGGCGGCCAGGGCCCGCACCGTGGGGATCTTGGTGCCCGCCGCCAGTTCGCCCGCGCGGACCCGGGCGATGACGGCGAGCCGCAATTGTTCGTACGGCGGGACGCCCGAATCGTGGGACACCGTGATCTCGAGCATGGCTCGTTCTTACCGCATCGGACCGGATTTCATACCGGATCCCGGGCAAGCGGGCAGGACAGGCAGCGCGGTCCACCGCGGCCCGAGCCCAGTTCCGAACCGGGTATGCGCAGCACTTCGATACCGGAATCTTCCAGCCGCGCATTGGTCATTTCGTTGCGTTCATAGGCGACGACGACGCCCGGGCTCAGCGCGAGGGTGTTGTTCCCGTCGTCCCACTGTTCGCGTTCGGCGGTGACCCCGTCGAGGCCGGTGTCGATCACCCGCAGTTTGTCGATTCCCATGGCGGCCGCGGCGGCGGGCAGGAACGGTTCGGGGCCGGTGACGACGCAGTCGTCCGAGGTGCCGTCGCGGGTGATCGTGTAGGCGGTCAGGGTTTCGCGGACGCCCGGATACATCACCACGGCGTCGGTGTCGACCATCGTGCACACGGTGTCCAGATGCATGGTGGCGCGGTTCTGCGCGATCGGGACCACCAGCACCGTATGTGCCAGGCGGTCGTCGAACAGGCTGCGCGCCAGCGCTTCCGCGCCGGCCGGTGAGGTCCGTTCACCCACCCCGACCGCCACCACTCCGGGCGCCAGCAGCAGCACATCGCCGCCTTCGATGGGCGCGGTATGTGATTCGTAGGCCCGGCGTACTCCGAGAAACCGCGGATGGAAGGCGTAGATGAGGTCGGTGAGGGAGGTTTCCCGGGCCCGGGCGGGAAGCGCCAGGGCGGTGATGGCGACCTTGGGCCCGACCCAGAACGAGGAATCGCGGGTGAACAACAGGTTCGGCAGCGGATCGATGACGAAGTCACCACCGTGGTGCATCCGCCGGACCAGTGAGGTGTTGTCGGCGGCGAAGGGCAGTTCGTCGAAGGTCATGCCCGCCATGAGAATCCGCGCCAGATCGGCGGCCGGTATCCCGCGTAGGTGACCGGCCAGATCGTCGGCGAGGGTGTGCCCGAGACGGCGGGCGTGTACGGCGGCGGAGATGCCCTGGATGCGAGCGGCCCCGCTCACCTCGAGCGTTTCGGTGAGCACATCGGCCAGCAGCGCGACCTCGACTCCGCGGTCGCGCAGCACCTGGGCGAAGATGTCGTGTTCCTGCTGCGCGCGTTCGACCCAGGGGATTCCGTCGAACAGCAGCTGGTCGTTGTTACGCGGGGTGAGACGACGCAACTCGTCACCGGGGCGGTGCAGCAGCACCGCGCGCAAGGCGCCGACTTCGCTGGTCACCCCGTAGCCGGCGGGGGAAGTGCGATTCTCGGCGCGGGCCCGGGTGGCGGGTGTCGGATCGGGTACGGCAGCTGATCCCATGTCCCGACACTAGTGCGCGAACGCGGCCCGGGCACGGGGACGCCGCCCGTTCGCGGGGCAGTTGCCCCGTTTCCGCCCCGACCTCCAGCAACCTGAAGTATTGTTCAGATAAAGGAGGAGTATCGATGCCGACAGCGGATTGGACAACCAAAGAGCTGACCCCCGGACAGCTTTCCGAGCGTAGTGGAGTAGCCGTGTCCGCGTTGCATTTCTACGAACGCGAAGGCTTGATCTCCAGCCGCCGGACCAGCGGAAATCAGCGGCGCTACACCCGTGAGACGCTGCGCCGGGTGGCGTTCATCCGGATCTCGCAACGGGTCGGCATCCCACTGAGCGATATCCGGGCCGCTCTCGACCGTTTGCCGGAAGGTCGCACGCCCACCCGCCGCGACTGGGAGACGCTGTCCACCGCCTGGCGCGAGGACCTGGACGAGCGGATAACCCAGCTGGTACGGCTGCGCGACAACCTGACCGGGTGCATCGGCTGCGGCTGCCTGTCCCTGGGTAGCTGCAAACTGGTGAACGAGAACGACCGGCTCGGCGCCGAGGGCCCGGGCGCGCGCGTACTGGACGTGCACCTGAACTGCCCCGAATCAGGCTGCGACGACACGCTCAGTGGGGTGCCGCAGAGTCCGGACTCGTTGTGCTCTCCGCTGGCCGATCCCGATTCACCGACTGCTTCAGCGTGCTGAACCGCAGGTTGGCCTGCCGCATCAGTAGTTCGTAGGGGAAGGCGAGCTTGCGCTTCCACCAGTATCCGAACCGAATATCGAACGAGCTGTACACCAGGAACCGGTTGCGTTCGATGCCCCTCAGGATCACCGCGGCGACCTTCTCCGGCGCCACCGCGTGCCGGGTGAACAGCGAAGTGACCCGCTGTACCCGTGGATGCTCCTTGTCCACGCCGACCAGGTCGAACGAGCGCACCAGCGGGGTGGCGACCGCGCCCGGGGTCACCACATGCACCGAGATACCGTGCTCGGCCAGTTCGAAGCGCAGTACCTCCGACAGTCCGCGCAGCCCGTACTTGCTGGCGCTGTAGGCGGCATGCCACGGCAGCGCCAGCAGTCCGGCCGCCGACGATACGTTCACCAGCGCGCCGCCCTGACCGGCGCGCACCATCGGCGGCACGAATCGCTCGATCACATTGATCGGGCCCAGCAGGTTGATATCGATCATCCGCCGCCAGTGCCGGATCTCCAGACTGTCGACCGTGCCCCAGACCGAGGTCCCGGCCACGTTCATCACCACATCGAGGCTGCCGAACTTCTCGTGCACGGTCGCCGCGAATTCGGCGACGGCGTCGTAGTTCGAGATATCGAACGCCTCGGCGATGAGCACCGTGCCGCCGGACCGTTCGATCTCGGCGACGGTATCCGCCAGCCCGTCGGCATCGATATCGGTGAGCACCAACCGCGCCCCGCGCGCCGCCGACGCCAACGCGGTCGCCCGGCCGATACCGCTGGCCGCGCCGGTGATCAGCGTTTTCGCGTTCTGCACCGATTTCCTGCGGTCGACCCGCCCCATGCTGCTACTCCCGATCGTCCGACTGCGCTGTCGGCAGCAGCCTACCGACCCGGAGACGAGCGGGCACAGCGGAAACGGCGGTCGGGCCGACCGCCGCTACAGCAGCGGGCGTACGAGCGCCCGGACCAGTCCCGTGGCGATCTCTCGTGCGGAGGCGGCCGAATGGGTGCCGCCGCTGTAGTAGTCCAGGAAGGCTTGCTGGAAACATGCGCCGACCAGGAGCGCGGCGACGGCGCCGGGGTCCGCGTCCGCGGCGATCCGGCCGAGGTCGCGCTCTGCCGCGAGATAGGCCGCGAAGGCGCCGACCGCCTTCTCCGGACCGGCGCCGTGTTCGGCCATGGCGGCGCGATGGGCCGCCATCCGCCGCGGGTCGGCGAGCAACGCGCCCAGCATGGGAATCGACTGGCGATAGAAGTCGAGTGTCACACAGGCCAGTTCGGTGAGATTTCCCGTCATCTCGCCCTCACCCGGGGCGATGTCCGCCCGCGCGGGGCCGGGCAGCCGCTCCCGGAGCACCGCCAGCAGCAGTTTTTCCTTGTCACCGAAATACTTGTAGAGCGTCGGCTCCGAGACGCCGGTGTGCTGCGCGATCTCCTTCGTGGTCGCGTGCACGACGCCCCGGGTCCGCAGGATGTCCGCGGCCGCGTCCAGGATCCGCTCGCGCGTGCTCATCTCGGTCTCCTCAAGTGCGCGCTTGACAGGTTAGTGAACACTAGCCCATCCTGGGTGGTTAGTACTTACTAACTAGACTCTTCCTGGAGGTTCGGCAATGCGTCTCGGTGACTTCGTCGCCACGAGTGGCACCGGCCATCTGGTACAGCAGGCCCTCGCCGGCGGGCACCGGGTCCGGACGGTGGTTCGCGATACCGCCGGCCCGGATCGTCCCGGTCCCGACGTGCGCGCCGGCGCCGCGCCGACCCCGGATGCGACCTTCCGCACCGCGCTCGCCGAGCCTGCCGCCATCGGGCACTCGATCTTCCGGGGGTACTGATATGCGACCCCGGAGCACCCGCGCACGGCTGCTGCTCGCTCTCACCGTCACGCTCGCCGCCGCCCTCGGCGCCGCGGGCACGGTCGGCTATCCGACCTTTGTGCGATCCCCGGCCGACTCGCCGGCCCAGGCCTGCGCCGGTGGAAAGCCCAGCGACGACCGGCCCGTCGTCGTGGCGGCCGGGGCCAGCATGACCCGCGGCACCCTCGGCGCCGACTGGGTCGGCGCGCTCCGGAAGCAGTTCGGCGATCACCGGGTCGTCAACGCCGGGGTCAACGGGAACACCAGCGCGGATCTGCTCGACCGCCTCGACACCGATGTCCTGGCCTGCCGGCCGGACGCCGTCGTCGTCCTGGTGGGAACCAACGACGTTCGCGCCGACGTCGCCCTGGACACCTACCGCGACAACCTCACCGCGATCGCGGACCGCGTCACCGCCGCGGGCACGACCCGGGTGGCGTTGATGTCGCTACCCCCGCTCGGCGAGGACCCCACGGACGAGATCAACCGCCGGCTGGCCGGATACAACCGGATCATCGCCGAAACCGCCGCCCGCACCGGCACCGACTACCTGCCGCTGCACGAGCGGATCGCCGGACTCGTCCGGCAACACGGCGACCCGAGCGCGCGCTACGACTTCGGCTTCGGCCTCGCGTTCACCGCCGCCGCCCAGCACTATCTGTTCGGGCGCAGCTGGGATCAGGTCGCGCACAGCCGCGGCTCGGAGCTGTTCGTCGACAGCATCCACCTCAGCGATCGCAGCGGCGCCGAGGTGGTCGACCTGGCCGCGAACTGGCTGGCGACCGCACCGCGCCGGTGATGTCACCGCCCGGACAGTTCGGCACACGGCGAAGTCCGCGTCACAGATCCCAGGGGTCCAGGCCGAACTCGGGGACCGTGTGATCGAGATTCGCGAGTCGCTTCACCGACGCCGCCAGAGCTTCCCGGTTCGCGTGGGTCGGGTGATCGTTGAAGGCCATCGAGATGTCGTAGTGATCAGTGGCCAGTCGATGGGCGATGGCGGTCCGGGTGGCGCGGCCGACCGAGTTCCATTCCTCCGCGCTGATATTGGCCCGCAGGGCGCGGTCGGAATCCCAGTACCGCTCGACCCGTGCGATGAACTCGTGGTTGAGCACTGCGCCGGGTTCGGGCGCCAGGGTATGCCGGGACAGGCTGTCGGCGTCGGCCACTGCCTGTGCCGCGAACGCCGCCTGCGCGTCGGTTCCGGCGTGGTTCATCACCGCGTTACCGGAGGCGACGGCCTTCTGCAGGGGGCCGAAGCCGTACGGATTACGCGATCTGGTCTCGTCCCGGACCGCACGGGCGCGCAGCGCCTGGTTCACGGCGCTGTGGCCGGCCCCCGCGTCCAGCAGCACGGCCGACATGTGCTGATAGGGCACTCGATTGTTGCCGAGGTACTTGATCGCGCGCGCGAGTCCCAGCTCGGTCTCGATCCCGCCCCAGGCGTCGGCTTCCCGCCGCGCCAGCAGTCGCCAGTTCTGCCGGGCCAGCGATGCCCATTCGTGCCCTTCCAACCGGCTCGCCGCGGTGGCCACATTCACCCGGTCGCTGCGCATCTTGCCCAGAGCCAGCGGGCTGAGCGGGTTGAGCGTGCGCCCCGCGAGCCACGCGGTGAGCGGCGAGGAGTTGACGGTGTTCAGGGCAGCGAGACTCGCGATCGCGCCGACGCCCGAACCGCCCCCGGAACCCTTTCCGCCGCCGCCCATACCGAGCGCGGTACCGCCCGAGCCGCCGCGGGCGCCCTGGATCGCGAGCGAGAACCGGTTGGTCATCCAGTTCGAACCGCGGGTCAGCCCCTTGGCCAGCCGGCCGAACTGCAGGATCGCGACGATTTCCACGACCGCGGTGATGACGATGACCGCGAGCACCTGTCCGCGCGCCTGCTGGAACAGGTTGCCGAGGAACAGCAGGTACACCCCGATGAAAACGGTGTAGGCACACATCCGGGCCGCCGCGATACCCGTGTTCACCAGGTTGCGCACCAGGAACGTCTGGGTGGGCCCGAACACGAAACCACCCGCGGCGAATCCGAAGGTCGCCATGAATCCCTGCAGGATCGCGTCCAGCGCGGCCCGCATCAGCCGATAGGACAGCACTACCGCGAACAAGAGCAGTACGGCCGCCGAGACCAGCAGCAGCAGACCGGTGCCGATCTGCCCCAGGCTCGGGTGGGCGGCGGCCGCGGCCGCGGCGGTGTCCCCGCAGGACTCCAGGGCGCGCTGGGTCCGGTCGGTGTCCCCGGTCCGCACCCCAGAGGACCACGCCGCGGCACACGAGGACTGGTTGTCCACGATATGGCCGAAGTTCCACACCTGCACCGGGCGGCGCGCGAAGTTGTCGGCCATATCGCCCTGCAGCGTGCTCACCGCCAGGTCGGGGTTCCGGTTGGTGGACCCGTTCAGGCCCGACGCGACCGCCAAACCGACGTCGCGCCCTTGGGCGAGCACTCCGTCGGAGCCCAGGGCGGCAGCCAGCGGGTCGGCCAGGAACAGTGGACCCAGCACCGCCACGGCCAGCATCGTCACCGTCTGGATCACCGCGCGGGCGTGGAAGCCTCGCGCGATGAACCACGCCACGAAGAAGGCGCCGATCGTCGCCGCGGTCATCAGGACGGCCGGTGTGGCGAGCTGGTCGGCCAGCGCGCCGGCGGTACCGCGCAGGGCATCGGCGAACAGGTCCAGCCAGGCGAAGCTCAGCGCGTAGCCGATGAACCAGATCGCGGTGGTCACGATGATCATGTAGCCGACGAATTCCAGACCCACCACGGTCCACACGACCGTGCCGCCGGGGTCGAGCAGCCCGCCCTTGTCACTGATATAGCTGTAATCGGCGAGCTCCACGCCGAAGGAATCCCGGATGTCCATCCAGGCCACTCCGTCGATCCGATTCGAACCGGTCGCGCCGTCCTGCGCCATGGCGACCGCACCGAGCGCACCCGGGAGAGCGGTCAATACAAAGGCGCCGGCGAGGCACCAGAGGAGGCGGCGCCCCCATCTCGATACCGGCCGCGGTATACCGCTCCCGCGCTCGCCCCACAGGCACATGGCCGAAGGTCCGGCTACTGAGCTGCGCGTTTCGCGCGCTCGTCGGACACGGGCACGGCCCGCCGGTCTGGTCTGCCGATCATGCTGGCATTGGTATCGACGCCGAATGAAATTCAGCTGAACTGGCAGTGGCGGATCGGGCCCACGGCGGTGAATTACGAAACAATACCTGGCGAAATCCCCAACCCTGAGAACAGGGGTAAAATGCCGAATTCAACACGTAATGTACGTAATTCGGTGATGAAGCCGATTACTCCCGAATTGCCCGGCTGTGGCGCCCGGAGAAATTACATCTCATGATAATGGGTTCCGAATCGGACCGTAGGAACTCCGCCGATCCCGTTGCCGCGCACTCGCGGGCCCGGGCCGCGGCGCCGGGCGCGGGCAACCGGCCGGCAGCGCCGTCGGTTGATAGCATGACGGATCCAGCCGACCATTCGGTCGGCTTGCCGACCAGGACACATCTCGAAAGAGTCGTTCCATGCAGTTTGAATTCGTCGAGCGGGACGAGACGTGGGTCGCCGGACTTCCGGTACGCAGCCCCAAGCGTGCGCTCGGTGAGTTGTACGACCGCGACCTCGAAGGCGCCTGGGCGTCGGTACTGCATCACGAGCTGGGCGGGCCCCTCGCCACGGCGTACACGGATTACTCGACGGAGCTGGGCACCTACAACACTCAGATCGTCGGATATCAGTGCAGTTCTTTCGACGAGGTCACCCGCGGACATCTGGTCGCCCGGCTGCCGCGCGGCACCTATGCGAAGTTCTCCTCGGTGGGTAACTTCCCGCAGATCATGACCAGCCTGTGGACACAGATCGCCTACGCCGAGGAGCACCACCAGATCAACCGGACCTTCTCCGGCGACTTCGAGTTCTACCCGCACGCCTACAAGATCGATCTGTATCTGGCGGTCGAGACCCGATGACCTACACGATCGTGGTGCGCGGCGAATCCGTGTACGCCGGACTCGTCTTCCCGAAGGTCCGGCCCAGCTTCAAGGTGAGCAACAGCGAGCTCATCGAGTTCCTCAAGGACCGGGTGCGCGAGCGGCTGGACGCCGCCGGATCGGCCGACGGCCAACGACCCATGTACACCGTCTATGTCCGGACGCCGACCGGGACCTACAACGCGCTGGTGTGTTTCGAGTACACCGACCCGGGCCATGCCCCGGTCGGCGACGTACTGGTCCGCGTTCCGCGTGGTGTCTACGCCCGGTTCGTCCCCAACGGCGACTACCACGACCCGGTCGAGGACGTGTGGGCCCAGGTGGACGACGCGACCGCCTCGGCGGAGATCACCCGCGCCTACCGCGAGGAGATCGAGATCTGGCACGGATCGGAATCGGTGGAGCTGTTCATCTCCATCACCCCCTGACCTCGGGCCGAAGTCGTTGCCGATCGGTAACCAACTCGGTACCAACCGGTCTGGTGGTAACGGCGCATTCCGACTTCATCCGGGTTGACCTGCGATAACGATCTGACGCAGAGCCGGTTTCCGGAAGATTAACCAGAGTTCTGGTCAATTGTCCTTCGATGACGGATACTGCACTGGGCACGCCGACGAGCCGGGGCGTCGGTCGGGCTGCTGGACAACAAATCCCGCACGTCCCTCGCGTCGTGCGGCGAAAGAGTAGGAACTGCATGACTGTCGAAACGATCGCAGTCGGCCAGGAAGACCCGTGCCACGGCCGCACTGTGAGATTTCGCGACAACGTCTCCGGTTACGCCCTCCACGTGACCACCCCGAATCGCTCACCCGGTCTGTGGCGGCGATACCTGGCGGGAGCGCGGGAAGCGTACCGCCACTTCGGCAACGAACCCGCCCTGGACTACGACGAGGTCCGCGACGGGTCCTCGACGGCGCTCTTCTTCGCCGCCACCGACGCCCAGGACGAAGTGGTCGCCGGACTTCGCGTCCAAGGGCCCTACACCTGGGTGTCCGAGGTCGGCTCGCTCACCCCGTGGGCGGGCCGGCCGGGCGCGACCGAACTGGGTCTGATGATGGCCCGGCGCATTCCACGCGGGGTGGTGGAATCCCGCGCGGTGTGGGTCGCCCGCAACGCGGCCCGGCGCAATGAACTGACCGCGGCGATCTCCCGCTGTATGGCCCATGCGCCGCGCCTGCTCAACGCCCGATACGGCTTCGCCACGGTCGCCTCCTTCACCACCGAACGCCACCGCGCCAGCGGCGGCGTGGTGGCCCAGGCGATCCCGCCGGTGCCCTACCCCGACGAGCGCTATCGCACGCTGCCGATCTGGTGGGACACCCGGACCTATCACGTATTTGCTGATAAGTTGCAGTATCTGCTCATGCGTGGTGAACTTCGCGCTATGGGATTAGCTGAACCGCGGTCGCAGCGGTCGCGGCGACTGTGCGGACACAGTGGGGAGGAATGCAACGCATATGGTCGGTGAGGCAGATCTCGGGGTGGAATACCGGCCGCTGATCCTGGACCCGAGCGATCCCGACGACGAACGAGCCCTCGCGGGGCTGCGCGCCACCCCGCATACCGAGTTCAACGATCTGCGCGGTCTGCTCGCCGCGGAGTTCGGCCGGCTCAACGATCCGCCGGATACCGGGGAGAGCGCGATCGACGACCGCTGGGTGTACTACCCGTGGCGGCGCAGCGTGCTCGTACTGCCGGGACCGCGCACCTTCCGCGCCATCCGCCTGGACCGCAACCGCAACAAGCTGACCCGGGCCGAACAGGACCGGCTGAGCACCGTCACGGTCGGGGTGGTGGGGCAGAGCGTCGGTCACGCCATCGCCTACACGCTGGCGCAGGAAGGCGTATGCGGTGGACTGCGGCTCGCCGATTTCGACGAACTCGAACTGTCCAATCTCAATCGGGTACCCGCCACCCTGTTCGATATCGCGGTGAACAAGGCGATCGTCACCGCCCGGCGGATCGCCGAACTCGACCCGTACCTGCCCGTGGAGGTGCGCGGCGGCGGTGTCGACGCCGAAACCGCGGACGATTTCGTCGACGGTCTGGGAATCGTTGTGGAGGAATGCGATTCCCTCGACATCAAGCTGCTCATCCGGGAAGCGGCCCGGCGGCGCCGGCTGCCGCTGATCATGGAGACCAGCGACCGCGGTCTGCTCGATGTCGAGCGTTTCGACCTGGAACCGGACCGGGCCCCGTTCCACGGGCTGCTCGGCGATACCGGGGCCGAACAACTGCGCGGCCTGTCCACCCGCGACAAAGCGCCGTATGTGGTCGGTCTGCTCGGCGCTCGGGACCTGTCGGCCCGGATGGCCGGCAGTCTGGTGGAGGTCGGTGAGACCCTCAACAGCTGGCCACAGCTCAGCGGCGACGTGGTGCTCGGGGCGGCCAGTGTCGCGACGGCGATCCGCCGGATCGGGCTGGGCCGGCCGCTGCGGTCCGGCCGGACCCGGGTCGATGTGGAACAGGCGCTCGACGCGCTGGCCGACCCGGATATCGATACCGAGCACTATCCCGCCGACCCCGAATCCGACGACCCGGCCGGCACCACGATCGACCGCATCCTGGTCTGTGCGCAACGCGCGCCCTCGGGCGGCAACATCCAGCCGTGGTCGCTGCACGCCGCGCCGCAGGAACTGCGGATCGTGCTCGAACCCCGCTACACCACCGCCATGGACATCGGCTGTCGCGGCAGCGCCGTGGCCCTGGGGGCCGCGCTCTACAACGCCCGGGTCGCGGCCGCGGCCTACGACGTACTCGGCCCCTACGAATATCTCGAGGGTGCCGAACCGGACTCCCCGCTCACCGCGGTGCTCCGGCACGGCAGCGACACCGACCCGGCGCTGGCGGCGGACTATCCCTACGCACTCGCCCGCGAGACCAACCGCCGGCTCGGCTACGGCGGGCAGATCCCGGCCGGTGTGCTGGCCGGGCTGGCGGCGGCCGCGGCGGCCGAGGGGGCGAGGATGCGGGCTGTCGCCGATTCGCCGGGTATCCGCGCCCTGGCCGCCGTCCTGGCCGAATCGGACCGGATCCGCTACCTCACGCCGCTGCTGCACCGCGAGATGTTCGCGGAGATGCGCTGGCCCGGCGAGGACCTGACCGACGGTATCGATACCCGGTCGCTGGAACTGGCACCCGATGAGCGAGTCGCCCTGCAGATCGGGCGACGCGCCGATGTGATGGCCCAATTGCACAGCTGGTCGGCGGGAGCGGCACTGGGCGACTACGCCCGGGACAGGGTGCGCTCGAGTTCGGCCGTCGTCGCCCTCACCTTCACCCCCGATCCGGGCGCCGAGCCCGGCGCATTGACCGGTTACGCCCGGGCCGGGGCCGCGGTCCAGCGGCTGTGGATCCAGGCGCAACGATCCGGTCTGGCCGTCCAGCCGATGTCCCCCGTCTTCCTGTTTTCCCGATCCCGTACCGAACTGGATGCGCTGTCCCCGGCATACGCGGATAGACTGTCCACACTTCAGGGTCGTTTCCTGGAAATACTGGAAGTGCCGGAACAGGACAGCGTGGCGCTGGTACTACGCCTGAGTTACGCGGCAGCTGCCAGCGTGCGGAGCCGACGGCGCCCGGCATCGGGCGCGGACAGCCGCAGATAGTGTGATCGGAGATCAGGTGCCTCGGCGGACACTCGACTCGCTGGTGACCGAAGTCGCCGCGGAGCTGATGGGCGTCGATTCGGCGACCATGGTGTCGGCGACCGAGCAGGTGCTGGCCATGCTGATCGACTATTTCGATGTCGACTTCAGCTACCTGCGGCACAACGATCCCGCCAACCGATCCACGGTGCTGGTGGCCGAATGGCCGCCCCGCCAGGACGTGCCCGATCCGGATCCGCTCAAGATCGTGTATTTCGATCAGGCGGATTCGGTCTTCAAATCGCTCGAGCACGCCACCGAACCGTTCCTCATCCCCGCCAGCGCCGCCGATTACCAGCAGACCATCCATTCCGCGTCCGGACTGGGCGATATCAGCTCCGCGGCGGTACCGCTGGTGTCTCGGGGCCGGTCGACCGGTCTGCTCGGTTTCGTGAAGGTCGGCGACCGCGACTGGAGTACCCGGGAGTTGAACGTGCTCAAAGCCATCGCCACCCTGTTCGCGCAGTTGCAGGCCCGGGTGGAGGCCGAGGAGAAGCTCCGTTTCATCGCCCTGCACGACGACCTGACCGGTCTGGCCAACCGTCGCGCTCTGCTGGAGCATATGGAGCAGCGCCTGCAACCGGGCAGTCCCGGCCCGGTCGCGGCCTTCTTCCTCGACCTGGACCGGCTCAAGGCCCTCAACGACTTCCTCGGCCACACCGCCGGGGACAAGTTCATCCGGACTCTGTCCGAGCGGCTGCGCGACAATCTGGACCCCAACGATATGATCGCCCGCCTCGGCGGTGACGAGTTCGTGATCGTGCCCGCCAAACCCATGGACACCGTCGCCGCCGAATACGAGGCGACCCGGATCCAGGAACTGATCAGCCGCCGGGTCACCGTGGGCGGCGAGTCGGTGAGCCGGGGTGCCAGCGTCGGGGTGGCCGTCGGTATCCCCGGTGAGACCACCGTCTCCGACATCATGCGGCGCGCCGACCACGCGCTGCTGTCGGCCAAATCCGGCGGCGGCAACGGGGTGGCCCTGTTCACCGACGCCATGCGAGCCCAGTTCGAACTCCAGGACGATGTGGAACTGAACCTGCGCAGCGCGGTGGCCGATGGATCGCTGATCCTGCATTACCAGCCCGAGGTGGACCTGCGCACCGGCCGGATCGTGGCCATGGAGGCGCTGGTCCGCTGGATGCATCCGACCCGCGGCCTGCTTCCGCCCGGGGCGTTCGTGACCG
Source organism: Nocardia testacea NBRC 100365 (assembly GCF_000308775.1). Classification (GTDB taxonomy): domain Bacteria; phylum Actinomycetota; class Actinomycetes; order Mycobacteriales; family Mycobacteriaceae; genus Nocardia; species Nocardia testacea. The sequence continues at coordinate 25,153 of NZ_BAGJ01000155.1, forward strand.
TGGCCGAGGCCACCAACCTCGCCGGTGAGCTGGGTCGCTGGGTGCTGCGTACCGCCTGCGCGCAGTTCGCGCAGTGGCGGCGGCAGGGCCTGGCCACGAATATGGTCATGCGGATCAATGTGTCCCCGGTACAGCTGGTGAGCCTGGATTTCGTGGAGCGTATCGAGGACATCCTCCGGCATTTCGGCATCGACGGGAGCTCGATCTGCCTGGAGATCACCGAACATGTGGTGGTCCAGGATCTGGCGCGCACCCAGGTCACGCTGCGCGGGCTCAAACGGATGGGCGTCCAGATCGCCATCGACGATTTCGGTACCGGCTATTCTTCGCTCTCCCATCTCAAGGCGCTGCCGGTGGACGCGGTGAAGATCGACCGCGGCTTCGTGCAGCGCCTCGGCGCCAGTACCGACGATCTGGCCATTGTGAAGTCGATCATCGGGCTGGCCGGATCGTTCGGTCTCGGGGTGGTCGGCGAGGGTGTCGAGACGCCGGTCGCGGCCCGCACCCTGGTCGGCCTGGGCTGCTATCGGGCGCAGGGTTTCCTCATCGCGCGTCCGCTGCCCGCCGACGAGGTCGGCGAACATCTGGCGCTGGGGCGCATTCCGCTGAACCTGGACCTGCCCCGCGTCGGCCGGGGCATGCCCGCCCCGTAGCCTCGCGATGTCCAAATAACACGCGGCCTTCACCGCGAGTTCAACGCCCCGGTTCCGGTGGTAACCCGGCTGCCGCCACGATCGGCCACGTGCGCATCGTGCAACTGGCGAATTTCTACGGCCCGCGCTCGGGGGGCCTGCGTACCGCGCTGCACCATCTCGGTGCCGGCTACGTGGCCGCCGGCCACGAGGTCGTGCTCATCGTGCCCGGGCCGCGACCCACCGAAGAGGTCCTGCCGAGCGGCGCGCTGCGCATTACCCTGCCCGCGGTCGGGATCCCGTGGACGGGTGGCTACCGGGCGGCCGACCCGCGGCGGGTCGCCGATGTCCTCGACGGCCTGCGGCCCGATGTACTGGAGGTGTCCGATCGGCTGACGCTGCGCGGTTTCGGCCGCTGGGCGCGGCGCCGGAACGTGGCCGGGGTGATGATCTCCCATGAGCGCCTCGACCGGCTGCTGGGGCAGATCATGCCGGCCCGGATCGCCCGGCACTGCGCCGATATCGCCAACCGGCACACCGCCGCCGAATACGACATGGTGGTGTGCACCAGCGAATTCGCGCGAGCCGAGTTCCGGCGGATCGGCGCACCGAATGTCGAAATGGTGCCGCTGGGCGTGGATCTGGACCTGTTCAGCCCGCACCGCCACGACGACGGCCTGCGGGCCCACCTCGGGGTCCCTGGGCAACCGCTGCTGGTGCACTGCGGCCGGCTGTCGGTGGAGAAACGCGCCGACCGCAGTATCGAAGCGCTCGCCGAACTACGCCGGGACGGGCTCGACGCGCGCCTGGTGGTCGCCGGTGACGGCCCGCGCCGGGACGCACTCGAACGCCGCGCGAAGCTGCTACCGGAGCTGCCGGGCGGCCTGCCCGCGGTGCATTTCACCGGGTTCCTCAGCGACCGTTCGGAGGTGGCGAGATTGCTGGCGACCGCGGATATCTCGCTGGCTCCCGGCCCGCACGAAACCTTCGGCCTGGCCGCGCTGGAGGCGCTGGCCGCGGGTACCCCGGTGGTCGCGAGCAGGTCCTCGGCACTGGCCGATATCGTCACCGCCGACTGTGGCGCGGTCGCCGCCGACGATCCGGCTGCCTTCGCGCACGCGGTCACCGATGTACTGGCCCGCCCGGCCGCGCTCCGGCGCGGCGCGGCCCGGCGGCGAGCCGAGCAGTTCACCTGGCCCGCGGCCGTCTCGGGCATGCTCGCGGTGCTGGACCGCTGATGCCGGTGTTGCGGCCGGGCCGGATCGCCCGCGCTACCAGGGAACCGCGCGAGGGGTCACAGCCGGCCGGGTAGCCGCCGGCTGCCCCGGAGGAGCTCGGTGACCAGTTCCGTGTAGCCGTCGATCATCTCGGCCAGCCGATGCCAGCGTTTACGTGCCTGATGGTCCCGGGTGCCGTCGATCTCCATCACCTGGTTGGCATCCACCCAGCTCCAAGCCATACGGTCGATCACGGTACCGAGCGTTTCGGTGTGGATCAGTACGTCACCGTCGCGAGGCGCCGACCATGCGATGATCCAGTCGTCGATGTCCTCGACCAGCTCCCGGCGGCGGTCGTCCACCTCGGCGACCGAACGCGCGTCCCGCAGGGTCGTCCGATGGCCGTGCAGTAGGGCCAGAGCCCGGGCGGTGCGGAGTATGTCGTGGTCCTCGAACCGGTTGCCCTGGAAGCTGCACAGCAACTGGGTCGCCGTGGGCAGGTTCGGGGAGGCGGTGGGCGCCACTGTCCACGGATCAACCTCACCCGGCACCATCACACTCTGTTCAACCATGATCGACTCTCGATTCGGTCGTATCGCATATCGGATATGTTTTTGTTCAGTCGATGACAATAGCTGATAAACATAACTCCGAGTGGCGAAACGCACTATTGCGTTCGCTGATTCGAGACCATGAGGCACACCATCTCTCATCGGGTCTGTGTCGTCGCGAAAGCGATCGACGTCTCCCGCGGCCGTAGACAGTGGCGGACCGACCGACTCGCCATGCAACCGGGCCCGAGGACTCTCGTCCCCGAGAGAAGGACCGTCGACCCTACTGCCGTGAGTGGTGAGCGAGTCCAATCGAAACGTCATCCCTTTACTCGAGAGAAGACATCCCGAAGAGCTCTTTCCATCCACTGAACCCACCCGCCGCGGGGAGAGCCCGCTGAGGAGATGAGCGTCATGTCGGCATCAACGCATACCTCGCTCGAGACCCATCCGGATATCGTCGCGTTACGCGAGCGCTATGACCACGCAGGCGGCCGACCCCCCGTTCAGATCGCCGACGGTCTGCTGATGCTTTCCGGATTATACGCAGCGGCATCGGCGTGGATCGTGGGCTTCGCCGGCCAGACGTCGCTGACGACATCCAATCTGATCTGCGGTATCGCGATCGCAGTGCTGGCATTGGCGTACGGATCCGCATACGGACGCACCCACGGCATCGCGTTCGTCGCCCCGCTGCTCGGCGTCTGGCTGATCGTTTCCCCGTGGATCGTCTCCGGTGTCGATACCACGGCCGGGATGATCTGGTCCAATGTCGTCGTCGGGGCTGCTGTGTGCGTGCTCGGCCTGGGCACTGTCGCACTGGCCATGAGCCGGCCCACCCGGACGCGGTAACGGGGCCACCCGGACCCGGAGCAATGCGTTGCGACGTTCGACGCGCCGCTCTTGTGGCCATCGAGTGCGCCGGCGCCCACGGCGTCGGACTCGAGGCGCGACCGCGCAGAGCGGGGATCGTGCAGCCCGGCGACTATCGCCCGCCACAAATGTGGCCGTGAGCCGACCGACACTTCGCCCGTCGAGTCCAGCCCAGTGCCAAACCGGCTACGCGAGTACGGCATCCGTACCCGCACTGCTCGGAGCAGGGAATCAGTCCCCAGAATGAAGGCCGTTATTCGACCCGAACTGTGGAGCTAAGGGGAATCGAACCCCTGACCTTCTCGATGCGAACGAGACGCGCTACCAACTGCGCTATAGCCCCGTGCGGCTCGGTGAACCGCGCTGTGCCACTCTAGCAAACAGGGCTACCAGAATCCGAATCGGGGCCCTGAGCTGCGATTTCTTTCCACTCTGCGAGTGTCCGTGTGAGGGGACACGCTACCGGTCACGCCCCCGCGGCCCGGCGGATATCACCGCCGGTCGCCCGGTTGCGCACAGTCCGGGCGACGGACGCGTCATAGGCGTCCAGATGCTCGAACGCCGGATCTTCGTCGTCGGGTTCGAGCAGATGGGCGCGGCGACGCAGCGCGCGTGCGGTATCCCGGTCCATTCCGGGCCGGGCACTGCGTGGCGAGGCCGCTCCGGCGGCGGAGCCGTGGCCCGTGTCCTGGCCACGGCCGCTGAGCCGGGCACTGCGCCGCCGGCGGATCTCCTGTTCGATCCGGACCTGTTTGCGCAGATAACCCAGGTAGGTGACCAGGGACAGCGCGGTACCACCGCAGCCCCACCAGAAGATGGGCGCGACGGCGACCGCGAGGCCGCCGCACAGCACGGCACCGAGGACGAGAGCGACCACGGCGCGCTGCCGGAAGGTATAGCGCGCAGCCCGGGCGATGGCGTCGGCTTCGGGGTCGTAACCACCGCGGCCACGGCGGGACGGCACGAAGTCCTCGTCGTCGTCCTCTAGTTCGGGATCCGGTGCCCGCATCGTCGCCCGTACCGGGGGGATACGCGCGGGAACGTTGCTCTCGGCGTGCTCGGCCGGCCGGATGTCCTCTTCGTAGTCCTCGTCGCGCTCGGATTCCTCGTCGTACCGGTCGTCGCCGGATTCGGTGTCGGGCGCGGCGCCGTCCGCCCCTGTCTCCGGCTCGGTGCCCCCGAGCCGCTCGGCGCCGACCTCGTCCGCTTGCTCCTCGTCAGCCGCGGTACCGTGCTCCTCGGCCGATGTGCTCATCGGATCCTCCGCATCATTGGCGTGGTGACGCTTTCGGTAAGGCCGCGTGGTCCGCTTCTTGCGGGCATGCCCACTTCCCTTACGCCGTTTGGAATCTCCACGATGCAGTACCCGCGTCGCCAGGGCCGTGTCGGTTGTCCGGCGGATTCTGGGATGCCGGTCGGCAAGGATAGGAAACAGGACGAAGACCCACAGCACGACCAGCCCGATCCACAGGATCGAATTCGGCATCGTCGTCAGCACCTCCGTCCCGCCTGGTCGTCGTCCGAGCCCCCGCCATCAACCGTGTGCGCCCCGACGCCGGAGTCCTTCCCCGCGGGTACGTCTCGCAGATCGTGGTACGAGCTCTCCACCGGTGGCACACGACGCACCACCGACGTCCGTAGGTTAATTCCGAGTAGGGGTTCGATACGGCAGGCGCGCCGTGCACATCCGCCACATGAGTCACATTTCCACCAAAGCCGGGTCCGGGCAGGCCGGTTTCCGGCGGCACGTCACCGCAGCGTCAACCGTCCTTCCCGCGCCAGCCGGTCGACCACTCGGCCGGACACCTCCTCCACCGTGATCCCGACCAGCAGATGATCGCGCCAGGCCCCGTCCACATCGAGATACCTACGCAGCAGCCCCTCTTCACGGAAACCCACATTGCGCAGGACCGCCTGACTCGCCGGATTCTCGGGCCGCACGGTCGCCTCCACCCGGTGCAGGCCCACCGGACCGAAACAGTGGTCGAGCCCCAGCGCCAACGCCGCGGTCGCCACACCCTGCCCGCCGAGATCCTTGGCCACCCAGTACCCGATCCACGCCGAACGCAGCGCGCCGCGCACGATATTGCCGACCGTCAGTTGCCCGCTGAACGCACCATCGACCTCGATCACCAGCGGAATCATCGCCCCGCGGCGCGCCTCGGCCTTCAGGCTCGACCACAGCGGCGGCCAGTTCGAGGCATGGTTGCGCGCGTCCCAGGTCCCACGGCCGGTGGGCTCCCACGGCTCCAGATGATTCTGGTCCCGCAACCTGATCCGGCTCCAGGCCGCCGCGTCGCGCAATCGCACGGGACGCAACGTCACTTCGCCGGCGGACACCCGCACCGGACCGAGGTGCGCGGGCCACCCGGGATGCTGGGTGGCCCGGAAAACGTTCATGGACTCCACTTTCTAGCCGCGCTGCGCCAGAAACGCGACCCGGACCTTGTCACCGGTGCGAATTTCGGTGTCGTCGGGCTCGACCACGATGAGACTGTTGGCCTCCGACATGGCGGCCAGCAGATGCGACGACGCCCCGGCGCTGTTGCCCAGTGGCTGCACCAGGTACTCACCGGTGGCCTCGTCCCGCATCAGCTGGGCACGCAGATACCCCTTGCGGCCCGCCATCGACTGGATGGGCGTTATGGTCCGCGCCCGCACGATCCGGCGCATCGGCTGCCGCCTTCCCAGCGCGATCCGGATCAGCGGCCGCACCATCACTTCGAAAACCACCAGGGCGCCCACCGGATTGGACGGCAGCAGGAAGGTGGGTACCTCGTCGCGGCCGAGACGGCCGAACCCCTGCACCGAACCCGGATGCATCGCCACCCGGGCGATCTCCAGTTCACCGAGCCCCTCCAGCGCCTCGCACACCTGATCGGAGGCCCAGCCACCGACCGCGCCGGCGATCACCACCACTTCCGCGCGCACCAGCTGCCCCTCGACCACATCCCGGAGCCGGCGGGGGTCGGCATCGACGATGCCGACCCGGTTCACATCCGCGCCGGCGTCGCGCGCGGCGGCGGCCAGAGCGTAGGAGTTCACGTCGTAGACCTGTCCGGGTCCGGGCGCTCGGTCGATATCGACCAGCTCCTCGCCGATCGAGATCACCGACAGCCGCGGGCGCGGATGGACCAGCACCTTGTCCTGGCCCACCGCCGCCAGCAGACCCACCTGCGCGGGACCGATGATCGTGCCGGCGTGCACCGCGACGTCCCCGGGCTGCACATCGTCGCCGGCCCGGCGCACATAGTCGCCCGACCGCACCGGTTCGTAGACCTTGAGCCGGCCCCGGCCGCCGTCGGTGAAATCCAGTGGCAGCACCGCGTCGGCGAGGGTGGGCAGCGGCGCACCGGTCGCGACCCGGACGGTCTGCCGGGGCTGCAGCCGGATCGGCTGCCGCGAGCCGGCGAGTACCTCGCCGACCACCGGCAGCGTCAGGTCCACCAGTTCACCGTCCTCGTCGCGGATCTCGGCCCCGGCGGACGCGACATCCACACTGCGCACGGCATAGCCGTCGATGGCGGCCTGATCGAAGCCGGGCAGTGGTCGCTCGGTCACCACGTCCTCGGCGCACAGCAGGCCCTGGGCCTCGGAGATCGCGACGCGCACGGGCCGCGGCGCGACGGCCGCGGCGGTCACCTTGATCTGCTGATCCTCAACAGAGCGCATCCAGCCCTTCCCGATGTCCTCGCCCCGCAGGCGATCTCATTCGTCCGCGGTGAGTTGCGGGTTCCACTCCGGACTCAGCCGGTGCTGGAGCCACTCGCGCAGCGCGGGACCGTATTCCTCGCGCTCCAGTGCGAAATCCACCGCAGCACGAAGATAGCCGCCCGGGTTACCCAGATCGTGGCGCGACCCACGGTGGACGACGACATGGACCGGATGGCCCTCCTCGATGAGCAACGAGATCGCGTCGGTGAGTTGCAGTTCCCCGCCGGCGCCGGGTCCGATGCGGCGCAGGGCGTCGAAGATCGCGCGATCGAGCAGGTAGCGCCCGGCGGCGGCGTAGGTGGAGGGTGCCTCGGCCAGGCCCGGCTTCTCCACCATGCCCTTGACGCGCAGCACATTCGGGTTGACCGCGTCGGGTACCGGGGCCACGTCGAATACCCCGTAGGCGCTGACCTGGTCCTTGGGCACATCGATCGCGCACAGCACGGAACCACCGCGTTTACGGCGCACCCGGTTCATCACATCGAGCACTCCGCACGGCAACACCAGGTCATCGGGCAGCAGTACCGCGATGGCGTTCTCGTCGGAATCGAGCACCGATTCGGCCTGGGCCACCGCGTGACCGAGGCCGAGCGGTTCCTCCTGCACCACCGAGGTCACATCGAGCAGGCCCGGCGCCTTGCGCACCTTCTCCAGCAGCTGGAACTTCCCGCGCTCGGCGAGGGTGCTCTCCAGCACCAGATCCTCCACGAAATGCGCGACCACCCCGTCCTTGCCCGGCGAGGTCACGATCACCAGTCGACTGGCCCCGGATTCGGCCGCCTCACTGGCCACCAGCTCGATCCCGGGGGTATCGACCACCGGCAACAGTTCTTTGGGGACCGTCTTGGTCGCGGGCAGAAACCTCGTTCCCAGCCCGGCCGCGGGCACGACGGCCGTCCGGAAGCCCGGTTCCGGCGCGGAGGCGCCCTCGCTGCCCTGTTCTGCGGCCTTTTCTGTCATATACACACCCTATCCACCCGGAGTGCCGCCCAAACGGCTGTCCACCGGCTCGCCGCGGACTTTCGCGACGGAACCGGTACCGATGAGAGCCTATGGTTGTCGCCGTGCCTGTGCCCGACGAGCGTGACAAGCAGGCCTGGCGCGCGGAGATCCGCGCCCGCCGGGCGCGACTACCCGAACTCGTACGCGCCACGGAGGCCGCGGCACTGGCCGCCGCGGCCGGGGACCTCGGTCCCGCCGAATGGGTGTGCGCCTACGTGCCGATGCGCGACGAACCCGGTTCGGTGGCGATGCCCGAGGCGCTGCGCGCGGCCGGTAGCCGGGTGTTGTTGCCGGTGACCGGGTCCCCCGGCCCGCTGCGCTGGGGGGAGTTCACCGGCACCGGATCGCTGCGGCCGGGGCGTTACGGCCTGCTGGAACCGGCGGGTGCGGTGCTACCGCCGGAGACGGTCGCGCGGGCCGAGGTGCTGCTGATCCCGGCACTGGCGGTGGACCGGCGCGGGGTCCGGCTCGGCCAGGGTGCCGGCTACTACGACCGCACCCTGGGTATGGCCGATCCCACAGCTCGACGCACCGTGGTGGTCCGCGATGACGAGGTGGTCGACCGGCTACCCGAGGAACCGCACGATATCCGGATGACCTGGGTGCTCACCCCGGGTGGCGGCCTGCGCCGGCTGGGCCCGGCCGCGCCGTGAGACCCCGCCGCGGTGGCGCTCGGCACACTGGGGGGTATCCGGGAATCAATCGGCGATTGGCACTGTTGGCACTGTCGGCTGTAGAGTGCTAAGTCTCGAATACTGCGGAGGACCCAGTGCCAACCTATTCATACGCGTGCACCCAGTGCGACAACCGCTTCGATATCGTCCAGTCCTTTACCGACGAGGCTCTCACTGTCTGCTCGGAGTGCTCCGGCACTCTGCGTAAGCTCTTCAATTCGGTGGGCATCGTCTTCAAGGGCAGCGGCTTCTACCGGACCGACAGCCGCAGCGGCGCCTCGACCGCCAGTGAACCGGCCAAGTCCGAGAGCTCCACGTCGAGCTCTTCGGGATCCGCCGCGAAAGCCGGCTCGGACAAGGGCTCTTCCGGTGCCTCGTCGGCACCCGCCGCCGCTGCCAGCTGAGAGATACATCGCCCTCGGCCCCGGCCCGGACGGGCCGGTGAGAGCCGCCGCGTATCGCGGATGATCCATCCACACCCCGGAAGTTGTCCACAACCGCGCACAACCCCGGGTTCGGGACCGGAAAGTACTCATACGCTCGGCCCATGAGCCGTACCCGACCCCCGGCCCGTACGGGCATCGGTCGCCGCGCCCGCCTCGGCGCCGGTGACACCTGGCGCGACGCGTTCGCCGATCGCCCACCCTGGGCCGACGGGGTACTGCTGCGCCGTGTCTTGGCCGCACTGTGCGCACTCGCGGCCGTGGCACTGTTCCTCCGCGGCGATCCGGCCCATACGCGCCTCCCCGTCGTGGTCGCGGCCCGCGATCTGCCACCCGGCCATCTGCTCACCGCCGCGGATCTGCGCCTCGCCTCTTATCCTCCGGACGCCACACCCGAGGGCGCGGCCACCGACCCCGCGCCGCTATCCGGCGCCGTCCTCACCGCCGCCGTACGCGCGGGCGAGGTGCTCACCGATGTGCGCGTGGTCGGGCCACGGCTCGCCGAGGCGGCCACCGGGCGGCCGGACGCCCGGATCGTGCCCGTCCGTCTGGCCGATACCGCGATCACCGAGATCCTGCGCGCCGGTGACCGGGTGGACGTGGTGGCCGCCGGCACCGAGGATCCGGCACTCGCGCAGACCCTGGCGGTCGATGCGGCGGTGGTGCTGGTGTCGGGACCACCGGCGGATTCGGGCAGCCGCCGCGCCGAGCGGGTCGTGCTGGTGGCAATGGACGCCCGACGGGCAGCGGTCGTCGCCGCGGCCTCGCTGAACAGCGCACTCACCGTCATCTTCCACTGACTCCGGGCCACGCACGACGAAGAGACCCACCGCGAGAACGCGGCAGGTCCCTCCACCGAGATGTAGGTCCGGTCGAGCCGGGAACCCGGCCGGATGAGCCTTACGGCCGGATCAGCCGAGGCTGAACGGCTGACCCCACAGGGTCACCACGGACATCACGTGATCGGTCTCGACCTTGACCTTCACGAACGCGCGCGCCTGCGCGTAGCCGCCGCAGCCGTTGACGCCGATGGTCTGATCCGACCAGGTCACCGAACCGCTGTTGCCCTTGAACTTGTTATTGGTGGCGTGATCCTCGTTGCCGTAGTCGTCGGGCTTCTCGATATCGAGGATGTAGAAGGACTTCGCCTGGCCGGGGCCCAGCGTCAGGCTGCCGCCGACCTCACCGCTGGGGCTGACCTCACCGGACTCGCCGTCGATATCGGCGTCGACGCCACCCTCGGCGCCGCCGCCGTCGATATTGACCTGGCAGCCCACGACATAGCCGGGGTAGATCTTGCCGCCGACCTTCTCGCCGCCGGCGATCTCGACCTGCGCGCTGCCGGAGGCCCAGGCGTTGCGGTGGATCGGGGTCGCGCCCATGGACGGGCTGATGGTGGCCGATTCGCCGACGAGGCGCACGGTCACCGCGGTGCCGTCGGACAGGGTCTTGGTGATCTCGCCGCCGGGCAGCGGGATGAAGGTGTCGGCGTTGGCGGCGCCGGTGGAGAACAGGCCCAGCGCCACCGAGGCGGCCGCGCCGACGCCGGCAAGGCGCGCCAGATTCTTACGGTTGAACATGTGTATGTGCCCCTCTGGGGTTGAATTCGCTACAGCGAGAGATGTGGTGGGTGAATTCGACCGGTGCCGGTGTCAGCCGATGCTGAACGGCTGCCCGTAGAGGGTGGTCTTCGAGTAGTGGTCGCCGATGATCTCCACGACGGTGTAGGCGCGGGCCTGCGCGTAACCGGCGCAACCCTGGATCGCCATCTCCACATCCTGGTACTCGACGGAGTAGACGCCCGGCTTCTCGATGTCCTTGAAATCGATCTGCACGAACTCGACCTCACCGGGACCGAGGTCCAGGCCGATGGAGCCACCGACGCTGCCGCCGCCGACCTCCAGGCCGCCGGACACGCCCAGACCGATCGCGTCGTCGGCAATACTGACCTGGCAACCGACGATGTAGCCGGTGTTGATCTGCGAGGCGCCGTGCGTCGAGGAGTTGTTGGTCCCGTCCGCGCCGGTCGGGCCGTTGTTCGGACCGGCTTCGCCCTCGGGGGTCACCGCGACATCGGCGGTGGCGTTGCCCGAGACCCACACGGTGCGGCCCGCGCCGTTGGCGGCCAGAGACGGCGAGACGAGCGCGGTCTCATGGGTACGGGTGATCTTCACCCCGGGACCGAGTTTCTCACCGTCGGGCAGCGGAACGAAGGTGTCCGCGTTCGCGGCACCGGTCGAGAACAGGCCCATGGCCACCGCCGCGACAGCGCCGACGCCCAGAGCGCGCGCGCCGCAGCGCAGACCGGTGGTGCGGTTCTTGCTCATATTTCCCCTCATCAAGGTTTTCAGCGACACCCGGCATCGCAGCGATTCGATTGCCGGGGCGGCCCGAGGACAGGCTGCATAGAGCTTGAGGGACGGCTGTAGCCACCAGATGAACCCGAAACCACACAACCGGTGAACACTCGAGTACCGTGCCGCCGACACGGTGTGTCGACCGGATGAGTGCCAGGTGGCCGGAAAGTGACGGATGCTGGGGAAACACATTGCGGGCACCGGCTGCGCCGGTCCCCGTGGAAACGGAATACGGGCACGCCGC
>NZ_BAGJ01000154.1 GCF_000308775.1 Nocardia testacea NBRC 100365
GCCGGACGCTGGCACGACGCCGCCCGGCACGGCCTGGCCGAGCCGGAGCTGCGGGCAGCGGCCGTCGCCGTCCTGGAGGCCGCGGCCGCCCACAGCTCCCGTCCGGACCCCCGGCTGCGCGCCGCCATCCAGCGCTGCGCGGCCGGGCGGGCACCACAGGACGAGGCCCACCATGGCTGACAACGCCGCACCGGCGCCCACCACCGATCCCACCGATACCCCGTCGACGAGCGGAGCACCATCGTGACCCTCACCCGGCCGAACGCCGACCTCATCGAGACCGAACGCCTGCGCGAGCACATCGCGGCCACTCTCATCCGGGCCCGGCGTCGTACCGCCGCGCTCACCGACTGCGTGGACGAAGCCGAACTGCGCGCCCAGCATTCACCGCTGATGAGCCCACTGGTCTGGGATCTGGCCCATATCGGCAGTCAGGAGGAGTTGTGGCTGGTCCGTGATGTCGGCGGCCGGGATCCGGTGCGCCCCGATATCGACGAACTGTACGACGCGTTCAAGCACGCGCGGCCGAACCGGCCGCAGCTGCCGCTGCTGGGGCCCGACGAGGCCCGCGGCTATGTCGGCACGGTACGCGACAAGGTATGGGATGTGCTGGATCGCAGCCCGCTACAGGGCAATCGGCTGCTCGCCGGCGGTTTCGCGTTCGGGATGATCGCCCAGCACGAACAGCAGCACGACGAGACCATGCTCGCCACCCACCAGCTGCGCACCGGTGCGCCCGCCCTGACCGCTCCGGCTCCGCCCACCGCGCGCACCGTCGTAGGCGGTGAGGTGGTGATCCCGGCCGGTGAATTCGTGATGGGAACCTCCACCGACCCCTGGGCGCTGGACAACGAACGGCCGGCGCATCCGGTACACGTACCCGCGTTCGCGATCGACGCGGCGCCCGTCGGCAACGCGCAGTATCTCGCGTTCATCGCCGACGGCGGCTACGAGCGGCGGGAACTGTGGTCCGAGCGCGGCTGGGCGCACCGGAACGAGGCCGGGCTCACGGCGCCGCAGTTCTGGGAACGCGATACCGACGGCCGATGGTGGCGGCGGGTGTTCGGCGCCTTGCGCCCGCTGCGCCCGGAACAGCCGGTGGTGCACGTGTGCTGGTTCGAGGCCGAGGCCTACGCGAACTGGGCCGGTAAACGACTGCCCACCGAGGCGGAGTGGGAAAAAGCGGCGCGCTACGACCCGGAGACCGGACGCACTCGCGCCTACCCCTGGGGCGATGCCGAACCGGGGCCCGGCCACGCCAATCTGGGCCAGCGGCATCTGGAGCCGGCCGATATCGGCGCCTATCCCGCGGGCGCCTCACCGGCCGGAGTGCACCAGCTGATCGGCGATGTCTGGGAGTGGACCTCCTCGGGTTTCCATCCCTACCCCGGCTTCCGCGCCTTCCCGTACCGGGAGTACTCGGAGGTGTTCTTCGGCGGCGACTACCGGGTGCTGCGCGGCGGCTCCTTCGGTACCGATCCGGTGGCGTGCCGGGGCACCTTCCGCAATTGGGATCATCCGATCCGCCGTCAGATCTTCTCCGGTTTCCGGCTGGCCCGCACCGTGGGCCCGGAAGAGGCCTGATGTGCCGGCATATCGGCTATGTGGGCGCCCCGGTGCCGGTGGGCGAGGTGCTGACCCGCGGCTCGCATTCGCTGCGCACCCAGGCGTGGGCGCCCCGTGAGATGCGCGGCGGCGGCACGATCAACGCCGACGGCTTCGGGGTCGCGTGGTGGAGTCCGGGTGCCGCGTCGGCGACCCGCTACCGCAACGCCGATCCGATCTGGACCGATCCCGCGGTGGACGAGGTGCTACCGCAGCTGACATCGCATGCCGTCCTCGGATCGGTCCGCTCGGCCACGGTCGGCATGCCGGTGGAACGCGCGGCGTGCGCGCCGTTTCTCTGGGAGGAATGGGCGTTCAGCCACAACGGGGTGGTGCCGGGGTGGCGTTCGGTGCTCACCGCGGTGCTGTCCGATCTCGATGTGGCCGCGACCCGGGCCGGGATGACCCGCCGCTACGAGACCAGCCATCTCCTCGAGGCCGAGGCGCTGACCGATTCCGCCGCCCTGTGGGTGCTGCTGCGCCGGTTGCTCGACCCCGAACCCCCGGCCGGCCTGGCCGAAACCCCCGAAACGGCACTGCGTCTGCTGGTCACCGGCGTACTGCACCACGCACCCGACGCGCGGGTGAACCTGCTGCTCGGCAATGGCGCGGCAGTGTGGGCCACGACGTGCTACCACTCGCTGTACGCGCTGGTCGGCGACGATTTCGCCGTGCTGTCCTCCGAACCCTACGACGACGACAGCCGGTGGCAGCAGCTGCCGGACCGGAGTCTCGTCCGTGCCGAACCCGGCGAGCTGAGCGTCGAAACCCTCGACCTCGGCCGATCCACCGCGACCGAAAGCCTGCCACTATGACCCAGCCCATCGTGGAAGTCCATCTCACCGACGCCGACCTGACCGAGGCGCTGCGCGCCGACGCACGCCGCGGCCTCACCGACAGCCCGAAATGGCTGCCGCCGAAATGGTTCTACGATGCCCGCGGCAGTGAGCTGTTCGAGCAGATCACCGCTCTGCCGGAGTACTACCCGACCCGGACCGAGCGGGCACTGCTGGAATCGGTCGCCCCGGCGATCGCCCGCACCGCGCAGGCGGAGGTCCTGGTCGAACTGGGGTCGGGTTCGGCGGCCAAGACCCGTATCCTGCTGAACGCCCTCACTTCGGAGGGGCCACTCAAAACCTATGTCCCGCAGGATGTCTCGGCCACCGCCCTCCGGGCTTCGGCAGATGAGGTGGCCGCGGAGTTCCCCGGCCTGGCGGTCCACGGGGTGGTCAGTGATTTCACCGACACCCTGGGTACGCTGCCGCGCGGCGGACGCCGGATGATCGCCTTCCTGGGCGGGACCATCGGCAATATGGTTCCCGAGGAACGCGCCGAATTCCTCACCGGTATCCACGATGTCCTCGAACCGGGCGAACAATTGCTGCTGGGCGCCGGGCTGGTGGTGGATCCGGAAATCATGGTCCCCGCCTACGACGATGCCGCCGGTATCACCGCGGAATTCAATCGCAATGTGCTGCGGGTGCTCAATTCCCGGCTGCGCGCCGATTTCGACCCGGATGCCTTCCGCCATATCGCGCACTGGAATGACGCCAACGAATGGATCGAGATGCGGCTGGAAGCCACCCGGGACATGGAGGTCACGGTCACCGATCTCGGTTTCACCGCGCGTTTCGCCCGGGGCGAGCAGATACGCACCGAGATCTCCGCGAAGTTCCGGCTCCCCGCGCTCGACGGCGAACTGCGTGGCGCCGGTTTCGCCACCGAGCACGCGTGGACCGACCCCGACAACCGCTTCGCCCTCGTCCTCGCCGCCCGTGTCTGAGACCGGGTGAACAACTCAGAACAATCCGAGCTTCAACATCAGCGCCCGATCCAGTTCGGTGAGTTCATCACCCTCGAGGCTGCCCCGGAAATCACCGAGCCGTTCCGGAGCGACCGTGTAGATCTGATCGGCGAGTATTCGTGTCCGGGTACCGTCTATCTCGATCTCGGGCCGGTAGATCGCCGGTCCGGCACTGGTCGAAGTGAGCGCCATGATGACGGTACTCGCGGGAAACCCGTCGGATCGGATGATCACGGCACAGCGTCGGCCCTGCCGTTCGTGCCCACGGGTACCCGGTACGGCTTTGATGTCGTAGATCGCACCACGAAAGGTCACGCCACACCCATGAAGCGCTGGATCGCCAGCATCTCCGCCGGTCGGCGGGGTCTTCGGCAAGACGGTCTGCATCCGCAGTCGCCTGTTCGAGTACAAGTTCGCAGGTCGAGGCTGCCGACGGTGTCCGTACTGTCCCGGCCTCGGGCCACCGTCGCTCAGTGCAGCTGATTCTGCGCGGCTTCCAGCCCCACCCGCAGCAGCAGTTCCACCGCGTCGGCGGCCTGCTCCACCACGGTCGGGAGCTCTTTGCGCTCGACCGACGAAAAGGGCTTCAACACATAATCGGCCGGGTCCTGCCGGCCGGGCGGGCGTCCGATACCGATCCGGGTCCGCAGATAGTCCTTGCTGGTGAGGGCCCCGGATACCGACCGCAGGCCGTTGTGCCCGCCCTCACCGCCGCCGCGTTTGAGCCGGATCTCGCCGAACGGGATATCCAGCTCGTCGTGGATCACCACGACCTCGGTGGGCGGAACCGAGAAGAACCGGGCCAGCGCCGCCACCGGCCGGCCGGACAGGTTCATATAGGACCGCGGTTTCGCGATCAGTACCTGGCGTCCGTCCAGGCGGGCCTGCAGCAGATCGGCGCCTGATTTCTTGTGGGCGGTGAACCGGCCGCCGACCCGCTGCGCGAGCGAGTCGGCGACCAGGAAGCCCACATTGTGCCGGGTGCGCTCATAGGCGGGACCCGGATTGCCCAGGCCGACGACGAGCGCCGGCGCGGTATCGGCCATCGAAAAGGGGCCGGTTCTTTATTCGGCGCTCTCGCCCTCGGCGGCCTCGGTCTCGGGCTCCGGCTCGGCGGCGCGGGGCTCGACGATGTTCACGATGAGCGCTTCCGGGTCACCGGCCAGGCCGACGCCCTTGGGCAGCGCGATGGCACCCGCGGTGATCTGGGTGCCGACCTCGGCGCCGGCGATGGAGACCTCGATCGACTCGGGGATATTGAGGGCCTCGGCCGATACCGAGATCGTGGTGGCCTCCTGGGTGACCAGGGTGCCGGGGCCGGCCTCACCGGTGAGGGTGACCGGCACATCGGCGGTGACCTCTTCGCCGCGCTGGACGATCAGCAGGTCGGCGTGCTCGATGTAGCGGTGGATGGGGTGCACCACGACCGACTTGGTCAGCGCGAGCTGCTTCTTGCCCTCGATGTTCAGGTTCAGCACCGCGTTGCTGCCGTGCTGGCGCAGGATGGCCGCGAAGGACAGCGCGTCCAGCGACAGGTGCTGGGGGTCCGACTGGTGCCCGTACAGCACGGCGGGCACATTGCCCGCGCGGCGGGTACGGCGCGCTGCGCCCTTGCCGAACTCGGTGCGGATCTTCGCTTCGAGAAGGTTGACGTCGGACATGACTGGATAACTCCTACGGCTCTACCGGGCTGGTGGGCGGTGCCAGGGTAATCGCGCCCCTGGTCGGTTGGTCTGCTCGTCAGGCGAGGACCGATCGGAGGCGGCCGGAAGCCGCGCCGCGTCGATCACGGTGCCGCAGAAATGCGAACCCTCGCCGAGACAACCCGAATACTGTAACTCAGTCGCCGCATAACTCCTGAATCGGGTATTGGGCGGCACGTCGACGCCTGGTCAGCACCGTCACGTAGCCTGGACAGGTTGTCCCGATCGTCCGAAAGGTTGTTTCCGTTGACCGCCTCCCCCGAGGGCTCCGTCGCACCCGCTGCGCGCGGATTGGCCGCCGAGGTGTCGCGGCGCCGCACTTTCGCCGTGATCTCCCACCCCGACGCGGGTAAATCGACGCTCACCGAAGCTCTCGCGCTGCACGCGCGCAAGATCGCCGAGGCGGGCGCCATCCACGGCAAGGCCGGACGTAAATCGACGGTATCGGACTGGATGGAGATGGAGAAGGCGCGCGGTATCTCGGTGAGCTCCACCGCGCTGCAGTTCAACTACCGGGCCGCCGGCTCCGAGATCGACAATGTGATCAATCTCGTCGACACCCCCGGTCACTCCGATTTCTCCGAGGACACCTACCGCGTGCTGACCGCGGTCGACGCCGCGGTGATGCTGATCGACGCGGCCAAGGGCCTGGAACCGCAGACGTTGAAACTCTTCCAGGTGTGCCGGCACCGCGGGATCCCGGTCATCACCGTCATCAACAAATGGGACCGGCCGGGCCGCGCCCCGCTGGAACTGCTCGACGAAATCGACGAACGGATCGGCCTCACGCCGACCCCGCTGTTCCTCCCGGTCGGTATCGCCGGCGATTTCCGGGGTCTGCTGCGGCGCGGGCCCGACGGCGTCCCCGCCGAATACATCCATTTCACCCGTACCGCCGGCGGCGCGACGATCGCGCCCGAGGAATCGCTCACCCCCGAGGCCGCCGAGGCCCGGGAGGGCGAGCCGTGGAGTACCGCCGCGGAGGAGAGCGAGCTGCTCTCGGCCACCGGCCAGGACCACGACCAGGAACTCTTCCTCGCCGGGCAGACCTCCCCGGTGATCTACGCCTCGGCCATGCTCAACTTCGGTGTCCGGCAGTTGCTGGAGACCCTGGTCGCGCTCGCGCCCGCGCCCGGCTCCCGGGCCGCCGTGGACGGCACCCCGCGGCAGCCCGCGGATCCGTTCAGCGCGGTGGTGTTCAAGGTGCAGGCCGGTATGGATACCGCCCACCGCGACCGGCTGGCGTTCATGCGGATCGTGTCGGGTGAGTTCGAACGCGGCATGGTCGTCACCCACGCCCAGACCGGTCGTCCGTTCGCGACCAAATACGCGCTCACCGTGTTCGGCCGGGAACGCGCCACCGTGGACACCGCCTACCCCGGTGATGTGGTGGGCCTGGTGAACGCGACCGCGCTGGCCCCCGGTCACACGCTGTTCGTGGACAAGAAGGTCGAGTTCCCACCCATCCCGTCGTTCGCGCCGGAACATTTCGCCGCGCTGCGGGCGCAGAGCGCGGGTAAGTACAAGCAGTTCCGCAAGGCCATCGACCAGCTCGATTCCGAGGGCGTGGTGCAGGTCCTGCGCAATGATTCACGCGGCGACGCCTCGCCGGTCCTCGCGGCGGTCGGTCCCATGCAGTTCGAGGTGGTGACGGCACGTATGCAGGGTGAGTTCGGCGTCGAGACCCAGCTCGACCATCTCGCCTATACGATCGCGCGCCGCACCGACGCCGAATCGGCACCCGAGCTCGACCGCCAGCGCGGCGTGGAGGTGTTCACCCGCAGCGACGGCGCGATCCTGGCCGTGTTCAGCGATAAATGGCGGTTGCAGTACATCCAGAAGGAGATGCCCGACCTCACCCTCGAACCGCTGGTCGCCGCTGCCGACTGAGTGGGCTCAGCCGGCCGCCCGGCCCTCAGGACCCGGATATTCGCGGTCGGTGTCGACCTCGCCGTTACCTCGCGGCGCACTGGCCTCCGGGTAGTCACGCGGGACCCGCTCGACCTCTTCGACCCCGGTGGCCTGCTGGGTCAGACCCCAACGGTTGGCGGTCAGCCGCAGGCTGGGCAGATCGCTGAGCGAGAGCACCACTTCGTAGGTGCGCTCGTATCCGGTGTGCGCGATCCGCCAGCGGCCGTCATCACAACGCACATATTCGTCGTTGTAGAAGGCGGAGCCGCGCAGCAGCATATTGTTTTCCGGGATCAGCGCGGTATCGGACAGGTACCAGATTCCGGTGGCCCTGTCTCCATCGACGTCGATCTCGGGATGATCGCAATGATGTTCGGTGATGACGTGCGGGCCGAGCGTATTCCGCAGAAATGTGAGAAATGCTTCCCGGGATTCGAACTGCAGGTACTCGCTGTAGGTGGCCGTGGCCTCGGGGACAAGCGTCTCCGCGAGGTCGTCCCAGAGTTTGGTGTCCAGGTCGCGCAGATACCGGTATTTCAGGCGCTGTATCGCCAGCACGTCGTCGGTCGTCACAGCGCTCACCCCAGGTTCTTCACCGGGCCGCATCGGCCCCATCGTCAGCGGCACGTCCCCTTCGGGCTCGAGCCGCGGGGGCAGCGACACGTCGATTCCGGCCCCCAGCGCGGCCGCCAGTGCGGCGCCGGAGAAGGCCATCGTGTCGCTGCTCTGGCCCGGCCGCCGCGGAAAACCACCCGGGCGCGGCCCGGGATCGTTGCGCTCCTCGCCCTGGTCCATCTCTCCACCATCCCACCTGAAATGGACAAATTGGGAGGTAATTCAGATCTGTATCGGATTGCTATCCTGCGTCGGCGGTATCACAGGCTCCGCGCACAGATAACCGATACAGAAAAGACCAGGTAGTGGCCGGTTTACCCAGGGCCGGATATCAGGGCCGTTCGCCGTTGCCGATGGTGAAGCAGGTCCGGCAGAAATCTTCTCCGAACTCGGTCAGACGCAAGCTTTTGCGGACGATTTTCGGTGCGCGACCCGCTTTTTTCAGCGCCGCCTCGACGATCGGCTGGACCTCGAGCACCATATAGCGACTCAGCACCACCGGATCCTCGGAATTATGGGTCAGGCCCAGGCGGCTCAGGTTGATCAGGTACGAGCGCGCGCGGTCCATGTACCGCACCCCGGCCTGCTCCGGCACCGAGGTCAGCCCTCCCGCGATCAACTCCGAACCGATACCCAGCGGACGGTTGGTGCGCACATCCACCGTCGGCTGCGGCCCGTTGAGGGCCATATAGCGCAGGATGCGGGCTTCGTCGGGGGCCAGCTCGTCGAGGATCCGGTCGTAGGCCGGATGCACCTCTTCGGTGAAGTACACATCGGCGGACCGGGCCAGCAGGGCGTCCCCACGGCGGCGCAATTCGGCGACACTGGCCGAACGCAGGTAGGAACCGACCGCCACGGTCTGCTGGGGCGGAGTCTGCCCGGTGGGAACGTAGCTGACGATCTCGCGTACCGACCCCTCGGTGACGCCGAGGGCATTGCGCGCGATGGACCGAAGGGCGTTACCGGTGCGCTCGGCGATCTCGGCCGAGGATTCCCCGTCCAGGGCGGCCTGGGTGATCTCCCGGGTCATCTCGTAGGAAGTGTTGACCGCCCATTGGCCGCCGCGCACCACGCTGCCCGCCGCCAGACCGGCCGCCCGGAACACCCCGCGGATGAGACGGGCCTCGTTGCTGATCTGCCGCTGTTCGGCGTCGGCGCTGCGTTCGACACTCGACGGGGGCCGGCGCTCGACGTCCGCGGCGGAAGCGCGCCCACCGTTCGGCGACGGAGGGCGCGCGATCCCCGACGCCCGCACGGCACCCGGGGACCCGCTGCGCTGCACGGCACGGGAACCGGTCCGGGGGATCTCCTGTCCGGTCCTGTCGTCTGCCACGTCTACTCCGATATCGCCAGATGAACGAATCCGCTCACCGATTATTGCCCATTCATCGCGATCACTCGCCGCCGGACCATGAATCCGGCTCTCGTCTGGGACACTGATGTGCCGGGCCCGAACGCGTTGCCGCCGGGACGTCCGCCGCGGCGCGGTCGTCGTCCGGTGGTGGTGCTAATTTGAGGGTCCCGGTGAGGCGGCGATCACCGGAGCAGGAGGGTGTGTCGTGTTGGAGAGTGTATTCGGGGTGCACCCGACGATCCTCCTGGAATTGCTGACCATTCCTCTGTTCACCGGAGTCATCGGTTACGTCACCAACTGGACCGGTGTGCTGATGCTGTTCCGGCCGATCGCATTTCACGGTGTGCGGGTACCCGGCCTGCGGTATCTGTACCCGTACCTGCCCAAGCGGATCCAGATCCTGCCGCTGCTCAGCCATGACGGCCGCTTCGGCTGGCAGGGCATCGTCCCCTCGCGGGCCGACAAGATGGCCAGTATCGCGGTGGACAAAGGCCTTTCGAAACTGGGCAGTGTCACCGATTTCTACCGGGAGCTGGAACCCGACGCCCTCGCCGAGCATCTGGCGGGGACAGCCGAGACCCAGATCCGCGATATCGTCGAGACGATCCTGCGTCGCGAACATCCGCAGCTCTGGTACAACCTGCCCACCCAGGTCCGGGAGGCAGTACACGAAAGAGTGCGCCGGCAACTGCCGGATATCCTGCGCGAACTCACCACCGAACTCGGCGCGAACATCGATCAGCTGCTCGATGTCAAACAGATGGTCATTCGTTATTTCCAGGCGCGGCCGCAGCTGCTCAATCAGTTGTTCCAGGTGCTCGGCGCCAAGGAATTGCGGTTCATGCAGAATTTCGGTCTCTACTTCGGCGCCCCGATGGGCGTGGTGCTGGTGGCGATACTGCATCTCACCGGCTGGTCCACGCTGGCGGTGCTGCCCATCGGCGGGGTGATCATCGGCTGGGTCGTCAACTGGGTCGGCCTGAACATGATCTTCGCGCCCGCCGAACCGAAATGGTGGTGCCCGTGGCGGCAGGGTCTGCTGATCAAACGCCAGGACGAGATCACGACCGGATACGCCGAACTGGTCTCGACCCAGGTCATGACGGTGGCCAATATCGGCGACGAACTGCTGAACGGCCCGAAATCCGACCGCACCCTGCAGATGCTGGAGGACACCCTGCGACCCGCCGCCGACCGGGCCCTGGGGCCGGCCCGCGGCGCGGTGAAGCTGGTCCTCGGCAGTCGCGACTACCGGACCCTGACCGAGACCCTGACCTCCGAGGCGATGGCCATCGCCCCGATCGCCTTCGCCGACGAGGACTTCAACGCGCGCCAGGGCAAACAGATCGGCGCCTATATCTCCAAGCAGATGTCCGAACTGTCGCCAGGCGATTTCGTCGATATGCTGCGGGCGGCGATCAAACAGGACGAATGGTTGCTGTTCGTGCACGGCGGCGTGCTCGGACTGTTCGCCGGATACGCGCATATCCTGGTCTTCGGAACGGGGGTGGCGACAACATGGCTGTGAAACGGGAAACGCGGGACAGCGGTGAACCGGAACGGCGCGACGGTAGCGACCGGGCCGGCGAGAGCGGGCGGCCGGGTGGCCCCGCCGCGACGGTGCGCGCGGTGAGCGGAGTCGCGCGGGTCGCGGCCTCGGCGGTATCGGGCACCACCCGCTGGGGCGTGCACACCGCCCTCGATATCACCGAGACGGTGGTGCGGGGCAGTATGGCCGGTCTTCCGCCGGCCCAGATCCGCACCGAGGCCGTCGCGCAGGCGCAGGAGGCGCTGCGCCGGGCGCTGGGTGTCGCGGCGGCGGAACCGTCGGCTCTCGACAACCCGACCGAACGGTCACTGCGCGAACAGGGGGCCGCGCTGTTACGCCTGGCCGCCAGCCCCCGGGCCGCCGACGAGGGTCATCCGGCCTTCGCCCGCATTCTCGCCGAACTCACCTCCGACGAGGCCCGCATCCTGCGCCTGCTACGCCTCGACGGGCCACAACCGGCGGTCACCGTCCGCGGCGGACGTCGCGCCCGGCGTGGTTCGCGTAAGGCGGAACAGATATCCGCTACGGCCGAGATCGGGGTCAGCATGATCGGCGAGCACGCCGGCCTGCGCCATCCCGACCGGGTCCAGCGTTACCTGGCCAATCTGCGCCGGATCGGCCTGATCGAGCTGCTGTCCGAACCGGTGGGCACACCCGAGCGATATCAACTGCTGGAAGCCCAGGCACCCGCGATCGAACTGCTGAAACAGGCCGGTGGCCGCGGCAAACTCCAGCACCGCGGTATCGCGCTCACCCCGTTCGGCGGTGAGTTCGTCCAGGCCAGCCTCCCGATCACCGGGGAGAACGGCCCGGCGGCCCAGAACCACTGACCCCCGGGGCACTCATACCTGGTCGGCGAGTTCCATCCAGCGCTCTTCGGCCGTTTCCTTCTGGG
>NZ_BAGJ01000153.1 GCF_000308775.1 Nocardia testacea NBRC 100365
TCCGGCGGCGGCGCGCCGGGCGGGCGGCAGAGCGGGTGGCCGGGCGAGACGCCCGGCGGCGGGGGTTATCCCGCCTACCCCGAACAACAGCAGTACCAGCCCTACGGCACTCCCGAGCAGCCGCAGCGTTCCGGACCGCAGGTGCTGTCCATCATCGGCTTCGTCTGCGCCGCGGTCTCGCTGCTGTTCTGCCCGATCGTGTTCGGCGCCGCCGGCATCGTGCTCGGCGTGATCGGGCATATCCGCGGCGAGCCCCTGGGCAAGTGGGCGGCCGTGGCGGCCGCGATTTGTCTCGTGGTGGGCGTGGCGATCGGGTTGCTCCTCACCGGGACCGAGATCGTGCCCAACGAATCGTCCGGCTGACCGGACGGCCACCACGCGAACCGGGATCACTTCGAAATGCGCAGGCGGTTCCCTCTCGACCCGCGCGGCCTGCGTTCCGGATCCGATGCAGGCCAGGCCGGGCGCCGCGCGGCCGCGGGCCCGCCGATGTGACCCCTTTCTGTCGATCCGGCCCGCGACCTGCTGTGGCACTGTGGCCGGGAGATGCGGCGCCCACGTCCTGAGCGCTACCGCGGTGGCGGATATCGTCTGGCTCATGCCCGAGGAAAGAGGCGCCGGTCGGATCGCGGCGACAGGGGCGGCCGCGCCGCCGTGGTGCGAATAGATGTCACAGCGGGAACTGGTCGTACTGGGCACCGCGAGCCAGGTACCGACGACCCAGCGCAATCACAACGGATACGCACTGCGCTGGGGTGGCGAGGTCGTCCTGTTCGATCCCGGTGAGGGCACCCAGCGGCAGATGATCCGCGCCGGCATCTCCGCGACCGATCTCACCCGGATCGCGATCACCCACTTCCACGGTGACCACAGTCTGGGCCTGGCCGGGGTGGTGCAGCGGATCAACCTGGACCGGGTCCCGCATCCGATCGATACCTACTTCCCGGCCTCGGGCCGGCGGTTCTTCGACAATCTGTGCGACGCGACCGCCTACCACCGGACGGTCGAACTCCGGCAGCGGCCGATCACCGGACCGGGCGCACTACCGGCCCCCGGCGCGCCGTTCGAGATCACCACCGCCCGGCTCGACCATCCGGTGGAGGCATTCGGGTACCGGCTCACCGAACCCGATTACCGGACCATCCGGCCGGAGGCGCTGGCCGAACTCGGCCTGCACGGCCCGATGGTGGGCCGCCTGCAACGCGAGGGCGAAATCGACTGGCGGGGCCGGACCGTGACCCTCGACGAGGTGAGCACCCTGCGGCGCGGCCAGAGTTTCGCGTTCGTCATGGACACTCGTATCTGCCCCGGCGCGCGGGAACTCGCCGCGGGGGTGGACATGCTGGTGATCGAAGCGACCTTCGTCGAGGCCGACGCCCGGCTGGCCGCCGAGCACGGACATCTCACCGCCGGGCAGGCCGCCCGGATCGCCGCCGAGGCCGGGGCGCGGACCCTGGTCCTGACCCATTTCTCGCAGCGCTATCCCGGTCTCGATCAGCATCTGAGCGAGGCGCGGCGGGCCTTCGCCGGCGAGATAGTCGTGGCGGCGGATCTGGACCGGATTCCGTTCCCCTCGCGGCGCTGAGCGCCGGCGGTCACTCGGCTGTTACGCCGGGGCGACCGGTTCGATACGGGTCCCCTCGCGCAACCCGATCGACATGATGTCTGACGGGCTGTCGAGTTCGATTCGATGCCAGCGGTTGCGCGGTACGACGAACGCTGTTCCCGCGGTCAGCCGCACTTCGGTCTCGGCTTCGCCGGGATGCTCCGGGCGCAGATAGAGCCGCAGCGAACCGGACAGACAGCACACCGCCTCTTCCGAGCCGGGGTGGAGCTCCCAGTGATCGGCATGGACTTCGGCGTCGGTCTCGACGTGGAAGGCGGCGAGGTGCCAGCCGTCCGTACCGTCGCTCATCCGCCGTTCGCCGGCCCGTACCCGGCCGTCGGGGTGGAAACTCAGTGCGCGAGCGAACATATCGATGGAGGTGGTCACGGTCGATTCCTTTCGTGGGGATTGTGAGAGGTGGTGGGCCGCGGCCGGCGGCGCCCGCAACCGGT
>NZ_BAGJ01000152.1 GCF_000308775.1 Nocardia testacea NBRC 100365
GGTTGCGTCGGCATTCGAGGTCCGGGTCGGATGCCGACTCGACCGCCTCGGTGACCCTAGCGTCCGAGCCGGATCTTCACGCATGTGGCCGCACCGTCTTGGTGCCGAGTCTTACGAGGCCCTGAAAGGGTCGAGGCCCGTCCCGCCGTTCAGGCCTCGAAAGCGCCCGCGCCGAAGGCGCAAGTCTCGAGGCCTGAACGGCGGGACCAAGGGGGCCTCGACCCCGCGCCGCCGAAGGCGGCGCCAAAAAACACAGCACTACGGCACGTAGCGCCGCAACCGCCTTGCCGCGAACTCGCGGAAGTAGGACACCTTGTCGTCGGGGACGATGGAGGGGAGCAGGAAGTACCAGGCCCGCTCCATGCGCGAGGCCATCTGGTCCACCGATTCCGTGCCGACCGCCACGATGTGGATTCCCGTGGTGAGCCCGTACAGCAGCAGGCCGACGGTCTCCGGGTCGAGATCGGGGAGCAGGTCGCCCTGGGTGATCGCCCGTTCGGCGAGTAGACGATAGGTCTCGCCCCAGGTCTTGGCGATATTGTCGCCGTTGGCGCCGCGGTAGTCGCCGATCTGATGGGTGAGTTTCAGCATGGCGCCGACCATCGGATCGTTCATCGACAGGTCGGCCACCACATAGGTGATGCCGATGGCGGCTTCGAGGGCGGGGACCCGGGAGTCGAAGAATCCTTTACAGGACGCGATGAGCCGTTCGTTGCCCTGGTCGACCACGGCCCGGGCCAGTTCCTCTTTGGACCCGAAGTGAAAGTACAGGGCGCCTTTGGTCACGTTGGACTGCGCGATGATCTCGCTGAGGCTCGCATTGGCGTAGCCCAAGCGCAGAAAGACATCGGCAGCGCCGGCGAGAACGGAATCGCGAGTGATCTCCGCGCGCGCTTGCCTAGCCATCAGCTCCGCCTGTCATCCCAATAACCAGCCATCCTGAAGTAGACCGACATTGTCGAAGTAGACCGACTTACCGCCCGAACAGCACCCAAAGGATGGGTGAACCGTACCATCCGTGTTCGCTACAGCTCCCGATTCGTCGGGCCGCCCGAGTTCGCCGGTAGTTCATCGAAGGTTGCCCGAACTGCGCTGCCCGCCCGGGGAGTTCGCCGGCGGCTGCCCGGGCAGAGCGGGCCATTCCGAGCTGAGCTGCGGGTCGGCTTCCAGATGACGCAAACCGTTCCAGCACAGATTGACCAGATGGGCCGCGACGACTTCCTTGGACGGGCTGCGTACATCCAGCCACCAGGTGGCGGTGGTGGCCACCATCCCGACCAGTGCTTGTGCGTAGAGGCCGGCCAGGCTGATATCGAAACCGCGACGTTCGAAATCGCCGCCGAGCAGATGCGCCACCTGGTTCACCGCTTCGTTGAGCAGACTCGAGTAGCGGCCGTCGGTGGAGGACACCGGCTGATCACGGACCAGGATGCGGAAGCCGTCGGTGCGCTGCTCGATATAGGTGAGCAGGGCCAGCGCCACCTGTTCGAGCCGCACCCGCGACCGGTTGTTGGTGAGCGAGGAGGTGATCATGTCCAGCAGCATCGACATCTCCCGGTCGACCACGACCGCGTAGAGCCCTTCTTTACCGCCGAAATGTTCGTAGACGACCGGTTTGGACACCAGCGCGCGTTGCGCGATCTCCTCGATGGACGTGGCGTCGTAGCCGCGTTCGGCGAACAGGGCCCGGCCGATTTCGATCAACTGCTGGCGCCGCTGGGTACCTGTCATCCGCTGGCGGCCCGCCGGGGCGGGGTCGGCGCCCTCTTTCGTCTCACCGGCGGCCCGTAACTCCTCGGTTGTTCTCGGTTCTCCCGACGCCACGTTCCCGCCTCCCTGGTTATCGGGGCCGCGGGTGCCGGAGCCGGACCTACGACCAGAACCATCGAGATCAACTGTCCCAGACCCGTGGCAGCCGCAGTCACCCGGGCGGCGCCGGGGCCGCTGGCGTGTCGCCACCACCACGGTTCGACGTATCCCGGGGTGGCATGCGAGTATCGTTCCCGTGCCGGGGCACAGCGGCGGGTTTCGGGTACCTGCCGGTGTGACAGTCCGCCGTAGTGTAATGGCAGCACCTCTGATTTTGGTTCAGATAGTTCAGGTTCGAGTCCTGGCGGCGGAGCAGCTCGCGTGCACGATGACCATCGTCGGCCCGAGGGAGATACATGCAGGAGCAGACCGCCGTCATCGTGCTAGCCGCAGGTGCCGGTACGAGAATGCGGTCGAAGACGCCCAAGGTGCTGCACCCGCTCGCCGGGCGCAGCATGCTGGCGCACGCGCTGTACGCGGCCCACGCCATCGACCCGCACCATCTGGTGACGGTGGTGGGGCACGACCGGGAGCAGGTCGGCGCGGCCGCGGCCGCGGTGGCCACCGAACTCGACCGGGAGATCGTGCCGGTGGTGCAGGAGCAGCAGCTCGGTACCGGGCACGCCGTGCAGGTGGGGCTCACCGGGTTGCCCACTGACTTCGCCGGTGATGTCATCGTCACGTCCGGGGATGTCCCGCTGCTGGACGGGCACACCCTCGCCGCGCTGCTCGACGAGCACCGCAGCTATTCCGAGCGCCCCGCTGTCACGGTCCTCACCTTCGTCCCCGACGATCCCAACGGCTACGGCCGGATCGTGCGCGACGCCGACGGTGAGGTCGCCGAGATCGTCGAACACGCCGACGCGACTCCGCAGCAGGCCGCCATTCGCGAGGTCAATTCCGGTGTGTACGCCTTCGACGCCGCGGTACTGCGCACCATGCTGGGCCGGCTGTCGACCGCCAACGCCCAGCACGAGCTGTATCTGACCGATGTCCTGAGACTCGCCCGCGAGGCCGGCTACCCGGTGCAGGGCGCCCGGCTGGTCGATTCGGCCAAGGTCACCGGTGTGAACGACCGCGTACAGCTGGCCGCCGCGGCCCGGACGCTCAACCGCTACATCCTGGAGCGCCATATGCGCGCCGGCGTCACCATCGTGGATCCCGCCACCACCTGGATCGATACCGATGTCCGGATCGGCCGCGACACCGTGGTGCGGCCGGGGGTACAGCTGCTGGGCACCACGGTGGTCGGCGAGGACGCCGAGATCGGCCCGGACTCCACCCTGACCAACAGCGTGGTCGGTGACGGCGCCCGGGTGATCCGCACCCACGGTGAAGCCGCGACGATCGCCGCGCGGGCGACGGTCGGGCCGTTCAGCTATCTGCGTCCGGGCACGGTGCTGGGCGAGTCCGGCAAGATCGGCGCCTTCGTGGAGACCAAGAACGTCGAGATCGGCCGGCATACCAAGGTCCCGCACCTGACCTATATCGGCGACGCCACCATCGGTGAGCACAGCAACATCGGAGCATCCAGTGTGTTCGTGAACTACGACGGTGTGCGCAAGCACCGCACTGTCGTGGGGTCACACGTGCGCACCGGCAGCGATACGATGTTCATCGCCCCGGTGACCGTGGGTGACGGCGCCTATACCGGGGCAGGTACTGTACTGCGGGAAGACGTTCCACCGGGCGCGTTGGCGGTGTCCGGCGGGGCGCAGCGCAATATCGAGAACTGGGTGCAGCGGAAACGACCGGGAACCGCTGCAGCAGAGGCGGCAGCGATTGCTCTCGCGGCCGAAGAGACACCAGGTCGGGCAACAAAGCTTAAGGATGGCAACCAGCAGTGACCGCGTCATGGATCGACAACCAGAAGAACCTGATGCTCTTCGCCGGACGGTCGCACCCCGAACTGGCCGAGCAGGTGGCCAAGGAACTCGACGTTCACGTCACTCCGCAGACCGCGCGTGATTTCGCGAACGGGGAGATCTTCGTACGGTTCGAGGAGTCGGTCCGCGGTTCCGACGCCTTCGTCCTGCAGAGCTTTCCGGCGCCGCTGAATCAGTGGCTGATGGAACAGCTGATCATGATCGACGCGCTCAAGCGCGGTTCGGCCAAGCGGATCACCGCCATCCTGCCGTTCTACCCCTACGCCCGCCAGGACAAGAAGCACCGCGGCCGCGAGCCCATCTCGGCCCGCCTGGTCGCCGATCTGCTCAAGACCGCCGGCGCCGACCGCATCGTCACCGTCGATCTGCACACCGACCAGATCCAGGGTTTCTTCGACGGCCCGGTCGACCATATGCACGCGCAGCTGCAGCTCGCCGAGTACGTGCGCACCAACTACAGCCTCGACAACATCACCGTGGTCTCCCCCGACTCCGGCCGTGTCCGGGTGGCGGAGAAGTGGGCGGATTCGCTGGACGGTGCCCCGCTGGCGTTCATTCACAAGACCCGTGACCCGCTGGTCCCCAACCAGGTGAAGTCGAACCGGGTGGTCGGCTCCGTCGAGGGCCGTACCTGCATTCTCATCGACGACATGATCGACACCGGTGGCACCATCGCCGGCGCGGTGAATGTCCTGCGTGAGGCCGGCGCCGGCGATGTGGTCATCGCGGCCACCCACGGTGTGCTGAGCGCTCCGGCCGCCGAACGGCTCGCGTCCTGCGGTGCCCGGGAGGTCGTGGTGACCAACACCCTGCCGATCACCGAGGACAAGAAGTTCCCGCAGCTCACCGTGCTGTCCATCGCGCCGCTGCTGGCTCGCACCATCCGTGAGGTGTTCGAGAACGGTTCGGTGACCGGACTGTTCAACGGCAACGCCTGATCCTTTCCTCCAACGGCCCCGGACCCACGGTCCGGGGCCGTTCGGCGTTCGGGGCGGGTGCCGACACCGCTGGTCACGGTCCCGCCGGGGGACGTCGCGACGGCGCATACTGGTTGGTATGGACCGCGAACCACAAGAGCCCGATATGGGCGACGACGACCAGGAGGACGAGGTCCGCGCCTACGAACGGTATATCGAGGACCCGCCCGCCGACCTGCGCATACGTAACCGGGAAGGCGACGACGACGGCCGCCTCGGCATAACCGACGAGCTGCGGCAGGAACCCGACCGGCGCGACCGCGCCGACGACGACACCCGGCCCGCCGAGGCCGCCGCCATCCATATCGAAGAAGAACCCGAATAGGGGACCATCCGGCAGCTGATGCTGCGCCCGCACCGCGGTACCGGCCTACGAGCCCTCGACGATACGAACGAGGAGACGTGATGAGCACACCGCAGGACCCGCGCGACTCCGGCGACAACCCGGAGGACAGGAGCACAGACCGGCCGGGACCCGATTCCGGCGCGACCGGCGGGCCTGCGGCGGACCGCCCCCGGGAAACACCGGACGCGCCGTACGTCACCCCGGGGGCACCGCAACCACCCGACGACACACAGACCCCGGGACACGCCCCGGAACCTCCGGCGGGTGACACGGGCGCCGGCACCCCGCACCCGCCGGAGACCGGCGAACCGTACGGTGCGCAGGCGGCACGGTCCGATGATCCACCCACCGAGTACCTGCCGAAACTGCTCGGCCGTGGCTCCCGGCCGGCGACCGGGCCGGAACATGCCGCGCCGGGACCCGGCGAAGGTGGCGCAGCCTCCGAGCCGGGATGGCACCCCGACAGTGCGGAGCAGCCCCCGCCCGGCGGTGAAGTGCCCCCGCAGGCCTGGTCGCCCCGCCCCGAGGAACAGTCCCCCGGGCAGGCCTGGCAGCAGCAGTCGCCCGGCGGCTATCCCGGTCCCGGGCAGCAGCAGGGTGGGGCGCCCTATC
>NZ_BAGJ01000151.1 GCF_000308775.1 Nocardia testacea NBRC 100365
CCGGCGGCGGCGCCGTATTCGGCCCGGGCTGCGAGTAGGGTGCCGGCTCCTCGTCGGCCTCCTCGTTCTCGCTGATCAGCAGGTGTGTGGCACCGAGGACGAGCGCGTGCATGGGATGTTCGGCCTTCTTCAGGCGCTGCCCCAGATGGTTGCGGAAGGCGAACCGCAGGGTCTCGTTGAACACCACCTGCCCGGCCAGCAGGACCGTCGAATTGTCGGCCCCGATGGAGCGGGCCGCGGCCATCACCTCGATCACGGTGTCGTCGGCGACGCGGGGGTCGCGGGTCGATTCGGGGTCGATCGGCACGTACACCGATTCGGTGGGCCGCTCCTCGTCTCCGTGCACGGCGACGACCAGCACATTCGCCCGGCCGTCCACCACCTGCCCGTCGAAATGGACCGCGGTGGCCCCCACTCCTTCGGGCAGGGCCGGATCGGGCGGCCGGACCAGGCCGAGGGCACGGACGTAGCCCGACAGCGCGATCGATTCCGGAATCGGCTCGACTTCGACATCGAGTTGCTCGACCAGCTGGGCGTAGGCGTCGATCTTGGGATCCGGCCAGTCGTCGGGATACGGCAGCGCGACCACATCGGGTTTACCCCGCAGATAGGTCCCCATGGCGGCCAGCGGGTTGTAGAGCCGGGCCCGGAACACCAGTTCGGCGGGCCAGGTCGCCCCGGCTATGACGATCTGCGGATGCCCGAGGATGTCGCGGACATCGGGGATCGCCATTCCCAGATCGGGCCGCTGCCGGTCCGCGCCGGCGGTGTAGAGCCGGCCGGAGGCGTCGGCCAGCAGATAGGCGGGGGGGTTGTAGCTTCCCTCGACCTGTACGGGGCGGATGGGCACGCCGGATCCGCCCGCGGCCACGGACACCACATCCCACCCGAGATGTACCGCCCCAACTCGCACCATCACAGGCATCAGTGTGCCTGGTGTGTGGTCGACGCGCTCGCCGCCCCCACCCACCAGCGGTGAAGGCGATGGATCGGCACGTTCACCGGTCTCATCTCGCGGACTTCTTCAGCCGCAGACGGGTCCAGGTGAGCAGCGCGAGCACCACTGTGATGGCCACCACCAAGCCGATATCCAGGAACCATGCGCTGCGCGTATGTTCCCAGAAGGCATCCTGTTGCGATTGGACGAACAGTGAGCGAATATCCACCGTCGACGCCGCGGCGGCGTAGCCCCAGCGCGAGGGGAACAACCACGAGATCTGTTCCAGCACCACCCGGTCGGTCACCGGGATGAGACCGCCGGCCATGACCAGCAGGCCCATGATCGCCACCACCAGCAGCGGCATCACCTGCTCGCTGGATTTCGCCAGACTGGACAGCAGCAGCCCGAACACCACACACGCGACCGCCGTGGCGGCGATATCTATATAGAGTTCGGCGCCACCGATGGCCAGTACCGAACCTTCCTCCGGCCGTTTCTTGCCCAGGAGCACGAACCCGATCATCACGCCCGACTGCAACAGCGCGGCCACACTGAATACCACGATCTTCGCCGTCAGGTACGCCCCCGACCGGAGTCCGACCGCGCGCTCGCGCTGGAAGATTGTCCGCTCCCCGACCAGATCGCGCACGGTGAGTGTGGATCCCATGAAGCAGGCGCCGAGAATGAGCACCACCAGCAACTGCTGCGGTTCGGAACTCCCGACGCGGACGAAGGATCCGTCGTCGGTCTGGGTGAGCGGGGGCGGGGAGAACCCGTACTGCCCCGGCACCACCAGCGACAATCCGCCGAGCACGAACGGCAGCAGTACCAGGAAGGCGAGATAACCGCGGTCGGCCAGGATCAGCCGCAACTGCCGCCGCGCCAGCGTGGAGAACTGTTTCCAGGCGCCGGACTGCGGGGGCGAACCGCCGCCGCTCTGCCGGGCCGCGGGCGGCGGCGGGGGTGGCAGCGCCGCCTGCCGGGATCGGTAGTGCGCGAACGCCGCATCCGGGTTGGCCGCCACATCGGCGAAGATCTTGGCCCAATCGCTGGTCCCCAGGGCGGCTTCGACGCCGGCCGGGTTTCCGGCGTAGGCGGTCTTACCACCCGGCGCCAGCAGGACCACCTGGTCGCACATGTCCAGGCAGGCCACGGAGTGGGTGACCACGATCACCACGCGCCCGGCGTCGGCCAGTTCGCGCAGCATCATCATGACCTGGCGGTCCAGTGCCGGGTCCAGACCGGAGGTCGGTTCGTCCAGGATCAGCAGGGAGGGCCCGGTGAGCAGTTCCAATGCCACCGAGGCCCGTTTACGCTGGCCACCGGAGAGCCGGTCGACCCGGGTGTCGGCGTGCTCGGTGAGCGAGAGTTCGCGCAGTACACCGTCGATCACCCCCCGGCGATCGGCTTTGGACGAGTCGGGCGGCAGCCGCAGTTCCGCGGCGAAACCCAGCGCCTGGCGGACGGTGAGCTGCCGGTGCAGCACATCGTCCTGGGGCACCATGCCGATTCGGGAGCGCAACGCCTCGTATTCCGCGTGCAGGTCACGGCCCTCGAAGGTCACGGCCCCGCCGGAGGGGTGCGTACTGCCCGCGATCAACCGCGACAGCGTCGACTTGCCCGCCCCGGAGGGACCGATCAGCGCGGTCAGCGTGCCGCGGGCGGCCTGCATGTTCACATCGACGAGCAACTGTTTGTTGCCCTCGACGGTGAACCCCACCCCGTGCACGGCCAGGCCCTGTTCGGCGACCGGGCGCTGCCGGTGCACCAGCGTGCCCTGCTGGACCTCGAAGTCGATGTTGCCGATGGTGATGATGTCGCGTTCGCGTAGCACCGTGCGCTGCTGCCGGACACCGTTGACGAATGTTCCGTTGGCCGAACCGAGATCCTCGATGGCCAGGCCTTCGGCCCCGGCGACCAGGCGGGCGTGTTTACGCGAGGCCAGCGGATCGTTGACGACGATTTGATTGTCCGAGGTCCGCCCGATCGCCAGACCCCCGGGCGGGATCCGGTCGGCGCGGGCGATCGGACCCTCGGTATTGCGGTGGCGTACCGGTGGGACGGCCGCCACGCTCGCCTTGGCGGTCATGTTCACATTGGCGGGCTGCGGCGGGACGACAGGCGGCTGGGCCGCGGTGGCGACCTGCGGTGGCCGGGGTTGTTGTCCACCGTGCGGCGGCCACTGCTGCGGTGCCGGACGTTGCGCGGGCAGCGGCTGGCTGGGTGTCGGTCCGCGCTGCCCCACCTGCGGGTGCGCACCGGACTGCGGCCGCGGCGGTGGCGCGGGACGCTGCGGCGGCTGGGCGGGACGCGCCTGCGACGGCGGCCGCGCCGGCTGGTGTTGCTGCTGAGGGACTCCGGAGGGAACGAGCCAGAGCAGCGGGCCACTGATGGCGTCTCCGAGCCGGACCTGCGTGGGCCGGTCGATCGGGACCGGTCCGCCGACCCGGCGCGCGTCGACGAACACCCCGTTGGTACTTCCGTTGTCGGTGAGTACCCAGGCTCCCGACTGCCACGCCAGGATCGCGTGGACCCGTGATACCAGCGGACTGTCGACGAACAGCGTCACCTCGGGCGCACGGCCCAGAGTGATCTGCTGATTCGAATCGAAGACTCGTTCAGTTCCATCATGGCGCACCGTGATGGTGCGCACCCCCGGTGCAGACATGCAGCGGATACTATTCCATTACCCGGGCATCGGAGGTGCCCCCGAGCGGGGGGCGAACTCCCCGTTCCGGAGGCAATGAGCAGCACCTGCACCGGCCGAAATGGGGGAGGATCCATGCCGAAACTCACGACCGCCGCTGTCGTCGTCTCGGCACTGTGCGCACTGTTGCTGGTCACCGGGTGCACCCGTGCCGTGGACGGCCGGGCGGTATCGATCTACGACAATCCCTTCCAGGTCGCGGGGCTGCCGACCACCAGCGGGCCCAGCGGTCCGCGGGAGAACCCGCCGGCCTCGGACCTGGTCGCCGAACACAGCGACGGCGGTGAGATCGACACCCTCGCGCTGAACGCGGTCACCGATGTGCAGGCGTACTGGGAGCAGCACTACGACGCCGAGTTCGAGGGCGAGTTCGAACCGGTCGACAAATTGATCTCCTGGAGTGCCCGGGATTCGCGGCGCGAGTCGGTGGAATTCTGCACCGAATCGACCTACCGGATGGTGAACGCCGCCTACTGCCGGCTGGACAACTCCATCGGCTGGGACCGGGCGCTGCTGCTGCCCACCATGACCGAGACGTTCGGGCAGATGTCGGTGGTGATGGTGATCGCGCACGAGTACGGGCACGCCATCCAGAACAACGCGAATATCGTCGACCGCGACGATCCGGTGATCGTCAAGGAACAGCAGGCCGACTGTTTCGCGGGGGCGTATATGCGGTGGGTGGCCGAGGGCAGGTCCGACTACTTCACCATCAACACCTCCGACGGCCTCAACTCTGTCCTCGCCGCCACGGTGGCGATCCGTGATTCGGACCCCGACGATCCCGAGAGCGTGCACGGTTCGGCGTTCGAACGGGTTTCGGCGGTGCAGATCGGTTTCACCGACGGCGCCAAGGGGTGCAAGGGGATCGATATGGACGAGATCGATCAGCGCCGTGGTGATCTGCCGCAGAGTTTCGAGGGCGCGTCCGGGGAGTTCGAGATCACCGAGCAGAGCCTGGTCGAACTGAGCAAGGCCCTGTCGGTGATCCTGCCGAATCCGCACGAGCCCACCTACCGCTACGACGGCGCCGAAATCGAATGCAGCGACGGTGTTTCCACCGAGCCCGTCACCTATTGCCCGGCCAGTAATACGATCGCGACGAATATCGGCGGACTCGCCGAGCGCGGGGCGGCCACCGATGATTCGGAAGTTCCGCTGCCGGTGAAGGTCACCGGCGATTACAACGGCTACGTGGTGTTCATCTCCCGCTACACCTTGTCGGTGCAGCGGAGCCGGGACCAGGATCTGGTCGGCGCGAAAACCGGTTTGCGGGCGGCTTGCCTGTCCGGGGTGGCCACCGGGAAGCTGGCGGAATCCGGGCGGGCCGAGGGCGATATCACGCTGGCCGCCGGAGACCTGGACGAGGCGGTATCGGGCCTGCTGACCGACGGTCTGGCCGCCAGCGATGTCGAGGGCAAAACGGTGCCGAGCGGGTTCTCCCGGGTGGATGCCTTCCGTGCCGGGGTGCTCGGCGGCGAGGCCACCTGCAACGCCAGGTACGAATAGTCCCGGGGGCGAGCCCCTCGTCACAGACCGAAGGGCGGCGGCGCGGCCGATTCGTACCGCAGCATCCGGTGGCCGATCAGGATCTCGGTGCCCGGCACCAGCACCACGGGCTGATGCGGCGGAACGCGGACCCAGTCCCGGAAGCCCGCGGCTCTGGTGCGGGTGCCGTTGGTGGATCCCCGGTCGACCAGTGTCACGTCCCAGTTCACCAGCAGGAGTTCGGCGTGCGCACGAGACATCCCGCCGGAATTGTCGATCACCTGTAGCGGAGTGAGCCCGCGCCGCGCGGGCTCGGAATGCTCCGGATCGCGTCCCAGCACGGAGTCGCTTTCCAGCAGATAGGTCGCACCGTCGTCGAGGACCAGGATGCCCAGCGGCGGGCGCACCACTTCGATCAGCGGCTGGGTCTGGTCCACGGGCATACCGCAGACACTGCAGAACGCCGCCCGGGGATCGGTGGGATGGGCGCGCGCGCATTTGAACCCCATGACCTTCACGGTGAGCGCGGTGCCTTTCGCGGTGGCCTCGGTGCGGCGCCGCAGTTCCGGGTCCAGCGGGGGTGTCCCGCGTTCGGGGGGCCCGGGCAGCGCGTACGGCTGGTGCCGGCGCGGCGTGGGGTGGGCGGGTGCCCGGTGCGGCGGATCCGGCTCCGGCTTCCGGGAGTCCGCCGTCTCCTCGGGCGCAGGGCCGCCGCGCGGCGGCTGTCGCCCGCTGATCTCGGTCTGCGCCCGATGCGGATCGGTTTCCGGAGGCGCGGTCCGCGGCCCGCCGGCGGCTCCCGGATCCCCCGTACCACCGCGGAAAGCGCTCCCCCGCTCGGATAGTTCGACCGTGTCCAGCAGCGGCGTCGACACAGCGGTGGCCACGGCATCGGGGTCCACCGGCGCCGCGGGTGCCCCATCCGGTGCTTCCCGTTCCGGCCGCTCCGTGCCTGCGGTCCGGGTGATTTCCGCGATCGGCTCGGGTGTCGCCGGATTCCCGGCCGGTACCCGGGCATCGGTCGTCCCGCCGGCGTCTCCGGGAGCGGTCCAGGCGATCACCCCGCCGGCCTCGGCAATGCCTTCGACCAGCCGCCCGATACCGCGAGTCGCCGGTAACACCGGCCGGAAATCGGCGTCCGGATCGCCGGCGGTGTCGTCGACGAACAGCGCGACCGCACGGTCCGGTATCGCCACGGCCCGGTCGACCGTGAAGACCGCGTCGCGGCCGTGGAAGTATTCGCTGTCGGCGCCCTCGAGGACCGCGGTCACGGCGCCGTGCAGGAATATCGCCACCCGGTCGGGGCCGGCGGCGGAGAGAATGCCGAAATCGACCGCTGTTCCCGGGCTGGTCCGGTCGGCCTGGGCCATGAGCCATCTGGTCGCCTCCCTGGCGATCATCGCGCCGGGGTCCTCGGGTCGCCGCACGGCGGCCTCGTGTACCAGTTCGGCCAGCTCGACCAGTGCCCGCACCGCCGGGGCGTGCTCGGTGGGCCGGCCCGCGCCGCGATGGGCCACCAATACCACCGCACCCGCCACCCGAGCCGCCGCGTGCGTGCCGGCGACGACCTCGACCTGCTGATCCCGCATGAGGATCAGCCTTCGCCGGAGTCGCGCTGCGGTTGGCCTGCCACCTGTCCAGGGTATGGCACGGCGGCACGGTGCCCTCCCCGAGATAGCTGTGCGTCGGGTAACTTCGACACCGCAGTTTCGATCGGAACGAGGGGCCAGCCCATGGTTCGGATATCGCGTGCCAGCACCGTCACCGCGGTCGTCGCTCTGGTAGCGGCCGCATTATCCGGATGCGGTTCCCTCGCCGGGACGCCGGTCCCGGGGGAGATCGACGTGCGCACCCTCGCGGTCGGCGACTTCCCGGTCGACAAGTTCAGCTACCCCGCCGAGGCGGGCGACAACGGGCCCATGCTGGAGGGTATCCGCATGTCGGAGGCGGTGGTCACCAGCAGCCAGGTCGATCCGTCCCTCAAATACGGTCGCGGTTCGAAGGTGCTGCCCGATACCGCGACCGCGATCGACTTCCTGGCCAATGTGTCCGAACCGGTGCTGAAGAATCGCCGGATGGTGGTCGGATACGCCGCCAGCGGGGCCGATCGCGACGATCCGGAAGGTCAGACGCGACCCGACGCCGAGGCCACCGCGATCACGGTGGTGGCGCTGCGCTTCCCCGATACCTCGGCGGCCACCAAGGCGGCGAAGGAACTGGAGGATGCCGATATCGGGGTATCGCCGGACAACCGGCGACTGAAGTCGGAGAAGCATCCCGGCGCACTGCTGCACTGGCGTCCCGGTATCGCCAATATCGGCGCCTTCCTGGCCCACGACGAGTTCGTGATCTCACTGTTCGTGCAGCGGCCGAAAGCCGACAGCGCGGACCTGGTGTCCTGGGTGGACAAAACCCTCACCGCGCAGCTCGCCCAGCTCGGCCGGTTCCGTCCCACGCCCATCGCCGATATCCCCGATCTCCGGGTGGATCCGGAGGATCTGCTCTCCCGGGTGGTGGTCGCCGACCGCGAAGGCCAGGTCCCCGATCCCGACAAGTTCGCCGTCTACGGCCGCAACTATCTGATCAACTCGGCCGACGATCAGCCCGCCCGCGCCCGGCTGCTCGACGAGTCCGGGTTCGAGGCCACCGCCTACGCCGACGGCAGTTCGGTGGCCCGGGTCCGCGAGCCGGCGGGTGCGCCGATCCTGGTGGACGGTTTCGTCGAATCGACGGGCGCGGCCTACGACGACCATCCCGCCCCGGCCGGTATCCCGGGCGCGAAATGCCTGCAGCTCAACGACAAAGGCGATCCACAGCATCAGTACCGGTTCCGCTGCTTCGTCCCGTACAAGCGGTACGTGGGTGTGGTGTCCAGCGACAGCCCGACCGAAATCGAGCAGAAGACGGCGGCCCAGTACGCCCTGCTCGCCAACAGCCTCTGATCCCTGCGGCCGGGCGGCGGCCCGGCCGAATTCGTTGCGGCACGGACACTCTCGTCCTCCGGCGCGGCGCGCCGATTTTGCCGCAAGGGCAGGCTAGCCTTACCGTGTTCTGCGTCTCATCGCGACCTGAGCGATCGACGTCCGCACATCCGTCCACCTGCACTTCGAGCGCGCAATAGGTAAAAGCTATCACAATCGGTAGTTAGGTTACCCTTGCCATGAATGCGCGGACGCACTAACTTCGCATCGACTCGTCACCGCCGGTACTCCGAACCACGATTCCGAGAAGGGACATTTTGGTGAAAAGCGTTCTCTCCGAACGTAAGACGTTTCACCCTCCTAGCATCGAAGAGATCGAGCACCGTGAGTTACCCGAGACCGCCGGACGGGCGGTGCGTGAACTGGCCACTGAGATCGCGTTCACATTGGATCCCGTGCCGGGGGCTGCCGGACGCCCGCTCGCGGACCAGGCCCTGATCGACCTGGTCGCCGCTCGCGCCGGTGAACTCCCCGCCGAGGTCCGCACCGCGATGCGCCCGCCCGCCACCGCGGCCGGCGCCTGTGTGCTGCGCCGGCTACCGCTGCGCGACGACGAAATCGGCCCCACCCCACCGGATTGGCAGACCGCGACCGCGTGGGCCACCGAGCCCGGCCGCCCCGGCAGCTCGTTCGAACTGGATATCGCCATGCTGCTCCTGGCCGCGGCCGCCGGAGAACCATTCGGCTGGGCCGGCCAGCAGGACGGCCGACTGGTCAACAACATCGTGCCGGCGGCCGGACACGAGTTCGAGCAGTCCGGGGCCAGCAGCACCGTTCTGCTCAGCCCGCACACCGAGGATGCCTTCCACCCGCGGCGCGCGAATCTGCTGCTACTGGGCTGCCTGCGCAATCCGGACCGCGTCGGGACCACCGTCTCGTCGGTGCGCCGGGTCGAGCTGACGGCAGCGGAACAGGACACGCTGCGCACGCCCACCCTGCCCATCCTGCCGGACGTCTCCTACGGCTCCGGTTTCGACCGCGAGACCGCTGTACCGGTCCCCACCCTCTGGTGCGAGCCCGGGCAGGAAGGCAGGGCCGAGGCCCTCACAATGCGATTCGACCCCGCCTACACCCCGCTCGCCGACGCCGCCCCGCACTACCGCGCGGCTTACCAGCGGCTGGAAAAGGAACTCGAAAGAGTATGCGTGCTGGCCTGTCTCGGACCCGGCGAGCTGCTCCTGGTCGACAACGATGTCGCAGTTCACGGGCGGGTTCCGTTCACCGCGCGCTACGACGGCACCGACCGCTGGCTCAAACGAGTGAACATCCGGCTACCCGAACGCCCGCGCCGCGCAGCCGAATCCGAGGAGAATGGATACGGTCAGCGAATCATCGCGCCCTTCGCGCCGCTACCGGCGCAACGGGCGCGGGCAGAGCGGAACGGTGCAGTAGATGATCGAGGATCCGTTGAGCACGCGTGACCGGGCGACCCCCCCTGCGTGTCCTGAGCCGCGGCGATCTCGCCGATGTGCCGGTGGCCCCGGCCGAGGTGGTCCGCGCGGTGGAAGAGGCTTATATCGCACTGGCCGGGGGCGATTCCGACAATCCACGCAAGCTCAGTGTGGCCAACCCGGACGGCTGGTCGGTCGCCTACGCGATGCTGGGCCGCGACGGGCGGCGCCGGGTGGTCGCCATGAAGACCTCCTACAAGTTCGACCCCGGGCACGATCGCACCACCAAGCGCTACTACACCACGATCACGCTGTACGACGACACCACGGGCGCGCCCATCGCCATGATGGACTGTGCGCGGGTGGGCGCGCTGCGCACCCCGGCGGTATCGGCACTGCTGGTACGCGAGACGGTGCATCGCGACGCCGACACCGTCCTGCTCGTCGGTACCGGAACCCAGGGCCGCAACGCGTTACCGCATCTGCTGGCCGCCAACCCGCAGTTGCGCAAACTGATGCTGTACGGCACCCACCCCGAGGGCATCGAGGCGGTGCACCGGCAGCTCGCCGAGTACGCCCCGCACGCACTGCTGGAGAACGTCGACGATCCGTACACCGCGGCACGGACAGCGGATGTGGTGCTGGCGACCGCCGGCCCGGGCACCGAGGTGGCCATCGAATCCGAACACCTCAAACCGGGTTCGGTGGTGGTGCTGGTGGGCTATGGGCTGGCCCCCTCCACGCTGCACGACGCCGACCGGGTGATCGCCACCAGCGCCGAACAGATGGCGCTGACCGGCACCGATATGGCCGACGACAACGGCGACCTGCGCCCGGTCGACGCGGAACTGCCGCAGATCCTGAGCCGGCGCGCCGTCGCCCGGCGGCGGGCGGAGGAGAAGATCTTCGTCTACAACAGCGGTCTGGTGCTCACCGATATCGCGGTGGCGCACGCCCTGGCCGAACGTGCCATCGCCGAGGGCCGCGGTACGGAGGTCTCGCTATGGGATTGACCGGAGCCGACGCCCCCGCCGGTTCCGGATCCGGTTCGCCCGGCGGGTACGCGGGGACCGTGGCGGCGCCGGTCCCCGCCCATCGCGATCAGTGGGAGCAGCGGATCCTCGCCGATCCGCAACTTCTCGGCGATATCGCCTTCGCGATCGGGGGTCCTTTCCATCTGATGTATCCCGCCCGGGTGGTCGACAATATCCGTGGCTTCCACCAGGTTTTCGCCGAAGCCGGGATCACCGGCGCGGTGTATTACGGCAAGAAGGCCAACAAGGCGGCCTGCGTGGCACGGGCCTGCGCCACCGCCGGCGCGGGTATCGATGTTTCCAGTACCGGCGAACTCACCGCAGCACTCGGACAGGGCATCCGCGGCGCCGATCTCCTGGTCACCGGTCCCGAGAAAAGCGACGATCTGCACTGGCTGGCCGCCCGGCACGACTGTCTGATCGCGGTGGACAGTATCGGCGAGCTCAAACGCCTGGCCGCACTGGACATCCCTGTCCGGGTGCTGCTGCGGGCGCTACCGGCGGCCTCGGCCAGCCGGTTCGGAATGTCGGCCGAGGAACTCGACCATGCCGTTTCCGAAACGGCCGATTACCCGTCGATCTCGCTGCAGGGATTCAGTTTCCATCTCTCCGGTTACGATCCGGTACCCCGCGCCGAAATGGCCGGGCAGCTGCTCGACCGGTGTCGCGCCGCACGGACGTCGGGCCATCCGGCCACCACTGTTTCCATCGGTGGCGGGTTCGGCGTCGACTACGTGCCCGCCGCCGATTGGGCGGCGTTCCGGGAACAGGCGACCCGCCGCTGGTTCCATTCCGGAAAAGCGTTCGAGTCGTACTACCCGTATTCCTTTCCCGAACCCGGCCCCGCCATGCTCGCCGCGATTCTGCGCCGCGAGGATCTCGCCGGTCGCCTGCGGCGCACGGAGACGACCCTGGCGGTCGAACCCGGCCGTGCCCTGCTGGACCGGGCGGGGAGCACCGTTTTCCGGGTACAGGGCGGCAAAACCCGCCACGAACACGGGCAGCCATACCGGATCCTGACCGTGGACGGTACGAGCCTGAGCCTTTCCGAACAGTGGTTCGACAGCGAATACCTTCCCGACCCGGTGCTCTGGCCCGACGCCCCCGGCACCCCGACCGCCACGGTCGTCGGCGCCGCGACCTGCCTCGAATCGGACATGCTGAGCTGGCGGCGGATCCCGCTGCCCCGCGCGGCCGAGGCCGGCGATCTGCTGGTCTACCCGAATACCGCCGGATACCAGATGGATTCCAACGAATCGCCCTTTCACGAACTGCCTCTCCCGCCGAAAGTGGTGCTCTCCGAAGCGCCGGGCGGCCGGTATCGCTGGGCCCTCGATCAATCCCGTCACTGAGACCGTCGGCCCCCGGTCTCTTCGCATCACCCGTTATCGACGCCCAGGAGATCCGCCATGTCCCTCGTCACCCGTGTCACCGACCTCATCGGCCGCACCCCGCTCTTCGAATTGGCTGCCACCGGGTCGGGTACCCGATTACTCCTCAAGCTCGAACAGTTCAATCCGACCGGCGCCGCCAAGATCCGGATGGCGCGGGAAATGGTCCTCGACGCGGAGCGTCGGGGTTTGCTGCGCGAGGGCGGACATATCATCGAATCCACATCCGGAAATACCGGGCTCGGGCTCGCGGTGGTCGCCGCCGAACGCGGCTATCGTTTCACCGCGGTGGTCGACCATCACGCGAGTAAGGACAAATTACGGGCGATGCGGGCAATGGGCGCGGAGCTGGTTTTCGTCGCCGACGAGGGCGACGACAATTTGGCGACCTCGGCGCGTGAGGATCACGCGGCCGCGCTGGCGGCCGGCGAACCCGGCGCGTTCTTCACCGAACAGCACAACAACGACGCCAACGCGGTGGGTTATTACGCGGTAGCCGAGGAATTACTGGCCGAGGTCGACCGGGTCGATATCCTGCTGTCCGCGGTGGGCACCGGCGGGTCTCTGTTCGGTACCGCTACCCGGCTGCGGCAGCTGGGCTGTGTGCCGCGGGTGATCGGCGTGGAACCGGTCGGTTCGATCGCCTTCGGCGGGCCCGGCGGGCCGTACTGGCAGTCGGGCACCGGCACTCCGCCCGGCGCCACCATCGGTACGGCCGTGGACTACGACCTGCTCGACGAGGGCGTGAAGGTGACCGACCGGGCCGCGTTCGCCACCTGCCGCGCCGTAGCACGACGGCTGGGCCTGATGCTCGGCGGTTCGGCGGGCGGCTCGGTGCATGCGGCGCTCACCCGGCTCGACGAGTTCCCGGCCGGGTCCACCGTGGTCACCATCGTCTGCGACGGCGGGGAGAAGTATCTCGACACCGTCTTCGACGACGACTGGATGGCCGCCCGCGAATTACTCGATCCCGAGACCGAACGCGAAGTCCACGCCCTGCTGACGCGCTACGCTCCCGCCGGTCGGGGCAATCATCCGGTGGGGGCGGCCGTTTTGAACGACGCCGCGGCCGGGAATACCCACGCCGTCCGGGTCGGCCGACCGGACGAACACGAACATACGGAGGAATCGGACACTATGGTGCGGGCCCGGTGATCAGCACACCCCTCTCGCGAATTCGCCCCGACAGCCGGCACCCGGCCGGCTCGGCCGCGCTGGCCGCCCTGGCCGCTCCCATCGCGCTCACCCAGCTGGCGCAAGTCGCCGTGTCCACCACCAATATCGCCCTGCTGGGCAGCCTCGGTGTGCG
Organism: Nocardia testacea NBRC 100365; assembly: GCF_000308775.1. Taxonomy (GTDB): domain Bacteria; phylum Actinomycetota; class Actinomycetes; order Mycobacteriales; family Mycobacteriaceae; genus Nocardia; species Nocardia testacea. The sequence continues at coordinate 13,242 of NZ_BAGJ01000151.1, forward strand.
CGCGGTCGCGGCCGGCGGGCTGGCCCTGGTGTTGTTCAACCAGATCCGCACCATGTGCGTGGGGTTGATCACCGGCAGCGGTAACCAGATCGCCGCCGCGGTGGGGGCCGCGAGCAAACGCGGCGACGACCCGGGCCCCGAGGTGCGGGAGGTGGTGCGGTCGAGTTTCCTGATCGCCACCGTCGCCGGTCTGCTCGGCGGCGCGGTACTCATCGGGCTGGGGTGGTCGCTGCAGTGGCTGGGCCAGGACGCCGGAGTGCTGGCCGAGGCCCGGCCGCTGATGGTCGCTCTCGCTCCCGGGCTGCTGCCCTGCCTGTGGTTCCAAGTGCTGCGCCAGTACACGGTGGGGATGCAACGGCCGCAGGCGCTGCTGGCCGTCACGCTCGGTTCCATCGCGGTCAACCTCGTACTGGCCCTGGCGCTGATCCACGGCTGGGCCGGATTGCCGGCGCTCGGGCCGACCGGTGTCGGGGTGGCGACCTCGCTTGTCTTCCTGCTCATGTTCGCCGTCTTCTGGACCATGGTGCGCCGCGATCCCGAGCTCGGCGCCACCCTGCCGATCCGGCCGTGGCCGGTACGGATGACGACCGTGGGCGGCGAACTGCGGCTGGGTACCCCCATCGCCCTCACCTACGGGTCGGAAGCCGGGATGTTCTCGGTGCTCGCGCTGGTCATGGGGGCGCTCGGCCCCGCGGCGCTGGCCGCCCACAATGTGGTGTACCAGGTGATCTACATCGTCTTCCAGATCGCCATCGGCATCTCGCACGGCGCGTCCATCCTGGTGAGCCACAGTGTCGCCCAGGACGAGACCGGGCACGCCCGGGGCCTGGCCCGGCTGGCGCTCCGGTTCGCCGGCGCGGTCACACTGGTCACCGGACTGGCCTATGTGTTCGTCCCCGACCTGGTACTGCGCCCGTTCCTCGATCCCACCGACTCTGCGACGGTGGAGCTGGCCCGGTCGCTGCTGCTCATCGGTATCGTGCTCCAGTTCTTCGACGCGGCCCAGAACATCGGCACCGGGCTGTTGCGCGGCCTGCAGGCCACCAACGCCGGTTTCCGGCTGTCGGTGGTCGGTTACTGGATCGTCGGACTCCCCACGGCGCTGCTGCTGGCCTACCCCGCCGGTCTGGGCGCGGCCGGGGTCTGGTGGGGACTGACCGCGGGTCTGGCCGCCACCGCCGCACTCATGTTGCGCAAATACTTCGGCTTGCTCCACGAGCGCGACGCATTGCTCGCTCCCCGTCAACGGGAGACGATAAGTTAGGATTGCCTCTCCAAAGTCTACGCGGAAGGAGTGGGCGGTGCGTATCGTCGTCCTGTTCGGTTCGGAGATGGGCACAGCGGAGACGGTGGCCGAGGGCATCGCCGAGGAACTGACCGAGCACGAGGTCTCCGTCTTCGATATGAGCGAGTTCGACATCGCCGGCGTCGACCCGGCGGTCTTCCATATCGTCGTGTGTTCCACCTACGGCGAGGGTGATCTGCCCACCGGTGCCGAACCGTTCTTCGAGGCCCTCGACGCGCATAGCCCCGATCTGACCGGGCTGCGCTTCGCGGTGTTCGGACTCGGCGATTCGGTCTACGACCACACCTTCAACCGGGGCGGGGAGATCGCCGCCGAGAAACTCACCGGACTCGGCGGCGTACAGATCGGCGAGCACGCCCGCCACGACGCCTCCGGCGAGATCAAGGCCGCGACCCTCGGCCGCGCATGGGTCCGGACCCTCCCGCTGGAGTCCGCGGCCCTCACCCCGGCCTGACTCGCCGATCCCGGAAAGCGGTGCGCCGCCGGTGAGACCCGGCTCTCGCTCGCCACCGTCCGCGAAGGGCCTTCCCCACCTCCCGTTCTGAGGGTCACCTTGCCCGCACGGCCCGGTTTCCGGTCGGCGCCACGGGGTTTCACCGCAGGTGGGGGCCGGTACTTCTTCCGCGCGTGCCGTCGCCGGCCTCTAGACTGGTGCGTGGTACGGCACACCCCCGCCGCACCACGTCGATCCAGGAGGGGACGATATGGCAGCCGGAATCAGTTCTGCGAAGAATCCCGCAACCGACCATCCCGAGCTGGAAGCGCTGCCGGAATGGCCGCAGGAGACGATCGCGGTTCTGGTCACCACCGATCCCGCACCGCACGCCATCCCGGTGTCGTGGCCGGTGCGCGCCGGCGATCGGCGGATCCTGCTGAGTCTCAAATTCGATCGCGGCTCGCTGGCCCGGTTACGCGAGCGGCCGCAGGTCGCGCTGCTCATTCTGGGCGGCGGGAATGTGGCGCTGTGCGCCCGGGGCTCGGCCAAGGTCATCGCCGAGGAGATGCCCGGCGCGGACGACTATGTGGCGGTACGCCTCGACGTGGATGTGATCGACGATCACCGGCAGTCGGCTTTCGCGGTCGCGCAGGGTATCCAGCGCACAGTGCTCGACGCCAGTGAACTGCGCGCCCTGGAACACCGGGTGGCGACGCTGAAGTCGTGGGCGGAGAACGAAGAGAAGATCTGAGCCGACACCCCGGCCCACCACCTCGGGTGCCTTCGGCGCTTCGCTCGGTGCGGCGCCGCGACATCCGATCGCCGGGGCGACTCCGGCGTAGAAACACCCTCGCGTCCGGGCGCTTCCCTCGGGTGGCCCGGCGCGGTCGTCGTCGGGCGCGACGGCCCCGATGGTTCCGGCCGACCGGTGCCGTGATCGTCGGGCGCCCAGGCGCCGAGGAAGGAGAACATGAGCGTCAACTTGGCCAAGGGCGGCAATGTCTCGCTGTCCAAACAGGCCCCAGACCTGACCAGGATCGCCGTCGGACTCGGCTGGGACGTGCGCACCACCGTGGGCGCCGACTACGACCTGGATGCCAGCGCCCTGGCGACCGGGCCGGACCTGAAGGTCCTCTCCGATGAGCATTTCGTCTTCTACAACAACCTCAGGTCGCCGGAAGGCACCATCGAGCACACCGGTGACAATCTCACCGGCGAGGGCGACGGTGACGACGAGGTGATCAATGTCGATCTGGCCAATACACCGGAGACGATCACCAATATCTTCTTCCCGGTCTCCATCCACGATGCCGATCAGCGTGGTCAGTCCTTCGGCCAGATCCGCAACGCCTATATCCGGGTCACCGATCTGAACACCGGCGCCGAACTCGCCCGCTACGACCTCTCCGAGGACGCCTCCTCCGAAACCGCCATGGTGTTCGGCGAACTCTATCGCCGGCAGGGCGAATGGAAGTTCCGCGCGATCGGCCAGGGCTACGCGTCGGGTCTGGCCGGTATCGCGCGCGACTACGGTGTGAACGTCTAGCACCGCGGAAGCATCCTCCACGCCTCTCGATCGCCTCGCTCGACGCTTGACGTGGGCGGTAGGTCGCACGACACTAGATGTATGACACCTGTAAGACAGGAACCGGGCAGTGGGCAGAGAGCTGCGGGCAAGGGTGTGGCAAAGCCTGCGCGGAAGCGGACGGCGAAAAAAGCGGCACCGGCCGGGCGGGAAGCGGCGGTTTTCGGCCGCAGTCGTTTGGCGCAGGTCCGGCTACGCGACGATGAGATGCAGGCGCTCGAGCGGGTCATGCAGACCCTCGACCTCGCCTCGACTTCGGATGCCCTGCGCGAAGGACTGAAGCTTTTGGCGAAAGAAGCCGCGGAGGTGAGCGCGGCCGAGGATATCCGAGCTTTCTATGGGGAGCAGTCCGTGCCGCTACCCGCCGGGGTCGCCGAACCGAGTGATTCCGAGCTCGCGGCCGCGGATGATATGCGGTGGTGAGTGCCGGCACGCCATTGCGAGGCGAGGTCTGGGCCTGCGCGCTGCCTCAGCCGGTGGGGGCGCATCCCGTGGTCGTTCTCACGGTCAACCGAATAGCCGAACCGCTGGCTGCTGTGACGGTTGCGGTCGTCACCGGCACCTCGGGTCCCCGAACCACCCATGTTCCGGTCGGCCGTGATTCGGGGTTGACCCGGAACGATGAGTCATATGTGAATTGTGCCGATCTTCATACGGTGGCGAAGCCGCGTTTGCGGCGGAAACTGGGTCTGCTCTCACCGAATGAGCTGCGCCGCGTGGAGGACTCGGTACGGCTGATCCTCGGACTGCAACCCTGACTCCGCGCACCGGGCACCCCGTTTCTGCTACAGCGCCATGCGTCAGTGGCCCGACCGGGCGGTGCTCGGCCAGTACCGGAGCCAGTCCGCAGCAGAGAGGGGGCGGCGGGCGCCCCGGGCGGCCTCGGCGGCGTCCTCGGCCTGGCGGATCGCGGCGGCGAAAGCCACGGTGGCTTTGCGCAGACGTTCTTCGGCGCTCTCTTCGCCGCCCAGGTGGACGACCCGCAAATCTTCCGGGATCAATTCCTCCGGTAGACCGGCGCGGGCGCTACGGGAGCAGACCTTCTCGGCCAGCGCCAGCGCCGGTTGCGGCATGGCGATACCATCGAGGCAGGACCGCCGGGACTTCTCCGCGGATTTCTTCTCCTCCCATGCCTTTTCCTGCGCCGCGACCTTATCGCTGACCGACGCGGCGGAATCGAAACCGTAGTCCGCTCCCGCGCCGGCGAGGTGCGGACTCCGGTTCACCAGTTTGGCGACCAGCGCGGCGGCCACATCGTCGATGGTAAATTCGCCTGCCGCTTCGGCTATCCGCGAATGGAACAGCACCTGGAGCAGCAGGTCACCCAGTTCCTCCCGGATGGTCTCGGCGTCCTCCTGCTGGATGGCGTCGAGTAGCTCGTAGGTCTCCTCCAGCAGATACGGCCGCAGCGAATCGTGGGTCTGGGTGACCTCCCACCCGCCGAACCGCCACAGCCGGTCCATCACCTCGACCGCCTCGGTCAATCCGGCGGCGACGGTGGCGGTTTCGGTTTCGAGTACCTTCGGTTCGGGCCGGTCGGCGGGCACATCGCTCATCGCGCGGAACTCACCTCGGTGGCGACCGTGAGATCGACCGCGCCCGCGGCCTTACCGTCGAGGGCCAGCAGCAGATCGGCGAGATACTGCAGCAGCGCCACATCGCGCAGCCGGTCGGCGCCGACACTGTCCTGTACCCGCGGCAGCGGCAACTGCACCACCGAGCTGGCCGCCCGGTAGTTCGCGCTCGGGTAGATCCGCTTGAGCCGCATCTGTTTCGAATCGGGCAGCGACAGCGGTGAGATCTTCACCGTGGTCCCGGTGACCGCGATCTCGGTGACCCCGTACTCGCGGGCCAGCAGCCGCAGTTTGGCCACCGAGACCAGCCGGCCGACCTCGACCGGCAGCGGGCCGTAGCGGTCGGTGAGTTCCTCGACGACCGCGGCCAGCGCCGGATCGTCGTGGGCGGCGGCGAGTTTGCGGTAGGCCTCGAGCCGGAGCCGGTCGCTGGCGATGTAATCGGGCGGGATGTGCGCGTCCACCGGGAGGTCGATCCGGACCTCTTTGGTTTCCTCGGTGGTGATCGGTTTCCCGTCCGCGGCCGCGCGGTAGGCCTCCACCGCTTCGCCGACCAGCCGCACGTAGAGATCGAAACCCACACCCGCCACATGCCCGGACTGCTCGGCGCCCAGCACGTTACCGGCGCCGCGGATCTCGAGATCCTTCATGGCCACCGCCATACCCGCCCCGAGATCGGAGTTCTGCGCGATGGTGGCGAGCCGGTCGTAGGCCGTTTCGGTGAGCGGTTTCTCCGCCGGGTAGAGGAAGTAGGCGTAGCCGCGTTCCCGGCTGCGCCCGACCCGCCCGCGCAACTGGTGCAGCTGGGAAAGGCCCAGCGTATCGGCGCGTTCCACGATCAGCGTATTGGCATTGGAGATGTCGAGGCCGGTCTCGATGATCGTGGTGCAGACGAGGACATCGTATTCACGCTGCCAGAATCCCTGCACGGTGCGTTCCAGGGTGTCCTCGTTCATCTGCCCGTGCGCCACCACGACGCGGGCCTCGGGCACGAGGTCCCGGATCCGCTTGGCCGCCTTGTCGATCGAGGACACGCGGTTGTGCACATAGAACACCTGGCCGTCACGCAGCAGTTCGCGCCGGATCGCCGCGGTGACCTGCTTGTCGTTGTAACCACCGACGTAGGTGAGCACCGGATGGCGTTCCTCGGGCGGGGTCAGGATGGTCGACATCTCGCGGATACCGGCCAGGCTCATCTCCAGTGTGCGCGGAATCGGGGTCGCGGACATGGTGAGTACGTCCACATGGGTGCGCAGCGCCTTGATGTGCTCCTTGTGCTCCACGCCGAAACGCTGCTCCTCGTCCACGATCACCAGGCCGAGGTTCTTCCAGCGCACCCCGGTCTGCAACAGCCGGTGGGTGCCGACCACGATATCGACCTCGCCCTCGGCCATCCCCGCGAGCACCTCCCGCGATTCCGCGGGATCGGTGAACCGGGACAGTCCCTTCACGGTCACCGGGAAACCCGCGATTCGTTCAGTGAAGGTCTGCAGATGCTGCTGCGCCAGCAGGGTGGTCGGCACCAGGACCACCACCTGCTTCCCGTCCTGCACGGCCTTGAACGCCGCGCGCACCGCGATCTCGGTCTTGCCGTAGCCGACATCGCCGCAGACGACCCGGTCCATCGGCACGGCCTTCTCCATATCCGCCTTCACATCGGAGATGGCGGTGAGCTGATCGACGGTCTCGGTGAACGCGAACGCATCCTCCATCTCCCGCTGCCACGGGGTATCCGGACCGAAGGCGTGGCCGGGCGCGGCCTGCCGGGCGGCATAGAGCTGCACCAGCTCACCGGCGATCTCCCGGACCGCCTTACGCGCCTTGCGCTTGGTGTTCGCCCAGTCGGCGCCCCCCAATTTGGACAGGCTGGGCATTTCCCCGCCCACATATCGGGACAGCTGGTCCAGCGATTCCATGGGCACGTACAACCGGTCGCCGGGCTGACCGCGTTTGCCGGGCGCGTATTCGATCACCAGGTACTCGCGCCGCGCACCGCCTACCGTGCGCTCGATCATCTCCACGAACCGGCCGATCCCGTGCTGGTCGTGCACCACCATGTCCCCGGCGTTCAACGCCAGCGGATCCACCTGGTTGCGGCGTTTGGCGGGCAGCCGTTTCCCGTCGCCCGGGGCGGTGACCCGATTACCGGTGAGATCGGATTCCGCGACCACCACCAGACCGGCGTCCCCGAAGATCACCCCGTCGTGCAACGTCCCGCACAGCACCCCGACCACGCCGGGCGCCGGCTCCGCACCGGCCTCCAGCCGCGCGGCCGGCACCTCCGCCTCCCCGAGGCGCTCCAGCGTGCGCTGGGCCGTACCGTGCCCGGCCAGCACCACCACCGCGCGGCCGCCGGTCGTCACATGCGCGCGCAGCGACGCGAAAATGGTCGCCACCAATTCGTCGGACCCCCGGGCGGCGGGGCCGGACTGCACCGGCAACTCCACCTCCGACGGATCCCCGGACGCCAGCGGGCTCAACGTCCACCAGGGCAGCTCCCGCGCGTCGGCGCTCGCCTGGATATCGGCGAGCGGGCGGTAGGCCGACGCCGCCAGGTCCAGCCCGTGCGCACCCAGCGGCGCGTCGCCGCCGAAGGAAGCCGCGGTCCAGGAAGCCTCCAGGAACTCCTCACCGGTCCGCATGAGGTCGGCCGCCCGGGTGCGTACCTTCTCCGGGTCACACACCAGCAGATGGGTGTGCTCGGGCAACTGCTCGGTCAGCAGCCGCAGCTCCCCGGGCTGCAGCACCGGCAGCAGCGCTTCCATCCCCTCGACCGGAATGCCCTCGGCCAGCTTCGCCAGCATCTCCACCAGCGCGGCATCGGCCGGGTTCGCCGCCGCCACCGCCGCGGCCCGCTCCCGCACCGCCGTGGTGAGCAGCAGCTCCCGGCAGGGCGGCGCGACCACGAACTCCAGTGAGGTCTCCCCCAGCGACCGCTGATCGGCCACCGAGAACGGCCGCAATTCGGTGATCTCGTCGCCCCAGAACTCCACCCGGACCGGATGATCCGCGGTCGGCGGGAACAGATCCAGGATGCCGCCACGCACCGCGAACTCGCCGCGCTTACCGACCATATCGACGCGCGTATACGCGAATTCGACCAGCTGCGCGACCAATTCGTCGAAATCGGCTTCCCCGCCGATCCGCAGCACGATCGGTTCGATATCGCCCAGACCACTCGCCATCGGCTGCATCAGCGACCGCACCGTGGTCACCACCACCCGCAACGGTTCGGGGAACACCGGGTCCTCCGGATGCACCAGCCGCCGCAACACCTCCAGCCGCCGCCCGACCGTATCGGCCCCCGGCGACAACCGCTCGTGCGGCAGGGTCTCCCAGGAGGGGAATTGCGCGACCGCCGACCCGAGCATCTCGCCCAGCTCCAGCGTCAGATCATCGGCCTCCCGGCCGGTCGCGGTCACCACCACCACCGGCCGCTCGGCGGCCATGGTCGCCGCGACGAACGACCGCGCCGCCGCCGGCGCCACCAGTTCCACCGGCGATCGCCCGAGCATCCCGGAAACGGTCCGCAACGCGATATCGGCACCGGCCGCGGCGGCCAATCCCGCCAGTGGTGGACGTGGGGCAGACATGTTCTCTCCTGAACGCCGAACGAAAGCGATTCCACCGGGCCAGCCGAGTGTATCGACGAGCGTCCAGCGAATTACCGGCGGTCCGGGAAGAGGCTCGGCCGGTCTGCCGAGGTCAGAGAATCAGCGGGTGTGACCGGCGGGAGCAGGTGTACGAGGCGGTCTGCGCACGGAAGACGACGCGGGCCGATACGCGGAGACCGGCATGTGGGTTTGCCCGCCAAGGTAGGAAACGGGCCTGCCCCGCCGAGGTGAGAACGCGGGCCCACCCGCCGAGGTAGAAAGTGAGCCTGCGCGCCGAGGTGAGAACGCGGGCCCACCCGCCAAGGTAGAAAGCGAGCCCGCCCGCCAAGATAGGAAACGGGCCTGCCCGCCGAGGTAGAACGCGAGCCCACCCGCCAAGGTAGGAAACGGGCCTGCCCGCCAAGGTAGAACGCGAGCCCACCCGCCAAGGTCTGTGTTTTTGGCGCGCTGGCGCGCGCGGGGTTGAGGCCCCCTTGTGTCTCGCCGTTTCGGCCTCGAGACTCGCGCTTCGCGCATGCGCTTTCGAGGCCGAAACGGCGAGACGGGCCTCAACCCTTTGAGGTGTCTCGTAAAACTCGACACATGGGGTTGCGTCGGCATTCGAGGTCCGGGTCGGATGCCGACTCGACCGCCTCGGTGACCCTAGCGTCCGAGCCGGATCTTCACGCATGTGGCCGCACCGTCT
>NZ_BAGJ01000150.1 GCF_000308775.1 Nocardia testacea NBRC 100365
GCCGCACTGAGCGGAAAAGGAGCGACGATCGTGACGGCCGATGAGCACAGCGCCGCGTTCGACGCCGTCCTGGACCTGGTGACCTCGCGCGGGATAACCGAAACCACGCTGCGCCGGGTGGCCGACCATTCCGGCCTCGACGGCAAGACGCTCCGTCGGCGATACGGTAGCCAGTACGGCCTCCTCATGGCCGCCGCCAAGGAACTCGAACTCGAACTCGACCGCCGGCTCGCGGCGGTCGGCAGCGAACCCCGCAGCGACTCGGCGGCCGACCGGCGCGCCTACCTCGAGGCGGTCGCCCACGCGCTCCTGCTCGACCCCGCCGACCGACGGCGCCTGCTACTGCGCACCGAGATCGTCGCGAGCGCCCGGTTGGTGCACGGGATGGAAGTCGAAACAAGGGAAATGGACCGCTCTACCCGCGCCATCGTCGCCGCCGCGCTCACCCGGGCCGGGGTGGCCGAGGTCGAACTGGAAACGGAACGGCTACTCGCCCTGATCAGCGGCCTGGCCTTCGCACTCGCCTATCCGCACGGAGCAGACGAGCGTACAGCCGATCGCGTGGTGCGCCACCACATCGCCTCCATCGTGCACTGACCGCGAGGATCGGGGTGCAGATGTGACGTCCGGGATGTCGGCCCGGACGTCACATCTAGAGCTCGAATATCCGCGCCGCGGGCGCCAGCGGCCGGAATGCGCCCGAGATCTGCGCCACCAGCTGCCAGGGACGTTCACCGTCCACCGAGGATTTGCCGTTGGTCAGGATCGCCCCGCTCAGCCCGCGTGCCGGATCGGCCCAGCCGTACTGCGTGGTGAACCCGCTGCGGCCGAAATGCGCTGTCGTATCGGGTCCGAATTTCGACCGGTGCCCGCCCAGCTCGTAGCCGGCCCGGCTCACCCGCCCCGCCACCCCGGGGACCCGGGGCGCGGGCCGCACCGCGTCGCGCACCGTCTCGGCCCGCATGATCCGGATGCCGTCGAGCTCGCCGCCGCGCGCGAGGATCTCGTAGAACCGGGACAGTTCGGCGGCGGTGGTGACCAGATTCCCCGACGGCAGTTCGGCGGTGAGGAAGGAGCGATTCGACTCCCGGTTCACCGCGTCCGAGGCGAACCCCCCGCCCAGCGCCCGCCCGGCGATGAAGGAGGCGAGCTTCGACGGCGGCGGGCCGGTTTTCACGCTGGGCACCACTGCGTCCACATCCTCGGGGCGGACACCGAGATTGGTCCACCGGAACCCCAGCGGTTCCAGCACCTGTTCGGCCAGATGGTCTTTGAGCCGTTTGCCGGTGGCCCGCTGCACCAGCAGCCGCTGGATGAGCCCGCTGGTCAGGGCGTGGTACACGCGGAACCGTCCGGCCGGGTAACTCGGCTTCAGATCGATCAGGCCGCGCAGGCACAGCTCCTCGTCGAAAACCATTTCGTGCCCGCGGTAGGGGCGGGTCACGAACGGGACACCCGCGGTATGGGTGAGTACGTGTCCGATGGTGATCGCGCCCTTACCGTGGGCGGCGAATTCGGGAATGTAGTTGCTGACCGGATCATCGAAGGCGAACGCGCCCTGCTCGATGAGCATGAACATCACCGCGGCGGAAACGCCCTTCGCTGTGGAGAACCCACAGAACGGCGTCTCCGTGGTCACCGGCACGCGCTCGGTATCCGGACCGTCGCCGGGCGCGTTGCCCCAGCCGTGACCGATCGCCCGGTTCAGGACGATCCGCCCGTTGCGGCGCAGGCAGATCTGGATCGCCGGGGTGGCACCCAGCCGGTACCACTCCTGTACCGAGGCCCAGATCGATTCGATCTCCGCCGGGCTCGGCCCGCCGGGCCCGGCGTCCTCCTCCGGACCGACGGCGGTGATGTCGTCCAGTTCGGCGGCGACCGGGACCAGGAGCGCGGTATCTGCCTTCACACGCCCCAGGGTAGCCATGCGGCCGAGGTGGCGACGGCCGTCGGACGACCCGGCGTGGGCGCGGTCGGGTCGAGCCGCGGGCCCACCACCCACCAACGGTGACCAGGCAGTCCGCCACACCCCGGAGGAAGTGACGGAGATCACCGATAGTCGACCGGGGCAATTGTGCTCTGATCAATAGAAGTAACCGCTTGTTCTCCATCTGCCGGGAGGTGGCCATGACATCGGTGAACACGCGCCTGTCCCGGGCGCACATCTGGTTGCTCACCCTGTCGTCGATGGCCGTCGCGCTGGTCATCGCGGCCATGGCCGCTCTCTACACCGCGCTTCCCGAGATAGCCGCCGATACCGGCGCCACCCAGCAGCAGCTCACCTGGGTGGTCGACGGCTACACCCTCGCGCTGGCCTGCCTGGTCCTTTTCTCCGGTGCGCTGGGCGACCGGTTCGGCCGCCGCATCATGATGGTGCTCGGCCTGGTGGTGTTCTCGATCGCCTCCGCGGTACCACTGGCATTGGACGAGCCGCACTGGATCATCGCCTCGCGTGCTGTGGCCGGGGTGGGCGCGGCCCTGGTGATGCCGTCGACTCTTTCGCTGCTCACCGGCGGGTTCCCGCCCGAACGTCGCGGGGTCGCCGTCGGGCTGTGGGCGGGAGTCGTCTCCGGCGGCGCGGTCCTGGGCATTCTCGGCTCCGGCCTGCTGCTGCAGGTCTGGACCTGGCAGGCCATATTCCTCGCCATGACGGTGGCCGGTGTCGTCCTGGCGATCGCCGGGTGCACGGTCCCCGAATCCGTGGACGACACCCGCCCACCGCTGGATTTCTGGGGCGGTATCACCGCGTCGCTCGCGGTGGGCGCCGTCGTGGTCGGGGCCATCGAGGCTCCGGTGCGCGGCTGGACCGATCCGCTGGTCCTGGGCTTGTTCGGCGCCGGGATCCTCGCCGGCGTCGGGTTCGCGACGGTCGAACTGCGGGTGCCGAATCCGCTCCTGGACGTGCGGCTGTTCGCCGACCGCGGCTTCGGCAGCGGCGCGGTGAGCGTCGGCGTGCAGTTCCTGGTGGCCTTCGGCTACTTCCTGCTGTTCGTCCAGTACATGCAATTGATCTTCGGGTACTCGCCGCTGATGTCCGCGGTGGCGATGGCGCCGATGATCGCGCCGCTGATCGGTATCTCGGTCGTCGCCCCGCGGCTGGCCGAACGGTTCGGCCTGCGCCTGCCGACCTTCATCGGTCTGCTGTGCGTCGGCAGCGCGCTCATCCTGGTGTCCCGGACGGAAGTGGACAGCACCTATCTCGACGTGCTCTGGCCGCTGCTGATCCTGAGCACCGGTCTCGGCCTGTGCACCGCCCCGGCGACCGCCGCGATCATCAACGGCACACCCCCGGAGAAGCACGGAGTGGCCTCCGCGGTGAACGACGCCTCCCGGGAGGTCGGGGCGGCGATCGGTATCGCGATCTCCGGCAGCATCCTGGCCGTGGGTTATGCCGACCGCATCGCCCCGGCGCTGCCCCGGCTGCCCGAAGCGGCCCGCGGCCCGGTCGGTGATTCGCTGGCCGCCGCGCTGGAGGTCGCCGAGCGAGGGGGCCCGGCGGCCGCGCCGCTGGCGGAGTTCGCCAAGGAAGCCTTCGTCCACGGCGCCGCGCAGGCGGCCCTGGCCCTGGGCATCCTCACCGTGGTGATGGCGTTCGTGCTGGGCGCGTGGGCACCCGGGCGCAGGACCGCCCGCGCCGATTCAGCCGCCGACGACGCCGTGCTGATGAACCGATAGCCACAGCGCGTACCCCAGCAGGGCATGCGTCTCGTGGATCCGGTGCGCGCAGCGCGAACCGACCACCAGACAGCGGTCCACCGCCGCATCGCGCCGGAACGCGCCACCGTCGCCGCCGGCGAAACCGACCGTGTACATCCCGCGCTCTCTGGCCTCCATCGACCCGGCCAGCAGATCGGGAGAGTTTCCGCCGGTCGACATGGCGACCGCGATATCGCCGGACTGCCCACGCGCGGCCAGCTGGCGCGCGAACACCGATTCGAAGCCGATATCGTCACCGACCGCGGTGAGTACCGCCTCGTCGGCCGACAGCGACCACGCCGGTAGCGCGATACCGTCCGCCGGCCGGGCGAACAGGTCCGCGAGCGTGGCGGCACCCGTCGCGCTACCACCGTTGCCGAAGGTGAAAAGCCTGCCGCCGGCGGTGAAGCGGCGTGCCATCTCCCGGGCAGCCGCGGCCACCGGTTCCGCGTTCGCCGCGAGCGCCCGCGTCCGCACATCGATGCTCTCCGCGGCCCGCGCCCGCGCGTACGCGGCCAATTCACCGAGCAGCACGTTTGTCTCGTTCGACGTCATCGCTCGTCCTCCAACCCGGCCGTGCTCACCGCCATACCGGCGTGCACCAGCACCAGATCTCCGCGCCGTACCGGTTCGACGAAGGTCGTCGTGACGGTTTCGGTGCCCAGCGGCGTGCGGATACGCGCCGTCCCGTCGCCCAGCGGAGTCACCACCTCACCGAGCCTCCCCTCTTCCCGGGCGAACTCCCGCCGCCGCGGCCCGTGGTCCGGCGCGACGAGGCCGGGATGCGCGAAACACCGCTGGGTGAGCTCCCACAGCAGGTGACAGAGCAGGACCAGATCACCCGTGGCCGAGAGCCGGGAATCCGGGCCGTCCAGCCACAGCAGATGGTCGGCGAGCCCGGCGGCCGGCCGCGGGCCCGACCCGATCCAGATGGTGTGCACACCCCAGGCCGGGCCGCGCACCAACAACGATTTCACCTGCGGCTCGTGCGCGGCGCCGATCGCGAGCACCGTATCGCCGGGGCGGGCCGAAACCCGGGCGGTGTCCACGAGGTGCGGCCCGGTCAGGGCGGCAGCGGGCAGGGCACGCACACCGGTGGCCGCCGGATGCACGAATTCGACGGCGATGTGCTGGGCGTGCGGTTCCCAGGAGGGAGCCACACACCACAGCGTCGCGCCGGCCGCGAACCGCCGGGCCAGCGCCAGCGCCGCGACCGCCAGATCCTCGGCCAGGGCGGGACGAAAAGGCGTGGCCGCCAGTAGGTCGCTCACCACGGCACCACCCCACCGACAGCCACGACCGGGGCTTCACCGCCGTAGTCGGAGCTCTCGCTGATCCGGCCCGGAATGCCCCAACACATCTCGATCCTCCTCCAGCGAACAAAGCGATGACCGAATCATGATGGCGTACCGAAGTTTCCGTTCACCGTCCGTCGTCCGGCCCTATCGGTGCGGTACTACCCGGCTGTTACGAAAATACAAATGGTGGTCGCGCACCATGTCCCTTCACACCGGCCGCGCCGGCTGTCCTCGACGAAGACCCAGCACACGGCGCGCACCGGCAACATGCGCCGGGTGTGACCGCGTAGTTCGTGGCGGCGCCGATTTCGGTCGAACGCTGTACTCGGGGGTTGAGGCTCGTCCGGGAGAGGAGTCACGCTGGGCAGACAGGCTGAATCCTGCTGTCGAGCTGGAGATTTCATGTCGGCGTGATTGATACGGGTGTGCCCGGTTACGGGCGTTTCGGTTCACGGCCGACCCCTCGCCAGCTGGTCCGAACCGGGCGACCTCGTCGTGAGCCGCCGGGTCGACGACATCCTGGCGGACAGCGGGCGACCGCTCGACGCACTCTGGCACGAAGACACACCGTGGTGCTGCGGGCTCAACGCCTGAGGCCCCCCGAACACAACGAGAACCGGCCGGCATTATCCGGCCGGTTCTCGCGTTCCAGGATCGCACGCTGCGCAGCGGTCCGGTGCGGACCGCTGCGGGCCGAGGACTAGTCCTGAGTCAGAGTCAGGGTCCGGTTCTCGGTGGTGTCCTTATGGATCTCGACCTGGCTCATGTCCTCGGCATCCGGGGGCAGGTAGGCGAACGCGGCGGTGATCTCGACCGCACGGTCATCGTAGTAATACGTCATGAGTTCATTGCCGGCGCCGTCGTGAGCATCTGCGACATTCGGTCCCTCGCCGTAGTCGAAGCCCAATGGCACCCTGACCTTCGTCTGCCGAGATTCGCCGTCACAGATCACCCTCTCCAGCCCCTCGTCTTTCATACGGACGGGTCGGCCTTCCGGGCTTTTGAACCGTTCGGACTCGACCTTGACCCACAGGGCGTCGGCCTGGCCGGGTTCGCAGACGTAGGTGATCTCGGCGACGACCCACCAGCTGTAGTCGCCGTGCGCGTCCGGGAACGCTCTCCCGATCCATATGCTGGTCGTTGCGCCGGCCGGTCCGGCCACATTGACCAGTACAGCGGCGGTCAACGCGAGTATCGAAGCGAAAAGTCTTCCACGAACCACTATGTGTGCCTTTCGGTGTCGGCAGATGGTGGGACAGATCCGTCGAGCAGACCGCAGCCTAGACCACACCACACAGCAGTTATGCGTAATTCCTATGAATAGTCCTGCAGGGATGCCGGACACCGTGGCGGCGCAGCGCAAGATTCCGCGATGGACAACGATCGCGAGTCGTCCTCGGAATGAATGGTCGGCGCGAGTGCCGGTGCAGTCGCGCGCATCCGGACCGCCGGCAGGATGCGGCACGGGCCGGTCTCGAAGGCCGGGGCCGATCGCCCGCGCAGCGAAACACCCGGCCACCAGGACGTTTTGTCCGGGCAGCCGGGCGCTGTCCCCTCACCCCTCGGTCGTAACCGGGCGGCGGGCAGCTACCTGACCGGTACCTGCGCGGCGTCCGCGGCGCCTTCGCCGGCGGTCTCGGTGCCGGTCGACGCTGCTGCCACCGGCGCGGCAGCGTCCGCG
Organism: Nocardia testacea NBRC 100365; assembly: GCF_000308775.1. Taxonomy (GTDB): domain Bacteria; phylum Actinomycetota; class Actinomycetes; order Mycobacteriales; family Mycobacteriaceae; genus Nocardia; species Nocardia testacea. The sequence continues at coordinate 6,676 of NZ_BAGJ01000150.1, forward strand.
CCCCGGGTCTCGGTGGCGTCTGCGGCATCCGGAGCCGTCCGGGACTTCCACCAGGCGAAGACGGTGAGCGCGACCGCCACCACGACGATCAGGACATAACCGATCGTGCGGGGCGCACCCTCGATATCGAAGTGCTTGAACAATGTGCGCGCGTTGGTGAGGACCAGCAACCCGCCGACACCGGTGCCCAGCACACCCGGGGTGATCCGGCTGACCAGCCACGCGGCGATCGGTGCGGCGATCACCCCGCCGAGCGCCAGACCCGCGATGATCAGCAGGTTGTCGAAGAAATCCGAGCCGAGCCCCAGCAGGAAGCCGACACTGGCCGAGGCCGAGACGATGAACTCCGAAGCGCTCACCGAACCGATCACCGTGCGCGGCGCGGACCGTCCGGTGGTCAACAGGGTGCTGGTGGTGACCGGGCCCCAGCCGCCGCCTCCGCTGGCGTCGATGAAACCGCCGAACAGGCCGAGCGGGGTCAGGAATTTCGCGGAGTGCGCTGTCTTCTCCGAGGCGGCGAACTCCACCGGCGGCCGGGAGGAGAACCGGACGACCAGGAAGACGCCGATGGCGAGCAGGATGCCGGCGGTGATCGGCGCGGCGGCTTCGGTGGAGATCCGTGACAGTACGGTCGCGCCGAGGAAGGCGCCGATACCGCCGGGCACACCCAGCCTCAGCACCACCTTCCAGTCGATATTGCCGAACCTCCAATGCGATGCCCCGGAGGCCAGGGTGGTCGCGACCTCGGCGAAGTGGACCGCGGCGCTCGCATGCGCGGCACCCGTGCCGCTGAGTACCAGCAGCGTCGTCGCGGTGACGCCGAAAGCCATCCCGAGCGTGCCGTCGACGATCTGCGCGCCGATACCCACAAGGGTGAAAACCAGTAACTTGATCATGACGGTGTGCTCCCCGAACCTGGACCGGAGATCCGAGGGTACGACGTGGTCACGCGGTTGACACGGGTTGCGATCACCGTGAACGCAATACTGCCGGCCTGCCCTGCCGGCAGCCGGTACGGCGCCTCCCGAGGGCGCGGAAATCCAGGCGACACCGGTGGCATTCCTGGGGCACACTGGCCGCCGTGAGCGACCGCACCTTCCGTCAGATGATCCTGCGCGAACGGCCGGCCGCCGGAATCACCGCCGGTACTTTTGCCGAAAAGCGTAGCCACTTCCCGGTATTGGAGAACGGCGAGGCACTCGTACGGGTGGAGTGGCTCGGTATCGACGCCACCCAGCGCACCTGGCTCAACCCCGCGACGACATACACGAACCCGGTCGGGGTGGGTGAGGTGATGCGCGGCAGCGGAGTGGGGCGGGTGGTCGCCTCCCGCGACCCGGCCCTACCGGAGGGGCAGTGGGTCTACGGTGAGCTCGGCTGGCAGGAATACGCCGTGGCGCGTGCCAGTGGCTTGTTCGGCGTGAATCCGGTGCCTCCGGGAATCGACCCCCGTCATATGCTGACCGTTTTCGGCGTGAGCGGGTTGACCGCCTATATCGGCATCACCCAGGTCCTGGAGGTCGCGGAAAGCGACGCGGTGCTGGTCACCGGCGCGGCCGGTAGCGTCGGATCGCTGGCCGGGCAGATCGCGCGGCTGCTCGGGGCGCGGGTGCTCGGCACCGCCGGTACGCCGGAGAAAGTGGGCTGGGTACGCGAAACCGCCCGTTTCGACGCCTGCCTGGACTATCGCGCCGACGACATCCCCGCCGCGCTGCGCGCCTTCGCACCCGACGGCCTGAACGCGGTATTCGACAATATCGGCGGCACCCTGCTGGAGAACGCGCTGGACCACCTGGCCCTGCACGCCCGGATCGCGCTCTGCGGATCGATCTCCTCCGGCTACACCGCCGCCGGCTACGGTGCCGGGCCCGCGAACTATATGCAGCTGGCCTTCCGCCGCGCCCGTATGGAGGGCTTCATCTTCTACGACCACCACGCCGATTTCGCGGCGGCACTGAGCCGGCTCGCGAGCTGGGTGGCGGCGGGTGAGCTGGTCTGGGCCGAGGATGTCGTCGACGGTCTCGGTAACGCCCCGGCGGCCCTGCAACGCCTCTTCGACGGGTCCAACCTCGGTAAACAGCTCGTCCGTGTCCGGCCGGAAGACGCCGCGCCCGACTGAGACCACCCGTATGACGCGCCTGGGTCCCGGGCGCCCCACGACACCCGGGACCCGGCGCGACGGCACCGGACGGAAGAACTCAGTACTGGGACTGCGGGCGCCGGATGATCGCCCCGGACCCGACCCCGCCGAGCAGCGATATGATGCACAACCCCGCGATCAGATTGATCACGGCCGTGGCGATCTTGGCGTCCACCCCGGCGACCAGGGTGAACGGCACCAGCGCCGCCAGCGCGGTGACCAACCCGGTGATCCAGTAGAAGAATTGCATCGGACTCGGCATCAGGGCCAGCAGCAGGTTCAGCAGACCGGTCGCGGCGATCGCGGCGGCACCACCGGCCACGGCGTACGAGGTGGTCGAGACGGTGCCGTAGGCCCCCTCCCCCTCCGGTGAGAGGACCGCGATATTCAGGATGCCGCGCACCAGCATGATCAGCACCACGATCACCAGCGCGACGACGATGGCCGTCCCGACACCGCCCGCCCACAGCCGTCCGACATTGATCTTCGGTTCGTTCGACCGCTCGGTCGATCGCTCGGGCTGATCCGACTGGTACCCGTATTCGACCTGGTGCCCGTACTCCGGCTCCGTCGAGTAACCCTGCTGCTGGGGATAACCCTGCTGGGGGTAGGCCTGCGTCCGAGGGTAACCCTGGCGGTGAGGGTCCTGGCGCCCGTAAGTGTGCGGCGGTTCCGTCATAGGGGGAAAGTACCCCGCCTGAGCTCCGCGACCCACCCGAATCGGGCGCGCATGTCGGACCGTGCACAACACGGGTTCATACCTGGCGGGTGAGGACCGCGATCCGGTGGGCAGGTTCGCTGGAACCGCGGAGGCCGGCGGGCGCCGATTTCCGGAATCCGGTGGACAGGAGTTCGCCATGACCCCACGACGCCGTGAGGGGCAGTGATGCGTAAACACGAAAACGTTCCGGTCGACCCCGGCCTGGCCGATCTGTACAAGGACCTGCACCGTCATCCGGAACTCGGCTTCCGGGAACATCGCACCGCGGGGATCGTCGCCGGCCGGCTGACCCGCCGAGGACTACAGGTGACCACTGGTATCGGGCGGACCGGGGTCGTGGGCGTGCTGGCGAACGGCACCGGTCCCACCGCGCTGCTGCGCGCAGACATGGATGCCCTGCCGGTGGCCGAGGACACCGGGCTCGACTACGCGAGTACCGCGACGGCGGTATCGGGTGACGACACCGTGCCCGTGGCCCACGCCTGCGGTCACGACCTCCACGTCACCTGCCTGCTCGGCGCGATCGATGCCCTGGCCGCCCGCCCCGACAGCTGGCGCGGAACGCTGGTGGCGGTGTTCCAGCCGGCCGAAGAACTCGGTGCGGGCGCGCAGGCGCTGGTGGACGACGGTCTTTTCGACCGCTTCCCGCGCCCGGATGTGGTCCTGGGCCAGCACGTCGCCCCGCTACCGGCCGGCACCGTCGCCGCCCATCCCGGCCCGGCGTATGCCGCATCCGATTCGTTGCGGGTGCGAATGATCGGCCGGGGCGCCCACGGATCCATGCCGCAATCGTCGGTGGACCCGGTGGTCATGGCCGCCGCCACGGTGCAGCGGTTACAGTCCATCGTCGCGCGCGAGATCCCCAGCACGGCCACAGCGGTACTCACGGTCGGCTCCCTGCACACCGGGGACGCGGCCAATGTCATCCCCGGTGCAGCCGAACTCCAGCTCAATATCCGTAGCTACGACGAGGGTGTGCGGCACACCATCCTGGACGCCGTCGCACGCATCGTCCGGGGCGAGGCCGCAACCGCAGGTGCCCCCGAAGAACCCGTCATCACCCGGACCGAGCGGTTCCCGGTCGTGGTGAACGACGCCGTGGCGCTCCGGAAAACCCTCGACGCGTTCACCCCATGGCTGGGCGCCGATCACGTTCTGGACCCCGGCGCGGGCGCCGGCAGCGAAGACGTCGGCATCCTCGCGACGAGTTCGAACGCACCACTGGCCTACTGGCTACTGGGCGGGACGGACCCGGCGCTGTTCACCACCGGCGATATGAGCGACCCGGCACTGCAGAAGGTGCCGTCCAACCACTCCCCGCACTACGCACCGGTGATCGATCCGACCCTCTCCCTGGGCGTGAAAGCACTGGTCACCGCAGCACGCGCCTGGCTCCCCACCGGCTGACAGCCGATATACCCCCGCTTGAAGGAAACAACGATCTACCTGCGGCATAGCAGTGCCCCCAGTGGGACTCGAACCCACACTTGGCGGATTTTAAGTCCGCTGCCTCTGCCAATTGGGCTATGGGGGCGTGCGGACCACACACTACCGACTCGTACACCCGTACCGGAATACCCGTGAGTGGGAGTCACACTGTGGGATCTGTCTGAATCGCCTGGCATGCCTCCACCAGCACGTCGGCTGCCAGCAAACCCGACTCCTCCGCCGCCTCCCGCACCTCATCGGATAATTCGTAGTCCGTGGTCACCGCCAGCAACGCCAGTTGCAGGGCTTCGCCCAGCTGACCGAGCCGGCGGGCGATCACCAGCTCGTCCATCTCCGTGCCCATGTTCTCCCAGCCCACCGGTTGCACCCCGTCGATACGGTAGCGGCGCAGGGTGTCCTCCCCGAGGACCTTCATGAAATCCACCGCCGAGGCCATACAGCGGTTGTTGGCGACCCGGTACTCGGTGCGGTCGGCGATCTTCTCGATGAGGACCGCGACGATGGTCGCGGCGGTGAACATGCCGTCGCATACCCGGGCGGGTGCGGCAACGGGTGGGCCCGGCGGGGCGGTGGCCAGACCGGTGGTCACCGCGTCGATCCATTCGACCACCAGGTCCGTACCGGACGCGTCGTCTCGAACCGGCAGATGCACGGGCTGTATCTCCCGGCGCCGGAACCACCGCCACGATAGACCCATCGCGATCACTCCTGTTCGGAAGCGGACCTACCGACCAGCGAATGCCGTCGGCCGTATGCGAAGTACATCACCAAACCGAGCAGCATCCAGACTACGAAACGCAGCCAGGTCTCAACCGAGAGATTCACCATCAACCACAGGCAGGCCAGCACCGCCAGAATGGGTACCAGCGGCACCAGCGGCACGCGGAAACCGCGCGGCAGATCGGGCCGGGTGCGGCGCAGGACGACCACCCCGATGGAGACCAGCAGGAAGGCGAACAGGGTGCCGATGTTCACCATTTCCTCGAGGGTGCCGAACTCCACGAAACCGGCCAGGATCGCGCACACCACGCCCACCACGACCGTGATCCGCACCGGCGTGCCGCGCTGACCGGTTCGGGCGAGCCAGCGCGGGGTGAGGCCGTCGCGCGACATCGCGAACAGCACCCGGGTCTGACCGAGCAGCATCACCATGACCACCGTGGTGAGACCGGCCAGGGCGCCGATGGAGATGATGTTCTTGGCCCAGGTGGCGCCGTGCAGGGCGAACGCTGTCGCCAGGGTGGCGTCGTCGCCCGCGAGATCGGTGTAGGGGACCATGCCGGTGAGCACGATCGAGACAGCCACGTAGAGGATGGTGACCACGACCAGCGACCCCAGAATGCCGCGCGGGAGATCCCGCTGGGGGTTCTTGGTCTCCTCGGCGGCGGTGGCGACCACGTCGAAGCCGATGAACGCGAAGAACACCAGGCTGGCCGCGGCCAGCAGGCCGTACCAGCCGAAGGTGCTGTTACCGCCGCCGGTCACCCAGGAGAACAGCGACTGCGTCAGCCCCTGGCCCTGCTCGGTGGGCTGCGCCTCCGGGATGAACGGGCTCAGGTTGTCGGCGTCGAAGAAGGTGAGCCCGACAATGATCACCAGCACGATCACGCCGACCTTGATCGCCACGGCGACCGCGGAGACCCGCGAGGACAGTTTGGTGCCGATGGCGAGGAGGGTGGTGAGTACCGCGATCAGTAGTACCGCCCCCCAGTCGAAGGTGACGCCACCTATCTCCACGACCGCCGCGCCCTTGTCGAACACCTGACCCAGGTACTGCGACCAGCCCTTGGACACCACGGCCGCCGCGAGCGCGAACTCGAGCAGCAGGTCCCAGCCGATGATCCAGGCCGCGAGCTCACCGAAGGTGGCGTAGGAGAAGGTGTAGGCGCTACCGGCCACCGGCACGGTGGAGGCGAACTCCGCGTAGCACAGGGCGGTGAGACCGCAGGCGACCGCGGCGAACACGAACGCCAGCGAGACGGCGGGCCCCGCGGTATTGCCCGCGGTGCGGGCGGTCAGCGTGAAGATGCCGGCGCCGATGACCACAGCGACACCGAAGATCGCCAGATCCCAGGCGGTGAGGTCCTTGCGCAGCTTCGTACCGGGTTCCTCGGTATCGCGTATCGACTGCTCCACACTCTTGGTGCGGAACAGCGAGTTGCGGCTGGTCGGCGTCGTCACTGCGGCCTCCTGATCATTGCGGCGCGAGTACCGGGAACGCTAGTGCACTCCCGCCATATATCGGGATATCCACGACGACAGTCCGGCAATCACGACACCCGCCGCGATCGCCACCAGCCCGGTGATCCCGAAATAGGCGAACTCGTCGTCCGGCGAGTAGAAACGTGCCAGCACACCCGACAAGGTGGTGCCCAGCGCGATCGACAGAAAATAGAGCGCCATCATCTGCGCCCGGAAATGCTCGGGGGCGAGCTGGGTGCTCACCGCGAGACCGATCGGGGAGATCAGCAGCTCCGAAACGGCGAACAACGCCATGATGAACAGCACCGCCAGCGCCGGCACCGACCGCCCGGTGGTCCCGGCCAGCGGAACGAACAGCAGAAACGCCGTCCCCATCCCGATCACCCCGAGCGCGAATTTGCGCGGGGTACTCGGCGCCCGGGTGCCCAGTGTCGTCCACAGCGCGGCAAACAGCGGTGAGAGCGTGATGATCCATACCGGCTCCACCGAGCCGATCCAGTTCGACGGCGCGGTCCAGCCGAAGATATTCCAGTTCATCCGTTCGTCGGAGTACACAGCGAGCACGGTGAAGATCTGCTGGAACAGGGCCCAGAACACCACATTGGCCAGGAACAGCGGGACGAAGGCCCGCACCCGGCTCCGTTCCACCGTGCTCACCCGCCGATTGGTGAGCAGAACGGCGAAGTACGCCACGGCGGCGGCGACGATGAGGGCGGTGGTGACATCGGGCAGGTTGTCCACGGTGACCAGTCCGGTCACCAGCACCAGCACGATCACCAGGACCGCCGCGAGCACCACCGCGGCGAGCGGCCCATAGGCGCGACGCGGCAGCGGATCGGCGGGCTCGCGACCGGCGGTGCCCAGATTGCGGCGGAACGCCACGTACTGGGTCAGTCCCAGCGCCATCCCGACCGCGGCCGCCCCGAAACCGGCATGGAAGCCCCACTCCTCCTGGAGCAACCCGGTGAGCAGCGGGCCGACGAAGGCACCGAGATTGATCCCTAGGTAGAACAGTGTGAACCCGCCGTCGACCCGCGGATCTCCCTTCGGATACAGGGTGCCCAGCAGCGCGGACGCGTTCGACTTCAGTGCGCCACTGCCCAGCGCCACCAGCACCAGGCCCACGCCCACACCGGTCAGCCCAGGAATCAGCGCCAGGGCGATATGCCCCGCCATCACCACGACGCCGCCGTAGAAGACGGTCCGCTCCATGCCGATCAGCCGGTCCGATACCCAGCCGCCGATGATCGTGGAGAGATAGACCAGCCCCCCGTACGCCCCCACCAGGCCTACGGCGACATCCTGATCCATCCCGAGACCACCGTCGATGGCCGAGTAGTACAGGTAGTAGCCGAGGATGGTGAGCATCCCGTAGAAGGAGAAACGCTCCCACAGTTCGACACCGAACAGGTTGACGAGTCCGATCGGGTGACCGAAAAAGGTGCGCTCGGCGACTTCTGGTACTTCGGACATGCTCAGACTGTCCCACGCACACTGCTCGGCGCGTGGCATACCGGACCGAACCGATACCGCAGCTTCACGAACCTCCCGCCCCGGTAACGGCGCGGGCCCGGTCAGGCGATGGAGAGCGCGATCCCGTCCAGGATGTCGTGTTCACTGACGACCAGTTCGGCGATCCCGGCCCGCCGCGCCAGCTCCGCCGCCAGCACCTCGGTGATCACTGCGCCACCGCCGATGACATCGACCCGGCCCGGGTGCATGGGGCCGAGCGCGGCACGCTCATCGTGGTTCATTCCGATCAGCCGATCGCACACCGCGTTCAGCTCGGGCAGCGGGATCCGCGCCAGATGCGTTCTCGTCGAATCGTATTCGGGCAGATCCAGCGCGACGGCCGCGAGTGTGGTCATGGTACCGGCCACCCCCACCCAGGTGTGCGCGCCGTCCACCGGGACGTGGGTGAACGCCTCGGTGAGACGCTCGGCCGCGAACTCCCGGGCCGCGTCCACTTCGCCGGCCGCCGGCGGGTTCCCGCGCAGACACCGCTCGGTGACCCGCACACAGCCGATATCGGCGGAGAACGCCGCCTGTACCCCGTCGCTGTCTCCGACCACGAGTTCGGTGGACCCGCCGCCCAGGTCGACCACGACGAACGGCCCGTCTGCCGCCGCCAGCTCGCCGACCGCGCCGGTGAACGACAGCCGCGCCTCCTCGTCACCGGTGATCACCTCGGCGCTCGCGCCCGGCACCACCCGGCCGAGTTCGGCCCGGGTCATCGCGAAGAAATCCTTCCGGTTCGACGCGTCGCGGGTGGCGGAGGTGGCGACCATCCGGACCCGGCTCACCCCGTGCTCGAGCATGAGCGATACATAGTCGGCCAGCGCCACGCGGGTACGTTCGATCGCCTCCGGGTTCAGCTGCCCCGTCGCGTCGACCCCTTTCCCGAGCCGCACGATCCGCATCTCCCGGTGCACATCGGTCAAGGTCGAATCCGCGCCGATATCGGCAATCAGCAGTCGGATCGAATTGGTGCCGCAGTCCACGGCAGCGACCCGGTCGGTCATAGCAACTCCTTCGTAGCCTGTACGTACGGTCCGCGGAACCCGCAGCAAAGGCGGAGGCACCGCCTCACGATCCCTCCCTCGAAGCCGGCACACCCGGCCGGCGCAAGCAGAGGGCTCGCCTCATTCGTCTTCGGCCGCCGCGTATTCCGGCCAGTCCGCCGGGATCGCGCTGCCGCGCAATCCGTTCGCCGCCGCCAGCGCCACCGCCTCGTCACCGAGCGGATTGACTCCGGGGCCCTTGGCCAATGCGTGCGCGATCAGCACATGCAGGCATTTCACCCGGTCCGGCATCCCGCCGCCGGTGAAATCGGTACCCAGCGACTCGATCTCGTCGCGTTCGGCCAGATAGCTCTCGTGCGCGGCGCGATAGGCGGCGGCGAGTTCGGGATCGCGGCCGAGCCGGTCGGTCATCCCCTTCATCACACCCGCGGACTCCAGCCGGCTGGCCTCCGCGGTCAGCCGGGGGTCGGTGAGGTAGTAGAGAGTCGGGAACGGGGTGCCGTCCGGCAGTTTCGGCGCCGTCTTGACCACCGCGGGCAGGCCGTCGGGCGTCCGGTAGGCGATGGCCAGCACCCCGCGCGGTTCGCGGCCCAGTTGTTCGGCGACGATCTGCAGATCTCGGTCGTCGGGTGTACTCACCTGGGTCCTTCCGGCTGCGGCGCGGGTGTTGCGGTTTCGGGGGGCGGCTCGGAAATGCTCCGCCACAGATCCGTGTACCACGGATCGGGTTCGTGCCGGGGTGCCTGCGGATCGGGGATCGCCGGCACTTCGATCCCCGGAACCTGCACGATATAGGGGGTTTCGCCCGGCATCACCAGGCGTAACCGGTCGCGCGCCTCGGAGCGGATATAGGCCGGGTCCTCCTGCTGGGCGCGACGGTCCTTCAGCCGGTCGATATCGGCCTCGAGCGTCCGGCGTTCGGCGGCGAGCTGATCGGCCTCGGCGCGCTGGGTGAAATAGGTGCGCATGGGGACGGCCAGTGTCATCGCCAGCGCGCACACCACCATCGCCAGAATGATCGCCTTACCGGCGGACAACCCCAGGATGGTGCGCTCGGACCAGTCCCGCGCGCCGTCCGCGCCGGCTCTGGTCCGGCGG
>NZ_BAGJ01000149.1 GCF_000308775.1 Nocardia testacea NBRC 100365
CGCGAACGCCCGCCGGGGCGAACCGGCCCGGGCGCCGCAGCCCGCCCGCGTCCGCGAACCGATCCCGGAACGGCGGCGACCGGAACGGCGCTAGCTGTACGTGGCCGGCGCGGGAGGTGAGCGCGGGTCAGCGCCGAGCGGCCCGCAGTTCCCGCGGCAGCGCGAACACGAGGGTCTCGTTCGCGGTGGTCACCGGCTGGACCTCGCCGAACCCGTGTTCGGCGAGCATGTCCAGCACCCCGCGCACCAGGATCTCGGGGACCGACGCACCGGAGGTGATCCCGACCGTGGTCACCCCCTCGAGCCACGCCGGGTCCACCTCGCGCGCGTAGTCCACCAGATACGACGCACGGGCCCCGGCGCCGAGCGCCACCTCCACCAGGCGCACCGAGTTCGACGAGTTGCGCGAACCCACGACGATCACCAGATCGCATTCCGGAGCCATCGCCTTCACCGCGACCTGACGGTTCTGGGTGGCGTAGCAGATATCGTCGCTGGGCGGGTCCTGCAGCGCGGGGAACTTCTCGCGCAGCCGCGACACCGTCTCCATTGTCTCGTCCACACTGAGTGTGGTCTGCGACAGCCAGATCACCTTGGACTCGTCGCGCACGGTCACCTTCTCGACCGCGTCGGGTCCGTCGACGAGTTGTACGTGCTCGGGAGCCTCACCGGCGGTTCCCTCGACTTCCTCGTGGCCTTCGTGACCGATCAACAGGATGTCGTAGTCGTCGCGGGCGAAGCGTTTGGCCTCCTGATGGACCTTGGTCACCAGCGGACAGGTCGCGTCGATGGTGCGCAGGTTGCGTTCGGCGGCGGTCGCGTGCACCGCGGGCGAGACCCCGTGCGCGGAGAAGACCACCAGTTCCCCTTCGGGAACTTCGTCGGTGGTGTCGACAAAGATCACGCCGCGCTCACGCAGGGTTTCCACCACGTGGCGGTTGTGCACTATCTCCTTGCGGACATAAATCGGGGCGCCGTGCTTTTCCAGCGCCTTCTCCACGGTTTCGACGGCACGGTCCACACCCGCGCAGTATCCGCGCGGTTCGGCGAGCAGCACTCGTTTTCCTTCGGGGGCGGCGGTCGCGGCGCCGGCCGAGCGAGCGATTCCGACATTCAACGGTATTGCCGAGGACATGCCCCACAGAATACGTGCGTACCCCGGCGACCGCTGCGGCCGTGCACCCCGGCACCCGGGCGACGCCCAGACCACCTGTTCGGCCCGTTCACCCCGCTCACCGCCGGGGTCCGCGGGACCTCACGCGACCGGTCACCGGCGGCGTCACCGCCGGGAGGGTGTGCAGGTTCACCCGCGGCGGCTACCACGACGCCGACGCGTTTCCCGCCGCGGCGGCACCAGCCGGTCCGCGGGAAACGCGCCGACCCCGCCGCGGCTTGCCGGGTGAGCGCACCCTCTTTTGCGCACCCCGCTATATCGGGCAGGCTATTACCATGTTTCGACCACCGTTCCTGGCCCGCGTCGCCGCCGGAGCCGCCGTCTACGTGCTCGAGGAGACGCGACGGCTGCCTTCGGCAGCGGCGAAATTACCGCTCACCGCGGTAAGCCAATTACTGCAGACGGGAATGCACGTCCAGCAGTTCGTCACCAGTCTCGCGATCAAGGGCGATTCGGTTTTCGACCGGATCATCAACCGTCCCGAGGAGCAGCCCGAATGGGCCACCTTCGACGAGGACGACGACCCGCCGGTGCGTGAGCCGGTCGCGACTCCGCGCCGCCGCAACAGCGGTTTCGACCGCTTCGACGCCGATCCGGCCGAGGTGGAACTGGCCCTGCAGGAGACCCTGGACGGCCTGCGCGCGATCCAGAACGGCAACCCGGTGCCCGCGGCGCACACCTTCGACACCGAAGCCGCCGCCGCTGACCCGGCCGGCGATATCGCGGCGTCGGCCGCTGCGGCCGCGGTCGACGGACCCGAGTCCGCCGCCACGGCCAATCCCGAGCCCGTCGCCGGACCCGAGCCGGCGGCCGAGCCCGAGCTCCCCGAGGCCGGCGTCCGCTACGACTACCCGAACATGACCCTGGCCCAGCTGCGCGGACGGCTGCGCACGCTCACGGTCGCCGATCTGGTCGCGCTGCTCGACTACGAACAGCGCACCCTGGATCGCGCCGCGTTCGTGACCATGCTGACCAACCGGATCGCCACCGTACGGGCCCAGTGACCGAGGCCGATCCCGCGCCCGCGGCCGGCCGGAGCGGTTCCGGCCGGCCCGGGCAGGCGCCCGCCCCCGCCAATTCCGCCGAGCAGCCCTGGCCGGTGCGCTCGGTGTCGATGAAGGTCGCGCAGTGGATCGACCGGCTCGGCAGCATCTGGGTGGAAGGCCAGCTCACCCAGATCAACCTGCGGCCCGGCACCCGCACAGCCTTTCTGGTGCTGCGCGATCCGGCCGCCGATATGTCGCTGTCGGTGACCTGCGACCCGGCCCTGTTGCGCGCCTCCCCCATTCCGCTGCAGGAGGGCAGCCGGGTGGTGGTCTACGGCAAGCTCTCCTTCTTTCCCGGTCGCGGCACCTTGTCGCTGCGGATTTCCGAGATCCGCCCGGTCGGCGTCGGCGAACTGCTGGCCCGGATCGAACGCCTGAAGGCGTTGCTGGATGCCGAGGGCCTGTTCGATCCGCGGCTCAAACGCCCGGTCCCCTTCCTGCCCGGCACCGTCGGGCTGATCACCGGCCGCGGCAGCGCCGCCGAACACGATGTGCTGAGCGTGGCGCGGGATCGCTGGCCCGCGGTGCGGTTCGAGGTGCGCAACACCGCGGTACAGGGCCCGTCCGCGGTCCCGCAGATCCTCGACGCGCTGGCTGCGCTGGATCGCGACCCGGCGGTCGAGGTGATCGTGATCGCCCGCGGCGGCGGCAGTGTGGAGGATCTGCTGCCGTTCTCCGACGAGACACTGTGCCGGGCCATCGTCGCCGCGACCACTCCTATTGTCAGCGCTATCGGTCACGAACCCGATTCCCCGGTCTCCGACCTGGTCGCGGATCTGCGCGCGGCCACCCCGACCGACGCCGCCAAACGTATCGTGCCCGACGCGGCCGCGGAGACCACGCTGGTCCGGGAACTGCGTGCCCGATCCGCGGCGGCCCTGCGCGGCTGGGTCGAACGGGAGTCGGCGGCCCTGCGGCAGCTGAGGTCACGCCCGGTCCTGGCCGACCCACTGCGCGAGCTCGGCCACCGGCACGACGAGATCGAACGCCTGCGCACCGCGACCCGCCGTTGCGTGGAGAGCCTGGTCCGCGCCGAATCGGTTACCACCGACCATCTGCGGCGCCAGCTGACCGCGGTCGGCCCGGCCGCGACCCTGGCCCGCGGCTACGCTGTCGTGCAGCGGGTGACCGGACCCGAACGCCATGTGGTGCGCGGTGTCGACGATTCGCCGGCGGGCAGCCAACTGCGTATCCGGGTCGGTGACGGCGCGATCTCCGCCGCGGTCCTCGGCACCGAAAGGCTCGGCGAACGCGGCTCCCCCACCCGCTCCGACGACTCCGAGAGGACCTGACCGTGTCCGATACCGGCACCGACGACCTGGCCGATATCGCCGGCCTCGGCTACGAACGCGCCCGCGACGAGCTGGCGGGCGTGGTGAAGATGCTGGAGCAGGGCGGTATGGACCTCGACGACGCCCTGGCGCTGTGGGAACGCGGCGAGGCGCTCGCCAACCGGTGCGAAGAACATCTGGCCGGGGCCCGGCAGCGCATAGAGAAAGCGCTGGGCGAATCCGACGGGGCGCAATGAACGGCGCCGATATCCGCTGACCTGCTATGCGGCGGGCAGCGGCCGGGCGGCCACCACCGCGGCGGCCAGGGTCTCGAAGGCCTCGGTATTGCCGGCCCCCCGGATCAGCACCCGGCTGGACCCGAAATCGGCGACCCACGCGGGCTCGGCCCCGGGTTCCTGGTAGACCACCCATTTCTGTCCGGCGATATCCCGGGTACCGGTGGCGTACCGGCTGCCCGCGATATGCCCGGCCAGCACCTCTTCGGTGGCATCGCTCTGATCGAGTTCCATATAGGTGCCCATCCCGGTGACATAGCCGATGGTGCTGACCGTGCCGCCGCCGCGTTCGGTGATGGTGTCGCGGCTCCCGGAGTTCGCCTGCCAGTTCTGCGGGAGGGCCGGCTCCCGAATCGGGAAGGACAGGTTCTGCGCGTCCGAGCGCAGGGCCGCGGCGGCGTCGAAACTGGGTATCGTGCCCTGGGTCGGACCGGTCGCGGAGAAACTGCACTGACTGGTCAGTCCGGCGAACACCACGGCGATCAGCACCAACGGGATCAACGACCAGAAAAGATCCCGGTAGTCGTTCATGATGCGTGGCTTCTTGTTCGGCACGCTCCCAGTATCCATCGTGGTCACAGCGGGACCCCGCCGCCCCCGGTACTGCCGTACCAGGTGATCACCGGCACGCAATCCGGCGATGCGACAATTACGGCAAGTTACACAACCTAGGAGGCACCCGCTATGACGGCATCTTCGCCCGCTCCGAGCCGCCGCGAGGCACCCGACCGCAACCTTGCGCTCGAACTCGTCCGCGTCACCGAAGCCGGCGCCATGGCAGCGGGACGCTGGGTGGGCAAGGGCGACAAGGAGGGCGGCGACGGGGCGGCCGTGGATGCCATGCGGCAGCTGGTCAGCTCGGTCTCCATGAGCGGTGTCGTGGTGATCGGCGAGGGCGAGAAGGACGAGGCGCCCATGCTGTACAACGGCGAGAACGTGGGCGACGGTACCGGTCCGGAGGTCGATTTCGCGGTCGACCCGATCGACGGCACCACCCTGATGTCGAAGGGTTCGCCCGGCGCCATCTCGGTGCTGGCGGTCGCCGAACGCGGTGCCATGTTCGACCCGTCGGCCGTGTTCTACATGCACAAGATCGCCGTCGGCCCCGACGCCGCCGAGGTGATCGATATCTCGGCGCCGATCGGGGAGAACATCCGCAAGGTCGCCAAGGCCAAGCACGCCTCGGTCTCCGATATCACCGTCTGCATCCTGGACCGACCCCGCCACGGCGACCTGATCCAAGAGGTCCGCGACGCCGGCGCCCGGATCCGGCTCATCTCCGACGGTGACGTGGCCGGTGCCATCGCCGCCGCCCGGCCCGATTCCGGCACCGACATCCTGGTCGGCATCGGTGGCACCCCCGAGGGCATCATCGCCGCGGCCGCGATGCGCTGTATGGGCGGCGCGCTGCAGGGCAAACTCGCGCCCAAGGACGACGACGAGCGGCAGAAGGCGATCGACGCCGGACACGATCTGGACCGCGTCCTGACCACCGAGGACCTGGTGGCCGGGGAGAACGTCTTCTTCTGCGCCACCGGTGTCACCGACGGCGACCTGCTGCGCGGAGTCCGCTACTACGGCGGCGGCGCCTCGACCCAGTCCATTGTGATGCGGTCGAAATCGGGCACCGTCCGCATGATCGACGCCTATCACCGGCTCACCAAGCTGCGCGAGTACTCGTCGGTCGATTTCCACGGCGACGAGCACGCCGCCCCGCCGCTGCCCTGACGGTTGCGTGTGCGGTCCGGGGCCCGCTCCGGACCGCATGGGGTGTTTCGGCACGCCCGGGCATATACCCGCCATGTCCAGCAACTTTCTGGCATCCAGACTCCTTGCCCGGTTGTTCCGGGTAATATCCGCGTGGCCACCGAACCGGCAGCGTCACGAATATCCGCGCTCGATAGCCGTCACGTTGCCGAACCCACAGCCGGAGTGATGAACCACCACGCTCTGCCCGTCCATCACACCGGCCTCGCGAGAGGATGGACATGCACCACTTCGCTCGACGTTCGGCCGGATTCACCATGGCACTCGCCGCCGCTGGTCTCCTCGTCGCCGGCTGCGGTGACGACGACAACTCGGTGTCGGATACCGTCGGCTCCCTGACCTCGGCGGTGATGCCGGGCGGCAACACCGGTACCAACGGCCAATCCCCGTCCCCGGGCGCCGAAGGCTCGCCCACCGAGACGACGGGCGCCGAGGGTTCACCCACCCCCGACGAGGATCCCAATGCCGATGCCGGCGAAACCACCGTGCAGACCCCGGACGGCAACGAGATCACCGTGAAGGGCAGCATCTATCAGAAGTACACCGAGGCCGGCGGGCCGACCGGCACCCTCGGTATGCCCGAGGGGGAGGAACAGGTCGCCGGGGACGGCGGTCGCTACCAGAACTTCTCCGGCGGCACGATCTTCTTCAGCGAGGACACCGGCGCCCATATCGTGTGGGGCGATATCCGTGAAGCCTGGGAAGCCAACGGCGGCGCCGACGGCCAACTCGGCTTCCCCACCTCCGACGAGGAGACCACCCCGGAGGGCAAGAAGAGCGAGTTCGAGGGCGGCACCATCACCTGGAACTCCTCCGACCGTTCCACCACGGTCACCGAGAAGTGAGATACCGCACTCGGGGCGCCCATCACGGTGGGCGCTCCGAGCGCTGTCCGGGGTCCGCGCCACACCCGCTCCGGAATCTCCGTTCACATCCGGGGAGCGGCGCCGACTGTGCGCGGACCCCACCCGCATCGGCCGGATCACCGAGATTCCCCAACCCGACCCCGGCGCTCACCCCGTACCCGGTCCGACCCGCTACCGTGTGTGCGTGCAGAAACTGTTGACCGACCGCGACCTGCTGGAATCGCTCGCGGTAGAGGTGGAACTGACCATGCGGCGCCATACCGAGATCGCCGATGAATGGCAGCCGCACGACTTCGTCCCGTGGGACGACGGCCGCAACTTCGCCTTCCTCGGCGGCGAGGACTGGGACCCCTCGCAGTCCGAGCTCAGCGATACCGCCCGGCTGGCGCTCACCGTGAGCGTGCTGATCGCCGACAATCTGCCCTCGTACCACCGCGAGATCGGCAAATACCTGCGCACCGGCGCGTGGTGGCGCTGGGTGGGCCGCTGGACCGCCGAGGAGGCCCGGCACTCCATCGTGATCCGCAACTACCTGATGGTCACCCGCGCCTGTGACCCGGTGGAACTGGAGCGGCTGCGGATGGGCCATATGACCGACGGTTTCCGGCGCGAGCCGCTGCATCTGCTGGATGTGCTGGCCGCCTGCGCGTTCGAGGAGACCGCCGCCGCCGTACGCCACCGCAATACCGCCGCACTCGGGGAGAACCCGCTGATCACCGCGATCAGCGAGCAGATCGCCAAAGACGACGAGCGGCAGGCCGCGGTATTCGCCGATCTCGTCGCGGCCGGTTTCGCCGAGACCCCCGACCAGACCATGCGCGCCGTCGCCGACCAGGTCGCCGCGTTCCGGGTCCCCTCGGTCACCCTGCCCGACGGGCGCAGCAGCGACGAGGCGCTCGCCGATGCCGGTATCTACGACCCGGAGCGGCAGGACGAGCTGGTCTTCGCGCCGCTGCTGCGGCGCTGGGACGTATTCGGCCGCACCGACCTCGGCGAATCCGGGGAGGCGGCCCGAGAAGAACTGGCCCGTTTCCGGTCCTGACCCATCACGGCGACGCGACCGTCGATCCACGGTCGCGTCGCACCGAATACCCCGGACCGCCCGGCAGCCTCAGTCGTTGTCGATATTCGTCATCGACAGCACATCCAGGCGCCGGTCGAGTTCCTCCTCGCTGAGCGCCTCCCCGATCAGCCCGCGATCGATGACCGTCTGACGGATCGTCTTCTGCTCCCGCAGCGCCTGTTTGGCCACCGCCGCCGCCTCCTCGTAACCGATCGCCGAATTCAGCGGGGTCACGATGGAAGGCGAGGATTCGGCCAGGGTGCGCAGCCGATCGACGTCGGCGGTCAGCCCGTGCACACAGCGGTCGGCGAACAAGCGGGACACCGCGGCCAGCAGCCGGATGGATTCGAGCACATTACGCGCCATCACCGGAATGTAGACATTCAGTTCGAAATGGCCGCCCGCACCCGCGAAAGTGACCGCCGCATCGTTTCCGACCACTTGCGCCGCCACCTGCGTGACCGCCTCCGGCAGGACCGGATTCACCTTCCCCGGCATGATCGAACTACCCGGCTGCAGGTCGGGCAGTTGCAGTTCACCCAGCCCGGTCAGCGGGCCCGAACCCATCCAGCGGATATCGTTGGCGATCTTGGTCAGGCTCACCGCGATCGTCTTCAGCGCCCCGGAGACCTCCACCAGCCCGTCCCGCGCCGCCTGTGCTTCGAAATGATCCTCCGCCTCGGTCAACGCGTCGATCCCGGTGGCCCGCACCAACTCCGCCACCACTTTCGCCCCGAACCCGGCGGGTGCGTTCAGCCCGGTTCCGACGGCGGTACCGCCGATCGGCAGTTCACCCAGCCGCGGCAGCGTCGCCAGCAGCCGCTCCATCCCCGCCGCGACCTGCCGGGTGTAGCCGCCGAACTCCTGGCCCAGCGTCACCGGGACCGCGTCCATCAGGTGCGTACGCCCCGACTTCACCACAGTGCGCCATTCGGCCGACTTGTCCAGCAGCGCCAGCCGCAGATGTTCCAAGGCGGGCAGCAGATCCTTGATCACGGCCTCGGTGGCAGCCAGGTGGGTCGCGGTCGGGAAGGTGTCGTTCGACGACTGGGACATGTTCACGTGGTCGTTCGGATGCACGGTGACCCCGCCCGCGGCCGCGATCGAGGCGATCACCTCGTTGGCGTTCATATTCGAACTGGTCCCGGACCCGGTCTGGAACACATCGATCGGGAACTGGTCGTCGTGGCGGCCCTCCGCGATCTCGGTGGCCGCCGCCACGATCGCCGCGGCCCGCTCCTCGTCGAGCAACCCCAGATCCCGGTTCACCACCGCGCAGGCCCCCTTCAGCAGCCCGAGCGCCCGGATCTGCGCCCGCTCCAGCCCCCGCCCGCTGATCGGGAAGTTCTCCACCGCCCGCTGAGTCTGGGCACGCCACAGCGCGTCCACCGGAACGCGGACCTCGCCCATGGTGTCGTGCTCGATGCGGTACTGCTTCTCCTCGCTCATGTTCCCGACCCTATGCCGCGCCCCGGCGATGTTGGCGTGCCACGCGTGAGGTCTGGGTCACCGGAATTGCCCGCGGTGCCACCGCGCTCCGCCGACCCGTGAGCGTGCGACGGGTCGCCGGGTCGGTGCGCTGGGCTGCTCCCATGTCCGTGAGTTATTTCTGCGCGGCCCTCGACCGGCACCCCACCATCGACCACCTCAGCAGTCGGCGTGCCCGTTACCGCTCAGCCGTGCCCGGCGGAGACGAGCCGGTCGATCTCGCGGCTCAACTCCGCATGCGAGATCGGGTCGATATGGAAATCCTGGTAGCGGTGCCGATAGACGTAGCGCCCGTCTTCGGCGACATCGAACCAGCTCAGATAGCGGGGCGGCGGCGGTTCCGGCTCACGCAACCGGTGCCGCGCCTCCAGGAATCCCGACCCCGCCCGCGGCGCCTTCAGCAGTCGGCGCATCCGGTCGGCCGGCTGCGGTGTACCGCCGTTCCACACCTCGTAGGTATCGCGGAGCCGGTCGATACTCTCCACCAGCGGTGCCCGGCTCCCCTTCGGCTGCTCCCCGAGGATCTGCAGAAAAATCTTGGGCACGAGCGCGGGCGAGCCGACCTGGAGCACGAACTTACCGTCGAAATCGGTAGTGGTGCCGGGGAATTGCACGGCGGTGACGGCCACCTGCCCCGCGAAAGCCCCGTACGCGCGGATCCGGTGCCG
This sequence comes from Nocardia testacea NBRC 100365, assembly GCF_000308775.1. Lineage (GTDB taxonomy): Bacteria > Actinomycetota > Actinomycetes > Mycobacteriales > Mycobacteriaceae > Nocardia > Nocardia testacea. The sequence goes on from NZ_BAGJ01000149.1 coordinate 9,640, forward strand.
GCGACTACCCGAGAGGGTGAGCGTGTACTCGGGGTCGGCGGCGACACGCAACGCGGCAGTCAAATCGGGATCACCGCCTCGGGGATACGCCGTCGCGATCCCGGCCGCCAACCGTTGGAACTCGTCCTCCCAGCGCACCGAAGACCGCACCTCCAATGGGTACGGATACCGGTCCTTACCGGTCTCCTTCCAGACGTGCATGAATTCGTCCGGAGTGAATTCCCACTTCACCGCCGGTCACCGCGATCATCGGCCGGCTGCGCGGCGGGAGCGTCGGCTCCGAGAACCCCACCCAGGGCGCTGATCCGAGGACCGAACAGCTCTTCTTCACGATCCTGGATCAGGTAATCGGGCGTCTTGTGCTCGTCGTCGTCTTCCCCACGCCTGCCCGCGCCCGCGGACATCATGCCCGGCATCCCGGACATCCCCCGGCTGGTACCCGCGGCCGTTGCCGCCGCACTCGGAGACCCCGTGGCGGTATTGGGCCCGCCGGGGGTTGCGGTCACCGTCTTACCCGGAGTTCGGCTCTGCGGCGTCCCGCCGGGCGTCCCGACCGGCGCCCCGGTGGAAACGGAGGGAGAACCGGTGGTGGTCGACGGGGTGGTGCGCTGCGGGTCGCCGGTCGGGGTGCCGGTCGTCGTCGTGTTCGGCTGCTGGGTGGTCGGGTTCTCGTTCGATCCGGCGGTGGTGGTCTGCGAATCCTCCTCCGTACCCGCGCTTTCGCTGCCCTCCCCGTCGGTTTCGTTCGCTCCGGGCGTCTCGGAACCCGGGGTTTCACCACCGGGAGCCGAGGTCGTTGTACTGCTGCCATTGGGCCCGGTGGTGGATGTACCGCCCGGAACAGAGGGCCCCGGCCCGTCCCCCGGCGCCTGAACCGGCACGAAGGTCGGCACCCCGTCACCGGCGGACTGATAAGTGGGTTTGTACGCCATGTTCATGGCTTCCACCGCGACCAATCGCTGCTCTTCCTTGTACCGATCGAGCGCGGCGGCAGCGGCGGGATCGGTAGCGCCGACAACAGTCTGGGCGACCTGGGCGGGGTCGACCACCGAGGTGGCGAGCGTCGGGTTCGTCCCGGGCGCCTGAGTGGGTGGCGGTGGGACGGATTTCCGCACAACCTCGGCGCCGTAGGCAGCGGCATCCACGCGGAAGCCGACCGCGCGGATGACTTCTTGCACGTCATTGGCTTGGTCGTGAAATTTCTTTGTAGCTTGCGCAGCAGCGTCAGCGAATTGACCACTCATACCTTCCGAAAGCTCCCGCTGGAGCGAAAGGTGGGCGCCGAGCAGGGCGCCACTCAAAGCGTTCGCAATGGACTCGTAGGCGCTGGCAATCTCATGCATGAGGCCGGGCTTCATGGCATCGACTTTGGTGAAGATCTCTTCATGCGACATCCCTTCGAATTGCTCCATCCGCGTGATGTACGAAGGGTCTCGGTCACCGTGTGAAACCTGAGATCCGAAATATTCCGCACCGGACTGGCTTTGCTGGCCTGAAAGACGATTGGGCACAGCCGATGGGTCGATGCCCAGACCCGGCCCGAAGATACCGAGCGGCGAAGAGGACTGGTCTTCACTCATGGTCTAGTTCCCCGAACCGATCTCCGGTTCGAGTGCCTCCACGACACGCAGGACACCATCACACTTCTGGAGTCCAACTTCCGACCCTTCGAAAGTTCGCTTGGTCGTGAACATCACAAAGCCGACCTTCGTGCGCAGATGGATGCTGCATCGTTTGGCCTCCTGGGGGTCACGCACCCACATCGCTTCGCGGCCGTTCACGGTCAAGGGCTCGCTGAAGGCTCCGTTCTTCTGCAGATCTTCCTCCCACGTCACATTCCCCGAGTTGATCTGCAGATCCCAGTGAGGGCTATCGAAATCGCACGTCAAAAACGTGTACTCGGCAACCGTATCGTCGCCCCGACGACGGCTGGCGGGATCCAATCCTGCCTTCTCCGCAGCCTGATCGCTGATCCAAGTACAGGGATCGAAGACCACCTCCGGCCGACCCTCGGTGGTGTATTCGTTTTGCAGCGGCGGGGGCTGCAGTCTGGATTCCGTCAGTGTCGGACGAGTCGATCCTTCTTCCTCACTCACCGACACAGCCGGCGAGGTGGTTGCTTCCACCGCAGCCGGACTTCCACTGCCCGCGCAACCTGCCACAGCGAAGGCAATTGCTCCACAAAAAACAGGTACAACAACTTTGTATCGCACCATCACTGGTCGACCTCCACCGCTTCGAGAGCTCTCCTGTTCATCGCGTCGGCTTCCTGGAAGGCGCCGCCCGCTTGAAGAAAGGCCGCAGCCATACGCAACGCAGCCTCTTTCATCCCCGTCAATACCTCGGTAGTAAGAGCGCCCTTGCCCCCGAAATTGGTCTCCAGTTCGCGCGCGGAGTCGAAGCCTCCGAAGCCGGAGGTGTCTCGCAGACGTTCGGATGCAGCAATCTGCGCCTCCAGGCACGTGTCGACCAACCGCGTGTACACCGCCGCACACCGTTCCGCGGCGCCCCGCTCCATCCGGAATGTCCCTGCCACAGCTTGCTGATACAGCGAGGTAGCGGTCCCCTGCCCCACATCCATCGCGCTCGGCCCACCCTTCCGTAAACTTCACTCACCATACTGGACGCACCCGCCCCCACTCCGGTTCCGCCGGACCCCCCGCTCCCGCGAAAACGCACCGCGGCAACCCTATTCGTTCCTCTCACTCCCTTCCGCGGCAACCGACGTCCCGGCCGTGACCACGGTCGACCCGGCCTTCGGGAGATCGCTCGACGGCGCAGCATCACCTCGGGCCGGACGTTCGACACGAGCAACAGTCCTCGGCGCAAGCGAGACGGCTTCGGCCGATCGTGCGGTGCGCAGAAGCCCGCCGCGTCGTGGGGTGCCGCCGATCGGTCGCCGCTATATCTCCGATGATCGATCAGCCGGTACGCCCACCTTCGGTCGGCAGGGTTCGGGCGACCCCTCCCCCGCCGTCAACGTCTGTTTTCCGGCCGCCACCTCGACCAGCCCCGATCCGAAACCGACCGGAATCGATCCCACGTTTCATCGTGAACACGGCGTACCACTGCCCGCCAGGCGGCATAGTGAGGTACATCACGCTCTATCCGGCGTGCGTTCAGCGCCCGAGTCGACCGAGGAGTTCGTCATGACCTACGCCAAGCCCGGTGCCGACGGCAGCATCGTCAGCTATGCCCGCCGATACGACAATTTCATCGGGGGTGAATGGACCGCGCCCGTGGGAGGTGAATACTTCGACAATCCGTCGCCGGTCGATGGCGAGACCTTTTGCGAGGTAGCGCGTTCCACCGCGCCCGACGTGGAATTGGCACTGGATGCCGCGCATGCCGCCGCCGACGGATGGGGGGCCACTTCGACCACCGAGCGCGCGAATATCCTCAACAAGATCGCGGATCGGATCGAGGAGAATCTGGAGGCGCTGGCGGTCGCGGAGACCTGGGAGAACGGGAAGCCGGTCCGAGAGACGAAGGCGGCGGACCTGCCGCTGGCCGTGGACCATTTCCGGTATTTCGCGGGGGCCATCCGCGCCCAGGAGGGCGGAATCAGCGAGATCGACGCCGATACCATCGCCTATCACTTCCACGAGCCGCTGGGCGTGGTCGGTCAGATCATCCCGTGGAATTTCCCCATTCTCATGGCCACCTGGAAATTGGCTCCGGCGCTGGCGGCCGGTAACGCGGTGGTGCTGAAACCGGCCGAGCAGACGCCGGCGTCGATTCTGAAGGTGGTCGAGCTGATCGCCGACCTGTTGCCGCCGGGTGTGCTGAATGTGGTGAACGGTTTCGGGGTGGAGACCGGTAAGCCGCTGGCGTCGAGTCCGCGGGTGGCGAAGGTGGCGTTCACCGGGGAGACCACCACCGGCCGCTTGATCATGCAGTACGCGAGCGAGAACATCATCCCGGTCACCCTGGAACTGGGCGGGAAGAGCCCGAATATCTTCCTGCCGGATGTCATGGCCGCCGACGACGATTTCCTGGACAAGGCCGTCGAAGGTTTTGTGATGTTCGCGCTGAACCAGGGCGAGGTCTGCACCTGTCCGTCGCGGGCGCTCGTCCATTCGTCCATCTACGACGAGTTCATGGCCCGCTGTGTGGAGCGCACCAAGGCCATCGTGAGCGGCGACCCGCTCGACGACGCGACCATGATCGGCGCGCAGGCCAGTAACGACCAGCTCGAGAAGATCATGTCCTACATCGATATCGGCAAGAAGGAAGGCGCCGAGGTGCTGACCGGCGGCGGGCTTCGCTCGGTGGAGGGCTACCCGAACGGCTACTACGTGGAACCGACCATCTTCAAGGGCAGCAACGATATGCGCATCTTCCAGGAGGAGATCTTCGGCCCGGTCGTCTCGGTCACCACCTTCGATTCCACCGAGGAGGCCCTGAAGATCGCCAACGACACCCTCTACGGTCTCGGCGCGGGTGTCTGGACCCGGGACGGCAATACCGCCTACCGGCTCGGTCGCGGTATCAAGGCCGGCCGGGTGTGGACGAACTGCTATCACGCCTACCCCGCGCACGCGGCGTTCGGCGGCTACAAGAAATCGGGTATCGGCCGGGAGAACCACGCACAGATGCTGGACCACTACCAGCAGACCAAGAACCTGCTGGTCAGTTACTCACCGCAGAAGCTCGGGTTCTTCTGATGCCGGACCCGAACCGGGTGGAACTCACCGCGACCGCCGCCGATCTGCTGCACCGGCTGATCGCGCGGCACGGTCCGGTGATGTTCCACCAGTCCGGTGGGTGCTGTGACGGCAGCGCGCCCATGTGCTACCCCCGGGGCGAGTTCCGGGTCGGGGCGCAGGATGTGCTGCTGGGGCAGGTGGATGTGGACACCCCGTTCTGGATGAGCGCCGACCAGTACCAGTACTGGAAGCACACCCATCTGACGGTGGACGTGGTGCCCGGGCGGGGCAGCGGGTTTTCCCTGGAGGCGCCCGAGGGGGTCCGGTTCCTGATCCGGTCCCGGCTGCTCACCGATGAGGAATTCCTCCGCCTCGAAGCCGCACCACCGCCACCGACGGGCGCTGAAATCACCGACTGATCGCCTCCCGGCCCGCCCGGCCTCGGCTCGTGCCGGCCGGCCCGGCGGGCCGGCTCGGGCGTCGTCCTCGGTCGCGAGAATCGTCGACCGGCACAGGTCCACCTCACCCCTTTTCTGGCCACGTCGACGGTCGGGGCCGGTCCCGGCTCTGGAGCGGCACAGCGCAGCGAGTGGGCGGCGGAGTGCCGAGCCGGGGCTATGAAAGCCCGACTCACCGCGGCGGACTCTCGATGATCGGGCCCGGCGGGTCGGGCCGTATGCGCAGCCCGGTATCGGATCATCGATCGAATCCGGCCGGAGCCGATCAGTTCCGGCTCCGGGATCCGTCGTCAGTGCATACCAGCCGTCAGCTGAGGAGGATCGTCATGCAGAAGATCGTCACCAATCTCTGGTACGACACCCAGGCCGAGGAGGCCGCGGAGTTCTACTGTTCCCTGTTCCCGGACGGGAAGATCACCGGGGTGCAGCGCTACACGGAGTCGGGTATGCGCGAGGCGGGGACGGTGATGCTGGTCGATTTCCAGCTCGCCGGGCAGCAGTTCACCGCTATCAACGGGGGCGGCGACTACCACTACACCCATGCCATGTCGCTGCTGGTCAACTGTGACGACCAGGCCGAGGTGGACCGGCTGTGGGAGGCGCTGCTCGCCGACGGCGGCGAGGAGGTCCAGTGCGGCTGGCTCAACGACAAGTACGGGGTGCCGTGGCAGATCTGGCCCAGCGAGGCCAACGACCTGCTCTCCGGTGACGATCCGGCGGCGGTCGACCGGGCGCTCGCGGCCATGTATCAGATGAAGAAGATCGATGTGCGGGCGATGCGGGAGGCCTACGCCGGCTGACCCGCAACCGGTGGCCGCGCGGGTGGGTTCCCGCGGCGGGCGAACTCACCCGGCCGTGGTGTCGGCGGCGGATCTCGAGGCACCCCGATCACCGCGTCCTTCGGCGAGTACCGCAACGCGTGGGGCCGGGGCCGTGCCGATCCGGGCACCGCGGCGAGCCCGCGGTGCCCGTCGCCGCGCCACGGTCAGGAATGCTCCCGCAGGTAATCCAGATAGAACCCGCGCAGCGCCTCGGCGAGTTCACCGTCACCGGCGTGGATGTAGTCGTCGAGCATGGGCACCACCCATTTGATATCGGCTTCGCTCTCCCCGGTCCGGCCCGCGGTGGCCTCCGCCGCCGGGATCCGGGTCAGCAGTTCCCAGAGGAAGCGGATATCACCGTGCCGCACCGCGGACCTGACCGCGCGGTCGTGCAGTTCCTTCGACGAGAGCTTGTCCAACTCCTCGTACTCGGTCATATCGCCGACTCTAATCCCGGCACCGGGCTCGGGGCTCGGTTTCCGGGAGGGTCGCCCGGCCGGCCGCCGCGTGGCGTACCCACTCCGAGCCGATACCGTGCTGCGATGGCCCGATGACCGACGATACCCTCACCCCACCGCCCGGCTTCCAGGTCAAACGCGTCTACGAGCCGCCCGCGGCCGAGGACGGATACCGGGTGCTCGTCGACCGCCTGTGGCCGCGCGGCCTCGCCAAGGCCGCGGCCGGGATCGACGAATGGGCCAAGGAGATCACCCCCTCGACCGAATTGCGCCGGTGGTTCCACGAAGACCCGGACGGCCGGCGCACCGAATTCGGCGACCGCTACCGCGCCGAGCTCGCCGAGCCGGCGGCCCGCGAGATACTGCACCGGTTACGGGAGCGCGCCGGTAGCAGCCCGCCGGTGACTCTGGTCACCGCAGTCAGAGAGCCGGGTCACAGCCATGTTCCGGTACTCGTTGAGCAGCTGGGCGGCTGAGGCGGCGCGCGCCGGGCGACACGAAGGCGAACCCGGAGCGAACACGCCGTCTCGGCCCCGGGATACCGCGAGTTCCGCCGATACCTGATCCGAATCGATCGGGGGCGACCGATACCCACTCTGACCTGCGCGGAACCCGCCGAACCGGGCCCAGTTCACAGCGAATTCATCAAAGCCTCCCGCATTTCTCCGAGCGCGCAGGGGTGGTGAGGAGGTAGCTTCGGAGTGGCGGGTCGCACGTTGCGGTTCGCTCGGGAGGTCCTGACCGTGACTGAGAGACTCAGTACGAGGGGGCCGGCACCCGGTCCTCGTGGCCACTGACGCACCACGTCAGCAGCCATCCGGACCTACCGGCCCAGCGAGACTGTCTGTGTGGGTGCCGCGCAGACCATAGGAGCCTACCGTGACTGATAATCGCTCCGTATCCGCCCCTTCGGCGAATTCTCGCTTCATTCAGAAAGGTTTGAAAACCTTCGTGGTCGACACCTCGGTGCTGCTGTCGGATCCCTGGGCAGTGACCCGGTTCGGCGAACATCATGTGGTGTTGCCGCTGGTCGTGATCAGCGAACTCGAAGGTAAACGACACCATCACGAACTCGGCTGGTTCGCCCGCGAGGCGCTGCGCATGCTCGACGATCTGCGGGTGGCCCACGGCCGGCTCGACGAACCGCTGCCGATAGGTACCGACGGCGGCACGTTGCAGGTGGAACTGAACCACACCGACCCCTCGGTGTTGCCGGTCGGTTTCCGCACCGAGAGCAACGATTCCCGCATCCTGGCCTGCGCGTTGAATCTCGCGGCCGACGGATGCCAGGTGGTGTTGGTGTCCAAGGACATCCCGATGCGGGTGAAGGCCAGCGCGGTAGGTCTACGGGCGGAGGGATATCACGCACAGGATGTGGTGACCTCCGGTTGGACGGGCATGGTCGAGATCGACACCGCCTCCGAAGTCGTCGACCGGCTCTACAGCGAATCGGTCGTCGATCTCGACGAGGCACGAGAACTGCCCTGCCACACCGGAATCCGGCTCCTCGGCAGCAGTTCCAGCGCTCTCGGCCGGGTGACACCGGACAAGCGGGTGCAACTGGTGCGGGAACGGGAGGCGTTCGGGCTGCACGGCCGCTCCGCGGAACAGCGCGTCGCATTGGATTTGTTGCTCGACGAGAGCGTCGGCATCGTCTCGCTGGGCGGCCGCGCCGGCACCGGTAAATCCGCGCTGGCACTCACCGCCGGTCTGGAAGCGGTGCTGGAGAAGCGCACTCAGCGCAAGGTCGTGGTCTTCCGGCCGCTCTACGCGGTGGGCGGTCAGGAACTCGGCTATCTGCCGGGCACCGAGAACGAGAAGATGGGCCCGTGGGCCCAGGCCGTCTTCGACACACTGGACGGCCTGGCCAGCCGCGAGGTCATGGAGGAGGTGCTCAGCCGGGACATGCTGGAAGTCCTCCCGCTGACCCATATCCGAGGCCGGTCGCTGCACGATTCGTTCGTGATCGTGGACGAGGCCCAGTCGCTGGAACGCAATGTCCTGCTGACGGTGCTGAGCCGGCTCGGCAGCGGTTCCCGGGTGGTCCTGACCCACGATGTGGCGCAGCGCGACAATCTGCGGGTCGGCCGGCACGACGGTGTCGCCGCGGTGGTCGAAAAGCTCAAGGGTCACCCCTTGTTCGCGCATATCACCCTGACCCGCAGCGAGCGGTCGCCGATCGCCGCGCTGGTCACCGAGATGCTCGAGGAGTACGGGCCCAACGCCTAGGGCCCGGCGCAGCCGTTCGAGAGCGCGCCACGGCGCTCTCGAACGGCGTCCGCGTCGACGCGACCCGGCGGGTCAGCGGCCGAAAAGCGCCTTCACGACCCCGACCGCGGTGCCGCGCAGGAAGTTCTCCCAGCTGAAATGGTCGTGCCACAGCACGATCCGGCCGTCTCGCAGTTCGAAGGTCCCCATCACCCAGAACGAGATACGCACCGGCCCGAACCGCAGCACATCGGTACGATCGGTGAGCACCACCGACCCGTCCGCGGCGATATGGTGCATCTGCGCCGAGAACCCGAACTGCTCCCGGTCCAGACCGCGTATCAATTTCCCGACCCGCCGAGCCCCGCGCACATCCGGCAGCGAGGTGTTCTTCCAGACGATATCGGGATGCACCAGCTCCAGCGCCTCGTCGAGCGCGCCGATCTCCATCGCGGTGAAGAACTCGCGGACCGTGGTGACCGCGTCCTGATTCAGCTCGGTATCCATTGTCCGAGCCTAGGACAGTGTCCAATTGCGCGCCTTCGGCGCGCGGGGTCGAGGCCGCCGAAGGTCCCGTCGTTCAGGCCTCGAGACTCGCGCCTGCGGCGCATGCGCTTCGAGGCCTGAACGACGGGACGGGCCTCAACCCTTTGAGGGCCTCGCCGAACTCGGCACCGAAAAGAGTGCTGCTTGTGAAGACGATCTAACGCGAGGCCGTCCCACGCGACCGAGTCGGCATCGGTCCTGGACATCGAATGCCGACGCAACCCGCCTGCGTCGAGTTTTACGAGACACCTCCAAGGGTTGAGGCCCGTCTCGCCGTTTCGGCCTCGAAAGCGCCCGCGCCGAAGGCGCAAGTCTCGAGGCCGAAACGGCGAGACCAAGGGGGCCTCAACCCCGCGCGCGCCAGCGCGCCATAAACACAGACCTTCACGAGCAGGCCCACATCTCACCTTCACGAACCGCTCGCCAGCGCGAGCCGGCGCGCCGGATTACAGCAGGTTCCAGTCCTCCAGGCTCTGGTAGAGCGGGAAGTCGTTGGCGAGTTTCTTGACCCGGCCGCGCAGTGCGTCCAGGTCGGCCCCGCCGGCGAGGGCGGTGGCGATGATATCGGCGACCTCGGTGAACTCGGTGTCGCCGAAGCCGCGGGTGGCCAGGGCGGCGGTGCCGATACGCAGGCCGGAGGTGACCATCGGGGGCCGCGGGTCGAAGGGGACGGCGTTGCGGTTGACCGTGATGCCGACCTCGTGCAGCAGGTCTTCGCCCTGCTGGCCGTCGAGGTCGGAATTGCGCAGGTCGACCAGGACCAGATGGACATCGGTGCCGCCGGTGAGAACGCTGATGCCCTTACCCGCGACGTCGGCGCCGGTGAGGCGTTCGGCGAGGATCTTGGCGCCGGTCAGGGTGCGCTGCTGGCGTTCGGCGAACTCCGGGGTGCCGGCGATCTTGAACGCGACCGCTTTCGCGGCGATGACGTGCATCAGCGGGCCGCCCTGCTGTCCGGGGAACACCGAACTGTTGAGCTTCTTGGCGTAGTCCTGTTTCGCCAGGATGAGGCCCGAGCGAGGCCCGCCGAGGGTTTTGTGGACAGTGGAGGAGACCACGTCGGCGTGCGGCACCGGGGAGGGATGCAGTCCGGCGGCGACCAGTCCGGCGAAATGGGCCATATCGACCCACAGGTAGGCCCCGACCTCGTCGGCGATCTCCCGGAACGCCGCGAAATCCTGATGCCGCGGGTACGCCGACCAGCCGGCGACGATCACCTTCGGCCGCGCTTCCCGGGCGATCGCCCGGACGTTGTCCATGTCCACGCGGTGGTCTTCCTTGGAGACCCCGTAGGAGTGGACCTCGTAGAGCTTGCCGGAGAAGTTCAGCCGCATGCCGTGGGTGAGGTGGCCGCCGTGGGCCAGGTCCAGGCCGAGCAGGCGGTCGCCCGGATCGAGCAGCGACATCAGCACCGCGGCGTTGGCCTGCGCGCCGGAATGCGGCTGCACATTCGCGAAATCGGCGCCGAACAGCGCCTTGGCGCGCTCCCGGGCGAGATTCTCGACCACGTCGACGTGCTCGCAGCCGCCGTAGTAGCGACGACCGGGATAGCCCTCGGCGTACTTGTTGGTCAGTACACTGCCCTGCGCCTGCAGCACCGCGCGCGGCACGAAGTTCTCCGACGCGATCATTTCCAGGGTGTCGCGTTCCCGGGCGAGCTCACCCGCCATCGCGGTGGCGAGTTCGGGATCGAGCTCACCGAGAGACTGGGTATTGACAGAGGCGGTCGTCTGCGTCACCACGCCAGTGTATGAGTCACCGCGGGGATCGGTTTATCTGCCCCGGCCTTCGGCGGGGCGTGGCCGGGGTCCCTTGTGACCCAGGCCACGAAGCCCTGCCAAACGGAGGTGAGGTGGGCACAGGACCCGGTCAGGCGGCGCGGAGGGCGGAGGGGATGAGGGGTTCGTCCAGGAGACGGCGGAAGCGGTCGGCGCGGTCGTCCTCGTCGGTGGCTCGGTCGAGCCAACCGCCCAGCAGCCGGTAGCCCTCCACGTAGGTGCTGATATAGGCGCGCCACAGCGGTGAGGACAGGAAGCGCAGCGACTGGCGGGCGCGGTCGGGGGTGGTGAGCGACCAGCGCTCCAGGAAGGCGGCCACGTCGTCGGCGTCCTTGCCCTGGTCGTGCAGCATGAGCGCGGCGTCCTGCCGGACGCCGAGCAACTGGCCGGAGGCCTCGGCGAGGCGTTCGGCGCGTTCACCGTCGAACCGCAGTCCCAGATCGGCGTAGATCTCCTCGGCCCACCGGCCCCAGCCGGGCCCGACGATCGAGCGCAACGCCAGGTCCGCCAGCCCTTCGGCCATCAGGCACTGCGGCGTGTTGACCAGGAAGATCGTCTGCTCGGCCTGCCCGGCGGCCACCAGGCCGGCTTCTTTGCGGCAGTGCTCGGTGTGATGCCCCGGGTAGGACTCGTGCGAGATGAGCCGGGGCAGATTCGCCATGTGCTGGCGCAGGTCGGAGTTGATCGCGACCTTCGAACGGTAGTTGCCGAGGTAGTAGTTGAATCCCGACCACGGCTTGTCGCCGACCACCTCGTAGGTCACGTGTTCGTGGTCGGGCAGCGGGTACCGGGCCCGGACCAGTTCGCGCAGCGCGCCGGAGAACGCTTCGACGCAGGCCTCGAGTTTCTCGGGCGGGATCTCGTCGGCCTTGCGATGGGCCGCCATCCGCTCCATCAGGGGACCCGATCCGCCCAGGACCTCGTCGATCTTGCGGTGCGCCTCCTGGTATTCGGCGGGATCGCCGGGCGCGATATCGACGTCGAAATACGCGCGCACCTCGTCGACGAAACCGATATCGTCCCCGGCGAATTTGCGACCCGAACATTCCAGCGCCCGCAGATGCACATCGATGAACTCGGTTCGCGCGGCGCCGAGGCCGGCGTTCGGCAGTTCCGCACGCAACCGCGCGGCCGTACGGGCCAGCTCCCGGGGTTCGGGCTTCGGCGCGTTCTCGACCTCCTGCCGCAGCCGCGGGTCGGCCGTGTAGGCGTCGACGAATCCCTCTTCGATCCGGTCGAATGCCAGACCGAGGCGCAGGTATTCGATCACCAGGGGATGGGCTTCCATGGCATCGACCCTAACGGGCGAAGGCCCGCCGCGATCGGCGTACGGCGGCAACGCACGGCCGGCCGGCTCCGCGACACCGCGCCACTCCCGGCGTGGATTCGGCCGCCGCGCACCGGCCGCGCATCCCTGCTACCACGGGAAGCAGTTGTTATACACGACAGTAATGGACCCCCCGATCCCCCCACTCCCCGCCGAGGGGCAGAATTCAGCCATGAGGGCACAGCCAGAGCGCCGGACCTGCCGGGGTCGCGACAGCCGCAGCGGCGGAATCCCACGGGCAAGGCACCGCGAGCACGAGTGTCCGGCAGAGTGGAGCGCTGAGTAGATGGCCAAGGCGAGCGAGCCGAGTCCGTATGTGGAATTCGACCGGAAACGGTGGCGCGAACTGCGCAAATCGACTCCGCTGGTGCTCACCGAGGAAGAACTGATCGGGCTGCGGGGTCTGGGCGAACAGATCGACCTCGAGGAAGTCGCCGAGGTCTACCTGCCGCTGGCCCGGTTGATCCACCTGCAGGTGGCGGCCAGACAGCGCTTGTTCGCGGCCACCGCCACCTTCCTCGGCGAATCGCATCCGGACAAACAGGTCCCCTTCGTGATCGGCGTGGCCGGCAGCGTGGCGGTCGGCAAATCCACCACGGCCCGCGTGCTACAGGCACTGCTGGCCCGCTGGGATCATCATCCCCGGGTCGATCTGGTGACCACCGACGGATTCCTCTATCCCACGGCCGAACTCACCCGCCGCGGGCTCATGCACCGCAAAGGCTTCCCGGAAAGCTACGACCGCCGCAAACTGCTGCGTTTCGTCACCGAAGTGAAATCAGGCGCCGAAGAAGTCTGCGCGCCCGTCTATTCACATATTTCCTACGACATAGTCCCCGGCGAATTCCACTGTGTACGCCAGCCGGATATCCTCATCGTCGAAGGACTGAACGTATTGCAGACGGGGCCGCGGCTGATGGTCTCGGACCTCTTCGATTTCTCCATCTACGTGGACGCGCGGATCGAAGATATCGAAACCTGGTACGTACGAAGGTTCCTGAGCCTGCGTGCCACCGGTTTCGCCGATCCCAAGGCCCATTTCCATCACTATGCGAAATTCACCGACGCGGAGGCGACGGCGGCGGCGAAGGATATCTGGAACTCCACCAACCGCCCCAACCTGGTGGACAATATTCTGCCCACCCGGCCCCGTGCGACGCTGGTCCTGCGGAAGGACTCCGACCACACGATCAACAGGTTGCGGTTGCGGAAACTGTGACACCGGCGGGGACGTTGCCGCGACCGCCCGGGCGACCTCGCGTTCGATCGCCTTCACGAACAGAAGCGCCCTCCCGGTGCCGAGTTCAGCGAGGCCCATAAAGGGTCGAAGGCGCGCAAATCAAACACCGTAGCGGCGGTGGCGTGCGGCGTAGTCGCGGAGGGCGCGGAGGAAGTCGACGCGGCGGAACTCGGGCCAGTAGACCTCGGTGAACCAGATCTCGGAGTAGGCGCTCTGCCAGAGCAGGAAGCCGGAGAGCCGCTGTTCGCCGGAGGTGCGGATCACCAGGTCGGGGTCGGGTTGGCCCGAGGTGTAGAGGTGCTGCCCGATGGCGCTGACCGTAATGGACTGGACCAGGTCTTCGCCGGTTTCGCCGGCCGATATCTCCTGGCGGACCAGTTGGCGGACGGCGTCGGCGATCTCCTGGCGGCCGCCGTAGCCGATGGCGACGTTGACGTGGGTGCCGGTGCGTTCGCGGGTGCGTTCGGTGGCGGTGCGCATTCGTTTGGCGACCAGTTCGGGGAGACCGTCCAGGGTGCCGACGATGCGTACCCGCCAGTTCTGTTCGGGGGCGGCGAGTTCCTCGACGACGTCGGTGATGACTTCGAAGAGGGTTTCCAGTTCTTCCTGGCCGCGGCTGAGGTTTTCGGTGGAGAGCAGGTAGACGGTGACGAGCTCGATTCCTTCGGCTTCGCACCAGCTGACCAGTTCGGCGACTTTGAGAGCGCCGACACGGTGTCCGTGGGTGATATCGGTGAACCCGTTCTCCCGGGCCCAGCGGCGGTTGCCGTCGCACACCACCGCCACATGGCGCGGATGCTGTTTATCCGCAAGCTGCTTGGCCAGACGGGCCTCATAGATGCGATAGGGAAAGCCCCGCAGCCGACTCGGAAATTCCACGACGACCAACAGTACGCCTCTTCCGCCCGTGGTCCGAGTTGTGGCGGAACGCGGTGGCGGTCACGGCCCGGGGCGGAGACGACCCGTATCGGCGGGTGAGGCGGTACAGTAGCCAACGAGAGAAACCTACGCCGCCGTAGGTTACCCATGAGTTCACTATCGGCCCCGGCGGGCCGCGGAGTATCCGCAGGCCGGCACCAACGGCGGGCCGACGCGCTGCCATCGGAAACCGGGCAGTGCGCACCCGAGCCAGGAGGCAACGTGTCCCACCCGTCCCCCGGCGGCCCTCCGGATCCCGGTGCCCCGGAGCCCACCGGCACCCTCACCGGCGCCGCGCTCGACTCGCGAACCGGCCCGGACAACGACGACCCGGTCCCCAACCCGGCGGACTCACTGGTCGCGCTGGTCAAACCCCGGATGCGTGGCTGGATCCACACCTGGGCCACCGGTTTCGCCGCGGTGGGCGTGACCGCGCTGGTCGCCACGGCGGCCACCATCTCGGTGACAGCGGTCGTCGCGACCCTGGTCTACGGACTCACCATCTGCGCTCTGTTCGGGGTCAGCGCCGTCTATCACCGCATCACCTGGCCGACGGTCCAGGCCCGGACGCGGATGAAACGCGCGGACCATTCGATGATCTTCGTGTTCATCGCGGGCACCTACACGCCGTTCGCGCTGCTCGGCCTGCCCGATCCGACCGGCCCGATCCTGCTCACCGTGGTGTGGGCGGGCGCGCTGGCCGGGGTCGCCCTGAAACTGCTGTGGCCGCTCGCCCCGCGGTGGGTGGGAGTGCCTTTGTATCTACTGCTCGGCTGGGCGGTGGTCCCGGTGGGTGGGGAGCTCTATCGTTCGGTCGGCCTGCCCGCGGTCCTGCTGCTGGTCGCCGGCGGGCTGGCCTACAGCATCGGCGCGGTGCTCTACGCGACCCGCTGGCCCAACCCGTGGCCCAGCACCTTCGGCCACCACGAGTTCTTCCACGCCGCCACCGTGGTGGCCGCGCTCTGCCATTACGCGGCGGTCTGGCTGGTGCTGCTGGGGTGAGCGGGTTCGTTCCCGGACCGCTGACCAGCTACGTCGATTAGGCTGCTGAGTCGTGTCCTCCGATTCCGGCCGCCCGCGCTCCAGCGGCCACCGCGGGTAACCCGCCGATGGCCTACAGCGTCGGATCCCGGCCCCGGGCCGGCACGGTCACCCGCCTGGTGCAGTGGACCGTCCTCGCCCGCTGGGGGCTGGCGTCGGTCGTCATCGCCGCCCACCTCAGCGGTCTCGCGGTCATCGTGACCCAGCTGGTGCTCATCGGCTTTCCCGGTCGCGTCGGCGCCGATCAGCTGAGCGGGCTGATGCTGGTCACCGTCTATCCGATCGTCGCGTCGCTATTGGGGATCGCGCTGGCCGTCCGCGACCGGATGAGCTATTTCGCCTGGCTGGACAGCTCCCGGAAGCCGACCCCCGAGGAGGCGCGGCGGATCCTGCACCTGCCGCTCGCCATCACGGTGCGCTCGCTGGTGATGTGGGCACCGGGGGTGGTGCTGTCGGCGGTCCTGCTGGCCGGTCTCACCACCGAGCGGGATCTCACCGTCCTGCTGGCGATGTTCACCATCGGCGGGCTCGAATCGGCCGGCCTGACCTATCTGATCGTGGACCGGGTCATCCGGCCCGTGGTGCCGATCGTGGCCGGCGTGCTCGGCGCGACCATGCACTGGAGTTCGTCGGTGTTCGTCCGGGTGGCGCTGGCCTGGGCGGTATCGGGCGCCATGCCGCTCAGCGCGCTGATCGTGGTGCTGGCCGATCCGGCCACCTCCATGGAACATCGGATCCGGACCGGCATCTATCTCGCCGCCATCAGTCTGATCGTCGGAGTGCTGGCCACCTGGGCACTGACCCGGGCCGTCGCCTCACCACTGCGGACGCTGCGGATAGCGGTCGACCGGATCACCCGGGGTGATCTGGATGTGCGGGTGTCGGTGGGCAGCGCCAGCGAGATCGGCCGACTGGAACATTCGGTGAACGAGATGTCGGCGAACCTGCGCGAACGATTGCGCATGCGGGATGTGTTCGGCCGGCACGTGGGCGAGGAAGTGGCCGAGCGGGCACTCGCCGGGGGGATCGATCTCACCGGTGACGTGCGGGAGGTTTCGGCGCTGTTCGTCGACGTCACCGGGTCGGTGGCCATCTCCACCGGACTGCCGCCGCAGGAGTTCGTGGCCAAATTGAACCGGCTCATGGCCACTGTGGTCGCCGCGACCGAGGACAACGACGGACTGGTGAACAAGTTCGAGGGTGACGCGGCGCTGTGTATCTTCGGCGCCCCGATCGCGCTGACCGACAACGCGACGCCGGCCCTGCGCGCCGCCCGCCGGATCCGTGACGAGGTGCTGGCGGCGGGCGAACTCGATATCGGCATCGGGGTGGCGCGTGGCCGGGTGTTCGCGGGGGACGTCGGCACCGACACCCGCCGGGAGTACACGGTGATCGGGGACGCGGTGAACGCCGCGGCCCGGCTCACCAGCCGCGCCAAGGAGGTACCGCGGCGCATCCTGGTCTCGCAGAGCGTGGTCGACGCCGCCGCCGCGGGCGAGCGCGCGGAGTGGGTGAAATACGGATCCGTCGCATTGCGCGGTATCGACGCACCGACCCCGTGCTGGACCGACCGCGAACACTAGACGCCGCGCCGAGTGCCGAGGGTGTCGTGGAGAACGGTCTACAACCTTCGCGGCAGCTACTCGTCGATGATGGCGGTCAGCGCGAGAGCCGGGTGGCGACCTCCGCCACCAGCGCGGCAAGTCCGAACTCGAACACCGCGGCGGCCGTCGCGCTCGTGCCGCGTGGCTCGGCCGCGCCTGCCATGGCGACAACGGTCAATGCCGGGAATCGCTGCGGCCCGTCGAATTCGGCGAAAACGACGGGATCCAGCACCGGACCCACATGCGTGGGAGAGTCGCACCCGCGCGCCGGGTCGACCTCGAGGCGGGTGACTCCGGAGGTGAAGGCGCTGACCGAAAGTAATGTATCGGTCACCAGGTGTACCGGCAGCCCGCCGTCCAGCAGCGCGCGGGTGGCAGCTTCGCCCCAGGCAGCTTCGTTGGGCCCGAGATAGCGATTACCGGTCCCTACGGCCAGGACCCAGGGATGACGCGTGTAGAGATCACGCATCGCCCGAGCCCAGCGGTCTATGGCCCCCTCCCAGTCCCCCGGCAGCGCGGGTGGTGTGCCCATGGCGGCGTCGAGCATGAGCGCCACCAGGTCGTCTTTGCTCGGCACGTGCCGATACAACGACATGGTGGCCGCGCCCAACTGCTTGGCAAGCCGTTGCATGGACAGCGCCCCGATCCCGTCCGCGTCGGCCATCGTGATCGCCTCGGCGACGATCCTGTCACGGCTCAGCGCCGGTCGCGGACCACGCCCGGAAGGTTGCTGCCCTGACCACAACAGTCGCGCCAACGGTGCGATCTCGTCGCTCACCAGCCACTCCTCACATTATTGCGTATGCCATACGCTACGCGTACGTTATACGCAGAATCTCGCTTCCTCGGCTCCCCCGGATGGTCCCTCATGACTTTTTCGACCCGGCGATCACCGCGCTCCGCCCACTCCGATCCCCGCCCCGCCTGGTGGCGGCGCCCGTGGACGGGGCCGCTACTGGTACTGGTCCTGGCTTTCGTCGCATTCTCACTTCCCCCCTATCTCACCTTCGACCGGTCGCAGTCCCGAGTGCCCGACGCGGGTTTCGCCCTGCATTATCCACTGCTGGTGATCCACGTGATCTGCGGTTCGGTGGCCATCCTGACCTGCGGATTCCAGGTGTGGCCTTGGTTTCGGACGCACTACCGCCCACTGCATCGGCTTCTCGGCCGCTGCTACGTGTTCGCAGGCGTCCTCCCGGCCGGTCTCACCGGATTGGTCATCGGCGCGACCAGCCCGTTCGGCCCGGTCGCCCGGGTCAGCAATGTGATGCTGTCGGCCCTCTGGCTGCTGACGACGATCGCAGGCCTGCGTGCGGCCCGGCAGCGCCGGATCGGCGACCATCGCCGCTGGATGATTCGCAGCTTCGCACTGACCCTGTCCATCATTCTCAACCGCATTCTCGGCGCGATCCTGCTCGTGACGCTGGAACCCCTCTCGGCCACCACGTTCCACGGTGACGAGGATCTTCTTGTCCAAACCATCGCGGGGATCGGTACCTGGCTGGGCTGGACCCTGTCACTGCTGACGGCACAGTGGTGGCTCGACCGGCGGCCCCGCCCGGCAGGTGCACGATGACGCCGGGCCGGCCGGGCCTCACGGCCGATCAGAAACGCATTTATCGGCATCTGCTCCGGGGCCGCGGACTGCCGGAACCGCCGACGCACACCACCCGTGCCGTGGTCGCCGAACTGCGCACCCTGGGACTGTTACACGATGACCTGACCGCCGTCGCCCCGGCCGAAGCCGTGGCAGATCTCGTCCGGCAACGTCTTTCGGACTCGTTGCACCAACTGGCGGGACTGTCCACCGTGTGGGAGGTGCTCCAGGATCTGGGCGAAGAACAGCAGACGGGCCGGCCGGTCGAGCCTGTCGAGGTCCTGGAGAGCCACGACGCGCGACGACGTATCCGCGAGCTGTTGCTCCGGGGGCCGGGGGAACTGCTCTCGGCGTGGGGCAGACCAGGCCGGGAACCGATCGAGACGGCGAGCGTCGGAGCGAACCCGGCCGCGGTCCACCGGGTGCTGGTGTCACCCGAGGCGATGGAAGACCCGGGGCAGGCCGAGTATGTGCGCCGCAGTGCTGTACTCGGTGTGTCACATCGGGTGTTCCCGCGGCCGTTCGGTCCGCTGGTGATCGTCAACCGATCGGTCGCCTACACCGCCGCCGTGGACGATGGGTCCGTGCTGCAGATCCGGCAGGCCACCCTGGCCGGATTCCTTGCCGAGGTCTTCGACCAGGCGTGGGACCTCGGTCACGAGATCACCGAGGCACCCTTCTCTCCCATCGAACGCCGGGTTTTGCAGGCCTTGACCTGCCACGACACCGACGACACCGCGGCGCGATCGATCAATGTCTCAGTGCGGAAGTTCCGTTCGCACGTGGCGGCGGTGATGGACCGGCTGGGTGCGCGCACCCGGTTCCAGGCCGCGCTGGCGGCGAAGGAGAAAGGGTGGCTGTGACGTCGCAGTCGGGTAGTTATGCCCGGAATGTCCGCCGAGGAAAATGGGCGGCTGCGCCGGTCACATTGTCCGGGCGAAGTGGGCCGCGGCCGTGTCGACAGCAATCGTGACCTGGGGTTCCTGGTCATAGAAGTCGAATTGGGTGCCCTCGGTCCACAGGAAGTCCTTCGGTCCGGCGAGTCCGGAGTGGAAGCGTCGGGCGCCGTCGGGAATGGCCGCGTCTTCGCTGTGGACGAGTACGGTCGGCTGCGTAATGCGGGTGGCGGCCGCGATCGCGTCGTGGGTGAGCCAGTCGACCCAGGACATCACGGCGAATCGATTGGGCCAGGCAGGGATGCCGCCGCGCGCCGGATCGAGATAGAAATCGATCTCGTACGGCATGGCCGCGTTGTCTGCGGCGCTGCCCACAACAGGCACGTAGTCGATCTCTCCGGTCTCTTCGAACCGCGCCCGGGCGCGGCGGCCTGCCTCGATCCGGGCGGCCACCTCATCGGCGCCGCCGTACGCCTGCTCGCATACCGCTGCGTCGTGCAGCCACGGAGCGACCAGCGCCAGCGATTTCACGCGGGGGTCCACCGCGGCATTGCCCGCCATATACATGGCGGCTGCGCAGATACCCAGCGCCCCGATACGCTCGGCGTCGACGACGTCGAGCGTGGCGAGGAAACCGACGGCATGGCCGATATCGTCGATCTTTCGCTGCGGCGACTCGACGTCGCGGGGCTCACCGGCCGATTCGCCGAACCCGGTGAAGTCGAAGGAGAGGGCCGCGTATCCCTTGTCGGCGAGCCGCTGGGCGTAGCGGTCGGCCATCATCTCCTTGACGCTGGTCCAGGTACCCGCGACCACCACGCCGGGCGCCGGTGCGGTGGTGTCGGTGTCGGGCAGGAACAGGTTTCCGACGAGTTCGACCCCATCGCTGACGAATTCGACCTTCTTCACACATCCTCCTCATTGTCGGTCACCGATCGCGCCGAGCGAGTCCGGTTCATGCGGGTAGCAGACGCCTGTTGCCGTCCCCCCACGCGGGGGTCATCACCAGACCCCGGATCCGCCAACCACCGGCGACGCGCACGAGGTCGAACCGGTAGCTGCCGCCCAGTGTCCACAGCGATGCGCCGAACTCGTCGTTGCCACGATGGGTCGCCTGGAAGGAGGCCGTGCATACGGCGGTGTCGCCGTCGATATCGACCAGATGGTTCGTCAGCAGATGCTGAGTGGCCTCGAACCCGCCGAGCGCGTCACGCCATGCTGCGGTGATCTGTGGTGGGGTGAGTACGACCGGCTCACCGCCGTTGAGACCGGTGTAGTCCAGAGTCACTCGATCGGCGAAAACCTGTTCGAGAGCAGCCCACTCACGATGGTCGGTGTGCCAGGCCATGCGGGTGCAGGTGTCGATGATATCGAGACGATCCATATAACGATTCTTGCTGTGAGGTAACCGCTTCCGGAACGCGAATCGCTGCACGATCGGTTGCAGGAAGCTGCAGCGGTCAGCGCCGGGTGAAGGACGCGGCGTGGGCGGTCGCCCAGTCGGTGAAGGTGCGCGGCGCTCGGCCGGTGACGGTCGCAACGGTCGGATACACCACGGATTCGTCGAGCGAGCCATCGATGTAGAAGTCGGTGAACGCTGCGGCGTACTGCGCGGGAACAGTAGCGGCGAGCTCGGCGCGGGTTTCCTCGTCGGTGAGTTCCCGGCACACCAGCGGCCGCCCGAGGGTTTCGGCCAAGATCGCGACCTGATCGGCGGGATACAGTGCCTCGGGTCCGGTCAGATCCAGGACCTCGCCGGTCAGATCCATTCCGGTGAGCGCCCGGGCCGCGACCGCCGCGATATCGGCCGGATCGATTGCCGCCAGCGCTACCCGCGGAAATTGCACGCGCACGACGTCTCCGACCGCCAGCTGAGGCAGCCAGCGCAAGGTATTCGACATGAATGCCCGCGCACGCAGCATCGTCCAGGCCAAGCCGGACTCGCGCACCGCGCGCTCGGAGTCGGCCATGGAGCGGGCGATCACATTGCCGGTGTGGGCGATACCCGCCGAGCCGTTCGACAGCAGTACGACATGCTCCACCCCGGCAGCTTCGGCCACATCCAGCAACGTGGACATCTGGGAGTACCCCGGCATCAGATACATCGCGCGCACATTCTCCAGCGCCCCGGCCATCGACTCCGGATCGTCGAGGTCACCGACCACCGGCGTCACGCCTGAAGGAAAAGTCGTCGAATCGTGTTTCCGGACAAGGGCTTTGAGCGGCTGCCCGGCGTTCGCCAGTTGCGCTACCAGTTCCGAACCGACATTGCCGGTGGCGCCGGTCACCAGAATCATGAACTCTCCTCGTTCGCGCATCCCACCCGGGTGATCGGGCTGTCCACACACTCTCGCTCAGATCCGGCCCGTATCGAAGAGAACCACCTGCACGAAGCGTGCAGGAACCTGCACGCCGGAACCGAGAACCGCCACTGCCGGCTTCGTGCTCGTAACGGCCACCCGCCGGAGCGCCGCACAAGCGGTCGTGTACGGCCCGGACCCTAGGGCGTTTCGTAGCGGGCGACGATCGCGGCGGCGCGATCACGCAGACAGGTGCGCAAGGACTGCGGCGCCAGGACTTCCGCGTCCGTGGTGAGCTGCCACAGCGCCCATTCGGCGTGCCGCGCGTCCTGGAAGGTCACCTCCAGCCGCAACCAGCCGTCCGCGTCGGCTTCCTCGGCGCGGACGGCCAGCGCGGTGCCCACCAGCTCCGCGCGCCGCGCCGGGTCGACCCGGACCGATACGGCGATCCGGTCGCCACCGTTGCGGAATCGGGTGCTGTGTTCCTTCCAGGCGCGGCTCAGATCGACCCGCTCCGAGCGTTCGGCAGGTTCGGGAAGTGCTGCTGCCGCCAGCATCCGGGACAGCCGATAGGTACGTTCCGCGCCGGATCTCGTGGCCAGCAGATAGCCCTGGCCGCGCACCGTGACCAGGCCGATCGGGTCGACTGTGCGCCACTGCGGGTCCCGGTCGACAGCCGCGTAGTGGATACGCAGCCTGGTTCCGGCGAGCACCGCGCGCCGGACCTCGGCCGATATGCCGCCGGGTACCTCGTCGGTGATCAGCCGGCGCGACAACAGATCGGCGTCCGGGTCGATGAGCAATCGTTCGGCCGCGTCGGCCGCGGTGTTCCGGTAGCTCTCCGGCAGTGCGTCGACCACCTTGAGCATGGCCGAGGCGAGTGCCGAACCGAGACCGAATGCCTGCGTGCCGCGCCGCGAACCGGCGACCAGGAGGGCGAGCGCCTCGTCGTGGTTCAGCCCGGTGAGTTCGGTCCGGAATCCGGGCAACAATGCGAAACCGCCGTGCCGGCCGCGCTCGGCGTAGACCGGGACACCGGCCGCGGACAGCGCCTCGATATCACGCAGCACAGTGCGGGTGGACACTTCCAGCTCTTCGGCCAGTTCGGTGGCGGTCAGGCGACCGCGCTGACGCAGCAGCAGCGCCAGTGACACCAACCGGTCTGCCCGCATGCGGAAACCCTACCGAATACACGACACAGGATGTCGTGTTTTGTCGGCAGGCTTGCCACCACGGCGTCGCGGACCGCGGCTGCCGCACCAATGGACGGACGTCCTACACCGAATCGAATGGAGCTGATGTGACAGTGGAACGAACGGCGGTCAACCCGGTGACATGGTCGAAGGAGATGGGGTTCAACCAAGGCGAGCTCGTCTCCGGCCACACCCGGACCCTGTACTGCTCGGGACAGACGGCGATGGGCGACGACGGCACACCGCAGCATGCCGGTGACATGGCGGCCCAGTTGGCATCGAGCCTCGACAACCTGGCGGCCGTGCTCGGCGAGGCCGGTATGTCCCTGGCGAATCTCGTACGGCTCAACGTCTACACCACCGACGTCGATCTGGTCTTCCAGCACTACGGCCTGCTCGCCGCACGGCTGGGCGCATCCGGCGTGGCACCGGCCACCACGATGCTCGGGGTGACCCGGCTGGCGATCCCCGGCCTTCTGGTGGAACTCGAGGGGACCGCCGTCGACTGATCCCCGGCCGCCCAGCGCGGCCTACAGTGCGCGACGTGCCGGTAGCCGGTAGCCGGGATACCGATGACACGGGCCGACGGCACAGCGGACGGCGTGGAAGCCGGATCCGGTCGCACCTCGCGACCGGCCGCACAGCACGACCGGCTACCGGCGACATGCTCCCGGCGCGTCTCTGCCGTCACCGGTCTCCGGCACTCCTACCGCCGGGCAGACATCGCGGGCCCGGTGAGCGCGGCGCGCAGGGCATCCGGTGTCGTCACCGGCAGGTCGCAGACCGACCCCCGGCACACGTAGGCCGCCGCGCTGCCCTCGATCGAAGGCCGGTCGGTGAGCAGCGGGACGGTGTCCACATCGGCCCGGACGACGACCGCCCCGCCGGGCGCGTAGACCCGCGCGACCTCCAGCAGTTCGGCATCGCCCACCGACCCATCACCGGTGGTGGAGATGGCGATCTGTAAGGGGCCCTGGAGCGCGGCCTCGGCCACCGTCAGCCATTGGCCGGCCGAGCGCGGCGCTTTCGCCAGCACCACGGCGCCGCGGGCGAGGGTGTGCTCGGCCAGTTCGCGATAGCGCGTGGCGCGGTCGGGTTCGACGACGGCGGAGGCCGTCAGCAGGGCTTCGGCCAGTACGGACGCCCCGGCGGGGGTGGCGCCGTCGATGGGGTCGCGGGGGCGGGCGATCAGGGACTCGGCGTCGTCCGCGGTGTCGAACCAGCTACCGGGTTCGTCCGGGTCGGCGAAATGGGTGATCGCGGAATCCAGGACGCGGTGGATATCCGGTAGCCGATCGGCCGAACCCGAGTACTGGTGCAGGGCCAGCAGGGCGGTGGCCAGCCAGGCGTAGTCCTCGAGCACCCCGGGCGCGCTACCGGCGACACCGCCGAGCGAGGCACGCAGCACCCGGTCGTCCACGACGTGCAGGTCCAGCAGCACTCGCGCGAGATCGTGGGCGGCGTCGAACCAGTCGCGCCGGTCGAGAGCACGAGCCGCCTCGCAGAGCGCGGTGATCGCCATACCGTTCCAGGCGGTCACCGCTTTGTCGTCGCGCTCGGGCTGGGGCCGGCGCTGCCGGGCCGCGCGCAACGCGGTACGGGCGCGTTCGAACCGCTCGCTGTCCTCCGGATCGGCGCGGCGGGTGAGCACCGAGCAGCCCTGCTCGAAGTTCCCGGCGGTGGTGACGCCGAAGACCTCGGCGGCCCAGGCGCCGTCGATGGGCCCCAGTTCGCCGACCAGCTCGGCGGGATTCCATACGTAGGTCGCGCCCTCCACGCCGGGTTTGCCCGCTTCGACGTGGGTGTCGGCGTCCAGGGCGGAAGCCAGACCGTGCGCGGTGGCCAGATCGTCCAGCAGGAACTGCACGATCTCCTCGGTGATCCGGCGGGGCAGCGGATCCGCCGGACTCCGCCGCGCCAGATGCGCGTAGAACCGCAGCAGTTGCGCGTTGTCGTAGAGCATCTTCTCGAAGTGCGGGACCACCCAGGCCGCGTCCACCGAATAGCGGGCGAAGCCACCGCGCAGCTGGTCGTAGATACCGCCGCGGGCCATGGCCTCGGCGGTACGGTCAACCACGGTCCGCACCGCCGGATCGCCGGTACGTTCCCAGCTGCGCAGCAAACCCTCCAGCAGCGCGGCGGGCGGGAACTTCGGCGCGCCGCCGAAGCCGCCGTGGGCCTCGTCGAAATCGCGGAGCACCGCGGCCACGGCGTGATCGAGCAGTTCGGCGGTGACGGTGAGCTCGGATCTCGGGATCCCGCCCGCCTGCTCCCGCAGGGCCGCGGCCACCTGCTCGGACGCCGTGTCCACATCGGCGCGGCGATTGCGCCAGGTATCGGTGATCGCGGTGAGCAGCTGGGTGAACGACGGCATCCCGCCGCGCGGCACCTTCGGGTAGTAGGTGCCGCAGTAGAACGGCTCCCCCGCCGGGGTGAGGAAACAGGTCATCGGCCAGCCGCCCTGGCCGGTCATCGCCACCGTGGCGTTCATGTACACCGCGTCCAGATCCGGGCGTTCCTCCCGGTCCACCTTGATACACACGAAGTCGGCGTTCATCTGCGCGGCGGTGGTCTCGTCGGCGAACGATTCGTAGGCCATCACATGGCACCAATGACAACTCGCGTACCCGACCGACAGCAGGATCGGCACATCCCGCGCCGCGGCCTCCGCGAGGGCCTCGGCATCCCATTCCCACCAATGGACCGGGTTGCTCGCGTGCTGACGCAGGTACGGCGAGATGGCACCGGAGAGACGGTTCATGCCCTCCAGCCTTCCACAGTCACCCGCGACCGCGCCCCGGCAAACCGGTGCACGATCTCTCGACAGCCGGGTCTCGCTGATCAGTTGACCACCACTGCGGATTCGACAGCCTGGCCACCTCTTGCCCACCCTCCCGCGCCCAGAAGCCCGTTGAAAACAGGTTTCAGTTTGTTGCGGAGTCGCTGACTGTTCCCGAAGGAACAGGCGGGCCACCCAACCCTACGACCCCGGCAGCCAAGCCATCTGTCAGTACCGCGCGGACCTGCGCAGCGGCGTCCGCAAGTGTGCGGAGCCCGGCGACCTGATCGTCGACGGCCGTCATGGTTGTGCCGATCCAGCGTTGTTCCTCCAAGGAAGGAAGGATGATCGTCTGACAACCCAGCGCATCCTTGCTCAGGGTAGCGACCGCAGTGCCGGTCGTACGGGCGGCAATCTCGGCCAGAATCCGCGGACTCGACAGGTAGACGAGCAGGTAGAGCGGGTCCACCTCGGCATTGCCCTGGACTCGAATTCGAATCAGGTTATTACCCAACAACATCCGAGACTGATCGGCGTCGACAATGGCCGGGGGGATCATGGAACCGGAGCGGGCCAGCAGAATATCATTCGGTTCGAGGAAGTACTTGCCGAGCCGGTCGGCCGCCCTCTCACCGATCGCCTCGGCTGAGGTGGCATCGATCCGGAAGTCGCGCAGATGTTTCCGCTTCACCACCGGCACCGAGCGTTCCTCGGCGGCCTCTCCTTTCGGCATGAGGTCGTGCGAGAGTCCAGGTTGAATGTCACAGATCGCGTCCAGCCGGACTACTCGCCGGGCCTCCGGATCGTCTCGTAGAGGTCCGTCATTTGAACACAGCCGATCGAGCACGGCCCGCGGCGCGGTCGAT
Source organism: Nocardia testacea NBRC 100365 (assembly GCF_000308775.1). Lineage (GTDB taxonomy): Bacteria > Actinomycetota > Actinomycetes > Mycobacteriales > Mycobacteriaceae > Nocardia > Nocardia testacea. The sequence continues at coordinate 36,319 of NZ_BAGJ01000149.1, forward strand.
TCCCGCGATCGCCCGAATTCGGCGATTGCTCGATCGATATCGCCCAGCAGAGCATCGGTCCCGTTCTGCGCCGCACGACGGATATAATCCGCGGGGCGCAGCCCGAACCCTGCCTCACCGATCATGTCCAGGTCCGCGTTGATCGCCGACCCACCCCCCGCCAGTTCCACGACGTGCTCCGGCGGCAGGGAGCGCCGGTTACGGAAGCAGTCGGAGATCGCTGCCACCGCGGCGTCCGGCAACCGGATGCGGTTACCATCCCGCACACCCATGTTCCCCGCGTCCACTAGCAACACAGCTTCGAAGTCCGACACGCCACGGGCGACGATCCACACCGATGCCGCGATATCGGTGTTCGGGAATATTCTGGCCGGCAAAGTGACCACTGCGCGTACCGCGCCCGCTGCCACCATTCGACGACGGATTTCCATCTCGGAGCGGTCGGCGGAGACTGCTGCCTGCGCCGGCATCAGCACCACTGCCACGCCGTCCGGCGCCAGACTCGCCACAGCGTGCTGCAGCCAAGCGAAGTTGTCATTGTGTGACGGCGGAACACCGAAATCCCAGTCTTCGGGTCGATAGTCCGAGCGGCGTTCGGTCCGATTGTTGAACGGCGGATTTGTCAGGACTATGTCCGCATGGACACTGTCGGAGTCCTCATCTTCCCACGGCGCCGAATCACCCTGCCGAAAGTCGCCGGTTCGGCCCGCGATCGCGGTCCGCATGGCAGCTATCCGCAGTGATTGCATTGCCTGACCGACACCCCGGACACGGACATCTGCGTCCGGACCACACTCGCCTATGGCGGCCAGGAGCAATTCACCACCGCGGGCATATGGGTCGTACAACAGACCAGGCACCCGGCCTTCGGCGGTCGCGAGCGCTGACATGAGAGCGGCCGGCGAGGCTGGTGTGAAGTACCCGGCGCTGCCCGAGTCTCTAATGGCGGCGTAGCGGTCGACCAGGCTGGAGAATGCATGCGGACCCAAGTTTTCGCATCCGTCGAGCATTTCCCGCACATCGCGGACCCGTCGCGTGTGCAGACGTTCCATTACTGGACGCACACCCGGTGCGATGGCGTGCGAGCGGAGCACGGCATCGATGCGCCAACCTGCCTCTCGGAGCAATTCCTCACCCTGTTCCGGCCCTGCCGCACGCCGCAACTCGCGCCAGGAGTCGTTATCGCGCACCCGAAGAAATATCAGGCACATCAGAATGACCAGGTAGTCCGGTTCGGACACCGATCCCGCACGCAGCCGGAACCCGATCGGCCCCAGCAGATTCGCCAGCACGCGATTCCGGCTCTCCGCATCGACTTCACTGTGGATCGCGGTGGCGTGTTCCGCTTGCTCGGCAGCGAAGCGGTCCCGGACCCGCTGCCCGTAGGTGATTCCCGCCGGCTCCCGCCCCGCATCCCGCTCCTTGTCTGGAACGGTACGGTCCGCCAACCAGTCGACGATCTGGTCGAGCCGGTAGTACACGCCTCGGTCATCGGAGCCTTCCGGTCGCGGAAAGGTCGCGGGATGCCGTTTCTCCCACATGGTGACGGTAGGCCGACGCACCCCCGCCAACCTGGCGATATCCGGCTTGTGGACATAACTGAGGCGCTGCGTCCGGTCGGCGTGGTTCAATTCTGGTCCTCGGGTGAATCGTGTTCCTGATGGCATTCGGCGGGGCATGCGTCCGGTGCGCCGGGGTCGCAATCGCACCGCCGGGCCGGTTCGGTCTCTTCAGCCGGATCCTTCGGCAGCAGACGAGCGAGTACGCCGCCGGCATCCCGGCGACGCGACCGGTCTGGATGCCATACCGCGCACAGCGCGGCCATGAGTCGTTCCGGCCCGAGGTGAGTGGCCCACCAGGCGACGGCGGGCGTGGCTGAGATGGCGATCAACTCCAGCATCATCGGCGGCATTCCGTTCCGGGCCGCCGAGACCGGCAATGTAGCGCCGCCGGCAGCGGCGCGAGTCGACGAGTCATGACCTCTCGTTCAGGGCGTAGTAGCGGGTTGACACCAAGGACGCTATCGTCTCCGGCACCGATCGATCGATAATCTGATTATCACTAGACCAAGCCGACTCAGCAAGATTGCACATGGAGATCCAGGAGAATTCTGGCAAATATGCACTTCAAAAGGCATTCACAGCACCGGCGTAACAGGCTTGCGCACGCTGAAACATATCTGAGCACTGCCCATGGTCAGCTTGTCAGTTCGTCAGTATCTCCGGACCGATTGCTCTCCGTACCGCCCTTACCGACCCTTCGATAGGGTTCACCGGTGATCACCGGCGAACTCCGCACCAAGATAGACAGCCTCTGGGATGCCTTCTGGTCTGGCGGCATCTCCAACCCCCTCGAAGTGATCGAGCAGATCACCTACCTGATCTTCCTGCGGCGATTGGATGACATCCAGACCGTCAAGGAGCGCAAGGCGAATCGCACATCCAGCCCGATCGATCGGCCGATCTACACCGACGAGACCGACTCGCTACGGTGGTCGAACCTGAAGAACCTCCACCCGGACCTGATGTTTCCGCGATTCCGGGACGAGGTTTTCCCCTGGTTGCGGGATCTGAGCGGCGCGGACGCCAGCGACGACTCCACCTACGCCCACCACATGCGCGACGCCCGCTTCACTATCCCCACCCCTGCCCTGCTCGGCAAGGTGGTGGACCTGATCAACGAACTTCCGCTCGACGCGGGCGACACCAAGGGTGACCTGTACGAGTACATGCTCGGCAAACTCGCCACCGCCGGCCAGAACGGCCAGTTCCGCACTCCTCGCCACATCATCGACCTGATGGTGCGCATGATGGCTCCTGGCCCAAACGACGAGGTCTGCGATCCGGCCTGCGGCACAGCCGGCTTTCTAGTCGGCGCGGCCGAGTACATCGCCCAGACCCACCACGAGGACCTACTCGATCCGGCCATCCGCGATCATTACGACCACGGCATGTTCCACGGCTTCGACTTCGACCGCACCATGCTGCGCATCGCCAGCATGAACCTGCTCATGCACGGCGTCGACCAACCCGATATCCGCTACCGAGACTCCCTGGCCGAAAGCGCCGCGGGCGAGGCCGACAAGTACTCCATGATCCTGGCCAACCCACCCTTCGCGGGCAGCCTCGACTATGCGACCACCGCCAAGGACCTCCAGGCCATCGTCAAAACAAAGAAGACCGAGCTGCTCTTCCTGGCCTTGTTCCTGCGCCTGCTCAAACCCGGCGGCCGAGCCGCCGTCATCGTCCCCGACGGCGTGCTGTTCGGATCCACCAAGGCGCACAAAGAACTTCGCAAGATACTGGTGGAGGGCCACAAGCTCGATGCCGTGGTGAAACTGCCCAGCGGGGTATTCAAGCCCTACGCGGGCGTGTCCACTGCCATCCTGTTCTTCACCAAAACGAACAGCGGCGGCACCGACACCGTGTGGTTCTACGAGGTCACCGCCGACGGATTCAGCCTCGACGACAAGCGCACCCCACTGCTGCCGGAGACCAAACTCGGAACAGCCCCCACCACCGCTCTCACCAGCGACGAGCACACCAAGAACAACCTCCCTGACGTTATGGCCCGCTGGGCGCTGCGCAACGGCAGCGAACATGAGCGGCCCCGCACCGCCCAGAGCTTCTGCGTACCCAAGGCCGACATCGCCGCCCAGGACTACGACCTGTCCCTCAACCGGTACAAGGAGATCGTCCACGAGGAGGTCGAGCACCGGCCGCCGATGGAGATCATCGAGGAGCTGGAGCGGATCGAGGCGGAAATTCAGCAGGGAATGTCGGAGTTGAAGGGGATGCTCGGGTGACCGTCTACCGTTCGGTTCCAATCGGCGATGTCACGACAGTTAGGGGTGGCGGAACTCCTACTCGGTCCAACGCGGACTACTACGGCGGCGGCATTCCTTGGGTTACGCCGAAGGACATGAAATCCTGGAGCATCGATCAATCACAGGTAACCCTCTCAGAATTCGGTGTCCAGAATAGCCCGGCAAAGCTCATACCAGAAAACAGCGTCCTGGTAGTGGTGCGTTCGGGCGTGCTGAAACATACGATCCCGGTTGGTATCAACAAGGTACCCGTAACTATAAATCAGGATATTAAAGCAATAATATGTGGCGACTCGATCCTCCCCGAGTACCTTGCAAGGTTCATCAAGGAACGATCGGAGGTCATCCTCAAATGGGTCCGAGCGACGACAGCTGACAACTTTCCGTTCGACGCGCTTCGATCCCTACCCATACCGCTGCCCCCGTTGAACGAACAGCGGCGGATTGCGGCGATACTGGATCGGGCAGATACTCTGCGGGCGAAACGGCGACAGGCCATCGCTCTCCTCGACGACCTGGCCCAATCCCTCTTCATCGACATGTTCGGTGACCCCTCCTCGAATCCACACGGATGGCCAACCCGCACTATTAGGGACTTGATTGAATCGACACAGTACGGCACAGGCGAAAAGGCCGCACTCACTGGTGAGACACCGGTGCTGCGCATGGGAAATCTAACAAGCGACGGAAAGATTGTCGTTGACGACCTGAAATATCTCGGTGGATATGTCGACGAGCGATACATCGCAAGGCAGGGCGATATTCTTTTCAATCGAACCAATAGCGCCGAGCTCGTTGGAAAAACTGCACTGTTCAAGTATTCGGAACCGATGGCGTACGCTGGCTATCTTATTCGTGTAAGAGTAAATGCCGCCAACACTCCCGACTACGTCGCAGCATTTCTGAACACCAAGTACGCAAAACGCATTCTACGTGGAATGTGCAAGTCCATCGTCGGCATGGCGAATATCAACGCGAGGGAGCTTCGATCGATCGCAATTGCTCAACCTCCCCTCCCATTGCAACAAGAGTTCGCCGAACGCATCGACAGCGTCGACTCGGCGAGGTCCATCCACGCCACTGCTCTCGCCCACCTGGACACTCTCTTCGCCTCCCTCCAATCCCGTGCCTTCCGCGGCGAACTCTGGCAAACTGACCTCGAACACCTTGAGGGGGAAGGATTGTCGTGAGCAACTTCGGGTTCCTGCGGGCAGAGTGGCCGAATCTGTTCGAGGAGGCCAAGCGGGCCGAGCGGGCCGGGGTGGCCGATCCCCGGGTGGCGTGCATCTGTGCCCGCAGGACGCTGGAGTTGACCGTCGAGTGGTTGTACGACGCGGATGCCACGCTGAAGAAGCCATACTACAACGATTTGAACGCCAAGATCAATGATCCGTCCATGGTGGCGCTGGTCGGTCTCGATATGCGGACGAAGATGGAGCTGGTCCGCAAGGCTGGCAATGACGGGGTGCACGGGAAGAAGCCCATCACCGAGAAGTCCTCGATGGAGACTCTGGGTGAGCTGTTCCAGGTGATGTACTGGGTGGCCCGGCGCTATGTCCGCAACCCCGCGAATCTCCCGCCTGCGGCATTGGCTTTCGACCCGAACCTGGTGCCCCGGCCGGTACCCGCCGAGGTACGGCGAAAGAAGCAAGCCGAGATCCAAGCGATGCTGGCCGAATTCGAGCAGCAACGCAGTGACCTCGCCGCACAGCGAGCGGCGAACGCCGATCTCGAGGCGGAACTCGCCGAATTGCGGGCGCAGATCAGGGCGGCCAAGCAGACCAACCAGAAACTTCCCGACACACATGACTACACCGAGAACATCACTCGAAAGCTGTACATCGACCGCCTGCTGGCCGAAGCTGGATGGCAGCTCGACAGTCTGGAGGACCGGGAATATCCGGTACCCGGTCTGCCGACGCCGAGCGGCAAGGGACGTGTCGATTATGTGCTGTGGGACGACAACGGCAAGCCGCTGGGGCTGATCGAGGCCAAGCGCGCGTCGAAGGACCCGGATGTCGCCGGCAAGGAGCAGGCCCGCCAGTACGCCGACGCACTGGAGCAGCAGACCGGCCAGCGTCCGGTCATCTTCTACACCAACGGTTTCGAGACCTGGATCTGGGACGACCGGCTCTATCCGCCGCGCCGGGTGCAGGGTTTCTACACGAAAGACGAGCTACGGCTGCTGATTCAGCGGCGCGCCGGCCGCAAGAAGCTGGCCACCGAAACCATCAATGAGCAGATCGTCGACCGGCATTACCAGACTCGCGCAATCCGCCGTATCGCGGGCAGCTTCGAGTCCGATAATCGACGCCAGGCCCTGCTGGTGATGGCGACGGGCACGGGCAAGACTCGCACGGCCATCGCCCTGGTCGATCTGCTGGCCCGGTCGGGCTGGGTGAAGCGGGTACTGTTCCTGGCCGACCGGCAGGTACTGGTGAATCAGGCAGCCAAGGCGTTCAAGACCCACGTTCCGGGGCTCACCACGGTAAACCTGCTGGCCGACAAGAAAGCCATCGGCCGGGTGTACGTCTGCACCTATCAGTCGATGATGGCGCTGGCCGACGAAATCGACTCCGGCGGCGTGAAGCGTTTCGGGCCTGGTCATTTCGATCTGGTCATCATCGACGAGGCACACCGGTCGGTGTATCAGAAGTACGGAACATTGTTCACCTACTTCGATTCGCTGCTGGTCGGATTGACCGCCACCCCGCGCGACGATATAGACCACAACACATACCAGCTTTTCCACCTCGAAGACGGGATGCCGACCGACCACTACGACCTCGATGAGGCGGTGTCCGACAAGAACCTGGTGCCGCCCACCGTCGTGGACGTGCCCTTGAAGTTCCCGCGCCTCGGCATCAGGTACGACGAACTCCCACCTGACGAGCAAGACCAGTGGGAATCCACGGACTGGGCCCCCGACGACGGCGATATTCCCGACGTCATCGAGCCCGACGACCTTAATAAATTCCTGTTCAACGCCGACACCGTCGACAAGATGCTGGAAACGGTGATGGAATTCGGGTTGAAGGTCGATACCGGCGATCACATCGGAAAGACCATCGTGTTCGCCCGTAATACCAAACATGCCAAGCTAATCGCCGAACGCTTCGACAGCCTGTACCCGCATTACCGGGGCGACTTCGCGACCATCATCACGAGCAAGGCCGACAACGCGCAAAGCCTCATCGATAAGTTCGAGAAGCCGGGCAGCGCGCCCTATCTCGCTATTTCGGTCGATATGCTCGACACCGGGGTGGATGTACCCGCCGTAGTAAACCTGGTGTTCGCGAAGCGAGTCCGCTCGAAGACCAAGTTTTGGCAGATGCTCGGACGCGGGACCCGGCTGTGCGAGAACCTTTTCGGCCCCGGACAACACAAGACCGGGTTCGTCGTGTTCGACCTGGGCCAGAATGTCGAGTACTTCAATCAGAACCTTCCCACCACAGCCGGCCGGTCGACGCGCTCTTTGCGCGAGAAGCTGTTCCGGCAGCGTGCTGACCTGTTGTTGGAGCTGGATCAGCTGGAGAATCCCGGCGATACACCGGCCGACATCCCGACAGGTGAACCGGAAAGCACCGGTGATGTGCGTTGGCAGTTCGCGCAGGCACTGCACCAGCAGGTGGCCGGAATGAATCCCGACAGCATCGAAGTACGCCACAAATTGCGGCAGGTCGAAGCCTTTGTCGATCCCGCCACCTGGCAGCGGTTCACACCGCAGAAGCGCAGGGAACTCGATGAGATAGCCGGGCTGCCGACCGAATTCGTGGAGGATGGCAACAGCCCTCAGGCCAAACGCTTCGACTACCTCATGCTGCGGCTGGAGTACGCATGTCTCACTGGAGAGCCAAGCTTCGCTGCGCTGCAAGAGCAGGTGCGCGATATCGCCACAGAATTGCTCAGCCTGGCGTTGCAGAACATCCCGGCAGTCTCGAAGCATCATGACTTCCTCGAGGACGTCTGCTCCGATGCCTGGTGGGATGATGTCACCCTGCCCATGCTCGAGACCGTGCGCCGACGCCTGCGTGCCCTGGTCGCCAATATCAAGCCAACACGGCGCAGCCCGGTCTACACCGACTTCACCGACGAGCTCGGCCAACTGCACATCCAGGAACTCACCGCGCTCAGCGGCATTCGTGGCAAGTCACGATTCGAGGCGAAAGTCCGCGCTTACCTCACCGAACACGCCGACCAGATCGCGGTGCAGAAGCTGCGCCGTAACCGGCAGATCACCACGATGGACGTCGCCTTTCTGGAGCAGGTATTCCTCGCCGAGGGCTTCGGCACGGCCGAGGACCTGGAGCAGGCGAAGTCCGAGTACGACGGGCAGCTGGGCCTATTCGTACGCGCGATCGCGGGCCTCGATGAAGAAGCCGCCATCGCCGCGTTCGACAAGTTCCAGGCTGGTCGCACGCTCTCGGCGAATCAGCTCGACTTCGTCAAACTGTTGATCAAAGTGATCACCAAGAGCGGTGTCGTCGATGTCGGCGCCCTCTACGATCCCCCGTTCAGCAGCATGGCTCCACGCGGCCCCGAGGAGTTGTTCTCCGACAAAGATCTCGACGCGATGGAGGAAGTGCTCACCCACCTGCGTACCACAGCCATTCCCGTCGATACGCAGACAGCTTGACAGGTTCCATGCTCAGCACGGACCGGCTACAACCCTGGACGTGACGCAGTGGCAACTATCGACGTGACACTCCTACGATCACGCCGTAACTACGCTCGTAGGGCCGGAACTGGCGATTGGAACCAATCCGATCATGCGCTATGCACCGGGCTCCCATCGTCGAGCTCCGGCCACCCATGTTCCGCCGATCACTCTGCCTTCGATAAGCGGGTCCGCAAACTCGGCGACCAGTTCGAAAACGTGGAGGAATCGGTCAGGGTAGCCAGCCCCCGCTGGGCCCTGACGACGGCGCCAAGCCGCGTACGAGCGCTGACGGAGCTCGGGAAGCTGGGTTACCGAACTACTGAGTGATCTCAATGTGATTCCTCGGTAGGTAGCGGTGGCCTCCAGCGCGTCCGCCAGTTCGTTGCCGAGGAGGTCATTGGAGGAGATCAAGCGATGCAGGTCTGCGTAGTCGCGGTCGCGGGTGTTCAGGTCGCCCAGTGCCACCGCGGTCGACAGCTTCTCGGCGATAACCGTGGCGAGCGGATATCCGAAAAGCTGAAAACTGGTGCCATCGAGCTGTTGCGGGTACTCGATGGGCATTGGCTCCGGAGTCACCGGATCTCCGAAACTGACATCGAGCTGGAGCTTGAGGCGTGCCCGAGAAATGGATGCGGCCATCGTCATACGTAGCCCGTGGTACTCGTCGTCCTCCCGGATCGGGACAGTCTTCAGTGTGCTGGGATCGAAAAGGACCCCATCATCTACCTCAGTCGCTGCGATCATCGAGATCCGCCGAACGATCTCATCCTCATCGCCACTGAAGAACCGGCCGAGGATGTCGATATCGCGGGTCATCCGGCGAGCACCGAACTGAGCCAGCAGTAGGCCACCCTTGAGAACGAAGAACCGGCCGCCCATCGGTGACACCGCAAGCCGGAACAGGAAGCGCTCGAGTAGATACTCGATCATGAGCTCGTCGGTTGACCGTGCAGTACGGCGAGCCAGATTGCGCAGGTCGTTGTAGATACGGCCTGCTGTGCTGTCACGTGCCGGATTGGGCATCAGGCGATCACCGCTTCGACAGCGGGGCGAATGATCGATATCGCATTGAGTTCACCGGCGATGCGCTGCAGCTCGGCCACGCCCGCGGAGCCGGCACGACGTAGGTAGCGGCCGAGTGCGGCCAACGCGAGAGTTTCACCGATGCGGTGGCGATGACGCATTGCGTCGACCACGGAGCGAGCGGCGTCATACACGGGAATGGTTTCGCCCGGCGCCGCCTCGTAACGCTCGACATTGAGTGCAAAGGTCCTTGCCGAATACTGGGAGACGACAACAGGAGGAAACGAGATCGAAGGGCGACGGGCGCCCCGCGCCACAGCGATATGCACCGCCCAAGGAATATCGTCGATCAACTCGTGCAGCGCGAGAGCGGATTCACCACATACAACCGCATGCGGCGCCCGTGTACACACCGCGAGAAGATCGATGTGCGCGGACTTCGGGGCATCGGTGCGGCGATAGACACCGCGTGATAGCTCGTCCACCTCCCCGCGGTCCAGTAAGAGCGATAGGTCCCTGGAAGAAAGCTCGGCCTGACGCGCCTGCGCCGAAGTGAAGGTCGGCGGCAGCCCACCCAACCTAGCCGACAGTCTCGAAGACCCAGTAGAATCCATGCATTAAATCGTACCCACAGGACAGGGCTATGGGTGCGAATTGATACAAGCCGACCTATTACCGACCCGGAACCCAGCTTCCACCCGCACCCAACATACCGCCATCTACCTGCATGAATGCCACTTGTAACCCTAAACCATCACGTGGCACCAATGACAACTCGCGTACCCGACCGACAGCAGGATCGGCACATCGCGCGCCGCGGCCTCCGCCAGAGCCTCGGCATCCCACTCCCGCCAATCGACCGGATTGTCCGCGTGCTGACGTAGATAAGGCGATGTCGCACTGTCCAATCGGTTCACGATGCCAGCCTCCCAGATCCGGTGAGCGCACGACACGATCCGCACGATGTGCCGGCCCGAACGGCGCAATCCGCCGATCGGCTCCGACCCCAGACTAGTGGGCAACCACAGGATGACGGGCGCGCCCGCGCCCCGCATCCATATCCCACGGCCGGGGCGCCGCGGGCCGGCGGCAGTATCCCGGCCGGACGATCCGAGCGGCATCCCGGGCGCGGCCGTTCTTCTCGCAGGGGAGTCGCCCGGCCGGCAGCACCGCCGCCGCCCGAACTCGACCCGGCCGTCTTCGCGGCTTCGACCGGCGCGGGTGCGACAGCGTCCGCGAACGCTGTCGCACCTCTACCGGTCGGCCACGGCGACCCCCGCGTCCCTACGCGAGCAGTGCGGATGTGTCGTCACGCCGGGCCCGCAGCAGCTGTGGCCGGTGTTTGCCGTCCTTGAACCAGTGATGCGAACCGGGTTTGCGTGCTTCGGTCGCCATATGGTTGATACCTGCCTCGCACGCGAACTCCTTGAGCTTCTTGCCCAGGAACCCGCTGAAGTACAGCCGCATGGCGGTCTCGTCCTTGTGGCCGAGCTGGTAGATCCCGGCCTCCCGGCCGAAGCTGAGGCACATGGCGGGGAAGGCCAGGTCGATCGGGGTGGGCTGGTCACCCGCGATGCGGTGCAGCAGGGTGTCGGCGGCGTGCGCTCCCAGGCAGTACGCGGTGTAGGCGCTCATCCGCAGCGGCAGGTCCGATGGGGCCGAGGAATCTCCCGCCGCGACAATGCGTTCGTCGTCCACGCTGGTCAGCGTCTCGTCGGTGAGCAGACGCCCGGCGGCGTCGGTGCGCAACCCACTCCGGGCGGCCAGGTCGGGGACGCCGAAGCCGGCTGTCCAGATCGTGACCGCACTCGCCAGCGTCCGGTCGTCGCCGAGTTCGACGGCCTCGCGGGTCACCGCCGTGACCGTCGCGCCGGGGCCTTCGAGGACGGTCACCCCCAGCCCGGCGAAGTACTTGCGGGCCGTGCGCCGGGCCTTCGGATGCAGGTATGGACCGAGCACCTCGCCACAGATCAGGGTCACGCTGCGGCCCTGCTCGGCCAGTTCCGCGGCGGTTTCGATACCGGTCGGGCCGCCGCCGATCACCGTCACCGGCGCCGTCATCGGGGTATCGAAGAGCACCGTGCGCAGCTGTTGGGCGGCCTCCAGCGTGGCCACCGGATACGCGAACTCGGCCGCGCCCGGTACCTGCCGGCCACCTGTACCGCTGCCCACCGCGTAGATCAGGTAGTCGTAGCCGATCGTGTCGCCCTCGCCCGTCGTCACGGTGCGACCGGCCGCGTCGATCCGCGTCACACTGTCGACCACCAGCCGGACGCGCTCGGCCAGGATGTCCTTGTAGTCGACGACCGCGTCATGAGTACCGCCCACCAACTGGTGCAGGCGCAGCCGTGGCACGAAGACCGGGCGCGGATTGATCACGGTCACCGTCACGTCGTCGCGCTGCGTCAAACGGTTGGCCGCCATCACGCCGGCATATCCGCCGCCGACCACGACCACATCGGTGTTCTTGCTCATGGCATCTCCTTCGCTCCGAGGGGCTCGTGAACAAGACAGCGCAGCGCCGGGATTCCTGACAGCAGGTGATGCAGATCACTCGATCGACCCCCGGGGGCAGGTCCCGCCGCCCTGCCGGGCCCCGAGGTCGCGCGGACTTCTACGGTGTAGCCGTGATCAGAACCGCCGCCCTGGCCCATATCCGCGACCGCCGCCTGATCCAGACCCGTTCGACCGGGAAGACCGTCTTCTACATGGCGGGCGGGAAGATCGATCCCGGGGAGAGTCCACTACAGGCGCTGCACCGGGAGGTCCGGGAGGAACTCGGCGTCGGAGTCACCGACGTGAGCGAACTCGGGGTATTCGAGGCCGACGCGTACGGGCACACCGCCGGGACCCCGTTGCACATGACCTGTTTCCTGGCCGAGGTCACCGCCGACCCGAGCCCGCTCGGCGAGATCGCCGAATTCCGCTACTTCACCGGTGGGGAGTACGCCGCCATGCCCGAGGTCGCACCCGGCTCGCTACTGGTTTTCGAACATCTGCACCGGCTGGACCTGATCGACTGGTAGCGCGACCACCCGGTCGCGGCCACCGGCGCGAACTACGGTTCACCCCTGTGGCACCGGGCGGGCACGGCCCCCACGCGCTGCTCCGGCCGCTGCCGACGGCGGTATGTCACACCGGACGGTCGCGGTCCTCGGCACCACCGTTCGGGGTCGACTCGGCCCGCCTCGGCACCCCGGGCTCGGTGCCCTCGTCGGCTTCCTGGTCCGGTTCCGGATGTTCGGGTTCGAAGGTTTCCGGCAGGTTCTTCAGATGTTTGTTCATCGAACGGACCAGCAGGAACGTGCCCGCCAGCAGGATCAGCACGATCGCCAGCCCGAGCGGGGACGCCTTACCGAATTCCGGACCGGTCGGCGTGCCGGGCGTCTGCGCGAGCAGCGCGGTCGCCGATACCGGGAGAGCAGCGGCCCACATCAGCGGTACTCGTCGGTGATACCGGCGAACAGGTCGGTCTCCGGGATATCGGTGCTGACCCGGGTGCGGGCCAGTTCGAACTCCTCGGTCGGCCACAGCCGCTGCTGCATCTCCAGCGGAATGGCGAAGAAGGCGCCGTTCGGATCGACCTGGGTGGCGTGGGCGCGCAGCGCGTCGTCGCGGCGCGGGAAGTACTTACCGCATTCGACCTGGGTGGTGACCCGGGCCATGATGTCGCCGCGTTCCACCGCGTACTTGCGCGACCGGTCCAGCCACTCCTGCAGGGGGAACGGTTCGCCCAGCTTCTCGTACTCCTCGGCGAACACCTCCATCCGCCGGATCGTGAAGCCGTGGTCGTAGTACAGCTTGAGCGGGGTCCACGGCTCGCCCGCGTCGGGGAACTTCTCCGGATCGCCGGCGGCCTCGAACGCGGCCACCGATACCTCATGGCACCGGATATGGTCCGGGTGCGGGTAGCCGCCCATTTCGTCGTAGGTGGTCATGACGTGCGGCTTGAACTCGCGGACCACCCGGACCAGCGCCTCGGTGGCCTCCTCCAGCGGGACGAGCGCAAAGGAGCCCTCCGGCACCGGTGGCAGCGGGTCGCCCTCGGGCAGTCCCGAGTCGATGAAACCCAGCCAGGTCTGGCGGACGCCCAGGGCGGCGGCCGCGGCCGCCATCTCCTCGCGCCGGATCTCGTCCATCCGCTCCAGCACCCCGGGTGTGTCCATGGCCGGGTTGAGGATGCTGCCGCGCTCCCCGCCGGTCAGGGTCACCACCAGGACGTCATGTCCCTCGTCGGCGTACCGCGCGGTGGTCGCACCACCTTTGCTGGATTCGTCGTCGGGGTGGGCGTGCACCGCCATGAGGCGAAGGCCACTCACTTCTCGTTCACCGTCGCTCTCGGTCGCGGGTGTTCGGACTTCATTACATATAGTTCCATCTGGACCGATTCTGTTCCGACCTACCCCCCGGGAGCACGCGATCATGACCGAGCCCACGCCCGAACGGCGCCCGGACTCTTCCGCTGCCGCGGCGGCATCTCCGGACACCGCCGTATCGGCGGGGGATCGCCACGCCGACCGCTACGGCCGCCGCGCCGCGCGGCCGGACCGCCGGCTGATCGGCGTGGTGCTCACGGCCGTGGTGGTGCTCGCCGGGATCGGGGTCGCCTATCTGGGCTGGGCGAAGTTCGGGCCGGAGGACATCGAATCCGAGGAACTCGGCTACACCGTGCTCGACGATTCCTCGGTCGAGGTGCAGATCCGGCTCACCCGTGCCGACCCGTCGAAACCGGTGGTGTGCCTGGTGCGGGCGATGTCGCGCGATCTGACCGAGGTGGGCCGGCGCGAGGTGCTGGTGCAGCCCACGGCGGGCGACAAGACGGTGCGGCTGTCCACGGTCGTGGCGGCTTCCGAGCGACCGGCTTCGGCGGCGATCTACACCTGCACCGACAAGGTGCCGGGTTACCTCAAAACCGAGTGAGCGCGGGTTAGGACCCGGCCCGCCTGGGTATCGCCAGGGTCATGGAAGTAGGCCGAGCAAAGTTGACCGTCGGGTAAAAACCAGCCCGACCTGCATCTTTGTGAATCATGCTAAAATGGCCTGACACACGGTTCCGGGGCTCGGAGCCGTGTTTGCTGCATTGGCGGCCAGCGCGGTCGAAACCGGGGAGGGTCCCGGAATCGGACTGTCGGGGTTCTTCGAACTTCCCGCAGATCGCGATAGCCGTCTGCTGAAGCATGCCTGCCTGCGGGTGGGCCGTGCCGCAGTGATCAGGAATCCCGGCCTGCCGGGGACAACTACTAGGGAGTGATCGAGATGACTGAGACCCAAGTGACCTGGCTGACCCCGGAGTCGCACGACAGGCTCAAGAGCGAACTCGACGCGCTCATCGCCAATCGTCCGGTCATCGCCGCCGAGATCAACGAGCGTCGCGAAGAAGGCGACCTCAAGGAGAACGGCGGCTACCACGCGGCGCGTGAGGAACAGGGCCAGCAGGAGGCCCGGATCCGCCAGCTGCAGGAACTGCTGAACAACGCCAAGGTCGGCGTGGCCCCCACCAAGTCCGGGGTCGCCCTGCCGGGGTCCGTGGTGAAGGTCTACTACGACGGTGACGAGTCCGATACCGAAACCTTCCTCATCGCGACCCGCGAAGAGGGCCTGGGCAACCCCGACCTCGAGACCTATTCGCCCAGCTCGCCCCTCGGCGGCGCACTGATCGACGCGAAGGTCGGCGAAACCCGCGAATACACCCTGCCCAACGGCAACCTCATGAAGGTGACGCTGGTCAGCGCCGAGCCGTACCACAGCTGAGACCACCGGTCCGGTCGCGGCGCGTCCCGCCGCGACCGGACCGTATGACGACGCGAGCGGCCGCATCCGTTTTCCCGGATACGGCCGCTCGTTCATGTCCTGCGTATTCTCCCGAATGCTCGGTGGTGCCCCGGCGGGTTCAGCTCAGGGCTTGTTCGAGGTCGGCCAGCAGGTCGCTGATGTCCTCGATTCCTACCGACAGCCTTACCAGATCACCCGGCACTTCCAAAAGCGACCCTGCTGTAGAGGCATGGGTCATCGCCGCCGGATGCTCGATGAGCGATTCGATTCCACCCAGCGATTCGGCGAGCGTGAACACCTTCGTCCGCGCGCACAGATCGCGGGCGGCGTCGGGGCCACCGGCCAGTCGCACCGAGATCATCCCGCCGAACCGCCGCATCTGCTTGTCGGCGACGGCGTGGCCGGGGTGTTCGGGCAGTCCCGGGTAGATCACATGGCTGATCGCCGGATTCCGGGACAGGAACTCGGCCAGGGTCTCGGCGTTGTCGCAGTGCCGGTCCATCCGCAGGGCGAGCGTTTTGGTGCCGCGCATGGTGAGGAAGGCGTCGAAGGGGCCGGGCACCGCGCCGGCGCCGTTCTGCAGGAAGGCGAAGGCCGAGTCGAGCTGGGCGTCGTCGGTGACGAGCGCGCCGCCGATGACATCGGAGTGGCCGCCGAGGTACTTCGTGGTCGAATGCACCACGACATCGGCGCCGAGCAGCAGCGGCTGCTGCAGATACGGGGTGGCGAAGGTGTTGTCGACGACCAGTTTGGCGCCGGAGGTGTGCGCGATATCGGCCAGCGCGGGGATATCGCCGATATTGAGCAGCGGGTTGGTGGGCGATTCCACCCAGATGAGTTTGGTGTTCGGGCGGATCGCGGCCCGCATCGCGTCGATATCGGTGATCGCGGCCGGGGAATGCTCGATTCCCCATTCGGTGAACACCTTGTCGATCAACCGGAAGGTGCCGCCGTAGGCGTCGTCGGGGATGACGATATGGTCGCCCGGCCGCAGCATCGCGCGTAGCGCACAGTCGGTGGCGGCCATTCCCGAGGCGAATGCCCGGCCGTAGCGGCCGACCTCGAGGGCCGCCAGATTGGCCTCCAGCACCGTGCGGGTGGGGTTGCCGGTGCGGGCGTATTCATAACCGTCCCGCAGTCCACCCACCCCGTCCTGGGCGAAGGTGGAACTGGCATAGATGGGCACGTTCACCGCGCCGGTCCGGGGATCGGGATCGTAACCGGCGTGCACAGCCCTGGTGGTGAATCCCAGTTCGCTCATACCCCCACCCTAGAGGCCGGACGCGCCACAACCGCACTCCGGGCGGCCGACGTGTGAGCAGGCTCGCGCCCTGCCGAGAGCCGCGGGGTGTCGCCCGTCGGCGATTACCCTGAGGCCATGCTGACCGTCGCCGAACTGTTCGCCACAGATTCACTGCTGACCGGGGAGGAACGGGAGATCCGCGCGACCGTCGCGGCCTTCACCGACCGGCATATCCGGCCGCATATCGCGGAATGGTTCGAGGCCGGGGAGTTCCCGGTGCGCGATATCGCGCCGGAGCTCGGGAAGCTGGGCGTGCTGGGGATGCATCTGGAGGGTTACGGCTGCGCCGGCCTGCCGGCCACCGCCTATGGGCTGGCCTGCCAGGAATTGGAGGCGGCCGACTCCGGGCTCCGGTCGCTGGTGTCGGTCCAGGGATCGCTGGCGATGACCGCGTTGCACAAATACGGCTCCGCGGAACAGAAGCGGCAGTGGCTACCGGATATGGCGGCCGGGCACACGATCGGTTGTTTCGGTCTCACCGAACCCGATTTCGGCTCCAACCCGGGTGGGATGCGCACGCGCGCCCGGCGCGACGGCGGCGACTGGGTGCTCAACGGGTCGAAGATGTGGATCACCAACGGGTCGGTGGCGGATCTCGCCGTGGTGTGGGCTCAGGTCGAGACCGGCGGGAAGGATGTCGTGCACGGTTTCCTGGTGCCCACGGGAACGCCCGGGTTCACGGCCCGGGAAATGAAGAGAAAGCTCTCGTTGCGTGCATCGATCACGGCCGAACTCGATTTCGACGAGGTGCGGCTACCCGCCGATGCGGTACTCCCGGGTGCGTCGGGGCTGTCGGGCCCGCTGTCCTGCCTCGGTGAGGCACGGTTCGGGATAATCTTCGGCGCGCTGGGTGCCGCGCGCGATTGTTTGAGCGCGACCGTCGAATACGCGCGTACCCGCCGGGTTTTCGATAAATCACTGGCCGCCTATCAACTCACCCAGGCGAAATTGGCGGATATGGCATTGGAATTGGGCAAGGGCCAGCTGCTGGCGCTGCATCTGGGCCGGCTCAAGGATCGTGGCGAACTGACTCCGGAGCAGGTGAGCGCGGGCAAACTGAACAGCACCCGCGAAGCCCTCGCGATCGCCCGGGAATGCCGCACCATATTGGGGGCCAACGGGATAACCCTCGACTACCCGGTACTACGGCACGCGAACAACCTCGAATCGGTCCTCACCTACGAGGGCACCGCGGAGGTCCACCAGCTCGTGCTCGGCAAGGCGCTCACCGACGCGTCCGCTTTTCGCTGACGCCACGAGCGAATCGGAGCCACTAGCCATTTCGTGCACAGCCGCATCCCGTTCCCGGGGAATACACTGCCTCACACGGTGTCCTGGCCGAGCGGAGGACATTGTTACCAACCGTCATCGGCGAGCCATCTCGGTGTCACCCACCGGCCGGGCCGGCGGCGCACTCTGATATTCGCACCCGGTGTGGACCGAAAACCCCCGGGAGCGGTACAGGGAGGTGCGTTATGAACTCGCAGTCGTCCGGGCCGGGCAATCGGCGACCGTCCACCACGGCGAAATCCGCCCCCGGCGTACGGGCCGCACGGAATTCGCGCGAGCGTGCCACCGCCTGTCGATTACCCGATCAGCGTGAGCTGGTGGCCGCGTTCTCCGGGGCGGAGGGAACCGCAGCCGGTCAGCCACTGCTCGCCTGGGCGAACACCCTCGCGGACCTGCATCGCCGCCGGCACGCCGATCCGCTGGCGACGGCCGGGATAGATTGCCGCCGAGCCGAAGTCGTCGCGCTGATCGACCGCTGGATCAGCACCGGGCCGGTCGGGCGGCGGCCTCGGCGCGACGATTCCCTCGGCGCCACGATCGACCGGATGGCGGCCGCGCATGTGCGCGCCGACCATCTGCTGCACCACGCCGAGTGCGTTTCCGACGATCGGGTGCACGCGGCCTGGTATCGGCTGGCGCTACTGGCCGACGAATGGACCGATCTGGTGTCGGGCGCCGAGCCCGTCCGGCGCCGGACCTGAGTACGCACAGGAGCGCGACCTGCGTGAATGCGCGATAAATCACAATTCGATAAATGACGGCGCGTTGTTACCATCAAGTTATGTTCGCCCTGGGTCCCCGTATGTTCGAAATCTCCGCCCGCCGCTATCTGGAGGGTATCCAGCGGACCCACGGTGCGCCGGCCTTCGCGGCAGCCGCCGCGCTGCCGGGACTGTGCGCGCAACTGGACCAGCACGCGGCCGCCGTCCGCGACATACTGGACCTCGGGATCGATACGGCCGAGCGGATCTCCCCGGTCGTCCTGCTGGCCGGATACATGCGGGGGCTGCTGGAGGACCGGACGACGCCAGTCACCGAACCCGCCGACTGGGCCACCGCCGAATGGCTGCACCTGCGGCTGGCCGGTGCCTGCCGGCAGGCCGGGTACTCGGCTCGATGAACGACTTCCGCCGTGTACCGGGGTTCCGGTACACGGCGGAAGAGTATCGGCGTAGCGGGGCTCAGCGCAGGTGGCGCGGCTCGCCGCCACCATAGGGCGACTGGCCACCCTCGTCGTAGCCGCCGCCGTAGGGCGGTTGACCGCCACCTCCTTGCAGACCCTGGCCGCCGCCCCCGTAAGGCGCCTGGCCGCCGCGGTAGGGGTTGCCGTACTGCCGGTACTGGCCACCGGACATCTGCTGCCCGTAGCCGCCGGACTCGTCCGGTTCCCGGCGGAAACCGCCACCGTGCGCGGGCTGCGGTTCGTCCCACTGCTCCGGATCGCGGCCGGCGGCGGCCGAACCTCGCCCGGCCTGCTGCGCACCCATCCGCTCGCGTTCCCGGGACGCGTCCTCCCGGCCGCGCTGGTATGCCTCGGCGTGACCGCGCATCGCGGGCATCTCCTGCTCGAGCCCGTTCAGCCAGCCCTCCCAGCGCTGCTGCATCGGCCGCACCAGACCACCGCCGACACCGACGACCAGGATGCCGCCCAGCGTGGCGAGAACCGCGATCAGCACCGGTGTGGTGACCGTGGTGGCCACCCCGATCTGGTTCAGGGCGGCGACGATACCGATACCCCAGATGAACACCGCCGCGATCCGGCCGATCATCGGTCCGTAACTCAGCCCGCCGAGCGCGTTGCGCACCAGATCGCTCACCGCGTGCGCGATGGCGCCCGCGACCACCACGATCAGGATGGCGACCGCCGCGCGGGGCAGCCAGGCGACGATCCCGTTGATCAGGTTGCTGACCGGGTTGGGGCCGAAGACCCCGAAGCCCATCTGCAGCGCGATCAGCAGGATCGCGTAGAAGGCCAGCCTCCCGAGGAGATCGGACGCGTCGTATTTGCTCCGCTCCAGCATCCGCTGGATTCCGCCCCGCTCGACGAGCCGATCGAAACCCACCCGTTCGAGCACCTTGTCGACGATCTTCTCGACCACCTTGGCGATGATCCAGCCGACGACCAGGATGACCAGGAAGCCGATGAGCTTGGGTACGAATGTCGCGACCGAGCTCCACGCGTCAGAGAAACCCTGCTGGAAATCGATTGCCAAACTTGAGGTTTGCACAAGCCCTTCCCTTCGCTCTCCGATCGGACGCGGCGTTTGCCACGAACGGCACTAGGCCACGTTATACCCCGATGGAGCAGGTTGAACCTGTGATTGCGGAATAATTGCTAATGCGCCACGCGATCGGTGCTGACGAATCCCAGCAGATCGTGGCGGGTGATCACGCCGACCGGCTTGCCGTCCTCCACCACCATCAGCGCATCGGTATCCGACAGCGCCTTGGTGGCCGCCGAGATCGGCTCGCCCGAGCCGATCAGCGGGAACGACGGGCTCATGTGCTGGGCCACCGAATCGGTCAGGTTGGCCCGGCCCGTGAAGACCGCCGAGAGCAGGTCGCGCTCGGAGACACTGCCGGCCACCTCGCCGGCCATCACCGGCGGTTCCGCACCGACGACCGGCATCTGCGATACGCCGTACTCCCGCAGGATCTCGATGGCGTCGCGCAGGGTTTCCGAGGGATGGGTGTGCACCAGATCCGGCAGTTCGCCGGACTTGCCGCGCAGCACATCGCCGACCAGTACTTCCGCGGTCGACCCGTCGAGCGGGGTGCGCAGGAACCCGTAGGAGCTCATCCACCGGTCGTTGAAGATCTTGGACAGATAGCCGCGCCCGCCGTCGGGGAGCAGCACCACCACGACGGCATCCGGATCCCGCCGGGCCACCTCGAGCGCCGCCACCACGGCCATCCCGCACGAACCACCGACCAGCAGGCCTTCCTCGCGGGCCAGGCGCCGGGTCATATCGAAGGAATCCGCGTCGGAGACGGCGATGATCTCGTCCGGGATCGCCGGGTCATAGGCCGAGGGCCAGAAATCCTCGCCGACCCCCTCGACCAGATACGGACGCCCGGTGCCGCCGGAGTACACCGACCCCTCCGGATCGGCGCCGATGACCTTCACCTTCCCGCCCGATACCTCCTTGAGGTAGCGGCCGACACCGGTGATGGTGCCGCCGGTGCCGACACCGGCCACGAAATGGGTCACCGTGCCCTCGGTATCGCGCCAGATCTCCGGCCCGGTGGTCTCGTAGTGGCTGTCCGGACCACCGGGATTGGAGTACTGGTCCGGCTTCCAGGCGCCCTCGATCTCCTGGACCAGGCGGTCGGAGACGCTGTAGTAGCTGTCGGGGTGCTCCGGCGGCACCGCGGTCGGGCAGACCACCACTTCGGCGCCGTAGGCGCGCAGCACATTGCGCTTGTCCTCGCTGACCTTGTCCGGGCAGACGAAGACACAGTGGTAGCCGCGCTGCTGGGCCACCAGAGCCAGGCCGACACCGGTATTGCCCGAGGTCGGTTCCACGATGGTCCCGCCGGGCCGCAGCTGCCCGGACTTCTCCGCGGCCTCGATCATCTTCACCGCGATACGGTCCTTGGAGCTGCCGCCCGGGTTCAGGTACTCGACCTTGGCGGCCACCAGCCCGGCGCCCGCGGGCACCACCGAGTTCAACCGGACCAGCGGGGTGTTGCCGATGAGGTCCACGACATGATCCGCAATGCGCATACCCCCATCGTTGCAGAGACGTTGCCGGGGGGCTCCGTGTGGTCCGCCACCCCGCCGCGCAAATCCGGCGCGGCGGCTGCCGAGCCTTTAATATCTGGGACCTATGAGGCTGCCGAAGCTCGCACGTGCCACCGTGCTCCTGGCCGGGTCCGCCTTCGCGCTGGCCGCCGCGTCCGGGGCCACGGCCGGTGCCGCCACCATCGCGTTCGCCGATGTCCCGACGCTGGCCTACGGCGGGCTGTGCGGGACGAGTATCCGAACCTGGGCCGATACCAGCCCGCAGTGGCCGGGCCGGGCGGTGCTGAACGTCCGGGCCAACCCGGTCGCCGGTATCGGTCCGGGCGATTATCCGCTGGCGCCGCTGTGCGAGGTACTGACCACGGTGACCTGGCGCAATCTCGACACCGGGGCCACCGGCACCTACGTGAACAATGTGGTGACCGGTATCTACGGCAGCATCCAGTACTCGCTGTTCCAGGACACCGGCCCCGGCCGGGTCGACGTCGTGGTGACCACGAACCACGCGAGCATCCCGGCGTACGGCAGTTTCTTCGTCCCGGCCTGATACCCGCGCGCGACCGGGCCCGGCGCGCACGGTCGCACGGGATCGTTCCCGCTCGTAAAATTTCTGCCCATGGGCGAAACTCGGATCGGATGGCGGACGGCCGTCGTGGCCGGGGCCGCCACGGTTCTGGTCGGTTCCGGGGCGGGTACCGCGTCCTGGGCGGCGTATCGGCTGCTCACCACCCAGGCGGGCACGGCACGCGGCATGATCGGTCGCGATACTTCCAAGCCCCCGGAAGCCGACGGCATCTACTCGCCGCTCGGGTACGAGGACTGGCGGACCGGTAAGCACGCCGACCTGCACCTGATGATCTTCGGTGATTCCACCGCCGCCGGTCTGGGCTGCCGCAGCGCCGCCGAGGTGCCCGGGGTCCGCATCGCACACGGTCTGGCCGATGCCACCGGGAAGCGCGTCCGGTTGAGCACCAAGGCGATCTCCGGCGCCACTTCCAAGGGGCTGGCCGGGCAGGTGGACGCCATGTTCGTGGCGGGCCCGCCGCCGGACGCGGCGGTAGTGCTGGTCGGCGCGAACGATGTCACCAAGAAGCATTCGATCGGCCGGTCCGCCGAACGCCTCGGCGCGGCGGTGAGCAGGTTGCACGGAGCGGGCAGCGTCGTCGTGGTCGGCACCTGCCCGGACCTGGGCAGCGTCACCGCCATCCCGGAACCGCTGCGCTCGGTGGTGCACCGGTGGAGCGTCCGGCTGGCGCGCGCCCAGACGGCGGCCACCCGGGCCGCCGGCGGCCGCACCGTCGCCATGGGTGATCTGCTCGGCAAGGATTTCCGGGCCGCCCCGGAGCAACTGTTCTCCGCCGACGGTTTCCACCCCTCCGCCGAGGGTTACGCGTTGGCGGCCACCCATCTGCTACCCGAATTGATGAGAGCGCTCGCTGACCGGGATATGGCCACGGCGGATATTTCCTAGCAGCCGGGCGCGACGTAGATTCGAAGGGATCGTACCCGCGAGTAGTGTCCGGCCCGGCCGCGCACACTCCCCGACAAAGGAGTCCTCATGCCAGAGGCCGTCATCGTTTCCGTTGCTCGCTCCCCCATCGGCCGGGCCAACAAGGGGTCGCTGGTGAGCATGCGGCCCGACGACCTGGCCGCGCAGATGGTACGCGCCGCACTGGACAAGGTCCCCGCCCTCTCGCCCGCCGATATCGACGATCTGATGCTCGGCTGCGGCCAGCCCGCCGGCGAGGCCGGGTTCAATATCGCCAAGGTCGTCGCCACCCAGCTGGGCTACGACTACCTGCCCGGTACCACCGTGAACCGCTACTGTTCCTCCTCGCTGCAGACCACCCGGATGGCGTTCCACGCCATCAAGGCCGGTGAGGGCCACGCGTTCATCTCCGCCGGTGTGGAAACCGTGTCCCGGTTCCCGAAGGGCACCGCCGACGGCTGGCCCGACACCCACAACCCGCTGTTCGCCACCGCCGAGGAACGCACCGCCACCACCGCGCAGGGCGGCGTGAGCTGGCACGATCCGCGCGAGGACGACAACATCCCCGACGTCTACATCGCCATGGGCCAGACCGCGGAGAACGTCGCCTCGTTCACCGGGATCTCCCGTGAAGACCAGGACCACTGGGGTGTGCGGTCGCAGAACCGCGCCGAAGAGGCCATCAAGGCCGGTTTCTTCGAACGGGAGATCACCCCGGTGACCCTGCCCGACGGCACCGTCGTCTCCACCGACGACGGCCCCCGCCCCGGTACCACCTACGAGAAGATCTCCCAGCTCAAGCCGGTTTTCCGTCCGGACGGCACGGTCACCGCCGGTAACGCCTGCCCGCTCAACGACGGCGCCGCCGCCCTGGTCGTCATGAGCGATACCAAGGCCGAGGAACTGGGCCTGACCCCGCTGGCCCGGATCGTGTCGACCGGCGTCTCCGGCCTCTCCCCCGAGATCATGGGCCTGGGCCCGATCGAAGCGGTGCGCAAGGCGCTGAAGCTGGCCGGTAAGACCATCGGCGATATCGACCTCTACGAGATCAACGAGGCCTTCGCGGTGCAGGTCCTCGGTTCGGCCCGGGAACTGGGCATGGACCTGGACAAACTGAACGTCTCCGGCGGCGCCATCGCGCTGGGCCACCCGTTCGGTATGACCGGTGCCCGCATCACCGCCACGCTCATCAACAACCTCCAGACCCACGACAAACAGTTCGGCCTGGAGACCATGTGCGTCGGCGGCGGCCAGGGCATGGCGATGATCATCGAGCGCCTGAGCTGAGTGGTCTTCAGTGCGGCCCCTCCACGGATTCGACCCGTGGAGGGGCCGTTTCTGTACGTTGCCACAGACCACGAAGGGGCGTACGGCTCGGAGAAGCCGAGCCGGGACTGTCCGACCGAGACGTGCTCAGCCTGCAGTCCCTCGAGGCACAATCCACTCCATCGGTTGGCCGGTAACATCGCCGATCAGGTCGAAATCACGGTCGTAGTGCAACACGGTGAGCTCAGCGAGCTCCGCAGTGGCAGCGATTATGAGATCCGGCAGGGGGCGGCGGTGCTGCCCGCGCTGAGCGAGTCGTCGTTGTACGTCGAGAGCTCGTTTCATGGCGGCACCGTCGGTTGCAGCCCATGGCAATGCTTGTAGTGCTGTATTGAGGCGTAGGTAGTCGCTGCCGTTACGCGCCGAGTAGAGCAGTTCGAGAGCAACCATTTCGCAGATCGCGAGACGCCCTGCGGCCATTTCGCGGTCCAACCGCTGCGCTGCCTCTTCGGAGTTGTATCGCTGAGCATGGGCGGATTTATCGGCCAGATAGGCCGGAGTGCTCACTCCCAAGCTCCGCGCATGGTCTCCGGATCGAGATCGAGTTGAAGGGTCCGGAACGTTTCGACGGCTTGATTGCGCCGCCGCTCGTCAAGCACATGCGCCAAAGCGCGGTTCACCGTCTCCGTCTTGCCGTGCGTGCCCAGCACTCGCGCAACCTCCTCCCAGTTGTCATCTAGGTCAATGGTGGTGCGCATCTTCCCGCCTCCAATTTGATGCCAGGTAGCCCCTCGCCATGATAGCAGCGATCCATGCCGGCAAGCATCAATGATGGATGAGGCCGCCATCTCGATCGGGATTTCCGTCTAGCCTTCCTGCCGGCGAACCATCTCGGTGATCCAGACGGGCGCGAACGGCGATGTGCAACCCGGTGCGGTCGGGTAGTCCTCGAGGACCTTCAGGCGCTCGCCGATATCGATCGCCCGGGCGCGATACTCGGGGTGCTCGATGCCGATCTGGGCCAGGCAGGTGTTCATCGCCCACTGCAGGCGGTCCGGGGCCTCCTTCATCTCCGCTTCGATGGTGTCGAGCAATCCGGGCAGGTCGAGCCCCTCGGGTTCCTTCGCCACACGTTCGGCGGTCAAGCCCCACCCGGCGCTCGCCACCACCGGGTCCGGATCATCGAACCAGGCCAGACGCAGTTCTTCGGTGTGCGGGTTCTTCTTCACCACATAGTTCACGAGCCAGTCGTGCACCTTGGGCGTCCGCGCGTCGCGCAACATGGCGTCCAGTTCGTCGCGTCCGAACGCTTTCGGGCGGCAGATCAACAGCGCCAGCAGGCGCGCCGAGGTATCACCGGTCTCCCACAGTCCGCGCGCGAGTTCCTGCTGGGTCTTCAGCCGTTTCGCGACCGCGCGCAGCCTGGTGAGGTTCACGCCGTGATCGTCACCGTGCTTCTCGTTCACCGCGCGGATCTTCGGGTCCTCGAGATCCGCCAGCTCGGCCAGCACTTCGGCCACGGTCGTCTCGGGCGGCGTCGTGGGGGCCATCTCGGTCTCCTGCCTGTCGGCTGCGGGATACAAGCCTAGAACCGGATGCGCCCGCGGTCCCCGTAACCAGATCGGCGATCCATCCGACCGCCCGCCATGCCGGTGTTTCCTCGGCCTCCCGCGCACTGAGGTGCGGGATCACGACCACTTCGGCAGCGTGGTCGAGCGCGTACTGGACGGCGATCCGCGCCGCGAGTTCCGGCCCGGTGTCGGTGTACACCGTGTAGACCACCCGGAGGCCGTGTGCCCGGGACAGCCGCTCGATCTGCGTACTGTCGCAGTCCGATCGGCACAGCACGACCGCGCGTCTGTTAGGGGTCACCCGCGCGCCTCGGCGGCGTACTCGGCAGCCGCCTCGTAGCGCGGGCAGCGGTGCGCGGCGTGCACGTCCATCACCTGGTGTGCGTGCGCGTAGCCGCGGATCGGTTCCTGCGAGCGGCAGTGCGCGGTGGGCCGGTCTACGGGTAGCGCTCGAAGCCCCTCCGCCAACCGGCGCAGAATCACCGGATCGTCGGTGACCCAGTGACGGCCCGCCTGCCACAGCCGTAGCGTGGCGGCCATGGCGAGATTGTGCGGAGCGCGGGTGGGCAGGGACGGTGACTCCTTACGCATCAGGACCTCATCTCGTAGTCGCAGTGGCACGCGGCCGCCCGCTCTTCTACGGCAACGTTTCGGTCGGACGGCCGGACAAAGATAAGAACCTGTCTGCTGTTCCAGGGGTACGGTTCGTACCCCTCCCCGCTACGCTTGGAACACAGGATCACCAGCGAAAGGGGCTGCGGTGGCGATCAATTCCGGTGCGAATACACCAGTCGGTATCAGAATCAAAAGATTGCGGGAGAGGGCCGGTATGTCCCGGCCTGTTCTCGCCGGACTCCTGGGTCGATCGACCGAATGGCTCAAAGCCGTCGAGAACGGCCGCTTACAACCGCCTCGGCTACCGATGCTGCTGCGGATCGCGCGAGCACTGGAACTGGATGATCTCGCCGAACTGACCGGCAACGGACACGCCGTTCCGGTCTCGGTATTCGCCGGTGAACAGCACAGCGCTCTGTCCAGTGTGCAATCGGCCCTGACCGATTACCGCCTGGCCCCACCGAAATCTCCCTCGAACATCCGCCACCTCGAAGAACGACTGCGGCACGCCTGGATCATTCGCCATTCCAGCCCGGACCATCGAACTCAACTCGGCGCGCTCCTACCTGGTCTGATCAAAGACGCCCAGAACGCGGCACGGGTCGAGGGAACCGGCCGTAGGCAGGCCCGCCGTGTACTTGCCGGTGTCTACCAGCTGGCCGATTTCTATGTGGCGTATCAACCCGCGACGGAACTGGTCTGGCTGGTGGCCGACCGCGCCCTGTCCGAGGGATACGCCGCGGACGATCCCTACGTGATCGCGTGCGGAGCGTGGGCGATGACCCAGGCATTACGTGACTCGGGCCGCTGGGAAGAGGCGATTGCGCTGGCCCGCACGGCCGCCGAGCAGCTGGACCCGTACCTGGATCGCGACGAAACTCCGGATGATTGGCGCGGCATCCACGGTGCCCTGTACGCGGAGGTCGCCTATGTGCACGCTCGCCGTGGCCGATATGGTGACGCCTGGGCGAACTGGGAGAAAGCCGATGTGACGGCGCGATCCCTCGGCCCGGACTATCGGCATGTACAGACCTCTTTTTCGGTGCCGGTGATGTCCGCGCACGCGACGACGCTGGGAGTCGAATTGCGCAGACCGGGCGAGGCGGTGCGGTCCGCGCATGCGTTCGATGCCGATCAGATCATCTCGGTACCCCGTCGCAGCAGGCATTTCATCGAGGTTGCCCGAGCTCATTTCCAGCGCGAGGAGTCGGTCGCCGCACTGGCATTGCTGGACAAGTCGGCGCGCACGGCTCCGGAAACAATCCGCTACAACAGTTATGCCCGTCAGATTCTGCACACGCTGAGGGAGAATCCACCGTCGGGTATGCGCGCCGATGTGAACGACCTGTGCGAACGGGTCGGGATCGCCCCGGCGGCGTGAGTACCAGGCACCGTTGTCGATGTTCCCGGCGATCGTCGTGGAACCACCGATTGCCGGTCGGTGAATTCGGTGGGCCGGACGCGCCGAACGCCCAGGTCGTCTGGAATTCGAAAGCGTATACCCCTCGCGCGATCCCGGTCGATCGACGACCATTGGACAGGTGATCTGCCCGCATTGCGCGAAGAGTCTGCTGCGCCGCGAGCGCACCGGACGGCGGTGTCCGGCGTGCCGGCGGGAATTCGCGCTGGAGCCGAAGGAGAGCCCGGCGCGGATGCATGATCTGCGGATGCGCCGCCTGGCCGAAAAGCTGAGCGACGGGGGCGATCTGCGCTACACACCCACCCAGCTGTGGTACGCGGCCACACGGCGGGATGTGCCGAGTGTGGACCGCGGTTACCACGCCGCACTCGGTTGGTCGTGCGGGATCATCGTGGTGGGCGGGTTCATCTGTGTGGTCAGCGGTGCCGTCCCGGCGTTACCGGGAATCGCCACCGGGCTGCTTCTGCTGATCGTGGTCCCGCTGCTGCTGACGTGCGCCAAACCGTGGTTCCGGCAGCGGACGACGGTGCGGATCCCGGTGGAGCCGCGCGGGTTCCGCACCGAGGTGCTCGACCGCTGGGCACACATCTACGGCGGGCCACCGCCGGGGCTGGTGGCCGAGAACATTCCGCTGCCCGCGGTGCCGCAACCACGATTGGCCCTGCTGTGCGGCGACCGCTCGGTACTCGCGTGTCTCGCCGCCAACAACACCGCCGAGGCGTGGGGGATGGCACTGGCCGACCGAGTGGACCGGCTACCGCCGCAGGTGCCGGTACTCGTGTTGCACGACGCCGGTCTGCCCGGCATCGGATTCGGCGCCGGCGCCCGGGACGCGTTGGGCTCCCGCGCGGTGCTGATCGGGCTCTCCGCGAGGTCGGTGCTCGCGGCCCGGTCGGCGGTGCGGTTACGGGAGCTGCCGGATCCGGCGGCACCGCCCGTACCGGAGTGGGCTGCCGGGTCCGCCGCCGAGCGGGACTGGCTGGCCGGCGGCTGGTGGTCACCGGCCGCGGCGCTGCCGCCCGCGGCGCTGCTGGGTGTGGTGGCGCGCGGTGTCGAACGAGTACAGGAGGCCGCCGATCCGGACCGGCAGCGAGCCCGCGAGATCGGCTTTCTGACATGGCCGAGCGGGTGACGCCGGCCCGGTGGACGCAGCGGGTTCTCGACCGGCTGCTACCGATCGCGGCGGCCGGAGCCGCGGCACCGAGCGGTCTCCGGTTCACCGAGCGCCAGCTCTACTACGAACTCTGCCGGCTGCTCGCCCCGATACCCCGGCTCCCGCGCCGGATCGCGTTCACCGTGCCGGCGCCGCTGCCCTTCGCCACCTTCCGCACCGCGCTGACCCGGCACGGCGGGGTCCCGGGGCTGCTCGCACCGGCGCCACCCCGGACAGTGCTCCCGGGAGCGCATACTCCCGAACCCGACCTGTTCGATTACGGTCTGCCGCGCCTGCTCCTCTGCGAATCGCACAGCGTCGCGCATATGCTGCGCGCCAACGGGCTACCGATGGAATCTGCGACACCGGTGCTCAGCGCGGCCGAACTGCCGCTGGACTCCGGCGTGGCAGCCATGCTGACGCGCGGCGGAGGGTGCGTCTACGTGCTGCACCGGGCCGGCGCGGCGGGTCTGGCTTTTCCCGCCCGCGCGGGCGAACTCGCCGGGATACCCGCGGGGGTGCGCGTGGTTCCGCTGGGGCTGCGGCCCCGGCAGGCCATGGGACTGCACCTTTTCCACATCGACGGTCCCCCGGTCGATCCGGGAGGACCACCGGGGGTCCCCTCAACGCCGGATGCCCCGGGCCCGGTTTTCGATGGCCGCGGATCGGTGCCGCGGGGTCGGGGGGCGGTCGGGCCGCCGGAAGTGGCCGGCGGTGGTCCGCTGCCGGCCGCGGACCCTCCGGGCGGCGAGCCCGGGCCCGGCTTCCTGGACGAGCGGGAACTTGCCTGGTTGCGGCACGGCCGGATCGTCGAACTCGAGGCGGTCCATCCCGCCGTCCTGCTGCGCTCGGTGCATCGCCTGGTCCGCGGCGTACGCACCCCGCCACCGCCCTCGACCCAGTTGCGGCACGCTCGCCGCAGCGGGTTCCTGACCTGGCCCGCCGCCTGAGCACCCGGCGCACGAGAGGAGGCCACTGTGGCCCGATACCAGCAGCTCGCCTATACCGATGAGCTGCTCGCCGACGACACCGTGCACCGGCGCTACGCCGACGGCAGGCAGGAGTGGCGGCGACGCGGCCCGGGCGCCACCGTCACCTGGCAGGACGATCGCGGTGATTCCGGGGTCGACGAACCGCTGGGCCGCCGGATCGTCAAACGCACCCGGCGCGACGGCTCGGTCCGCTACGGACGCGAATCCGGTTACGGCCGGACCCTGTGGAGCGACGGCGTACTGACGGTCAATCGCTCGTCCTTCGGTGGCAGGCTCGGCACGATCCTGGCCGGGGTCGCGGGTGGCGCCCTGCTCGGCGCGCTGGTGCTGCCGCCGATATCGCTGAGCCCGGAAGAGGAAGAGGAACTGCGCAACCAGGCGGCGCAGTCCGGCGGCGGTGGCGGCGAGGCCGACGGCGACTACGGCGACTGGGGCGACGGATACGGTGACGACGACGATTTCGGGTGAGTGCTGAATGTCTCGATGGTGTGCGTTCCTGACCGGCGACGATCCGTCCGGCCACCTGCGGGCCGTCGGCGCCGAGCCGGTCACTGCGCGCGACGGGCACGCCCTGGGCCTGCTCGACGGGCCGGGTACCGCGCGCGGGCCCTTCGTCGCCGGCGGGTTGACCGCCGTCGGCGAGGTCACGCTGTTCAACGCCGACCGGTTACGCGCCCGGTTCGGCGCGGCGGCCCCACCACCCGGCCGGCCCGACGGTGAACTGCTCCTGCACTGCTACGCCCGTCTGGGCATCGCGGGCCTCGCCGCCGCCGAGGGCATGTTCGCCCTCGCCATCGCCGATGGACCCGACCTCGTGCTCGCGCGCGACCATCTGGGCGCCCGCACCCTCTTCCACGCCCGTTCGGCGGCGGGCTGGGCCGCCGCGACCTCGTTACGTGCGCTGAGCCGCTGGTCCGCGCTGCGCACCGGGCTGCACCTGCCCGCGGTACGTTCCTTCCTCACCTTCGCCTATCTGCCCGGGCGCGAAACCCTCCTGCGCGATATCCACGAGGTCCTCCCCGGCCGCTGTGTGCGGCTGCGCCCGGACGGCACCTCCGCGGAGCACACGTTCTGGGAGCCGCGCGAGACCGCGGACGCGCGGCCGGTCGACGAGCACGTCCTGAGGCTGCGTGCCCTACTGGAAGACGCTGTGGCCCGGCGGCTTCCGGCCGGGGAGCCGGTCGGCGTGTTGCTGTCCGGCGGGATCGACAGCAGTCTGGTCACCGCGCTCGCCGCGAAATCGCACGATCAGGCCGTACACACCTATTCGATCGGTTTCGGCGACGCCGTTCCGAACGAACTCGGCTACTCCGGACTCGTCGCGACACACTGCGGTACCGCGCACCGCGTGCTCACGGTGCCCGGCGCGACGGTCGCCGCCCGGCTGGCGGATACGGTGGGCCTGCTGGACTGTCCGGTCGGCGATCCGCTCACCGTGCCGAACCTGATGCTCGCCGAGGCCGTCGCCGCCGACGGAATCCGCGTCGCGCTCAACGGCGAGGGTGGCGATCCGGTCTTCGGCGGCCCCAAGAACCTGGCGATGCTGATCTCCGAGCTGTCCCGCACGGACCCCGATCCCGATGCCCGCGCCCGCGCGTACCTGGACAGCTACCGCAAATGCTACGGCGATCTACCCGCCCTGCTGACCCCGGAGACACTGTCCGCGCTGGAAGCGGCACCGTCCCCGGTCGAACACGTCGCCCCCTACCTGCGCCAGGGCCGGATGACCGGCCTGCTCAACCAGTTGCTGCACACCAACCTGCGCACCAAGGGCGCCCACCACATCCTGACCAAGGTGGAGCGTCTGACCGCCGCCAGCGGAATCGAAGGCCGCGCGCCACTGTTCGACCGCGCCGTCGTCGACCACTCCTTCACCGTCCCGCCCACCGCGAAACTCGCCGGGACCAGCGAGAAATGGATCCTCAAGGAAGCCGTGCGCGATCTGCTGCCGCCCACGATCGTCGACCGGCCCAAAAGCGGTATGCGGGTACCGGTGCAGCAGTGGCTCGCCGGCCCGCTGCGCGACCCGGTCCACGATCTGCTGCTCGGCCGCGCGGCCCGCGATCGCGGACTCTTCCGGCAGGACACCGTGCGCGCCTGGTTGCGCGGTGAGGGGGCGCTGCTGCCCCGGCAGGGCGGCAAACTGTGGCTGGTGCTGTCGCTGGAATTATGGCTTCGTTCGTTCGACGTGGGGCCGTGATCGTCGTCCCACGTCCGGTACCCAGGAGTCGCCCCGATGACCGAACCGCGCATCAAGAATCACGCCGACGACGAGAACGAGATCCACGACCTCGCCGAATTCCGGGACGCGGGCCGCAATGTCGTGACACCGGTGGCGCGGTTCGCGCCCGAGGTGGCCGGGGTCGTGGTGGACGCGTTCGCGCAGATCGTCCGGACCGCCAGGGCCGCCCGGGCGGCGAGCACACCCGACGCCCAGGGCATCGTGCGCGCGCAGACCTTCGAAGAGGGCGATGTCTACCTGCTGGAGACCCCTTTCGAAGGCTTCTTCGCCGATCGATATCTCATGGATTTCTACGACGCCGCCGAACGCGGTATCTGCTCGCGGATGCACCTGCACACCGGGCTGCGCTTCGTCCGCATGATGACCGGCCCCGGCACCCATATCCGGGTCGGCGCGCTGTCCCCCTTCGTCGTCACCGATGTCCCGGGAGTGACGCCCTTCCGGCCGGAGTGCTTCACCGACGACCTGCCCGACACGCCGCCCGGCGTGCACCGCACCCGCTACAACCTGATCGTGCCGCCGTGCTCGTTCGTGGATATGCAGATCCCCCGCGGCGTCAGCCACCAGTTCAATGCCGTCGGCCCGAACGCGGTGATCGATTCGGTGCACCCGGAGGAGTCGATCGAGGTGCTGCGCGAAGGGATGGCCGGCTACAAGATGATGGCCCAGACCGTGTTCCTGGCCCGGGAACTACCGGACGCCGCCACCTGCACCGACCTCGCGCCCGGCCGATCCTGAGCCGGGCCCGGTCACCTCGGGTCCGGACCGACAGGCTCGACGGCCGGGAAGGACGTGCCGGTTAGCTGCTCGGAGATCTGCCAGACACGTTTCACGTCGTCCGCGCTGCGCAGCCGGGAGTAGAGGGCCTGTTCGGCGGGCGGGCCGGACAGGTGCCGGAAACCGCTGGGACCGTACAGGTGGGCACCCCGCGCGTCCGGTGCGGTCGCGGCCATCAGGGCCGGGAGCACAGCGGTCTCGACCGTCCCGAAGAGGATGCCGCGTCGGGACAGCGCGCGGATGGCGCGCACGGCGAGGGTGTCCCGGGCCCGGCCGACCTCCGGGCGCGCGGCCAGGAGGCTGGTGGGGACGACGCCGGGATGGGAGAGGTTGCTGGTGATCCCCCAGTCCGCGGCCCGGCTCCGCCGATCCAGTTCGAGTCCGAACAGGCCGAAAGCGATCTTGGATTGGCTGTACGCGTGGCGACCCCGGTAGGACCGTTCCCAGTTCAGGTCGTCCCAATTGATGGAGTTCTCGTTCGCGGCGACACTGATCTGCGAGGTCACCCGCGCGCGTCCCGCGCGCAGCAGGGGCAGCAGGTGGGCGGGCCCTGGAACTGACCTGCCAGACACTTCTCGATCCCGAACAATCGCATCTGCTCCTCGTCTACACTGCCGTCCCGGGCAGCGAAAGTTACGAGAAACTACAACTGCTCTCCGTGATCGGACCCCGGCCGGTCGTCCCGGGGCCGGCTACGGACAGGTGATCGACGGGATACAACAGGGGGCGCCGGTTTCGGCCGGCTGCCCGGTGCGCCGTATGCGGAGATATCCGGCGGGCAGATCCTCCGGTCGTGTTCTCACCGCGCACGGACATACAGGAGAATGAGCGGGTGAGGAAGGAAAGCGTTTCACAGGACCCGGAGCCGATGGTTCCGGTGCCGCGGCGCACGGGCAGTTTCCGCTTCTGGCTGGCCGAACAGCGCTGGGAGTGGTCCGACGAGGTCGCGGCCCTGCACGGCTACGCCCCGGATGAGGTGAAGCCGACCACCGAGTTGCTGCTGGCGCACAAGCATCCCGAGGACCGCGGCGGGGTCGCCGATACATTGGCGATGGTGGTGAGCACCGGTGCTCCGTTCAGCAGTCGCCACCGGATCATCGATACCGCCGGCCAGGTGCACCACGTACTGGTCGTCGGGGACCAGATGCTCGACGCCACCGGCGCGGTGACCGGCACCACCGGCTACTACATCGATATCACTGACACCCTCGGCGAAGAACGCCAGGACGCCCTCGACAGCGCCATACCCGGGATGGTCGCCGCGCGGGAACTGATCGAGCAGGCCAAGGGCGCGGTGATGACGGTCTACGGGATCTCGGCCGAACAGGCCTTCCGGGTGCTGATCTGGCGGTCCCAGGAGACCAACACCAAACTCCGCGATCTGGCCGCCAAACTGGTCGCCGCGGTGGGCGAGTTCGGCGGCGCCGAAACCCCTACCCGCACCCGCTTCGACCATCTCCTGCTCACCGTCCACGAACGGCCCGAGCTGTGAGCTGTGGGCAATCGGTCGCGACTACACGATCCTGTTCGAGGTGGTTGCTGCGCGTTCCGGTGCGGACCGCGCGATTCGCGTACGGGCGGGATCAGTCGTGTTCCGTTACCGGATCTCGGCGACGATCGACAACGTCACCGTCCGCTACCTCCCGCTGTAGACCACACCAGTCCACATTGCACCAGGTTGCCACCTATGACATACTGTGCGACTTTGCTGTTTCACCTACAGGGAGAGGAAATAATGCACATACCCGGGGACCATGGACGGTTTCTTGACGAGCTTCTTCCTCATGTGCAGCGAGATCCCCGGTTCGTGGCACTGGCAGCCGGCGGATCCCTCCTGTCGGGCGAGGCCGACATCTACTCCGACCTCGATCTCGTAATCGTCGTCGACCCCGAACACTACGGTTCGGTTATCGCCGATAATATTGACATAATCGATTCTTGGGGCCACCGGCCCTTGGCAGCATTTACTGGCGAACACGTCGGCGAGCCCAGGTTGGTAATCTGCTTGTACGATGACCCCGTACTGCACGTCGACTACAAATTCGTGCCGCCGGACCAGCTCGCGGTCCGTATCGAGGACCCCATTGTCCTATGGGAGCGAAATTCGATAATCAGCGAGGTCATAAATAACTCGGAAAGTAATCATCCTGGACCGGATATCGACTGGATCGAGGAACGATTCTGGGTTTGGATTCACTACGCGGCGACAAAGATCGGGCGGGGTGAGCTCTTCGAGTTCATAGATTTCTTATCCTTTTTGAGAAGTGAAGTACTGGGCCCTTTGGCCCTGACTGCCGCAGGGCACTTGCCCCGCGGGGTCC
Source organism: Nocardia testacea NBRC 100365 (assembly GCF_000308775.1). Classification (GTDB taxonomy): domain Bacteria; phylum Actinomycetota; class Actinomycetes; order Mycobacteriales; family Mycobacteriaceae; genus Nocardia; species Nocardia testacea. The sequence goes on from NZ_BAGJ01000149.1 coordinate 71,784, forward strand.
GCCGATTGGAGATGCATATCCCTGATACCGCGGAGGTGCTGCGCAAGACGGTTCCTGGTTATGATCGAGCCGAATGCATAGACGCTTTGCGAGCGTGTATCGAGCTCTATCGCGGCTTGCGTGATAAATTTCCTACGACCGCGTCGGCGCGACGTGAAGATGCTGAGCACACCAGCATACGTTACTTTGAACGCGTAGCGTCCGGAGCAATCCGATAGAAATCAGTAGCTCAACTGCCACTGCGTCGCGACGTCGTCATACAGCCGCGCGACGGGGGCCGAGAAGGTCCCAGCGATTCCCAGATATGTCCAGGAAAACGGCTACTTCCCCGTAGGGCTCCACCCGGGGCTCGGTGAGGAACTCTACGCCGTCGGCAACCATCCGAGTATAGGAGGCCTCGAAGTTGTCCACTCGGAGAAAGAATCCGACGCGACCTCCGCATTGATTCCCGATCGAATCTCGTTGTGATCTCGAATCGGCCCGGGCGAGGAGGATTGCCGTGGAGGAACCTTCGGCACGAACTACGACCCAACGCTTCATGCGGCCGTCGTTGGTTTTCGCCGGAGTGTCCTCGACAAGACGAAACCCGAGGACATCGACAAAGAAATGAATCGCTTCGTCGTAGCTGCTGACGATCAGAGTTACCATATCCAAGTTCATCCACAGAGTATAAGGACCATCCTTCGATGCAGGCATATCTGCAGCGAACGAGCAGGTCGATTCGACAGGGGACGACACCAACCTCGAAAAGGTGGATCGGCGCCGACGGTAGTGGGACGTTGGATTTCGAGATCGCCACCATGGCCGACGAGCGCGTGACGAAGAGGAGGCCGCGACGAAGGCTATCGTGAGCCCATACGTAATTCGTTGTGCATCATCCGGGCGACTTTGGCCATGATCGCTTCAGCACCTGGCTGATGCACCGCCGAGATCCGCGACTCCGTTAATGCCGCAATCGCGATCGCTTGCCCATCGGAGTGCTCTACAACACCGATTTCGTGCCGTAGGTTGAGAAGCGTTCCGGTCTTGGAGGACCATAGGGACGCATCAGAACTGAAGTCCGGCGCCAGCCGTTGTCGGATTACGTTTTCGGCCATAACAGCGCGAACACGTTCGGCTGCAGACGGGTGAATGTTCGTCGGACGCCAGATATTATGCAAGAGATCGACCAGAGCACGTGCGGAACCAATGTTGGCCCGGCTTACGTCCAATTGCGGAACCGAATGGCCGTGACCGAACGTTGTTGCTGCGATCGCGAGTTCGTGAGCAAGGTAGGTTTGACCACGTCCGAGTTCTCTGCCGGAGTCTCCATAAGATCCCGCATAAGATGCCGCACCACAATCCCATCGATTCTCAACCTACGCATTTCCGTGGTTACAGAACTGGGTGAGGTCAAACCGAACAATGCATCGGCTGCGCCGTTGTCACTGATGGCGATGCAGAGATAGATCAGGTCATCGAGCGCAATAATGGCCGGATGTTTGAACTTGGACACGCCAGTTGGCCCCGGGGTCACAATCTTCCCAGGCGACACCTGGATCGAATCAGCTGGATCGAGCTCACTTCGTTCGACACGCTCGAGCGTGGCGAGAACCAACGGTACTTTGACCAAAGATGCTATAGGCCATTCCTTGTCCACTTCCATGCCGAGCTCATCCCCCGTATCGAGGTCTCTGACGAGAAAGGATCCACTGAGGCCGGCGTTGTGCAGTTCTCTCTCTACCGCACGCAGCACGGTCCTAACACTCATGATTCGACTCCACTTCCGCGAGAAAGGCGGTACCGGGGTACTCCGAGATAATTTCCTATCAGGCGATGCGGCAAGGACAGGATTCGGTCGGAGTCTTCGCCCTGTTCTGTTTCCAGCCGATAGCCGCGAACAAGCGTCAGGTCGCCTATCGGCCGCCAGTGCAGCCCGAGATCCTCCGCCTGAGCTGCTGTGCAGAGAAGTAGGTCGCCCGAACCGAACACCTCTGCAACAGCTGCCACGAGCGAGCGCGCGACCGACACCTGTTTCGGCTGTAGACCGAGCGCATCTCGTAATCGGCTGATCGAATCCCGAATATGCGGTACGTCGTCTTCCGGCTCCAGCCATATTCGCCTCCTCCGGGCGTCGCGGTCGGCGCGCCCTGGACGTAGCGAATCCAGATACAATGGTGCTGTATGCGGCCCCAGATCATCGGCCAGACCGAGCGGAATCCGCCATGACGCCTGATCCGCGCCGGTGGCAATCAGTGCCGCCCTGACCTCATGCGACCGTACCAATTCGCGACGTTGGAATGGGTCACCTGTCCGGGTTTCCAGGTTCAATTGGTGGCGACGCCCCTCCGCGATGAGCCTTGCGAGCGCGGGCGGCGAGCAACTCGGCACAGCGAATAGGAATGGCTGCAGCTTGGCGCGTTCCGCCTCGAATTCCAGAATTTCGGTGAGCTCGACGAGCCGACGCGCCGACGGCAGCATTGCCCTGCCGAACGCTGTCAGGGCGATATTTCGCGAAGTCCTGTCGAGCAATCTGGAGCCGAGATGTCGCTCCAGCGCGGCTACACGACGTGTTCCTCAGTGGTACGTCCAACTTCGTCGAACGCGAAGTCGCCGGGGCAGCTCCAGATGTTCTCGTCCTGGGTTCGAGCGGCAATTCTGCCGTACACGACTACTTCGAGCGCGTACTCGAGACATTGAGCTGGCCGCGGATCGTTGTTCCCTCTCACCATGACGATATGGTGACCCCGTTGGACCGGCCGGAAGTTCACAACAGTGTCAATCGCGAGGTCATCGATACTTTGCAGAACATACTCGGGAACCGAGGCCGTGTCGTCGATCCGCGCCACCTCGAGCAATTCCAACTTTGAGCGACTGCACAACGGCGATCGCTCGAATGCAGGATTCGGATCGTCGCGACAGCGGCAGTTCGATTGGATTTCTTCGGGCTCGAGCGTCGAAATACAATTGATCGGCACCTGGGACATGACAGCGGCCTCCACCGAGGTGGAGGCCGCTGTCATGCGCTCGCAACGACTACTAGTCACTCTGGAAGTAGCTCAGTAGGCGCAGGATCTCCACATAGAGCCAGACCAGGGTGACCGTGAGGCCCAGGGCCACACCCCAGGCGGCCTTCGGCGGGGCCTGGGCGCGGATGAGCTGGTCGGCGGCGTCGAAGTCCAGCAGGAAGCTGAACGCGGCGATGGCGATGACGACCAGGCTGAAGATGATGGCGATCGGGCCGCCGTCACGCAGGCCGAAGCCGCCGTCGGTGAAGAAACTCGCGATCAGGTTGCCGACCACCAGGACCAGAATGCCGATCATGGCGCCGATCAGCATGCGGGTGAAGCGCGGGGTGACCCGGATGGCGCCGGTCTTGTAGACGACGAGCATGCCGGCGAACACACCGAAGGTGCCCAGGATGGCCTGGCCGATCATGCCCGCGCCGCCCGCGCCACCGAAGCTGATATCGGTGAACATGAACGACAGGGCGCCGACGAAGACGCCTTCGGCGACCGCGTACGAGAGCACCAACGCCGGGTTGTCGGCCTTGTTGCCGAAGGTGGCGACCAGTACCAGAACCAGGCCGATGAGACCGCCGCCGATGACGAACAGCGGCGCGAGGCCGTTGTTGGCGCTGGTCAGCAGGTAGGTGACCAGCGCGGACAGCGCGAGGACACCCAGCGTGATACCGGTCTTGGTGACCACATCGTCGATGGTCAGCGACCGGGTCGGCGCCTGCGGGTAGGGCTGCTGATATTGCTGCGGGTACTGCTGCTGGTTGCCGTACTGGTAGCCCAGCTGCCCCGCGCCGGCGGCAGCCGAGCCGAAGCTCGCGTAGCCGGTTTCCTGCCGCGGCAGATTCTTGAATACCGGATTGCTTGTGGCGCGCACCGCAAATCCCTTTCTCGGAGTTCGTTGGCCATACCGGAGCACGACCGTCGGCTCGAGCTGTTACTCGATATCCAACTGTCCATCCAACGAGTACGACCCCCGGTGGAGTTCCCGGGCGAGACGACAAGACAGACAAACCGGACCTTACCGCCGGTCGGGCCCCGGCGGGCCACGGACCGCGATACCGGTCGGCGGCCGGATGCCCCGCACGACCTCGCCGGATACCGATAGATGCTGTTCACGGAGTGTTCGATGCAATTACGCAAGGGTCTTGCCTATAATTCGGAGGCCGCTACCGGCGGCGCACATCTTCGACGCGCAGAACGACGGAAACGAGATCACATGGCCACAAGGGCTCTCTTCCACCGACGCGGTGCCAGGGCACTCGTACTGAGCGTGGCCGCCGGCTGCGCCGCCGCGTTCCCCACTCCGGCCACCCCCGCCACCGCGGCCCCACCACCGGAGATCGCCTGCGGCTGGAGCCCGCGCATCGGGGCGGATACGTTCAACGTCGCCTTCCCGGACACCTTCGCGAATTACTGGATGACCCTGGTGCCGGCCGCGCCCGGAACGAGCCTGACCCTGCATGGCGAATACCCGCACGCGCGATACATGTCGTTCGTCTCGTATGCGGGCGGAGCGGCAACAGGCGTCCTGACCGATACGGCGATCGCGCCGGACGCCGGCTCGGTCAACCCCTTCCCGGCCGGCGCCGATCGGCAGAGCACGAACCGCTCCTACACGATCCGGGTGGTCGCCGGAGACCGGCCGGAGAACCCTGAACCCAATACCCTCTACGCCCCCGCCACCGACGGCGTGATCCCGGTGATCTACCGGGTCTACCGGCCTGATGCCGGGCGCGATGCGATGGGCGGAACCGGACTGCCGCGGACCACCGTGCACACCCCCGGCGACGTTGCGGTCGAACTCGCCGACTGCGGGACGAACACCAGCGCGTTCGACCCGCACGGTGTGTTCGCCGAAGGCCGGGCACGACTGGGCCGCGGACGGACCACACCACTGCCGCACGCGCCGCAGTGGGCCGGACGCGAGGGCGGGGGGCTGTTCCCCAATCCCGACAACAAGTACCTGGCCACCCTGGTCGATTCGGGCCGGACCGCGGTGATCCGCGGCCGGCTACCCGGAACTCCCGGTACATTCTCCGGTGCGGCGCGGATGGCGCCCGCCCAGCTGCGGTATTGGTCGATGTGCAGCGGCGATGTCGCGTCGACCAGCACACTGGGCTGCCTGGTCGACGACGAGATCCCAGTCGACGAGAACGGCGAGTTCACCATCGTGGTGTCCGCCCCGGAACACAGGCCGGACCCGGGTTGCCACCTCGCCTGGTTACCCGCGAACTCCGGCGAAACCCTGCTGATCATGCGGAACATGTTGCCCGCCGCGGACTTCACCGATTCGGTGCAGAACGCCGATCCGGAAGACCCGGAGCCAGGTCTGGGCCCCTACTATCCGACCCTCACCTACGCGGCCACCGGCGAGACGGCCGGGCTCTGCTGACCTCTCCCGCGCCGAGACACCGGCGGGGCGTTCGGTGAGCGGCCGGCTCGGCGAGAATCGTCGCCATGAGCGAGTCCACCGCCGCGGCCTCATCGCCGGCCGTGCTGCTGTACCGGCTGACCCGCGCCACCAGCGTCCGGCTGGCCACGGCGTTCGCTGCCGCGGGTATGCCCGACCTCCATCCACGACACGCCCTGCAATTCTTCCCGCCGCTACTCGCGGGCGGACAGCGGGTTTCGGAGCTGGCGCCGCGGATCGGGGTCACCCGGCAGGCCACCGCGCAGGTGGTGGGCACGCTGGAACGCGGCGGCTATCTCGTACGTGTCGCGGACCCCACCGACCGGCGGGCCAAACTGGTCTGCCTGACCGATCGCGGCCGCGCGGCGTCGGGAGTGCTGCGCGACAGCATGATCACAGTGGAACAGGATTGGGTCCGAATCCTGGGCGCCGGACGCGCGGACGAATTCCGGGAAATACTGGCAGTGCTGCTCGACGAATCCGGTAGCGGCGGTGGCCCCCTACCGGACTGATCCGCGGCGGCGCGCTACATCACCAGCACGAGGATCACGATGATGATGAGCAGCCCGATCAGCAGTCCGATGGTGACGGCCACGGTCGGGCCGATCTGCCGCGGGCCGGGCCGCGGAGCGGGAACCGCGACCGCGGCGGGACGGGGCGGCTGCGGCTGCGCGCGCCGGGGCAGCGGCCCGGAGCGGGGACTACGCAGACCGGCGGCGGAGTTGCGGGCCGCCCAGGCGGGGATGGTGCCGTCCTCGGTCCGCACCGGGGCGCCGAGGATATTGCTCGCGGCGCCGGGACCGAAAGCGGCGGCGAGGATCTCGTCTCGCGCCTCGGCCATGGTGGGACGACGCTGCGGGGCCGGTTCCATCATGTGCAGCAGCGCCCGGGTGAGGACCCCGCTGCGACTCGGCGGAATGATCTGCGCCATGGCGGCGCGCTCCACGATGGCGCCGGTGTCGTCGTCCATGCCGAACGGCGGCTGCCCCTCGATGGCGGTGTAGAGGGTGGCGCCGAGGGAGAACACATCGCTGGCCGCGGTGGGCTGGGCGCCGCGCGCGACCTCCGGCGGCAGATAGGCGGGCGTACCGGTGATCATGCCGTCCGGTTCGTCGGCGGCCTCGGTGATATTGCGGGAGATACCGAAATCGCTGAGCTTCGCCATGCCGACCCCGGGACCGCGATCGGCGACGAGGATATTGCCCGGCTTGATATCGCGGTGCACGATCCCGACATGGTGCGCGGCGGCCAGCGCGTCGGCCACCTGGGCGCCGATCTGGGCCACCTCGATCACCGGCAGGGCGTTCACCAGGGCGAGTGCCCGGGCCACACTGCGCGAGGGCAGGTGCTCCATCACCAGCCAGGGTTCCCCGGCCTCGATCACCACGTCGTAGACGGCGATGGCGTGCTCATGGGACAGTTTCGCCGCCACCCGGCCCTCGTGCACGATCTGATCACGGACCCGCCGGGCCTGGGCCTCGTCCATACCGGCGGTGGACAGCACCTGTTTGATGGCGACGTCGCGGTCCAGCAGCCGGTCGCGGGCCTCCCAGACGGCTCCCATACCGCCACCGCCCAGCTTGGACTGCAGGCGGTATCGGCCGGCCACCAGATAGTCGGGGCCGACGATGGGACGGGGGCGATCGATCATGGGTGTGAGACTAGCCGAATTCGGTGGTAGCTGGCCGGATTCGGAGCCGGACCGCGCCATACGTCACTTCGTTCACCACAGCGGGCGGCGGGCGGGCCGGAGGTACTTCCGGGGGCGGGTTTAAGCCGATAGTCTGTCGAATGTATGTTCGAACCAGGAGTTAGCTGGATCGGTGCCGGCCACTTCGGTGCGACCGTCCGTCCGTCCGGCGTCCGTCGCGGAAGTGGGTGAAAGTATGACGGCACGGCCACCGAAGGCGAGCGGCGCCCAACTGCGGCAACTGGCACAGTTGCGGCGCGCCCGGGCAGCGAGCGGCGGATGCGTGCCCGGCCCCGTGGCCGCCCCGCGCAGCGAGAACGGCCTGTCCGCGCCGGTGGCGCCGGCGGTGGGCCTCCGACGGGAGATCCTGCCCGTACCCCCGGCCCTGGCACTCCTGCTGCCCGAAGGCGGCCTGGTCAAGGGCAGTGTGGTGGCCTATACCGGCGCCGGATCGCTACTGGCCGGATTGCTCGCCGCCGTCACCGGGCAGGGCGGGCACGCGGCCACCGTCGGGCTGCCCGGGCTCGGTCTGCTCGCCGCCGCGGAAATGGGCGCCCGGCTGGATCGGATCGCGGTGGTCGCCGACGCCGGCGCGGACCCGGTGGAGGTGGCGGCGGTGTTGCTCGACGGTATGGAACTGGTGGTGCTCGGGCTCGGCGGCGCCGCGGTCCTCCCGGCCCGCGCCCGGGTGCTCACCGCGAAAGCCCGCGGCAAGAACGCCACCCTGATCGTCACCGGCGGCTCCTGGCCGGCCGCGGACCTGGATCTGGAAGCGAAGGTCTCCGGCTACACCGGGCTCGGGACGGGTAGCGGGCGTATTCGTTCCATCAGCCTCGACGTCGAGGTCCGCGCCAGAAGTGGCGTATCCCACCGGGGCCGGTTGGCCGCTCGCCCACTCGCCGGCCGGGTGGAATGGATCACGCCGGCCGCCGCGGAAGCAGGCGAAGGCCGGGCACCGGAACGGCAGGAGCGTTCGGTTGCCTCCTGACCGGTCCGCACCGGGCGCCACCCGCGGCGGCCCCCGGGTACTGGCGGTGTGGTGCCCGGACTGGCCGGCGGTCGCGGCGGCGGCGAGCGCGGGGTTGCCGCCGGACCAACCGGTGGCGGTACTCCACGCGAACCGGGTGGTCACCTGCTCGGCCGCCGCCCGCGAGGCCGGGGTACGCCGCGGTATGCGCAAACGCGAAGCCCAGGGCCGCTGCCCGGAACTCGTGGTGGCGCACCAGGACCCGGACCGCGATGCCCGGCTGTTCGAACCGGTCGCCGCGACCGTGGACACTCTCGCCTCCGGCGTGGAAGTGCTGCGCCCCGGTCTGCTGGCCCTGTCCGCTCGCGGTGTCATCCGCTACTTCGGTTCCGCCGAGGCCGCGACCCGCCGCGTGCTCACCGCGCTGGCCACCGCCGGAGTGGAGGCGCGGGTGGGTATCGCCGACGAACTACCCACCGCCATCGTCGCCGCCCGGCACGGGACCATCGTGGCCCCGGGGGACGACGCCCGGTTTCTCGCCCCGCTACCGATCACGGAGCTGGCGGCCGAACCGGGTCCGGCGGACGCGGAACGGGCCGCGCTCATAGACCTGCTGCACCGGCTCGGCCTGCGCCGGATCGGGGATTTCGCCGGACTGACGCCCGCCCAGGTGACCTCCCGGTTCGGCACGGACGCGATCCGCGCCCACCGTGCCGCCCGCGCTCTACCGGAGCGGCCACCGGCGCCGCGCCGGCCCGCCCCCGATCTGGAGGTCCGGCTCCCCTGCGATCCGCCCATCGACCGGGTCGACCGGGCCGCGTTCGCCGGCCGACTGCTGGCCGTCCGCCTCACCGCGGCGCTGTCGGCCGCCGCGCTGGCCTGCACCCGGCTCGAGATCCGCGCCGAAACCGAAACCGGAGAGAACCTGTCCCGGGTCTGGCGCTGCGCCGAACCGCTGACCGCCGACGGCGTGGCCGACCGGGTGCGCTGGCAGCTGGACGGCTGGCTGACCCGTCCCCCGGACGGCCGCCCCACCGGTCCGATCATCGTGCTGCACCTGGTGCCGGTGGAGGTGGTGCCGGCCGGCGCCCTGCAACTGGGCCTGTGGGGCGATACCGGATCGGGTGACGAACGCGCGCTGCGCGCCCTGGTCCGCGTCCAGGGCCTGCTCGGTGGGGACGCGGTGCAGGTGGGCGTGCTCAGCGGCGGCCGCGGGCCGGCCGAACGGGTCACCATGGTCGCGTTCGGTGACGAACGCGCCCCGCACACCGATCCGGCACCGCCCTGGCCCGGCCGGATCCCCGAACCCGCCCCCGCCGTGATCATGCTCGACCGTCCGCCGGTCACCCTGGAATCCGCCGACGGCGCCCCGGTGCGAATCACCGGGCGCGGCGGGTTCAGCGGACCCCCGGCCCGGCTGCGCTGGGGGCGATCCAGTTGGCGGCTCACCGCCTGGGCAGGCCCCTGGCTCCTGGACGAACTGTGGTGGTCACCCGGATCGGCGCCCAGTGCCCGCGCGCAAGTCGAACTACCCGGCCCGCACAGTCTGCTGCTGTTCGCCGAGAACGACCGGTGGTATGTGGAAGGGCTCTACGAGTGAAGCCGAGGTCAGTAACCGTCGCAGGCGTCGAACGCGGCGTCCTTGTCCGCGTTGAACGTATCGATCTGCCCGTTCACCTCTTCGACCGAGGCATTGCGCTCGAGCAGATCGGCCAGTGATCTCAAATTCTCGCGGTAGGTGCGCATCGGGGCGGAGACATCGTTGGGCACATCGGGGTTCAGGTTCTGATCGATCTTGTTGGCGGTATCGCGCAACGCGGTGATCGCGGCCTGCTTCTTGGGCTCGAGATCGGGAGCCTTGGCGTCGCTGGCGTCGATATAGGCGTTGAACGCGTCCACCGCGGGATTGTTGTTGTCGCGCAGCGCGTCGCAGACATCGGTGGCGGCGGCCGCCGCGGCGGCGGCTCGCGACGAGGAGGCCGCGGCCGACGACGATTTGACCTCGGAGGTGTACAGCTGCAACTCGGACTGATTCACCTGGGCGGTACCGGTCACGGTGTTCGAGCAGGCAGCGATGAATCCACCCGCGATGAGCGCGGTCACAGCGGTGGCGAGACCGGCTCGTTCGAGTCGTCGCATAGGTGTTGAACTCCCCTCGGATGCCCACGACCCCGTATTTTCGCCCCGGCGCGCCGGACATCTGAGCCGCCGGTGCTGTCAACCGTACTGCGTCGGGTCGTTTTTCGACCGCCCAGCCTCGTCATCGGTGATGAACCGATACCCGGGCGACCCCACACTACCCGGTGGCTATGTCGATGACCAGGCGATTCGGTATGGTGGCCGCGGATACGGTGAAGCCCGGCTCATCGCCGGCGACGCCGATGAACGATTGGGTGACCCCCTCGAAAACCGTGGTCCGGTACACCCCGGCGATCCCGGGAACCGCGGGATCGGTGGCCGGGTCGGGACCGGAGTAGGGCACCACCCCGCTGTCGAACGGATAGGCCGACCCGGTGATCCGCACCTCGAGCACCGATTCGCCCGCCACCTCCAGTTCCCGGCCGCTGCCGTCCTGGATCGCCCGCCCGGTGTACCACACACTCCAGCCGGGAGTGCCTTCCCCGCCGAGGTCGTACTCCACGCGATCGAACCCCGCATGCCTGCTCAGCCGGATATCGGTCACCGTCAGCGCGGCGCCCGGGGAGGCCTCGGCCTGTTTGGGCACCGTATCGTCGGGCGCGGGCACCGCCTCACCCGGTATCGGCGCGGGTGGCGCCGGCAGACCCGGGGTGTCCACCTCCGAACTCGGCACCGCCGGCACCAGCTCCGGAGAGCTAACCGGTGGTGTGGAGCCGGAGTGGGCACATCCCGCGAGAAAACCCAGCATTGCCACCACTACCAGAACCCGCCCGGTACGCATGCGGCCGATGCTAACCGGAGTAGCCGCTGTCCTGCGGGAATACGCTCTTTCCCGGTGTGCCATGGACAGCCGGTGCCACCGCCGGGCCACGGGGGTGCCGACGGGGAGCGCACCGGCCATCCGACGGGGCGGCCGGCGGGCCGCGGCAACGATCTAGCACACTTGATCCGTGCGAGACGTGGAGGACCTACTGGAACGGTTGCGTCGCTATCCGGATGTGGAGGCCGCCAACCTGTACGCCGTCGATGCCGCCGACCGCCTGATTCTCGACGAGGCAGCGGAAGCACTCGCCGAAGCCGCGGCCGCCCGGGAAACGGTCGCGGTGATCGGGGACGGTTACGGCGCCCTCACCCTCGGTGCCGCCGCCGCTCACGACCTGCACGGTATCCGGGTCCATCAGGATCTGCTCACCGGCGAACTCGCCCTGGCCGCCAACGCCCGGACCCTCGGTCTCGCCGACCGCTACACCTCTCATCCGCTGGACGAGACCCTGCTGCGCGAGGCGACCGTCGTCCTGCTGCGACTGCCGCGCGTCCTGGCCGGCCTGGCCGAAATCGCCGAGGCCGTCGCCCGCCACGCCCACCCCGCGGTCCGCGTCTTCGCCGGCGGCCGCGACAAATACCTGACCAAGGCCATGAACGAGGTACTGGCCGAATCGTTTTCCGAGGTGCGGGCCAGCCGTGGCCGGCAGAAGTCCCGCACTCTGCTGGTCCGCGGCCCGAAACCGATGGGCCCGCCGCGTTTCCCGGTGCACGAGCACATCGGCGAGATCGGTATCGAAGTCGTCGCGCACGGCGCCGCGTTCTCCGGCACCCGCCTCGATATCGGCACCCGGTTCCTGCTCGAACATCTACGCGCGATGAAACCCGACGCCCGCGACGCCGTCGACCTCGGCTGCGGTACCGGGATACTGGCGGTGGCACTGGCCAGGTCCCGGCCCGGGCTCGCGGTGGTCGGCACCGACCAGTCCGCCGCCGCCGTGGCCTCGGCCACCGCCACCGCCGCCGCCAACCAGGTCACCGACCAGGTCCGGGTGGTCCGCGACGACGCCATGTCCGGCGCCCCCGACAACAGCGCCGACCTCGTGGTGTGCAATCCGCCGTTCCATGTCGGCGCCGCCGTGCACACCGGATCGGCCATCAAGATGTTCACCCAGACCGGCCGGGTGCTACGCCCCGGCGGCGAACTGTGGACGGTCTACAACAACCACCTCAACCATCGCACCGTGGTCGAACGCATGGTGGGACGCACCGAAGTGATGGGCCGCAACCGGAAATTCACCGTCACCCGCTCGGTACGGGGTCTGCACGATCCCACCCGCCCCTGACACCGCTCAGTCGATACGCCGCCGATGTGCCCAGCGGGTGAGCGCATTGCGGTTGGACTGCTGCGTTTTACGCAGCACGTTCGATGCGTGGGTCTCCACCGTCTTCACCGAGATGAACAATTTCTCGGCGATCTCCCGATAGGTGTAACCGCGCGCCAGCAGACGCAACACCTCCAGCTCACGCGGGGTCAGCGAATCCAGCTCCGGATCCAGCGGCGGCTCGGGCACCGGCGACCTGCCGGTGAACGAATCCAGGACGAAACCGGCCAGCCGTGGACTGAACACCGCGTCCCCGCCGGCCACCCGGCGGATCCCGGCGGCCAGTTCGACACCGGAGATCGTCTTGGTCACATAACCCCGGGCACCGGCGCGGATCACCGCGATCACATCCTCGGCGGCATCGGACACACTCAACGCCAGACACACCGGACCGCTGTCGATACCGTGCAACACCGCCACCCCGCCCCCATCGGGCATATGCACATCCAGCAGCACCACATCGGGTTTCGCGCTGTTGATCCCCGCCACGGCCTCGGCCACCCCACCGGCTTCGCCGACCACCTCCATATCCGTCTCCCGGCTCAACTCGGCACGCACTCCGGAACGGAAAACGGCGTGGTCATCAACCAGAAAAACCCGCACGCCCACCCTCTCTGTGTTCATTTGCGGCGCCTTCGGCGCCGCGGGGTCGCGGCCCCCTCGGTCCCGCCGTTCAGCGCCCGAGACTCGCGCTCCGCGCATGCGCTTCGGACGCTGAACGGCGGGACGGGCCTCGACCCTTCGAGGGCCTCGCTGGACTCGGCGCCGGGTGAGGCGGCCGGGTAGGACGGGGCACCACCACTGATCATTGTGCGGTACATGTTTTCAGGTGGGTGGTGAGGAAGGGATTCGGGGGCTGTCGGCCCGGCTCGCGGCGTTGGCGAGTGCCTGCGCCCGCATAGGCCGGGGCGGCGGATGCGGCCGGCCGAGTGGTTCCAGCAGGACGGGCAGGTCGGCGCGCCCGTCACCGCAGAGTTCATCGACGGTGACCGTTCGGGCGCGCCGGGTCTGCGGCGGCCCGGTGCGGTCGGGTGAGGCCGGCGGTCACGACCTCGGTGGAGTCCACCCGGGACAGATCCTGCGGTTCGGGGGTGGGTGTGCCGGCCCGGCGGAAGGCTTCCGCGGGGCCGGCCTCCACGCTTTCGTCCCGGACCTCGTTCACTTGCTCTTCCACTTCCGAGGACCCCGAATCGGTTCGCGGCATGATGATGCGCACCTCGGTGCCCCGGCCGGGCGCCGAGACGATCTCCACGCTGCCCCCACGGCGCTCCACCCGGGCGCGGATCGAACGGGCCAGGCCGTGCCGGTCCTCGGGAATCGAATCGGGGTCGAACCCGGTCCCGCGGTCGCGGACGAACACGCTGACCTGATGCGGTTCGGCCTCGGCGAACAGGTCGATATCGGCGACCCCGGCATGTTTGGCGGCATTCACCAAGGCTTCACGGGTGGCGCCCAGCACCGCGGTGAAATGCTCCTTCGGCAGGCCCGAACCGCTCTCCGTACCGTCCATCGCCACATCGCCCACCGTCACCGGCGTGACCTTCACCCCGTGCTGATCCTCCACTTCACCGGCGATGGTGCGCAGCGCGGCGGCGAGACTGGATTCGGCCGGACCGGAATCGGCGAACAACCAGCGGCGCAGCTCCCGTTCCTGACTGCGCGCCAGCCGCAGCACCTCATGGGGGTCACCGGCCTGCCGCTGGATGAGGGCCAGCGTCTGCAGTACCGAATCGTGCAGATGCGAGGCGATCTCCTCGCGTTCCTCGTTACGGATGCGTGCGGCGCGCTCGGCATTCAGCGAATGCATGAGCCGCAGGCCCAGCGGAACGGTCAGCAGGCCCACCCCGATCAGGGTCGCGGCCACCGCCAGCAGCGCCGAGCCCAGCGAACCCCAATCCAGCTGGGACAGCACCACCACCGCCAGCCCGGTGACCACCAGCGTCACGCCCGCGATGATGCGCGACCAGGTGACCACCGACGGTTTCGCCGGTATGCCGACCAGCGACCGTGGACCGTCGGCGTCGTATTCGCGCCACACCAGCGCCGCACCCACCGCGATCACCACGATCGGCGCGATCACCCGGGCCGCCGCGCCACTGAACGCCCACGACACCGCCACCGACAAACCCAGTCCGAGCAGCGCCAGCCCGATCGCCTGCCGGCGCTCGGTACCCGACGGGCGGCCCGAATCGGTGCCGTCGGGAGTGAAGATCCACAGCAGGCCGTAGGCGACTATCCCGGCCCCGGCCAGCGCGGACAGTAGGACGAAGGCCATTCGTACCCTGAGTACGTCGACACCCAGGTGGTCGGCGACACCGCCAGCCACCCCGCCGACGATCCGGCCGCCGGAACGGCGTACCAGACGCGGGGTATCGGCACCGGGAACCGCCCCGGACCCGGCAGCGGCCCCCCGCGTGTAGAAGGCAGGTCCGAACGGGCACATACCCTCGATACTGGCACGGGAACCGCATCGGCAGCCATGGGGAAACACCCTGAGATCGGTCTCGGGTTCTCGCTGTCGACGGTGCTCAGGAGGTTTTCCGGTCCAACTTCAGGGTTCCCCCGGATGTGCGCGCGGACGCCCCGAGCGGACCATGGGGTCCATGACGAGAACGAGCTTCGGCGATCAGCTGCAGCACATGTGGCAGACCCGGCCGGTTCGGCTGCCCCGGCGGGGCCCGATCGCCGGAGTCGCGGCGGGTTTCGGCCATCGCTACGGTATCGATCCGGTGCTGGTCCGGGTGGCGTTCGTGGTGTCCACCATTTTCGGGGGCGCCGGAATCGTGCTCTACCTGGCCGGATGGCTGCTGTTCCCGGAACCCGGGAGTCGCGGTTCCATGGCGGAGTCGCTCACCCGCAAGGACCAGGATTCATCGAATCAGACCAAGACCATCGTGCTGATCGTGGCGCTGGCGATCGCGGTGAGCACGATGGGTCCGGTGGGAATCGGGCTCGGCGGCTCCGGGGTCATCTCGCTGGCGCTGATGCTCGCCGGCTGGTGGATGCTGCATATGCGCTCCCCCGAGCCCCCACCGCTGCCACCCGGCATCGCCGAGCCGGAGCCGCTGGGCAACCCCGGTACGACCGGGTATCCCGGCGCCATGTTCCCGCAGGGCGGGGTCGACCCCTACGCTCCCCCGGCGGATGTCTACACGCCGTACACGAGGCTGCCGGATCGCTACGTTCCCGACCCCCCGGCCGACGTCGCGCCGCCCCCGGCGAACCCACGCGGCACTGCCGGAAGCTCCCCGGAATCGACGCCTCCGCTGCTCACCAAGAGAGGTGACACGGTCGCCGGTCCCGCACAGGCCGTGGGAACCGAGAAAAGCGGTCCGGCCGGCGACTCCGCGACCACCGCGTCCGGCGACCCGGCCCGGAGCGAGAACGCGGCCGCCGGCCCCGCGGCTTCCACCGGACCGGCCGGGAACCCGCCCACCGCGGGCACGGGTACCTTCCGGACCACCCGCCCCACGATCGATATGAACAAATCCGGCACCCCGGAGTTCGAACACCGCACTCCGCCCTCCTGGGACCCGTTGGGTGTCGCGCCGCTGGCCTGGGACCTACCCGAACCCGGACCGGCCCGCACGCTGGTCGCTCCGGCCGTGGAGCCGCGGCCGCGTTCCCGTTTCACCCCGGTCGTCCTCGGCCTCGCGGTCCTGGCGGCGGCCGCCGCGGGGGCCACCGCCGTGGCGGGGAGCGAATGGATGACTCCGGGACGGATCGGCGCGATCGCCCTGGCGGTGATCGGGCTGGGCCTCGTGGTCGGTTCGTTCCGGCGCCGCGGCCACGGGCTGCTGCTGGTCACGGCTCCGCTGGCGGCCTTCGTCCTGCTCGCCGCGGTGATCGGACCGGTGGACCTGCAGAACTCGACCATGGGCGACCGCACCTGGGCACCCGCCTCGGCCACCGACATCCGGCCGGAATACGAGGTCACCATGGGTTCGGGCACGCTCGACCTCCGCGGTATCGACCTCACCGCGAACCGGACCGTCGATATCCACGTACAGATGGGTCAGGCGACGGTCCTGCTTCCCGAGGACATGAACGTACGCACCGAATGCACCGTCCGGATGGGCGAGGCGAATTGCCCCGACGGGCTGACCGGCCCCGGCGGGGACGCCCCGGTGCTGAACTTGAACGTGCACGTACGGATGGGCGATGCGGAGGTGCGCCGTGGCTGAACAGCAGACCGGTGATCGAACCGATCGACGCGCGGCCTGGGGGCGCGCCCGGCGCGGCGGTTTCTCCCCCGGACTGTTCTTCGTGGGCCTGCTGGCGCTCGCCCTGAGCGCTTGGGCCCTGGCCGGCCCCACCGGCTGGGGACTCACCACGATCGTCCCGATCGGCTGGATCGTCGTCGCCGTGGCGATGGTGGTCGGCCTCATCCTGGTCGTATCGCCGAGGAAACGCCGCCGCTGAGGGGATCCACTACGAATGGAACCGGCCGGACCTGGACAGGTCCGGCCGGTTCGTCGTCACTCCCACTCGATGGTGCCCGGCGGCTTGCTGGTCACATCCAGGACCACCCGGTTGACCTCCGGCACCTCGTTGGTGATCCGGGTCGAGATCCGTTCGAGCACCTCATAGGGCAGCCGCGTCCAGTCCGCGGTCATCGCGTCCTCGCTCGAGACCGGCCGCAGCACGATGGGGTGCCCGTAGGTGCGCCCATCGCCCTGCACACCGACACTGCGCACATCCGCGAGCAATACCACCGGGCACTGCCAGATCTGTCCGTCCAGCCCGGCCGCGGTCAGTTCCTCGCGCGCGATGGCGTCGGCCTGCCGCAGCGTGCGCAACCGGTCCTCGGTGACCTCACCGATGATCCGGATCGCCAGACCCGGGCCCGGGAACGGCTGCCGCGCCACGATCTCCTCCGGCAGCCCGAGCTCCCGGCCGACCGCCCGGACCTCGTCCTTGAACAGCAGCCGCAGCGGTTCGACCAGCTCGAACTCCAGGTCCTCGGGCAGCCCGCCCACATTGTGATGCGATTTGATGTTCGCGGTGCCGCTCCCGCCGCCCGACTCCACCACATCCGGGTACAGCGTTCCCTGGACCAGGAATTCCACCGTCGGCGCCGCGTCGCCGGCCGTCTGTTCGCCCACGACCTCGCCCACCGCGTCCTCGAAGGACCGGATGAACTCACGGCCGATGATCTTGCGCTTCTCCTCCGGGTCGGTGACGCCCTTCAGCTCGCCCAGGAATTTGTCCACCGCGTCCACGGTGACCAGCCGGGCCCCGGTGGCGGCCACGAAATCCCGCTGCACCTGTTCACGCTCCCCGGCACGCAGCAGCCCATGGTCGACGAACACGCAGGTCAGCTTGTCGCCGATGGCCCGCTGCACCAGGGCGCCGGCCACCGCGCTGTCCACCCCGCCCGAGAGCCCGCAGATCGCGTGCCCGTCACCGATCTGCTCGCGCACCTGCTCGATCATGACCTCGGCGATATTGGCCGGGGTCCAGGTCGGCGCGATTCCGGCCATCTCGTGCAGAAACCGGCTCAGCACCTGCTGGCCGTGCGGCGAGTGCAGCACCTCGGGGTGATACTGCACACCCGCCAGCCGCCGCGCCCGGTTCTCGAATGCCGCGACCGGCGCGCCCACCGTGGTACCGGTGACGGTGAACCCCTCCGGTGCGTCGGTGACCGCGTCACCGTGGCTCATCCACACCGGCTGCACCCCGGGCAGGCCCTCGTGCAGCAGACCGCCGTCGATATCGAGTTCGGTGCGCCCGTACTCGCGGGTCCCGGTGTTGGTCACGGTGCCGCCCAGCGCCTGGGCCATCGCCTGGAATCCGTAGCAGATTCCGAAAACCGGCACATCGATATCGAACAGTCGCGGATCGAGCGAGGGCGCCCCGTCGGCGTACACACTCGCCGGGCCGCCGGACAGGATCACCGCGAGCGGCTGCTTGTCCGCGATCTCGGCGACCGTGGCGGTATGCGGCACCACCTCGGAATACACCTTCGCCTCCCGGACCCGGCGGGCGATCAACTGCGCATACTGCGCACCGAAGTCGACAACGAGTACGGGTCTCTGGGAATGCGTCACCCGGATGATTCTAGTGCCGCCTCCCCGGGCCCTCGAGTTCGGTCACCACGGTGCCCGACACGCGCCGACCTGCCATTTCGCGCAGTGGGCTCGCACACACCGGCGAGCGGCGACCGCGGTGGCCGGAGGGCCCGGCTCCGGAGCCCGGGCCGGACGGACCTCTGCCCGCGACCCGCTCCGGCCCGACCCGGGGAAGGACCGCTCAGGCGCGGACGCTCAACCCGACCTTCTGGAACTCCTTGAGGTCGGAGTAGCCGGCCTTGGCCATGGACCGGCGCAGACCGCCGACCAGGTTGAGGGAGCCGAACGGATCGTCGGACGGCCCGGTGAGAACCTGTTCGAGGCTGGGACGTACCGCGGCGGGGCGGGCCGCGGGACCGCTGAGCAGTTCGTCGGCGAGATCCCACGGTTCGTCCAGCGACAGCAGCGACCCCCGCGGCACCGACGGGTGGGCGGCCGCCGACGGCCAGTACCAGCCGCGGCCCGGGGCCTCGGTGGCCAGCGCCAGCGGTGCGCCCAGCATGGCGGCGTCGGCACCGCAGGCGATGGCCTTGGCCAGATCACCGGAGGTGTGGATATCGCCGTCGGCGATGACGTGCACGTACCGGCCGCCGGTCTCGTCGAGGTAGTCCCGGCGGGCCGCTGCGGCGTCGGCGATGGCAGTGGCCATGGGCACCCCGATACCGAGCACCTCACCCGTGGTGGTCGCGCCCTCCTGCGACCCGTAACCGACGATCACGCCGGCGGCGCCGGTTCGCATCAGATGCAGTGCGGTGCGGTGATCGCTGACTCCGCCCGCCACCACCGGCACATCGAGTTCGGCGATGAACGTTTTCAGGTTCAGCGGTTCACCGTCACCGACGTGTTCGGCGGAGATGATGGTGCCCTGCACCACCAGCAGGTCGATACCGGCCTGCAACAGACCCGGGGTCAGGCTCTGGGCGTTCTGCGGGCTCACCCGCACCGCCACGGTGACCCCACCGGCCCGTACCTGCGCCACCGCGGCGGCGAGGAGGTCGGGCTGCATGGGCGCGGCGTGCAGTTCCTGCAAGAAGGCCACGGCCCGTTGATAGCTGCCCTTGTCCGCGAGCTCCACCAGCTGCTCGATCTTGGCGGCCACATCCGCGTGCCGCGCCCACAGACCTTCACCGTTGATCACACCCAGACCGCCACGCCGGCCCATCTCGACGGCGAATTCCGGAGAGACCAGGGCGTCGGTGGGATGGGTGAGGAACGGAATATCGAATCGGTAAGCGTCGAGCTGCCAGGCCAGCGAGACCTGGCTCGCCGAACGGGTCCGGCGCGACGGAACGATATCGACATCGTCCAGTTCGTAGGTCCGGCGAGCCGTCCTACCCATTCCGATCTCGACCATATCGCGCACGAAAATAACTCCTGTGTCGGTGGCGCGCTGCCGCGCGTGGGTTCTCGGCCCCCTCGCCCCACGTTCCCCGCTCGCGAAACCACGCCTGCCGCGCCGACGTTTCGAGAGCGAAAACGCGGAACGGGCAGCGACCCGGTGTGGGCCTCGCGAAACGAGGCGCCGATGTCATGGTTTCACCTGGTGAACCGCGTAATTACACGTAGACCTTACAGTGTCGCCCACCGCGCCCGCGGCGCGGTGTTTATTTACGCGCCTGCGGCGCGCGGGGTTGAGGCCCCCTTGTGTCTCGCCGTTTCGGCCTCGAGACTTGCGCCTTCGGCGCGGGCGCTTTCGAGGCCGAAACGGCGAGACGGGCCTCAACCCTTTGAGGTGTCTCGTAACACTCGACACATGGGGTTGCGTCGGCATTCGAGGTTCGGGTCGGCATGCGGACGTGGAGGAACCCTGGGACGGCGCCGGGCCCTCGGAAACGCCCGAGGGGGTGACTGGCACAACCGTCGCGGCGGCGGCGGAACTCTCGTCCGCTGACGAATCGATCCGTGCGGACCGCGAAACCCGGGTTCCGGTGGTCGCAGTTGCCGGTCGAGGGCGCCCACGCCGGGGCGCGCCCTCGACCGGGCCTCACCTACCGGTGTAGTTGGGTGCCTCGACGGTCATCGTGATGTCGTGCGGGTGGCTTTCCTTCAGCCCGGCGGCGGTGATCTGGACGAACTGCGCTTCCTGCAGATCGGTGATCGACTGGGCACCGGTATAGCCCATAGCGGCACGCAGGCCACCGACCAGCTGGTGGATCACCTGGTTGACCGGGCCGCGGAAGGGCACCCGGCCTTCGATGCCCTCCGGGACGAGTTTGTCCTCGGCCAGAACGTCGTCCTGGAAGTAGCGGTCCTTGGAGAACGACTTCGCCTGCCCGCGGCCCTGCATGGCGCCGAGCGAACCCATGCCGCGGTAACTCTTGAACTGCTTACCGCCGACCAGGATCAGTTCGCCCGGGGATTCGGCGGTACCGGCCAGCAGCGAACCGAGCATCACGGTGGAGGCGCCCGCGGCGATGGCCTTGGCGATATCACCGGAGAACTGGATACCGCCGTCGGCGATCACCGGGACCCCGGCCGGTTTGCAGGCGGCGACGGCCTCGAGGATGGCGGTGATCTGCGGGGCGCCGACACCGGCGACCACGCGGGTGGTGCAGATCGAGCCCGGTCCGACGCCCACCTTCACCGCGTCGGCGCCCGCTTCGACCAGTGCCGCGGCACCGGCCCGGGTGGCGATATTGCCGCCGACGACCTGGATGCGGTCACCGACCTCGGCCTTCACCTTGCTCACCATGCTGAGCACCTGACGCTGGTGTCCGTGCGCGGTATCGACCACCAGAACGTCGGCGCCGGCGTCGGCCAGCGTCATGGCGCGCGACCAGGCGTCGTCGCCGACACCGACCGCGGCACCCACCAGCAGCCGGCCGTCGCGGTCCTTGGTGGCGTCGGGGAACTGATCGGTCTTGACGAAGTCCTTCACGGTGATGAGCCCGCGCAGCCGGCCCTCGCCGTCCACGATCGGCAGCTTCTCCACCTTGTGCCGGCGCAGCAGACCGAGCGCGGCCTCGGCGGTGACACCCTCCTGGGCGGTGATGAGCGGCACCTTGGTCATCACATCGGCGACACGCCGGTTCTGGTCGACCTCGAAGCGCATATCCCGGTTGGTGATGATGCCCACCAGCGCGCCGGTCTCGTCGACCACCGGCAGCCCGGAGATGCGGAACCGGGCACACATGGCGTCGACCTCGGCCAGGGTATCGGTGGGGCGACAGGTCACCGGATCGGTGACCATCCCCGCCTCGGACCGTTTGACGGTCTCCACCTGGCTCGCCTGGTCGGCGACCGACAGATTGCGGTGCAACACACCCATACCACCGGCCCGGGCCATGGCGATGGCCATCCGGGCTTCGGTGACGGTGTCCATGGCAGAGCTGACCAGCGGGGTCCGCAGGCGGATCTCCCGGGTCAACCGGCTGGATGTCTCGACCGAGCTGGGGATCAGATCCGAAGCGGCGGGGAGCAGCAGTACATCGTCGAAGGTGAGGCCGAGCATGGCGATCTTGTTCGGATCGTCACCACCCGTATGAGGGCGGACTACGGTGCGCTCGCCCGGTACGGGATTACTCATTCGGATCGACCCCTCCTGGACGTCGGCGAAGCTACCGGGGTGCGGCGACCCGATAGCGAACTGTTACTGGGATTGGACTACGGCACCGGTTCTGTTCTGACCGGTGGTGGCCGGGTTATCGGTACTCGTCGGCGCCGTGTCACCATGGTATCGGTCCGCCCGCACCAGGGATCAACTGAGGGCATCGCCGAAACTGACGGCGCGGACGGCTGGCGCAGACCGCCCTGTTCTGCGTACCGTGGGGATGTGCGTGACCATCTACCACCTGGCTTGCCGCCGGATCCGTTCGCCGGAGACCCCGCCGACCCGTCCGCCGCGCTCGATGCCATCGAGCCGGGGGAACCGCTGGATCCTCACGAGCGCCTTGCGGTCGAGGAGGATCTCGCCGATCTCGCAGTCTACGAGGCGCTACTGGCCCACCGCGGTATCCGCGGGTTGGTGGTGAGCTGCGAGGATTGTCGGCAGGATCACTATCACGACTGGGATATGCTGCGCGCCAATCTGTTACAGCTCCTCGTCGACGGCACGGTCCGCCCGCACGAGCCCGCCTACGACCCGACTCCGGAAGCCTACGTCACCTGGGATTACTGCCGCGGCTACGCGGACGCCTCGATGAACGAGGCATTCCACGGCGACGGGTTCGACGCCTTCGACAGCTGACTCCGGAGCAGCCGGCCCGCCCGGCAGGATCGGCCGCATCGGGCGGCCGATCGATTTTTCATGGCTACGCCCGGTTCCCCGGCACTCACACCGACCGTGGCCCAACACACCGATGGCCATCCACAGTTTCCAGGTGGATGGCCATCGGTGTGTCGGCGTTCAGTTGGTGGCGCCCCCCGGCAACGGCAGCGGCACCGTGGTCGGAGCCTGCTGAGGAAGCGACGGGGCCGGCACGACGGTCTGCGGAACCGGCAGGGTGGACGGCTCGGCCGGGCCGGGTGTGCTGATCGTGGACGGCGGCACCTGCGTGGGCGGCTCCACCGAGTCCACACCCGGTCCGTTCGGAGTGGTGGTACCCGGAACGCCCGGGACGGTGGTGCCGTCCGGAGCGATATCGGGGGCCTGGGTGTCCGGCGCCGGGGTGTCGGGAGTGTGGGTGTCGGGCGCCTGCGTATCGGGCCGCTCGGTCCCGGGTCCCGGCCGATCGGGGGCCGGCACGTCCGGGGCGCCCGGCTTGTCACTGCCACCGGGGCCGCTCGGCCGATCGAACGGGAGTTCGCTGCCCGGTCCCGGAGTGGTGGTCACCGTGCTACCGGGCCGCTCCGTGGTCCCACCGGGATGCGAGGGCACCGGCGCGCCCGGATCGGGCGAGGGCGCGACCTGCTCCAGCTGCGCGGCGATGTCCGGCGGTATCACCTTCCGGACCTCTTCGAACAGCTGATTCCAGCGTTCGACGAGTTCGTTGCGCTTGGTCGGGTCGTCGACCTGGGTCGTATTCGCCGAGGCCTGCTCGAGCCGTTCCCGCGCCTCGTCCGGCTTGCCCTGTTCGAGCAGGGTCTGCGCGGCGGCCAGATCGTCACCGGCGTACTGCACGACGGTGCTCTGGGCCTGCTCGCTGAACACGACCTCTTTGACGCGCCACAGCGCGTCGCCGGGTTCGGCCTGATACGAGAACGCGGAGAGCCCACCGAACACGAGCGCCAGCGCCGCAGCGGTCGTCGCGATCGGGCGGAGCAGCCGTAAGCGGCCTCCCGATTGCGCGCTGATCCGCGCCTGCCGCGCACCGATCTCCTGGTTGACCGCCGCGACCACCGTATCGAGGTCGGGCGCGTCGGGTAGCGGCGGCGCCACGATCTCGGCCCGCCAATCCGCCAGCAATGTCGCCAGCTGGAGTTCCTCGGTGCTCTCGGTGGGGACGGGTCCGCCACGGGCGATAGCGTCGATCAGTTCGTCATCACGACGAACCGCGACGATATCCACCGGTTCGGATCCGGTACCGGAGCCCTCGGCATAGGGATCGGTGTTCCGCGATGCACGCCGCGCCCATTTGTCGCCCCGACCGCGCCCGCCATCCCTAGCCATACATTTCACCTGCCCTCGCCACTTGTGCCTTCAATTTTGCGAGCGCCCTGTGCTGGGCGACCCGGATCGCGCCCGCCGTACTGCCCACGGCGGTTGCGGTTTCTTCTGCTGACAGACCCATGACCAGGCGCAGGATCAAGATCTCTCGATGCTTCTCCGGAAGAGTGGCCAGCAGGGTGTTCATCTGCCGGCTGGTTTCCGATTCGAGAGCTCGTTGCTCCGGGCCGTGGTCGGTGGATATGACATCTGGTACTTCGGCCATCGCCTCCGCCTTGTTACGGGAGGCGTTGCGATGGGCGTCGGCAACCTTGTGCGATGCGATTCCGTATACGAAGGCCATGAACGGCCTACCCTGGTCCTGATACCTGGGTAGCGCGGTCATGACCGCTAGACAGACCTCCTGCGCGACATCGTCCGCGGAGAGTTGTCCACGCTCCGCGACACCGATCCGCGCGCGGCAATAGCGCATCACCAGCGGGCGGACCATTTCCAGTACCTGAGCTAAAGCAGACCTGTCGCCCTGCGCAGCGGCGGCGACGGCGCGGTCCAACTCTTCGCCCGTGTGCGTCATCGTCAGCGGAATTCCTGGCGTTACAAAGTGGCACGGTCGGTGACGACCAGTGCTTCCGCCGGTCCAGCGGAACGGGTCCACAATAGGACACCGGCGGCGCCACGGGTCGAGACGGTGGAACTCGGGTTACCCACGCGCATCACGAAATCGCCCGCCACGCCGGGAGATGAGTGTCCGACACGCCTCCGCGTCGGCCATCGCCGTGTCGCGGTCACCCGGTCCGGCGGCCAGGCCGCCGCGCAGCATGGCGCAGGCCCACCGCAGGGGAACCGAACCGGAGACACGGCATTCCTCATCGATACGGTCGGCCAGCGCGAGGGCACGAGTCCGCTGTCCGGTGGCGCTCGCGGCGGCGGCGACCAGCAGGCGCGATTTGATCCCGTGCCGGACCGAGGGCCCCTGTTCGGCCAGCGTGAGCGCGGCCTCCGCGGCGGCCAGCGCCGGCGCACCGCGGCCGTCGGCGAGCGCGGTCTCGGCG
>NZ_BAGJ01000148.1 GCF_000308775.1 Nocardia testacea NBRC 100365
GGGCGCTGGCGCGCGGCGTGCGGGCGGTGTTCCGGTACCTGGACTCCGTCGTCGGCGGGCAGGACTACCAGCGCTACCTGGCGCATATGCGCAGGGTGCATCCCGGTCGGCCGGTGGTGAGTGAACGGGACTACTGGCGGGAGCGCTACGCCGACGCGGAACGCAATCCGGGCGCGCGCTGCTGCTGAGCAGGACCGCGAGAGTTACGGCGGGGCCGGTCGCACCGGCCCCGCCGTCGCGTTTCCAGGGCTGCTCTCCCTTACCTCGCTGACCTCCCCACAGTCGCCCCGCCATCGCTGCCACCTCCGACACCCCGGAGGACCGACCCGAACAGCGGACCGGCGAAACCCCCGCGTCTGCCCTGGACGACATCCGGCGCCGATGTCTGTTTTCCGCTAGCTCGCGGCCTCCTGAGCTGACATCGTGTGGGGGTGAGCATCACGGCCCTGGATTTCGAACGCTGCTATCGCGCGGTCTCGGCCCGCGACTCCCGTTTCGACGGGCAGTTCTACACCGCCGTGCGCACCACCGGAATCTATTGCCGGCCGTCCTGCCCGGCGATTACTCCGAAGCGCACCAATGTGACCTTCCTGCCGACCGCCGCCGCGGCCCAGCAGGCGGGTTACCGCGCCTGCCGCCGCTGCCTGCCCGATGCCGCGCCCGGATCGCCGCTGTGGAACACCCGCGCGGACCTGGCCGCCCGGGCCATGCGGCTCATCGGAGACGGTGTGGTGGAACGCGGCGGGGTCCCGGCTCTGGCCTCGGCACTCGGCTACTCGCAGCGTCAGCTCACCCGGGTCCTCACCACCGAACTCGGCGCGGGCCCCTTGGCGCTCGCGCGTGCCCACCGGGCACACACCGCGCGACTGCTCATCCAGACCACCGCCATGTCCATGTCGGATATCGCCTTCGCCGCCGGTTTCGCCAGTATCCGGCAGTTCAACGACACCGTGCGTGAGGTCTTCGCGGTCAGCCCGAGCACCATGCGCACCGAAGCGCAGCGCACCCGCGACCGTGCCGTGCCGGCCGCAAACGGCACCCTGTCGCTGCGGCTGCCCTACCGGGCGCCGCTGGACCGCGATTGGCTCGACTGGTTCCTGTCCGCCCATGTGGCGCCGGGTCTGGAACTCTGGCAGACGACCCCGGACGGGGAGAACCACTACCTGCGCACCATCCGCACACCGCACGGTTACGCCGGGGTCCGGCTCGCGGTCCTGCCCGGGCACGTCCGCGCGGAACTCACCCTGCGCGATATGCGCGACCTCGCGCCCGCGGTGGCCCGGGTCCGGCATCTGCTCGACCTCGACGCCGACCCCGTGGCCATCGACGAGGCCCTCGACAGGCCCGGTGCGGGCAGCGGCACGGACTCGAGCCCGGACGCGCGTTTCTCGCCCGGGATACGGGTACCGGGATGTGTGGACGGACCGGAGTTGCTGCTGCGCACCATGATCGGTCAGCAGATCTCGGTGGCCGCGGCCAATACGCACACGGCCCGGCTGGTAGCCGCCCTCGGCGAACCGGTGGACGGGCCGGTGGGCCGGCTGTTCCCGACGCCGGAGGTGATCGCCGAACGCGGCGCCGAGGTACTGACCGGCCCCGCTCAGCGGATCCGCTGGATCACCGCCGCGGCGGCGGCGCTGGCCTCCGGCGACCTGGTCCTGCACCAGGGCCGGACGGCCGCCGAACTGCGCCGCGATCTGCTCGCGCTCGACGGTGTCGGCCCGTGGACCGCCGACTACGTCACCATGCGGCTGCTGGCCGATCCCGACATCATGCTGCACACCGACCTCGTCATCCGCCGTGGCGCCGTCCGCCGCGGTATCGACCTGACCGATACGACCCGCTGGTCACCCTGGCGTTCCTATCTCTGTATGCACCTGTGGCGCACCGAACTCCGGGCCCGGGCCGAATCCCGGGAATCCGCGGTGCCCACCTCTGATTCCGAAGCGAAAGTGAGTACCGACTGATGTCCACCGCCACCCTGCCCGCACCGCACGCCACCGCGACCGCCGACGTCGCCACCGTCGACACCCCGCTCGGCCCGTTCACCGCGATCGTGGCCGCCGACGGCGCGGTACTGGCGTCCGGGTGGACCGCCGCCCCCGAGGAACTCCGCACCCTCATCCACCCCGGGCTGCGCCCGGCCGACCTGCGCGCCCGCCGGGAGCTGGGTACGGTGACCGACGCCGTCACCGCCTACCACCGCGGCGATACGGCCGCGATCGATCCCGTCCCCGTGCGTCAGCGCTCGGGTGAATTCCTCCAGCACGCGTGGGAGGTGCTGCGCACGGTGCCCGCGGGACAGCCGATCACCTACACCGCCTTCGCCGCGCGCTCCGGCCGGCCCGCCGCCACCCGCGCTGCGGCGAGCGCCTGCGCCCGCAATGCCGCCGCGCTCTTCGTGCCCTGTCACCGGATCGTGCGCACCGACGGCACCCTCGGCGGCTTCCGCTGGGGTCTGGACATCAAGCGGCGGCTGCTCGATCTCGAGGGCTGAGCCGCCCGGTCAGGCGATGGTGGCGTGCAACCGGGAACCGTTGCGACCGCGCACCACGTGCAGGCGGCTGGGTATGCGCTGGCGCATCTCGTCGACATGGCTGACCAGCCCGACCACCCGGCCCCCGGCGCGGAGTTCGTCCAGGACGCCCATCACCGCGTCGAGGGTGTCCGCGTCCAGGCTGCCGAAGCCCTCGTCGATGAACAGGGTGTCGAGAATGATCCCACCCGCTTCGGCCGCGACGGTATCGGCCAGGCCCAGCGCGAGCGCCAGTGAAGCCATGAAGGTTTCCCCGCCCGAGAGTGTGCGAGCGGGCCGGACGGCGCCGGTGTAGTCGTCGCGGATGTCCAGCCCGAGCCCGCCGCGCCGGCCGTGGGCGCCGGCCCGGTCGGTGTGCACGAATTCGTACCGGCCGCCCGACATCCGGCGCAGCCGGGCCGACCCCGCCACCGCGACCTCCTCGAGCCGGGCCGCCAGCACATAGGAGCGCAGCGACATCCGCCGATTGTTCGCGCCGCGGCCCGCGACCACCTCCGCCAGCTCGGCCAGCTCCTGATGCGCCCGCTGCGCGGGGGCGATCAGATCCACTGCCGCCCACAACTGGCCGCACAGGGTCTCCAGCCGGGTGACCCGGTGCACGGCGGCGGAATGGGCCGCGACCGCCTCGTCCAGTGCGGTCCGTGCGGCCCGCACCGCCGCCGCCAGCGCTTCCGGATCGCCGGGCGCGGCGGTGGCGGCGGCCCGGATCTCCGGTTCGTCCAGCACGGCCCGGGCGGCGGCGCGGATCTCCTCGGCCGCGGCGAGGGCGGCGCTCAGTGCGTCCTGCCGCTGCGGGGTCCGGGTCGCGGCGCCGACCAGCGGCGAATAGATCCGCAGCGTCGCCAGCATCTCCTCCGCGCCGGCTCCGGGTCCCCGGTCCGTGTCACCCGGATCACCGGTCGCGGCGAGATCGGAACTCGTAGGCGGTATCAGGCCCGCCGTTGCGGCCAATCGTTCGACCCGCAGCACACAGGTGGCCACCCGTTCCCATGCCGCGCGGACCGCGGCGTGGGTGTCACGCCGGTCGCCCGCGGCGGCGATCAGCGCGTGCAGGCGCTCCCGGCGACGACCGATGGTCCGGTCCCGCCCGGCGGCGGTGCGCAGCTTCTCCTCGATTTCGGCGAGCCGGGTCTGCGCGGACCGGATCCGCGCCGCGACCACTCCGGCCCGGGTCTCGGTCTCGCGCAGTTCATCGTGCAGCGCGCTCTCGTCGCCGCGCAGACGGGTGAGTTCGGCGGCATACGCGTCGGCCGATTCGGCCAGTTCCTCCGCGTCTGCGCACTTCTCGGTGGCCGCGCGCAGTTCGGCCGCGAGCTGTACGCGGTCGGTATCGCCGCCGCGGGCCAGCAGCGCCTCGATCTCCCGCTCCACCTCGGCCAGCGCCGACTGCGCACGGTCGCGGGCCGCGTCGGCGGCGCGTTCCACGGCGACCGCCGCCGCCTCGTCCTCCTTCGACACGGCACCGGCCGCCTGCCGCGCCGGGTGGGGATGCTCGGCCGAACCGCACACCGCGCACGCCTGCCCCTCGACCAGCCGTCCGGCCAGCTCCGCCGCCATCCCGGCCAGCCGCCGCTCGCGCAGGTCCAGGACGTGCTCGCGGGCCTCGAGGTGCCGGGCGCGCACGGTATCGAGATCCACCCGGGCCCGGTCCAGGGTGGCGCGCGCCCGGACCAGGTCCACGGCCGCGCTCGCGGCCTGCTGCAGGCGCCGGAGTTCGCCCCGCAGACCGGGCAGTGTCGCTGTCGCCTCGTCGGCTTCCCGCGCCCGCGCCTGTGCGGCGGCGATTGTCTCGGGTAGCCGGGCCCGGCGTTCGGTGAGCGCGGCCGAGCGCTCGCCGAGTTCGGCCGCCTCGGCGTGGAGTTCGGCCAGTTCGTCGCGCAGGGTGTCGGCCGTGGCCGCGTCGGTTCGGATCTCGCCGAGTTTGCCCAGGAGCGCACTCCACCCGCGGATCGCGGTATCGAGGCCGAGGTCCTCGTCGTAGCCCGCTCGGTCGTCCATCCGGTCCGAATCCTCGGCGTCGGCACCGGAGGCACTGTGCCCGGCCCCGCCGGGACCCGCGTCGAACAGCGCGAACTCGTCCTCCGCCGACTCCGGGGCACCCGCGCGCACGATATCGCCGGAGGGTGTTTCGTCGGCCGGGTCCCCGGCCGACGGACCCAGCACCAGGTGCATACCCGGGATATCCGAACTGTCGGGTTCGGCGGCCAGCCGGGCCAGGCGTTCGGCCGCCGCCGCGGATTCGGCTTCCCGGCTGCGCGCCGCGCGGACCGCGGCCTCGGCCTCGGCCAGCGCCGCGGCCACCGGTTCGGCGCGGCGTGCCCGATCCAGTTCGCCACGATCCGCGGCCCGCGCCGGGGCATCGGCGGCGTACTGCTCGAGCTGCTTCCGGGCCAGTTCCAGCCGGCGTCGCTGCTCGGCCGCCCGCCGCTCCCGTTCGGCCTGCTCATCGGCGCGTGCCGACTCAACGCGGCGCCGATCGAGTTCGTGCTGTGCTCGCTCCACCTCGCCGCGGGCCCCGGCCAGCAGATCCTGCGACCACTCGACCGCGTCCAGAATGTCGATCCGCTCGGTGCGGTCGATCCCGGCCGTCACCGCGACCCGGGTGATCAGATCCTCCACATTGCGCTGCTGGGCGCCGATCTGCTCCCCAGAGGACTTGCGCTGGGCGGTGAGCCACTGTTCGGCCGACCCGAAACGCCCGGTATCGAACAGTTTCTCGAGCAACCTTTCGCGATCCTCGTTCTCCGCGCGCAGGAACTTCGCGAAATCCCCCTGCGGCAGCAGCACCACCTGGAAGAACTGATCGGCGCTCATCCCCAGCAGCCGTACGATCTCGTCGCCGATCTCGTTGATCCGCGAGAGATCGGTGCCCTGTCCGTCCAGCCACGCCAATGTGGCTTTGGCGTTCTCCACCCGGGTCCCGTGGCCGCGCAGCTTCGGCCGCTCGAATTCGGGTTGCCGGGTGAGCCGCAGCCGCCGGCCGCCCAGGGTGGCCTCGAGCACCACTTCCGGGCGGATATGCGCGGGCGCGTGATCGGAGTGCAGCCGTTTGTCCCCCCGCGCCCCCGGCACCCGTCCGTACAGTGCGTAGGCGATGGCGTCGAGCACCGTGGTCTTCCCGGCGCCGGTCTGCCCGTGCAGCAGGAAGAGTCCGTCGGCGCCGAGTTCGTCGAAATCGACGGACGCCGTCTCGGCGAAGGGGCCGAAGGCCGTCATCTCCAGCCGGTGCAACCTCATGCGGTGAGTTCCGTATCGGCCGCCGCCGGGGACGCGCCGATATCGTCGCGGACCACTTCCGTCTCCCGGACCGCGGCGGCCATGGCCCGGGTCAGCCAGTCCATTTCGGAGGCGTTCGGCTCGCCGCGCACATCGGTGAGGAAGGTGCGGGCGATATCGGTGTCGTCGCGGCCGCGCACCCGTTCCCGATAACGCAGGGCCGGATCACCCTGCGGTCTCTCCCATTCCACGTGCACCGCGTACGGGAAACGCTCGCGCAGGCGGCGCATGGCGTCCACCGGACGGGCATAGTCGGTGAGCGATACCGAGACATAGTGTTGTTCGGCCGGTTCGCAGGCGGGATCGGCCAGCAAGTCCTCCAGTGTCCCGCTGAGGTGAGTCAACCCGCGGACCAGGGGTAATGCCAGACCTCGTACCCGCGCCGGCCCGGTCTCGCCGAGGTCCACCAGCCACGCCTGTTTGCGGTGGCTGCGCTCGCCGAACGAGTACGGAAGCGGCGACCCCGAATACCGCACCCCCTCGGCGAGGGTTTGTGGTGAATGCAGATGCCCGAGCGCCACGTAGTCGAAGCCCGGCTCGGTGAACATCCCCAACGGCACCGTCTCCACGCCGCCCACCGAAATCGACCGCTCCGAACCCGTGGCCGCGCCGCCCACCACGAAGGCGTGCGCCAGCAGCACCGTCCGGGTGCGTGGCCGCTGCTCGATATCGGCGCGGATCCGGTCCAGCACGGCCGCGAGCACCTCGGTATGCGACCGTGCCTGTGGCACCCCCAGCTCGCCACGGCAGATCTCCGGCTCCAGATACGGGATGCCGTAGAAGGCGACTTCACCGTGCGCGTCGGACAGCAGCACCGGCCACGCCGAATCGGCCACCGTCGTGCGCAGATACAACCCCCCGGCCGCGGCGAAGCTGGCGCCCGCTCCGAGCCGGGTCGGCGAATCGTGGTTACCGGAGGTGGCCACGATGCGCGCCCCGGCCGCGCGGATGGCTTCGAATCCCCTGTTGCAGACCGCGATCGCGTCCGCACTGGGGATGGAGCGATCGTAGACATCGCCGGGGAGCACGACGGTGTCCACCTCTTCGGCGGCGACGAGCTCGGCGATCGCTTCGAGTACCCGCGACTGGTCGGCCAGCAGGTCCACGCCGTGAAAGGTGCGACCGATATGCCAGTCCGACGTATGCAGGATTCGCATGACGGCGAATTTAGGGCACCGCACCGACAGCTTCAATGCCGGTCCCGATACCCGGGTCGCCACACCGGCAACACGCCGAGACCCGTACCGCCCCTGGCCCGGCGGACGCGTGACCGCTGTGGACAGTGTCTCCAATGCGCCATCGTGTTGCGCACCACCCATATCCCTTGACGGTATGAATACCGCCGCCGACCACCGTTTCCGCACAATCGTGGCACCGGACCCGCCGTGCCGTAACACAGTCGACCCTTCCGGACGATAGTGTTCAATACGTGGCTGCTTCCCAACGAGAGAATTCCCGGGTGCCCGCGCCGCAACGTTCGTTATTGCCGACGGTGCCGGGTGTCCCGGCCTATGCCGCGGTTCTCATCGCTGCGGCCTGCACCTTCCTGGGTTTCCTCATCGATGCCCTCGGCGACGTCACGGACCTCACCGGCACCTTCAGCGCGTTCTACATCTTCGGATGTCTGGCGGCGGTGGCGGCGGTGCGGTTCCGCGGCCTGTTCACCACGATGGTGTTACCGCCGCTATTGCTGTTCGTCGCCGTGCCGATCGCGTATCGCCAGCTCACCGGGACCAGCACCGCCTCGCTCAAGGACATCCTGCTGAACCTGGCGATCCCGCTGGTGCACCGTTTCCCGCCGATGATGCTGGCCACCGTTCTGGTGCTGATCATCGCCGGTATCCGGATCGCGCAGTTCCGCTCGGAGAACGCGGCCCGCGAGACCGCCGCCGCCCGGCGCGGCACGAGCTGGGGCCGCAGCGAACGGCGCGCGACCCGCGGTGAGACCAAGAACCGGGCCGAGAACCGGCCCCGCCGCGAGACCGCGAAGCGGCCGAGCCGCGGACAGGCCAAGCGGCCCGTGGGCGAGGGAAAAACCGCGCGCGGTACCAAGCCCTCGCGCGCCGAGACCCTGGCGGCACGGTCCAAGGCCAACGGCAGGACCAAGGCGAAAGCGCGGCCGAAACGGCCCGAGAACCCCGAGCCCGATTACACCCACGAATCGTTCGACGAA
>NZ_BAGJ01000147.1 GCF_000308775.1 Nocardia testacea NBRC 100365
GGTGGCGCGCCGTATCCGCCGCTCGGCGTGGGCTCGCGGGCAGTGCGGCGGTCTCAGGCGACCCCGGATTCCAGCCGCTGCCGCACTGTGTCGAGACCGTCTCCGTACAGGTCGCCGGCCGCGACACCACGCGCCGAGGCGATCAGCAACAGCGACAGCAGTGGGCCCCGCACCTGCGGCCCCGACCCCGCGGTGAACTCCGCGTCGTCGGCCACCAGTGCGAGCCCGGCGACGAGTTCCTTACCCCCACCGAACCCGGCCGTGGTGCGTATCTGCAACCGCAGGGCGTCGGCGACGGCCTCGGCCGGGTACTCCCGGGTGATCCCCAGTGGCCGCCGGATGTCCTCACCGTGCACGATCATCTCGACCAGCCTGCTGTCGAGCGGGGCGGGCGGGGTCACCGTCCGGTCGAGCGCCGCGCGCAACCGGTCCAAAGTCTGGGCGGGTGTGGCCGCCCGCTCCCGTTCGACACCGTTCTCGGTGAACCGGTCGAAATCGAAACGGGCCCGGGCGAATTGCCGGACGAAACCGAGCCGGGAGGTTTTCGCGGTGGCCACGATATGCGCGAGCACATCGTGCACCGTCCAGCCGGAACACAACGAGGGCGTCGCCCACTGCTCGGCGGTGAGCCCTTCGAGATCCGTGATCAGCGCCAGCCTCTCGGACCGGACCGTCGGCCACACGTCTTGCACGATTCCTCCAGATCGGCTCGGACCCCCGGCCGGGGTGACGAACCGCACACTACGGAACGGCACCGACACATCGCCCGGCCCATCCGGCGGGTTCGAGCCGGAGACCGGGCAGCACGCTCGTTCGACCGGCGGCGATCAGTCGTGCGCCACACCCGACACCCGTGCCTCGTCCCAGAGCCGCCGCAGAATCGTCCCCGCCGGGTCCGGTGCCGCCTTACGGAACCCCGTCCCCGCCCACAGCGCCATATCGTCGGCGCCGTCCCGCTCGGCCGCTGCCGCCCGGATAGGGCTGGTGAGGTGGTGGATCTGCGGGTACGCGGCGGGCGCGGTGCCGTACTCGGCGATGAAACCGTTGGCCAGCCCCCGGGCGGGGCGGCCGGAGAACACGCGCGTCACGACGGTCCGGTCGAATCGCGGATCGGCGAGGGCGTCCTTGTGTGCGGCCTTCGCCCCGGATTCGGCGCTGCGCAGGAACGCCGTACCCAATTGCACCGCGACCGCCCCGTGCGCGAGCGCCTCCACGATCCGGGCCCCGTCGGAGATACCGCCCGCCGCGATCACCGGCAGCGGGCACCACGGGGTGATCTCGTCGAGCAGGTCGGGCAGCGATACCGTCCCGGGCTCGTCCTCGACCCGGAAGGTGCCCCGGTGGCCCCCGCCCTCGGGGCCCTGCAGGCAGAGCGCGTCGACGCCCGCTTCGACCGCGGCGCGAGCCTCGTCCGGACCGGTCACCGTCGCGACCACCGCGGACCCCGCCTCCTGTAGCCGCCGGATGACGTCCGCCGGCGGCAGACCGAAGGTCAGCGAGACCACCGGCACCCGCTCTTCGACGACCAGCTCCACCTTCTCGTCGAACCGGTCGTCGTCGGATTCCCGGACGGCGGGTACCTCGAGCCCGTACCGCCGCGCTGTCTCCCCCAGTCTCTCCCGGTACCGCTCCACCGCCGCGGCATCGTAGGAAGCGCGCTGCGGCACGAACAGGTTCACCCCGAACGCCGCGTCCGTGCTCGCCCGTACCTGCCGGATCTGCTCGCCCACCGCGCCGGGGGTTTTGTACCCGGCCGCGAGGAAACCCAGTCCACCCGCTTCCGCGACGCCCACCACGAGTTCCGGCGTCGACGGCCCACCTGCCATCGGCGCCGCCACGATCGGCACGGCGAGATCTCCGAATCCGAACACGATCCACCTCCACGGTCGATACCGAATCGAACGGTATCCAGCCTCCTCACCCGCCGGCCCCGGACGACGACCGGGTGGCCCCGCTGTTCCCTGCGTCACGGACGGGACCCCGGTCCGCCCGGCCGCCGATCACGGGGTCACGATCGGGAACGAGGGATCGAATTCGTCGAGTAACTTGCGGGCCTGCCGGTTCGCCAGGTCGTAGCGTGCGGCCGCGTCTTTGTTGATCCGCGCTGTCGTCACCGTCGCGGATTCGGGCTCGTAGCAGATACCGGCTCTTCCTCCCTGTGAACGGGGCCGTCCGGCTCGCAAGGTCAGGCCGTGCTCGGCGGCGCGGGATTCGCCCGGAACAGGTGAACCGTGGCAGCCGCGCGCCGCCGTGTGATCGAGGCATAATGCCCGGTGACCGTGGCGCATTCCCGTGACGGCGCGCCTCCCTTCCCGCAGGAGAAGAGAGTATGTCCGATTCGAGTACGTTCCTCGTCGAACGCGCGACCACGATCGCCGCGCCCGAGCCCCGGATCCGCGCGCTCATCGACGACTTCCACCACTGGCGCGATTGGTCGCCCTGGGAGGACGCCGATCCCGAGCTGCGGCGGACCTACTCCGGTCCGGGGTCGGGCCCGGGTGCCCGCTACGACTGGGAGGGGAACCGGAAGGCAGGCGCCGGGACGATGACGATCACCACCTCCGAGCCCGGGCGGGTCGGGATCGACCTCGCCTTCCGCAAACCGTTCGAGAGCCGGAACGAGGTGACCTTTCTGCTGGTGGCCGCGGGTGACACCACCACGGTGACCTGGCGGATGACCGGCCGCAAGAACCTGTTCTTCAAGCTGGTCGGCTTCCTGTTCCCCATGGACCGGTTCATCGGCCCGGACTTCGAAAAGGGGCTCGTGCGATTGAAGGGACGGGCCGAGGCCGGCAGCTGATACGGGCGGACTCGGCCTGCGGCACCGCCGAGGTCGGTGCCGCGGACAGCGCGATCGCGTGTCGGCATTTCGCGACCGAGCTGCCCGATCGGTGTGTGCGGCCGATTCCGGAACCGCCGGTCAGCCGGCGTCGGGCCGGGACGGGTCCGGCATGGAGAACCCCGTGACCCGTTCGGGTGTCACGCGGACGATGTACCGGCGGATGCTGTCGGGCTCCGGCGGCGGCTGCTCACCGAGATACTTCTGGGACAGCCGCTGCGGCAGCGACTTGTCCGGATCGTCGATCAGTTCGGCGGTGCCCTGGATGTCCACGGACCGGTAGGGGTTCGTGGCATCGGCAACGGTGAGCGCGATGCGCGGGTCCCGGGCGAGATTGCGCACCTTGCGGCGGGTGGTCGTCGAACTGAACAGGACGGCGTCGCCTTCGCGGTCCATCCAGACCACCGAGGTCTGCGGGCGGCCGTCCGATTCGATGGTCGCCACCGTGGCGAAATTCTTCCCGTCCAGCAGGCGGCGGGCCTCTGCGGGCAATTCGATGGTCATGTCGGTTCCTTCATGTCGTATCGGTGGAGATCGGTCTCGAAGTGGAATCGGGTCTTCGCGTCAGGCGGGACGGGCCGCCGCGTCCCGGGTGGCCGGCAGGATCACGGCGGCGGGCCGCAGCACCGTGACCGTCACCGCGAGTGCGGCCACCAGCAGCCCGGCGGCGACCGCGAAGGCCGTCCGGTAGCCGCCGGTCAGCGCCTCGGGATCGGCGGCACCCGCGGCCGTCAGCGCGCCGGTGCGGGAGGCGGCGAGGGTGGTCAGCACGGCGACGCCGAGCGCCATACCGAGCTGCTGGGTGGTGTTGAACAGCCCGGATATCAATCCCGCGTCGTCGGCCGCGGCGCCGGACATGCCGAGTGCGGTGAGCGCCGGGAGCACCAGCCCGAACCCGGCGATCAGCGCCATCACCGGCAGCAGGTCGGCCGGGTAGGACGCGTGCACCGGCACGCTCGCGAGCCGGACCATGGCGGCCAGCAGGAGCAGCAGCCCGGTGATCAGCACAGCGCGTTCACCGAAACGGAGGGTGAGGCGCGCCGAGACGAAGAGCGACACCCCGCCGATCGCCACGGCCGCCGGCAGCATGGCCAGCCCGGTCTCCAGCGCGGTGTAGCCGAGGACGCGCTGCAGGTACAGCGCGAGCAGGACCTGGAAGGCGAACATGGCCGATACCGTCAGCATCTGCACGAGATTGGCCCCGGAGACAGTGCGCGAACGGAAGATCCGCAGCGGAAGAAGCGGATCGGCGATCCGGGATTGCCGGATGACGAATGCGGCCAGCAGCGCCAGCGAAACGGCCGCGAGGGAGAGCGTGCGCGACGAGGCCCAGCCGTAACTCTCGATTCCGACCACGGTGTAGATCCCCAGCATCAGTCCGGCGGTGACCAGCACGGCGCCGATCAGATCCGCCCGGCGCACATCGCCGCCGGCCCGGTCCGCCGGTAGCACCGCGACCGCCAGGGCCACTGTGGCCAGGCCGATCGGCAGATTGATCAGGAAGATCCAGTGCCAGCCGAAGGCGTCGGTCAGCACCCCGCCCAATACCTGCCCGATCGCGGCGCCCGCGGCGCCGGTGAAAGCGAAGACGCCGAGGGCGACCTTGCGCTGCCGGATATCGGTGAACAGGGTGACCAGGATGCCGAGTGCCACGGCGGAGGCGAAGGCGCTGCCCACGCCCTGGAGGAAGCGGGCGCCGATCAGCAGTGCGGGCGTGGTCGCCGCACCCGCGATCAGCGAGGCGACGGTGAATACCGCGTTGCCGATCAGGAATACCCTCTTGCGGCCGAGTAGATCGCCGAGGCGGCCGCCCAGCAGCAGCAGTCCGCCGAAGGCGATCAGGTAGGCGTTGACCGTCCAACTCGATCCGGCGGCGCTGAATCCGAGGTCACGCTGGATCTCCGGGAGTGCCACCGTCACGATGCTGCCGTCCAGGACGGTCATCAGGGTGGCTGCCGACAGCACGGCGAGGGCGAGACGTGCGGGGGTGCTCATGGTGTTCTCCTGTCCGGAACCCGACAGGAGAGACTGTAATAGATAGTTTTGTTGCAGACAATCTATTAGGGATCTATTGGCGTGCGCGCCGTGCCGCCGATGGCGCCTCCACCGCCTCGGCGAGATAACCCTCGGTCAGATTGCGCAGCGCCCGCAGCAACCCCTCACGCTCCTCCACCGGCAGCGAGCCGAGCGCCGCGCTGTGCACGCCGTCGACGATCCGCTGACTGCGCTCGGCGACTTTCCGGCCCTTGTCGGTGACGGCGATGATGCGGGCCCGGCGGTCCGCTGCGGAAGGCCGCCGTTCGGCGAGCCCGGCCCGCTCCAGCGCATCGACGGTGACCACCATCGTGGTCTTGTCCATATCCCCGATCGCGGCGAGTTGCGCCTGGGTCCGCTCCTCCTCCAAGGCGTGGACGAGCACGCAGTGCATCCGGGCGGTGAGCCCGATCTCCGCCAGCGCCGCCGCCATCCGGGTGCGCAGGACGTGACTGGTGCGGTCGAGCAGGAACGACAGGTCCGGTTCGGCGCGGACGGGAGCCATTGCGGTCATACACCAATGGTAGTTCCGTTGCGGATCTTCTACTGCGAACAATGCTGCATGCGCGGGCGACTCCGGGTGCCGGCCTGCCCTAGAATTGCCGTACAACTCGACGCACCGATCAGTTCTTCTTGCGATGCGCACCCGGGTTTCGTGGTGCGCCGGCGAGTGTGTCCGCCCGCGCGGCGGCCGCACACCGAAAACTCCGATCCGAGGCGGCGCTCATGCCAGACGTCGACTATTGCGTGGTAGGTGGGGGATTTGCCGGACTGACCGCGGCCCGGCGACTGAAACAGGCGGGCCGCACGGTGGTCGTACTGGAAGCCCGCGACCGGCTCGGCGGACGCACGTTCACCGAGAACCGGACCGACGGATCGTGGATCGATCGCGGCGGCGCCTGGATCGGCCCCGGCCAGGAGCGGATCCGCGCCCTGATGCGGGACTACGGGGTGGCGAGCTACAAGCAGTACACCGACGGGGAAGCGATGATGCTCGTCGAGGGCAAGCAGTATCGCTACACCGGGACGATCCCGTGGTCGATGAGCCCGTGGGTGGCGATGAACCTCGGCGCCGCCCTGCTCGACCTGGGTCATCTGTGCAAGTCGATACCGCTCGACGCGCCGTGGACCGCCGAGCAGGCCGACCGCTGGGATCGCATAACCCTGGCGCATTGGCTGAACACCCATGTTGTTTCCAAGGCCGCCCACGAACTGCTCGAAACCGCGATCGCCGGTGCCTACACATCCGCCGCGTCCGAGGTATCGCTGCTGTTCGCCCTGTACCAGATGGCGTCCGGAGGCGGACCCGGTTTCGTCCTCGGCATCGAGGACGGCGCCCAGGATTCCCGGCCGGTGGGCGGCATGGGTGCCATCTACTGCCCGATGGCGGCCGAACTCGGCGATTCGGTGCTACTCGCCCGGCCGGTCCGCCGCATCCGGCAGGACGCCGACGGCGTCACGGTGTTCTCCGGCAAGACAACGGTGCGCGCCCGTCGGGTGATCGTGGCGGTGCCGCTGGCGATCGCGAGCCAGATCCGCTACGAACCGATACTGCCGGTCGACCGGTCGCTGCTGCATCAGCGGATGCCGAGCGGCGCCATCATCAAGATCTCGCTCGTCTACGACGAACCGTTCTGGCGGGCGGACGGGTTGTCGGGACAGTCGGCGGCACCGGGGTCACCGGCCACCATCACCATCGACGCCTGCACCGACACCGGCCGGCCGGGTGTGCTGTGCGTCATCGTGGAGGGGCCCATCGCCCGGCAGATCGGCCGGCTCGATCCCGCCGAGCGGCGCCGCACGATCCTCGACGCCCTCGCCGAACGCTTCGGCGAGAAGGCCCGCACCCCGGCCGATTTCATCGAGCAGGATTGGAGCGCCGAACGCTACTCCGGTGGCGGGATGCTCAGCCACGCTCCGACCGGCGTCCTCACCCAGTTCGGTCCCGCCCTGCGCGCGCCGTGCGGACGCATCCACTGGGCCGGAACCGAGAGTTCCGCGGTGATGTGCGGATGGGTCGACGGAGCCGTGCGGTCGGGCGAGCGAGCGGCGGCCGAAGTACTGGAACACGAGACGGTGACCGCGGCCGGCGCGCCCGGTCCGCGGTCCACCGAAAGGTGACTCTTCCGCGCCACCCGTGAACCCGGGTCGGTGGGCGAACGCGCCGGTGGAAGCCGCCGCTCAGAACCGATCGCTGTGCTCACGCAGCCAGTCGGCGAAGGTGCGCGCGGGCCGGCCGAGAATCCGGTCCAGGGTGCCGTCCGGTATCCGCGCCTCCGGCGGCGGGTCGGCGTGCCAGCCCACCACATACTCGGCGTCGGCCCGCGAGACGCCGTCGCGCAGCAACCTTTCGATGGCCCGTTCGCGACCGATCTGCTCGAAGGCGATATCGCGGCCGAGCACACCGGCCAGCATCGCCACCCGCGCTCCGGTGGTCAGCGCTTCGGGTCCGTTGAGGTTGTACGCACGACCCGCGTGCCCGTCCTCGGTATGCGCGATCGCGGCGACGGCACCGAGGTCGCCCTCGTGGACCACCGCGCTCGGCAGATCGAACGGTTCCCGCACCACCCCCTCCTCGCGCACGGATTCCGCCCAGGTGAGTGCGTTGGCCATGAACTCCTGCGGTTCCAGCCGCGTCCACGCGACCCCGGACCGCTCCACGGCCGATTCGGCCGGGCCCACGTACCCACCCCAGAGGATGGTGATCCGCTCGACACCGGCGGAGACCGCGCGCCGGACCAGTTCGGGCCCGGTCTCGGCCACCCCGGCCGTCACGGTGATGTGCAGGCCGGTGACGCCCGCCAACGCCGCGTCCAACGTCGCGGGCTCGGTGTGCGTACCCGATACCAGTTCCGCGTCGGCGGGCAGCAGCGTCGCGGCCCGTCGCGGGTCACGGGTCAATGCCCGCACCTTCCTACCCCTGCGCAGCAACTCCGACACCACGTGCCTGCCGGTGTTTCCGGTTGCGCCTGTCACCAATACCGTCACGTCGACTCCTTTCCGGAGCGAACGCTATGACCTCAACAAAAGTTGAGGTCAAGTCGCGACGGATCCGGCTACGAAAGGCGCACACCGGAATTACCGCCCATGGGCACCGGACGCCGCACACCGCGGCGCGGCAGGCTTCATACTCGGACGTAGAATCGGTCACTCCGGCGGTCGAGGAGAGAGAGTGCAGACCAGTACTGTTCTCGCGGACCTCCTGCGGAAGCAGGTGCTGCCCGAGGTCGCCCGGCCGGTCGCCGATGCGGCGGACTGCGCGGCGACGGGAATGCGCAGAGTAGGCGACAACCTCAACCGAGGAGTGGCGGCGCGCAGTGTGCAGGCCGACGCGGAGGGTGCCCGCCACGTGCGGCATACGAGCACCGACGACCCTTCCTCGGCCGATGCCGGCCTGGACGACGCGAACGCGGTGATCGAGCGGCGGTCGGCCGAACTGGGATTGCGTTCGGCAGGGGAACGCGCGCTGGAATCGAGCCTGCTCATCGACGCACCCCTGCACCGAATGGCTCTGATCCGCGACCAACCACACCCGGAACTGTTGTTCGGCGACGGTGAATGGGCCGGCTACCTGGACGCCCGCGCGTTCGCCCGGCGGCACGGCTCCCGGGAGCTGTCCATGCCGTTCCTGACCGAACTCCACCAGCGACTGGCACGCTTCTGCCCCAACGAGTCCGGCGGACTCTTCGCCGATCGCGAGCGGTGGGGCACCCAGAGCCGGCGGCTCACCGATGAGGAGATCGCGCAGGTCGAGGCGAACCCCTACCTGGACTACCTGGAACCTGGCACCGGCGGTTTCCTGCTCGACGGCGGCTTGAAATATCGCGTCTCGACACCGGAAGCCGCGCGGACGGAACTCGAATCGCTGTGCGCCTGGTACAACGGCGTCCGTGCCCGGCCCGATTTCGACCCCTACGCCCTCGCGGCCGAACTCCAGCAGCGCGCCGTATCCATCCACCCCTGGCAGGACTACAACGGCCGGTTCTCCCGTCTGCTGATGAACTGGTCGCTCGAATGCGACGGCCTCTCCCCGGCGGCGCTGCACGATTTCGACAAGGACGTCTTCTCCACCACACCGGATTGGACGGACGCGGTACGGACCGGCAGCGCAGACTTCGCGGAACGAGCACATAGGCTTTCGTCTCGCGCGGGCGAGATGGACCCGGTCGAACTGTTCGACCTGGCCGGAGACTACGAACGCTACCGCGCACTCGGCCGGTCCACGGCGCCGTTCGACTGCGGCGACTACCAGGACATCGAGGGCTGCCGCAGGCAACTCGACCAGTTGCGGGCGACGCCCCGGGATTCCTAGGGAGGGCGTCACGCCGAACCCGCCGAGCTCCGCGGCGCGCACGGCCACCACTACCGGCTACACCTCGTACCCGTATTCGGCCGAGACCCGCAGCCGGGCGACCTCCGCGGCCAGGGCCGCGCGCAGTTCCTCATGCTGCCGCCCGAGCGCGGTCGCGGGGTCGCGCCAGCGGTCGTCCGGATAGACCCACACCGGCTTGCCGACGATCTCCCCCGGTTCCCAGTCGTAGCGCGGCCAGATATGAGCGTGCAGGAAATGGTGTGTATTGCCGAGAATTTCGACATTGGTGCGCCGGTACCGCGGGTCGCGCGCGGCACACACCGCTTCGACCGCGGTGGCGACGAGATCGACATCGGCCAAGAACCTCACCCGCTCGCCCCGGGGGAGGTCGGTGAGCCGGTCGACACCCGGCGATTTGGTCAGGGCGAGCGAGTAACCGGGCAGGAACTGCACATCGCCGATCACCGCGAACGCCGAACCGAGCTCGGCGAAGACGGTCGGATTCCGGCCCTCGATCGCGGACCGCACGCGATCGCCCCTCCAGTCGCTCATCCGGCAAACCTACCCACAGCGCCCGGGATCGGAGCCGTTGTACCGAGCCGGGCTTCGGCCACGACGGCAAAGCCGGCTCGGCACCGCCGCCACCGGGCCCCTCCGGATTCGTCCGGACTCCGGACCGCGACCACGACGCCTCCGCCCGGCCGGTCCCGTAGCGCTCGGCGGCTTCCTGCCGGCCGAAGCCGAGCCGCCACATCGATGTTCAGCGCGGAGGCGCCCGGCGTGGTAGAGCTCAGGACTTGCGACCGACCGCGGCGTAGCCGGGCACCTTCGCATCCATCGACTTCGCCGGCTCGATGGGCGGGCGCCACCGGTGGATGGGCACCACGCCGGGTTCCAGGATCTCCATCCCGTCGAAGAACTGGGCGATCTCCGCTCGGTTGCGCGGATGGCAATACATACCGCGCTCCTCGTATACCTTCACCGTCGCCGCGATCCCCTTTGGATCGAAGTCGGCGGTCAGGTGGGTCAGCGCCAGATACGAACCCGGAGCCAGCTCGGCCATGAGGGTTTCGGTGATCTCGTAGGCCCCGGGCACGAAGTTCAGCAGGGCGATCAGCGACAGCGCGATCGGCTCGTCGAAATCCAGGGTGCGGCGCGCGGCGGCCAGGATCTCCTCCG
Organism: Nocardia testacea NBRC 100365; assembly: GCF_000308775.1. Taxonomy (GTDB): domain Bacteria; phylum Actinomycetota; class Actinomycetes; order Mycobacteriales; family Mycobacteriaceae; genus Nocardia; species Nocardia testacea. The sequence goes on from NZ_BAGJ01000147.1 coordinate 10,365, forward strand.
GCCGGGTCGCGTCGGCCTGAATGTAATCGGTGCGCCCCTCCGGGGTGCCGACCATCAGGGCGCGGGCGTGGGCGAGCACGATCGGATCATTGTCCACATAGACGACGCGCGATTTCGGCGCCTCCTCCTGGGCCACCTGGTGCAGGTTCGGCTCGGTCGGGATTCCCGTCCCGATATCGAGGAACTGGGTCACCCCGGCCTCCCGGGCGAAATACCGGGTCGCCCGGTGGATGAAACCCCGGTTCGCCTGTGCGGCCAGCCGCACATCGGGCAATGCCTGCAACACCTTCTCCGCGGCCTCCGCATCGGCCGGGTAGTGGTCTTTGCCACCGAGGTAGTAGTCGTACATTCGAGCGATATGCGGCTCGTGCGTGTTCAGGCCGGACCGATCCATATCGGTCAAGATACAAGACAGTCAATGGTTTTCGTATCCGAAACCAATGGTCATCGGCCCCCTCTTCGACCTGAACGGCCGCGGTCTCGCCGACCCGATACGAGTACCGCGGACGGAGCCTTCCGCAATTCCGCCTCGGCGCCCCGCCCGGCCCGAAACGCGGAATCGGTGCGAGGCCGAGTGACCGGAGCGTGGACGATGAGCGCACCCGAACCGGTGACTCCGCGCATCTGCCAGGATGACCGCATGAGAACCATGGCTCGCCCCGGCAGCACGATCTCCGCCGGGGCTCTGGTTCTACTGACCGCCCTGTATTTCGCCCAGGGACTGCCCTACGGGTTCTTCACCCAGGCGCTGCCTGTGGTGCTGCGCGAATCCGGGTTCTCGCTGATCGAGATCAGCGCCACCGGCGTCCTGTTCGCGCCGTGGGCCCTGAAATTCCTGTGGGCGCCCTATGTAGATCACTACGGCACCCGCCGGCAGTGGCTGCTGACCCTGCAACTCACCGCGGCGGCGGTGACACTCGGACTCGCCTGCCTGGACCTGTCGGCATCGCTGCGCTGGCTGCTGTTGGGCATCGCCGTGGTCAACGCGGTATCGGCGACCCAGGACGTCGCCACCGACGGGCTCGCCGTCCAGCTCCTCGGCCCTCGGCAACGCGGACTGGGCAACGGTATCCAGGTCGGCGCGTACCGGATCGGCATGATCGTCGGCGGCGGCGCGCTGCTGTGGCTCTTCGCGTTCGCCGGATGGCGCGTCCTGTTCGCCGCGATGTCGATTCTGCTGCTGCTCACGGCGATTCCGGTGTGGTGGTCACCGCGTACCACGATCCGCAGTAGCTCGGAGAAGGCACCGTCGAGCCCGGCCGGGCTGACGATCGGATGGTGGCGGCGGCTGCGCCGGCCCGGCATGCTCGCGTTCATCCTGCTCATCGGGGGCTTCAAATTCGGCGACTCGATGGGCTCGGCGATGGTCGGCCCGTTCATGTCCGACACCGGACTCACCCTCGGGCAGATAGCCCTGGTCAAAGGGGTCCTGTCCTCGGCGGGCGCGCTCGCGGGCGCGGGCCTGGGCGGCTGGCTGTGCTACCGGCACGGGCGGCGGCGCGCGCTGCTCATCGGAGGTGTCACCCAGACCCTCGCCCTGGCCTTGTACCTGATCGCCGCGCTGGGGATCGGCGGCTTCGAGTTGCTCGTCACCGCGAGCCTGGCCGAACACATCCTCGGCGGCGCCGCGACCGTGGCGGTGTTCACCCTCATGATGGACGCGGCCGACCCCGACCACGCCGGCAGTGACTACACGCTGCTGGCCTGCGCGATCGTGGTGGTGCAGGGTATCGCGGGGTTCGCCGCGGGCACTGTCGGCGAACTGCTCGGGTATCCGGCGCTGTTCGGCTCGAGCCTGGTGCTGTCGGGAATGGGCTGCGTGGCACTGATCGTCGCGACGGATCGGGGCGCGGGCCCGGCGGGGGTGCACACGGTGTGGGCGGCGCCCGGCCCAGCGACGCGTCGCTCCGCAGAGTGATCCGGACGGTTTCAGTCCGGTGTCAGCACACCGGCGACGGCCCGGCGCAGCAGCGGTTCGAACAGCTCCGCCGGGCGCGCGTCGCGGTCCGGGGCGGCGAGCGCGGCGGCCAGATACGGATGTCGACCCTCCTCCGCGATCTTGTGCACGTAGGCCACCTGGGCGTTACGGCGCGATTCGTTCGCTGTCCCCTCATCGGACTCGGCACGAGCGAATTGCTGGGCGAGTGCGTTCAGCACCGCGACGGTCTGCAGTTTCACCGGCCCGGGCGCGTCGACGGCCGCCATGGCCCGGAGCGCGTATTCGAGATAGTCGATGCCGCGCGGGCCGAGGCGTAACGGCTCGACCGGGATATCGGCCAGCCAGGGGTACCTTATGTAGACATCCTTCGCCCGGACGCCCAACGCGGTGAGGTCGTCGATCGCCACACCGGTGAGCGGTACCTCCAGGTCGATCTCACCGGCGGCGGCGTCGGCCATGAGGTCGAGCACATCATCACGACCGGACACGTAGCGGTACAGCGCCGACTGGCTCACCCCGAGCCGCTGGGCGATCCGGCGGGTGGAGACGGCGGCGAGCCCACCCTGGTCGGCGAGTTCTATCGCGGCGGCGGCGAGTTCGGCCCGGCTGTGCGCGGGCGCCGGACCGCGTCTGCCGTCGGATCGTTCCCAGACGGTCGGTTCGGTCTTACCGGACCGTGTCACTCGCCGCACCTCTCTTCTCACCGGTGTCTGCCGGGCCCTATTCTAAACTGAGTTCACTGAACGCTATTTACGGAGGTGCCCGATGACAGCAGCACACGAAGCCTGGGAGCCACGACGCTGGGCGCACAACGGGGCGGTGCGCCTCGCCTTCGACCGATACCTGCCGGAACGAGGTGGCGATCCGCTGCTCATCGCCACCGGCCTGGGCGCCAACCGGCACTGGCTCCCCGACGGGTTCTGCGAACAACTGACCGAACACGGTTTCGCCGTGGCGCGATACGACCAGCGCGACGGCGGCGAATCGACCCATCTGCCGCCGACGGCCGTGCGGAACCCGATCGAAGCACTGCTCACCCGGCGCGGCGCGGCCTACACCGCCGAGGATATGGCCGACGACGCGGTAGCGGTGCTCGACGAATTGGGCTGGCGCTCGGCACATATGCTCGGAGTCTCGCTCGGCGGCGCGGTCGTGCAGCGGGTCGCTCTCCGGCACCCCGACCGGGTGCGAACGCTCACCTCCGCCGATGCCGTCCCCGGCGATGTCACCGGACTACGCACGCTCCGCTACATCCGGTTGCGCACACTCGCGCAGTTCGCCCGGGTGAAATTCCCCGACACCCGGGCGGGCGCGATCGAGGCAGGCGTCAGAGTGGCGAAACTGCTCACCTCACCGCGCCATGAATTCGACGAAGTCGCCGTGCGAGCACGCCTGGAGGCCGATCCGGACAGTGGAATCCACGACGCGGAGGCCCAGAGCCGGCAGATCGGGGCGCAGTGGAGCGGCCCCGCGATCACCGAGATCACCCGGCCCACCTTGGTCGTGCACGGCGAAGACGACCCGCTGATCAAACTCGGCGCCGCGCGTGCCATCGCATCGCGTATTCCCGGTTCCCGCCTACTCCTGCTGCCCGAAATGGGCCATGAACTGCCCGAACACGTGTGGAAACCGCTCGCCGCCGCGATCCGCGAGCTCGCGGACCGACACCCCCGATGAACCCGGCCGAACCGTGGCCGCGCGGCGGCGCACCGACCGGCGCCGGCACGCGGAGCACAACCATCGCACGCCTGCCCCGCCGTTTCCACCCCGGCCCCGAGCCGGGCGGGAGAGGAGGAAAGGCCCACGGTGCGTTGGCGGCAGGACGGCTCGGCGGTGCGTTATCGTCGGCTCCCCGATGGACATACCGACGGCCCGACAGACAGTGCGCCCCGGCGTTCGGTACCGACCCGAAGTGCGGTAACAGGGAGTGACCATGGACATTACCCAGCTGATCCTCGACGACCACCACGAGCAGCGGCGGCTGTTCGCGATACTGGAGGAGATCGATCGCCGGGAAACCGCTGTCCTCTCCGCCGTCTGGGCAAGACTGGCGGCCTTCCTCGAGCTGCACGCACAGGCGGAGGAGGAGATCTTCTATCCCGCGCTGCTCCAGGTGGGTGTCGCGGCCCGGCGCGCGGCCGGAGTGGAGGCCGAGACCATCGACGCCGTCCACGACCACAACGAGATCCGGGACGCGGTCGCCGAAGTGGCACGTCACCGGGTCGGTACCGACGACTGGTACGCGGCTGTCGCGGCGGCCAACACCGCCAACAGCGATCACATGGCCGAGGAAGAACGTGAGGGCCTGACCGATTTCCGCCGTCTCGCGGGATTGTCGCATCGCCATCGACTGGCCGTCGCCTTCGCCGCGTACGAGGCACGCAACTACGCCGGCGTCCGGCCCGTCGACAAGGATCCCGTCGGCTACGTCCGCGCCGCGGAAAAAGAGCTGCGGACCACCCCGAGTGGGTCCCTGAGTGTCGGCACCCTGAAGCGGCCTCGACCCGGTACCACCGACTAGCGCGAGACTTCCAGCGGCGAATAGTCCTCGACAGTCATGGAGTTGTGGACGCGGGCGCTCTCGGTGGTGAAGCGGAGGAAGGCCCGACCGGCCGGCGCGGGTAGGACCGAGAGCAGGCGGGCGCCCTGGACCAGGCCCCACACCCCCCGGCGGGAAGTGGGGACCAGGGTTTTCGCCGCGCTCAGCCCGACCGCACGGCTGCCGCGTACGTGCCCGGCCATCGCACGTTCGTAGGCGGGGAAGGCGCGCTGCGGGTCGCCGCCCGCCCGCGCCAGTTCTCCGGCCAGCACATACGCCCCGACGACGGCCAGGCTGGTGCTGCCACCGACGGCAGGCCCGGGACAGTAGCCCGCGTCGCCGACGAGCGTCACCCTTCCCCGCGACCAGGTGTCCATCCGGACCTGGGCGATCGAGTCGAAGTAGAAGGCCGGGCTGCGGTCGAGCGCATCGAGCCAGCCCTGCACTTCGGGGTCCACGCCGCCGAACGCGCTGCGCAACAGATCTTTCTGCCGCTGCACATCGCGGTGGTGGTACGAGAGTGCGCGTTCACTCCGGAACAGGAACAGGGCTCGCGCGCCACCGAGGTGCCGTGCGCGATACATTCCGGCGGTGCGGCCGACACCGACGTGCATGCGTAGTTCGCCGTCGACGCCGTAGGTTTCGGGCAGGTCGATCACCGCGAGATAGGCCCCGATGAAGGCGCTGAAACGGGTTTCGTCACCGAAGACCAGCCGGCGCACGGTGGAGTGCAACCCGTCCGCCCCGACGATCAGGTCGAAACGGCGGGGCGCCGCCCTCTCGAACAGCACTTCCCCATCCGGCGAGATCGCGGTGACCGAATCCCCGAACAGGTACTCCACCTCGTCACACGCGGCCGCGTAATAGATTTCGCTCAGTTCGTCGCGCATGATCTCGGCGTGCCGATCGGAGGCGGCACCGAAGATCTTGGACAGGTCCACCCGAGCCGGTCGCCGCTGCCCCTCGGGGAAGACGACCATCCGATCCGTCCCGGTGGCCCGCTCGTCGATACGCGGAAGAACGCCCATCTTCTCCGAGATGTCCATCGCGGGCCGGAACAGATCGACGGCGTGGCCACCGGTTTTGCGCGGCGCCGGCGCGCGCTCGACGACCGTGACGGAAAAGCCGTATCGGGTGAGCCAGTACGCGAGCACCGGCCCGGCGACGCCGGCGCCGGCGATGAGAATTCGCATTCGTATGCCTCACGTTCCTCGGTGCCCGGAGCAGGTATCCCGAGCTGTCGAATACTCTGCGGGGCGGGCACTGGCGCTGTCTTGAAGAAATGTCCGCGGCGCACCACGCCGCGCGCGGTACGACCGGCTACCGACGCCTATATTCCGATCGGCCTGCGGCTGCCTCAACGAGCCGCTTCGCGGGCGCCCTCGGAAATGCCGGCAGCTTGCCAGGCTGCCTCGATCATCGGGAAGATCTCGTCCAAGGCGGCCTCCGGATCGGCCGACGCCCGCGCCAGTGACCAGGCGTCGATCACGAATCGCGCGATCGACCGGCACGCGGTGTTCGTAACGGGCACGTCGAGATCGGCAGCGATGGCCGCGGCCAGCGACTCGGCGTGACGAAGTCGCATCGACTCCTCGAACTGCCGCAATGCCGGTGATCCGTCGATCATCCGCCAGACCGGTGCCGCGTCTTCCCCTGAGCAGTGCCGGACCAGGGCCTGCACTTCCACGCGCAACGCGGGAACGAGCGCCGCACGCGAGCTCCGGCCGGCCACCGCCTGCACGAGGCGCCGCTCGAAATCTTCGTCCTGCTCGAAGACCAAGGCCTCTTTCGACGCGAAATGGGCGAACAGCGTGGTGACGGCAACATCGGCCGCGGCGGCCACTTCCCGGATACCGACCGCGTCGTACCCGCGTTCCAGGAAAAGCCGCAGGGCGGTGTCGGCGATCTTCTGGCGGGTCGCGGCCTTCTTACGCTCGCGACGGCCGGACGGCACGGTCACGGAGCAGACCGTATCACCAAAACACTAACCGTTGCAAAACACTAACCGTTAGCGTTATGGTCCGGCGCATGAGGAAAGTGAGCTTCGCCGAGTTCGGCGGTCCGGACGTGCTGCGTCTGGTGGACGCCGCGGAACCCCACGCGGGTCCCGGCCGTATCCGCATCGCCGTGCGGGCGGCGGGCGTGAACCCGGTCGACTGGCGTATCCGGGAAGGCCAGTTCCAGCGGACCCGGCCGATCGAATTGCCGGCCGGAATCGGCCACGACGCCGCCGGAGTCGTGGACGAGATCGGCCGCGGCGTCGCAGGAATCGCGATCGGCGACCGCGTATTCGGCGCGGGTGACGACACCTACGCCGAATTCGCCGTCTTGTCGGCCTGGGCCCCGATACCCGGCGGACTGACGTTCGAAGAAGCCGCCGGATATCCCTCGGTGGTGGAAACCGCGCTGCGGATCCTCGACCAGGTCGGTGCGCAGTCCGGGCAGACATTGCTGGTGAGCGGCGCATCCGGCGGAGTCGGGTCGGCGGTGCTTCAGATCGCTCACGACCGCGGCATCACAGTGATCGGCACCGCGGGTGCCGCGAACCAGGACTATCTACGCAGCCTGGGCGCCGTGGCCACGACATACGGCGACGGCTGGGTCGATCGGGTGCGTCGGCTCGGCCACATCGACGCGGCCCTCGATCTGGCCGGATCCGGTGTGATCCGTGAGCTCGTGGAACTGACCGGGGATCCGCGAAAAGTCGTGACCATCGCCGATCTCGGCGCGCCGGAACTCGGTGTCCGATTCTCCGGTGTGGCCGGGAGCATGACGGAAGCGCTCACCGCGACCACCGACCTCATCTCACGAGGAAAGCTCCGCATCCCGGTCGAGCGGTCCTACCCGCTCGCCGACGCCGCGCGAGCGCATGCCGACAGCCGGGCCGGTCATACCCGCGGGCGCCGGGTAGTGCTCATCTGAGCCGCGGCCCGGCACCGATCGACCGAAATTTCCCGGGGCGGCAGTGAACGTTACGAATGGTTCGAGTAACGAGCGCGATCTTTGGGCGATGTGTTCATACAACATCAAACCAGGAGGTTCCAATGCTCTCTGCGAAGCGTCTCGCTGCCGGCGCCGTCGTCGCCGGTGCCACCGCGGCCACTGTCCTCGCCGGTGGTGGCGTAGCTCAGGCCGACGTACCGGTATGGCAGGCCAACTGTCACGTCTACAACGTCTTCAACACCGGTGGAATGGCCAATTGTGAGCTGCCGACCTGGCATCAGGTGAAGCTCACCTGCGTGGCGTGGCCGGTTCCGTTCACCTACTGGAAGTACGGCCCGGTGCAGTACGGGCAGAACCAGTCCTGGGCCAGCTGCGACTCGTTCAACGCTTTGACGCGCATCGAGGTCATCCAGGCGTAGACCGTATTCGGCACCTGCGCTACCGAATACGTCGACTCCGTCACCGGACGCTTCGGACCTACGACTGATTCCCATCGCGTCTCCCGATGGGAATCAGAGGGGTGCGCACAGCGGCGAGTTCCACCCACTCCGCGAACCGGATCGTCGGCCGCGGCCCGAAACGGATTCACCGGGCACACGTTCGCCGCATACCCTCGTATCGACCCGTCGGCCTTTTCCTCCATCGAGATATGCGCTCGCACACCAACCTGCTGGGAATCCCGCAGCCGGTCATCGAACAACTGCGCGAGGACCACGCGATCGAACTGGGTGCGCAGGTCCGGCGCGGTTGTGCGGTCACCGGTTTCGAGCAGGTCGGCGAGGGCCTAACCGTCGTTCTGGCCGGCGATGAGCGCCCCAGACGGCTACGTCGCCTGGATCGGCGAACACCGGCAGAACCTGAACCACCACCTCTCCCGCTGGTTCGGCGAACCCACCGACAGATATCGCCCGCACAATTCTCACCGAGGTTCCGGTGCCATCGCAGCCCGTCCGCTTGCATATCGCGTCGTCGGCGGCCCCAAGCGATCCAGAAGTGGCGGGCAGATCGTGGGCATCATCTGGACTGCACCGATTAATCCTGGGTGGATCCGTCGTCGATACCTCCGGATACACCGACAGCGGCGGGTCGGGGCAGGCAGCAACGGATCCGGACAGTGATCCGGCAGGGTGAGCGGGAGGCACAGTGAGCGGTACCAGGGTGTTGGTGGCGGGGGCGAGTATCGCGGGGCCCGCGCTGGCCCACTGGTTGCGTCGGCGCGGTGCCGAGGTGACCGTGGTGGAGCGGGCTCCCGCGCTGCGTCCGGGTGGGCAGGCGGTGGATGCGCGCGGGGTGACCAAGGAGGTCATCCGGCGGATGGGACTGGACCCTGCGGTGCGCGCGGCCTGCACCCAGACCATCGGTGCGCATACCGTGGATGTGGACGGCAATGTACTGGAGACCTTCCGCGTGGACGACGATGGCGGCGACGGATTCATCGCGGAGATCGAGATCCTGCGCGGTGACTTGTCGCAGGTGCTCTACGACGACACCCGCGACGGTGTCGAGTATCTCTTCGGCGACCGCATCGCCGAGCTCGGCCAGGACACGGACGGGGTCGACGTGACTTTCGCGGGTGGTGATCGGCGGCGTTTCGAGCTGGTGGTCGGGGCCGACGGCCTGCATTCGGCGCTGCGAGCGATGGTTTTCGGGCCGCACCAGCAGTTCGTCCACCACCTCGGGCACGTGCTGGCCTTTTACAGCGTGCCCAACGAGTTCGGGCTGGACAAGTGGCTGATCGAGTACCAGGAGTCCGGGCGCTCGGCCGGCCTTCGGCCCATCCAGGACGCCACCCGGGCGATGGCCATGTTCTCCTTCCCCGCGGCCGACCTCGTCGTCGACCACCGTGACGTCGCGGCCCAGAAGCGCCTGCTGCGCGAGCGGATGGCCGGTCTGGGCTGGTTGACCCCGGCCATCCTCGCGCATCTGGACGACACCCCCGACTTCTACCTCGACCAGGTCGCCCAGGTGGTGATGGACCGGTGGTCGAGCGGACGGGTGGGGTTGCTCGGGGACGCGGCGTTCAGCTCGTCGCCGATGTCCGGGCAGGGCACCGGGCTTGCCCTGGTGGGCGCGTACGTGCTGGCCGGTGAGCTGGCCGCTGCCAGGTGGGACCCGGCGGCCGGGTTCGCCGCCTACGAGCGGCGGATGCGCTCGTTCGTCGAGGCCAACCAGGAGATCGCCCGATTGAACGCCCGCAGCCGCGACGTCCCCGGGCCGGATGCCGAGCCGGTCCCCGATTTCACCGGAGAGTGGTTCGCCGAACTGGTCGAGCGCGCGATCAACGGCGTCGAACTGCCCGGCTACGCGGGGGTGCCGGATTCCGGACCGTTGATCACCACACGCGGCTGATCCTCAGCCTGATGTCGGGCGAGACGATGCCCCGGTTGCTGCGCGAACTTCGCGCACTCGGCCGCCCGGACTCGATCTCCCCGAACGGCCGGAGGCCGGGGCGGCTCAGATCCGGTGACCCGGAATAGGGCACAGCGCCAACCCACCGTCGAGAACCCGCCGATCGCGGCGGGCCGTGCCCCGGTCCCGGTCGGCGCCGGTATCGCCGCGCCGGTCGACCGGAACCGGAGTGACCGGACCAGGGGCGGCTCGTACCCGGGTCGATCAGTGGTTTTCACCGGAGGCCGCACGAAGCATCCTCGTCGCCGCGGCCCGCACCAGGTCGCGGAGTTCGTCCGGGCAATCGATCACCACTTCGCAGTCCAATGCCGCGAGGACGGAAGGGATCCATTCGAGGCTCTCGGCATGGATCTCGGCGCGATACCAGTGCGGGCCGGAATCGCCCGCGATGTCCACCCCATGGCCCAGACGCTCGAGCCGGGCGACGCTGGGCGGCAGATGTGCGCGGATGCCGGTTTCGGTCGCTCGTATACGAAGCACGACCCGCCAGCGATAGTCCGCGTCGGCGAAGTGCTCGACGAGCCGGTTCGCCGCATCGATTCGCCGGGGCGTGTGGAAGGTTTCCGGGATCAGGCGGGCGGCACGAATCCGGTCGACACGGAACGTGCGCTCCTCCCGCTTGTCCGAGTCGAGCGCCACCAGATACCACCGCCCCGTATGGGCCACCAAGCCGTACGGATGGACTCTGCGCCGCGACGGGGCCCCCTCGCCATTGCGATAGCGCAGGTCGACGACACGTCGAAGGTTCACCGCCTCGGCCAGGGCGAGCATCACGGCCGGGTCGGGGTCCACGACCCCGTACTGTGTGCCGCCCGTCATCGTCTCGAGCACGGCATCGATCCGCTTCGCGTCATCGGGCCGCATCGCTCGTTTGATCTTGGACAATGCAGTCTGCATCGCGATCTCCGGCTCACCCGGCATCACTCGCGCATGCGCGAGTCCGAGAAAGACCGCCACCACTTCCGCACTGCTGAACATGATCGGGAGCGCGCGGCGGCCGGGCGCGAGCCGGTAGCCGCCATACCTGCCCCGCACGGACTCGACCTGGACCCCCGACCCGCTCAGTCGCGCTATGTCCCGGCGAACCGTCCGTTCATCGACACCGAGGCGTTCGGCCAGCTCCGCAACGCTGCGCATAGGCGCGGACTGCAGCAACTCCAGCAGCTGCAATGCCCGCACGGTCGGATCGGCCATGACGTCGATCATCCCCCCGTATACCGGACAGTTTGTGCCCGGTATACGGCATACGGTCTCTCCGTGGCCGGGTCCTGAGCCCCCGGACAACCCCATACCCGAAGTGAGGAGAGACAGAGATGCACCTGGCAGCCACCCGGATTTTCACCGACGACGTGGACACACTGGTCACGTTCTACGAAAAGGCCACCGGAATCGGTGCCGCACGCCTTCACCCGTTGTTCGCCGAAATACACACTCCGACCGGCACTCTCGCGATCGCCGGTTCCGAGACCGCGCGACTGCTCGGGGACGGGGTCGCCGAGGCCCGCACCAATCGCAGCGTTGCCCTGGACTTCCTGGTCGACGATGTCGACGCAACCTGTCAGACACTGCGGGATGTCGTCGACGCCTTCGTCGGCGAACCGACGGACATGCCGTGGGGCAACCGTTCGCTCCTCGTCAGGGACCCGGACGGCAACCTGATCAACTTCTTCACACCGATGGGCGAGGCGGCTCGGGACCGGTTCGCGAATCGATCCCGGGAGTAGAACCCGGAGGCCGCGACAAGGACATCGGCCGGCGCGGTTCAGCGGCGGTTCAGCGCGTGGAGCGACGCGCTCACTCGCGGCGGTTCCGGTTCCACAGCTGGTGCGTCAGACCGCTGGATGTGCTGATGGACTCGACGGAGAATCGCTCTTCCAGGCCGGTGAGGTGATCCCAGATCCGGACACCGGCACCGAGCACGATCGGAATGATCGACACGTGCAGGAAATCGATGAGATCGGCCTGGAGGAACTCGCTCACCGTCGACGGCCCGCCGCCGATCCGGACGTCCGACCCGCCGGCCGCGTCCTGCGCCATGCGAAGCGCCTCCTGCGGTGAGGCATCCACGAAGTGGAAACTGGTGCCGTTGTCGAACTCGATCGCTTCGCGCGGGTAATGGGTCAGAACGAAGACCGGGGTGCGGAAGGGCGGCGCATCTCCCCACCATCCCTGCCAGCCGTCGTCCGGCCATTCTCCCGCCTGCGGGCCGAACTTGCGACGGCCCATGATCTCCGCCCCGACACCCTGGCCCCACATGCTGAACATGGCTCGGTCGACGGTCACCGGTTCGTCGATTCCGTGAATGCCGTGGATGACGCGGCCGTCGAACTTACCGAAGAGCGCCTGCGCTCCGCCGATCGGCTCCTCGAACGTCACATGGTCGCCGGCGGCATACCCGTCCGAGGAGACGAACAGGTTGTGGACTCGCGTACGGGGCATAAGGACTCCAATGCAGGTAGTTGCAAGTTGCAATCACTTCATCGTAGCGTAGAGTAATCCTCAACTGCAACCACTCTGGAGGGCCGGATGGTGAGAGGACAGCCCCGATCAGGGTGCGCGATCAATGCGGCGATCGAGGTGCTGGGCGACGCCTGGAGTCTCATCGTGCTTCGCGATATCGTTTTCGGCGGTCGCCGGCACTTCCGCGAGCTCCTCACACGCAGCGACGAAGGCATCGCGTCGAACATCCTCGCCAACCGCCTTCGAAACCTGGTCGAGGAAGGCCTGCTTTCTCGTGACGATGCGACGCGGGGGCAGCGAGCGGCGTATTCGCTCACCGAGGCAGGGATTCAGACGGTTCCGGTCATGGTGGCCCTCGGGACCTGGGGCATGCATCATCGACCCACATCGCCTGCGTTGACCGTGCGCGCCCGCATCCTGGCCGAGTCCCCGGGCCTCGTCGACGACCTCATCGACGAGCTCCGCGAGGTTCACCTCGGCATCCCGCGACGCGCCCCCGAACGCCCCCTTGCCTCCGAGCGACTACAGCAGGCATTCGAGGCCGCCACCAACAGCGAACCGTCACGGTCCGGCGGCAACGGCGGGCCCGAACCGGCAACCTCGAACGCCGACTGAGTAGTCGCGGAAGTGGCCGGGATCGGCAGGCCCGGGGTCCAGGACCATCAGCTTGTGCATAACCACTTTCCTGTCACCAGGGCACTGTTCCGGCGTCATCGAAGAATCCGCCGGTCGGTCCGTCATCGGGGAGGGTCGCGAGGCGAATCGCGATTGCCGCGCCCTGCCCGGGGGTGCGGTGGCCGCGGAAGCCGTTGAGGTCGGTAGCGGTGAAACCGGGGCAGCCGCAGTTGATCAGGATATCGGTGTCGCTCAGTTCTTTTGCGTATTGGACGGTGACCGCGTTGAGGAAGGTCTTCGACGCCGCGTACGCGGCGGAGATCGGGCCGGTCTCGGTGCCGGGTGTGGACTGAAGGGTGAGCGAGCCGACGCTGCTGGACATGTTCACGATTCGCGGTGATGCCGAGCCGCGCAGCAGGGGCAGCATCACGTTGGTGACGCGGATGACGCCGATCACGTTGGTTTCCACCACGGCTCGCATGGTCGCGGGATGGACCGTGGTGGGCGTCTGTGGCATACCGCCGGTGATCGCGGCATTGTTGACCAGCACGTCGAGGCCTCCGGCCCGGTCGGCGATCAGCTCGGCCGCGGCGGCCACGCTCGCGTCGTCGGTCACGTCGAGCGGGACACCGAACGCATCGGTTCCGGCCGCACGGAGCTTCTCCACCGCGGTGTCGCGGCGTTGTGAGTCCCGCGCGCCCACACCGATTCGCCAGCCGAGGGCACCCAGGCCCGCCGCGATCTCGTATCCGATCCCTTTGTTCGCGCCGGTCACCAGCGCGATCGTCTGTGCACTCATACCGTCGATCCTGATGCGGCCACGGGTCGCGCGTCCAAGACCGACCGGGTGTGCAGCGATACCGCACGGGTATCGGACCCGGTCGGCCCCGGATACGATGCCCCGGTGGAGACTCGGGAGTTGCGATACTTCGTCGCGGTCGCCGAGGAGTTGCACTTCGGGCGGGCGGCACAGCGGCTCGCGATGGCGCAACCGCCACTGTCCCGGGCGATCCAGCAGCTCGAACGACGGCTCGGAGTGGTACTGCTGCACCGCACCCCTCGCGCGATCGCTTTGACCGAGGCCGGGTCGGTGCTGCTGCGGGAGGCCCGGGCCGCGCTCGACGCGGTCGAAGCCGCGGAGCGCCGCACCCGCCGCGCCGCTGCCGAGCGGCCGGGCGTAGTGCTGGCCACGAAGGCCGGAGCGTCGAGCGAACTGTTGTCGAAGCTGCTGGACGCATACGCTGCCGAACCGGGCGCGGTCGCCGTCGAGGTGATGTTGTGCGGACCCGGCGAACAGGAAAGACTCCTACGCGACGGTCGTGCCGACGTTGCCCTGCTGCACCGCCCCTTCGACACGACGGCCGGATTCGACACCGAGGACCTGTACACCGAACACCAGGTCTTGGTCCTCCCCGCCGGGCACCACCTCGCCAACCGGGCCCATATATCTTCGGCCGAGATTTCCCGGACGGACCTGCCCTTGCCGCGCTGGCCCCGACCGGATGGGAGCTATCCGGACGGCCCCGGGCCGCGGGTCCGCGACCATACCCAGCTGACCCAGCTGATCGCGCTCGGCCGGACCTGCGCGGTCATGCCGGAGTCCGTCCGAACCCACCTGCACGACAAGCACGCCATAGTGCCGGTACCGGACGCGCCGCCAGTCACGACCGTCATCGCCTGGCCACCGCACAGCAGATCCAAAGCCGTCGCCGACCTCGTCCGCACCGCACTACGCCTCTAGCCGATAACTCCCCGCAGGTTCAGGAAGGGTCTCACCAGAGCCCCTACAGGCGCGGCCCTACTTCTTCGCAGAGGCCGAGCCGCTACACGTTCGAAGCGGAGCTCGACCGGCCCGCGATCCATCCTCTGCGCCTCGAACATCCTGGTGACCGCTCGGCTGCATGTTACGAAGCCCGCCGACCGGACCGGTGCCGGGCCGCCTCCGATGAACGCACACGCGCCGAGTGGCGTGCATTCGATGAGCGCGTGACGCAAACCCGACAGACGCGAAGTCCCCAGTGACGGCATCCCCTGCTGTGGGCAGGTTTGTAAAGGTAGCCGCGATTTCGCGGTAGCAGTTGAAACGGAACGGATCATTCCGCTATGCTGTTGAGAACAGAACAAACCATTCCGTTCCGGACACCAGGAGAGACCATGACCGCCATCCACCCCTTCCGCATCGAGATCCCCCAGGCCGACCTCGACGATCTGAACTACCGGCTGACCCACGCGCGGTTCGCCGACGAACTGCCCGCCGAGAAGGTCGCGGGCAAGGTAGACCTCGGTATCCCGGTGCCGCCGGGCTGGGAATACGGCGTGCCCGGCGCGTTCGTCCGCCCGTTGATCCAGCGGTGGCGCGACGAGTTCGATTGGCGCGCGGTCGAGAAGAACCTCAACACGGTCCCGCACTTCCGCACCGAGATCGACGGACAGCAGATCCACTTCGTGCACATCCGCTCGGCGAACCCCGAGGCGACCCCACTGATGCTGACCCACGGGTGGCCGAGCTCCTTCGTCGAGTACCTCGGCTTGGTCGACAAGCTCACCGACGCGTTCCACCTGGTGATCCCGTCCTACCCCGGGTACGCCTTCTCCGGCCCGACCCGCGATATCGGCTGGACGCCGGAGCGGATGGCCGCCGCCTACGTCGAGCTGATGCGCCGCCTCGGGTACGAGCGCTACGGCGTGCACGGTAACGACGGGGGTGCGATCGTGACCCCGGAGATGGGCAGGCTGGCCCCGGACAACGTGATCGGCGTACACGTCAACCAGATCTTCGCCTTCCCCAGCGGCGATCCGGACGAGCTTGCGAACCTGAGCGAGCAGGACCGGGCGTTCATCGAGTTCGGCCAGAAGTTCCTCGAGCACTCCATCCACGACTTCAGCCAGCGCGCCCAGCCGCAAACCATTGCTGCGGGCCTCGCGGATTCCCCGGTCGGCCAGCTGACCTGGAGCAGCCAGCTCCTCGGCACCCTCGACCCCGACGACCTCCTCACCAACGTCGCGATCTACTGGTTCACCAACACCGCGGCCTCCTCGGCCCGCTTCTACTACGAGAACGCCAAGGGCACCCACGCCACCGAGCCGACCACCGTCCCCATCGGCCTCGCCTCTTTCGGCTACGACTACAAGCCACCGCGCGCCCTCGCCGAACGCGACCACGCCAACATCGTCCAGTGGAACGAGTACAGCGAGGGTGGCCACTGGGCCGCCTATGAAGTCCCCGACCTGCTCGCTACCGACATCCGCAATTTCTTCGCCGAACTCGGCTGAGATTCCCGAACTCCGCTGAGCAAACCACCCGCCTGGCCCCGATCCAAGCCGATCGGGGCCAGGGCGCGCCCTTTGGGGCTCAGTCACTCGGATGGGCTTCTATGCCGGTGACATCAAGTCGGTATGGATGACACCGGCAGCCTTCGGCGCGGTATCGCCCTGGTGGATCGTCCACGCCCGGGACTCTTTCGGGCCGGCCGTGAGATAGGTCTGCAACCCGAGGGTGTGGAAACCGGCCCGGGCCAGAGCATGCAGGCCCGGTTCGGTCTGGCCGATGGACTCCAGCAGTTCCGCGGCGGATTCCTCGTCGAGTTCGAGAAGTTTCGATGGTCCAGCGCCTTTGAGGACGGCTGGATCACCGAACCGTCGGCAACGACATATCACCGACCTACCGACAACGACAGAAACCACGACTGGGCTGACCCGGCAATCGGACCGACCGGCACAACCACCGGTCATGGCCGACTTCATCAACTCGGTGAGGAGGCGCTGGTCCCTGTGAGCACTGTCCGGAACGTCACCGATACTCGTCGCCCTCGCGATACCCGCCCGGACGGTGAGGGATCGGTCTTGCGGGCAGCGATGGTATGCCGCCACCGATACCGCGCCTCCCGCGTCATCTCGCACAAACTGCCGGGCGCCAACCTGACCGGCACACAGACCCCGCCCTCAGGGGCGAGAAAGTCCATCGTGCAAGCAGAGCCGAGACTCAACGTCGCCACAACCGGCCCGAAACATGGCACACAGTCGATATGCGGGCCGATGCCTTGCCCGGGCAGATACTCGTTGACGATGACCTGATCCGGCGCAACATCCCACTCCAGCCGCTCGACCAGCTCACACGCCCATCCGGGCAGCGGTGCCGCAGGCTCGCGCACGGCCACCGAGCGGCGGCCGTAATCGTAACGGTGGCCGAAATGCTGGACCCGCCGCCGCAATTCGCTCGACCATGGTGCCGCATCGATCGCGGCCAGCAACCTTACCTGCTCCGAAGCACGGACCCAGTCCGACGCATACCGCAGACCCTCGACACCCGCGATGCCCGCGAATTCGGTCGTCACACGATCAACTGTGCCACCCCGGATCGAGGCACACTGCAGGTCGTCCTCAGCCTCGAGAAGAGCCCCGAAGCAGGCAACCCGGCGGCCAGAGGACCGAACCCGGTCATCTCGAATCGACCAGCAGACGATCATGCGCCACAATCGGCACACGGTCCGCGATGCGTCCGAAATCGAACGTCACCCTATCAACGAATCCCACGCGCCCTTAGAGACCGCTCGAAGCCGGATATGGATCGGACCCGCTTGGATGAAATACAGGCGTCCCACCGGCCACATCTAGAGGCCCGCTCGGACGCACAAATTGTCAACGGAGTTGAGCATCGGACCGGAACTCGCCTACACGCTGAAGCGGAACTCGACCACGTTCCGGCACCGACCAACTTCTGCGCGGAGCCCTCATGCGGGGTGAATCCGCGCCGTGTACTACCCGTCCGACGGCTCGAACCGGCGATGGTCGGCCTCGTACTCGACCCCGGACGAGCGATCCAAATCGATATGTATCCCGTCGGCTTCGTCGGTGAAGATCACCACCGCGGAGCCCACGACCGGGACCTGCGTCGACCTCGTGCGCATGAATGCCGGCACCAGGCGCTGCCGGCCGTGATCGTCGTAGGCGATCTGGATCCTGAACTCCGGCTTGTCGAAGAGCCAGGAGCCTCGATGGTCGCGTTCCGCGAGAACGCCGGCGTGCCGGGTGCCGGTACGGCGGAGCCGATCGATCGTCTGCTGGCGCGACCGTGCATGCCCGAAAGCGTGCGCGAGCCGGATGGCCGCGGAGACCGCCCAAGTACCCGCCGTCGCGGCGAGCAGCGCGAGTAGCTCGCGTGGCAGCGACGTGGCGGTGGCGATGTGGCGTAGGTCGAATACCGGCTCGGGTTCGGTCGCGTAACCGGCGGCAAGCCAGGCGAGAGCGGTGAGGGAAAGGGCGCCCCAGATGGTCGTGCTCGCCAGCAAGCCTGGCAGCCGGACCTGACCGAACTCGGCCCGAATCCGTTCACCGAGCCCGAGCGTCGTGTTCACCGCGACGTAGGCGCTGATCAGCGTGAGCCCGAACGCCCATGGGGACCCTACCGTCGTGGGGGCGAGTTTCAGGAAGGCAGCGCATGGCACGCTGAACACCAGTGCCCACAGCGCCGCCGCGAGTAGCGTCTTCGCCCACAGACCACCCGTGAACCGCCCCACCGGACGGCCGGGTACGAGCTGGGTCATCCGGGCAGCGCGGCGGTCCTGCGTCGACAGCACCGGGAATGTCTCATCGACGGCGTCGGGCTCTGTCGTGGCGCGGCGTGGCATGGTGTCCTCCTCGAGCCCGAAACTCAGAGCATCCCGAATGTCGTCATGACGCAATCTTCCCGGGTTCGGGGGTCCAGAACACCGAAACCGGCGGATCGACGATCGTGACCGTCCGACGGTCCTCGGCCGAGATCCGCACGTCGATCCGCTCCCCTGCCCGCAGCTGCGCGAACGCAGTCCGGCGTGGGGCGAACACACAGGTAACGCCGGCGTAGTCAGTACTGTTGGTCCGCCTGTGCGAGCGCCGCCGCCCGCGCGGGCGAGACAAGACCCGCGGGCCGTTGTTCCTCTCGCCAGATCCCCTCGGCCACACCGAGGTCCTGCGGGCCGATACCGACTGTCCGCGTCACCGAAGCAGGATCCCGATACCGAGCAAACACGCCACCGGCGCGATGGCACCGTCCGGATACTGCCCGGCGATATCAGGCCAGACGTTGAAACGGAACGCGACTACACATTGAAACGGAACTCCACCACGTCGCCGTCGGCCATGACGTAGTCCTTGCCTTCCATCCGGACCTTGCCCGCCGCCTTCGCCGCGGCCATGGACCCCGCCTCGACCAGATCGTCGAAGGCCACCACTTCGGCCTTGATGAACCCACGTTCGAAGTCGGTGTGGATGACACCGGCAGCCTTCGGCGCGGTATCGCCCTGGTGGATCGTCCACGCCCGGGACTCTTTCGGGCCGGCCGTCAGATAGGTCTGCAACCCGAGGGTGTGGAAACCGGCCCGGGCCAGAGCATGCAGGCCCGGTTCGGTCTGGCCGATGGACTCCAGCAGTTCCGCGGCGGATTCCTCGTCGAGTTCGAGGAGTTCGGATTCCACCTTGGCGTCCAGGAACACCGAGTCGGCCGGGGCCACGGAGGCTTTCAGTTCGGCGACCTTGGCTTCGTCGCTGAGCACCGATTCGTCGGCGTTGAAGACGTACAGGAACGGCTTCGTGGTGAGCAGGGACAGCTCTTTCAGGAGTTCCCCGTCGATCTCCTTCGCGGCGTGGAACAGGGTCCGGCCGCTGTTGAGGATTTCCTGGGCCTGCTTGGCGGCGTCGGCGTAGGGCTTGCGGTCCTTCTTGACCTTGGCTTCCTTCTCCAGACGGACGACCGCCTTCTCGAGGGTCTGCAGGTCGGCGAGGATCAGTTCGGTTTCGATGACCTCGATATCGGAGGCCGGGTTCACCTGGCCGTCCACATGCACCACGTCGTCGTCGGCGAAGACGCGGACGACCTGGCAGATGGCGTCGGCTTCGCGGATGTTGGCGAGGAATTTGTTGCCGAGGCCGGCGCCCTCGGAGGCGCCCTTCACGATGCCGGCGATATCGACGAAGGAGACCGTCGCGGGGACCGTGCGGGCGGAGTCGAAGATCTCGGCGAGCTTGTCCAGGCGGGGATCGGGCAGCGGAACCACGCCGACATTGGGCTCGATGGTCGCGAACGGGTAGTTCGCGGCGAGCACGTCGTTGCGGGTCAGCGCATTGAACAGCGTCGATTTTCCGACGTTGGGCAGGCCGACGATTCCGAGGGTGAGACTCACGAGGACAGCAGTCTACGCGGGTGAGTGGCGAGGGCGACGGTCGGCCGGGGCGTGCACGCGGGCGCCTGTGCGGAGGGCGGCGGAGAAGGCGGCGAACTTCATGCGGTCGCCGGGCCGCTCGGTGATGTCGAGGAGTTCGGTGGCGCGTTCGTGCTGGACGGCGCGTACGGCGAAACCGGGCACGACGCCGAGCGCCCACCACGGCGGGTTCAGGGCCTGCGCAGCCAGGCTGTCGGCGGCCTCGGTGCGCTGGAGCCGGGTTGCGCAGGCGTCGGCGAAGTACTCGGTGAATTCGGGCCAACTGCCGGGAAGGGGCCGGGTGGAGATGCCGTAGAGGCGGTACCAGTCGCAGCAGTCCTGGTAGAGACGTTCGCAGGCGGCGGGGGTGAGGGGGCGGACGTAGGTGTCGACGGCGGTGACGAGGGTGTCGACGTAGGTGGCGTGCTGGAAGTGGAACAGGTCGGGGGTCAGTGCGTGATAGCGGGCGCCGGTGTGGTCGCGGCCCTTGACGTGCTCGTGGGCGTAGCGGATGACGCGGGCGGGGTCGGGGTGGCCGTGGCAGGCCAGACCGATCATGCGGTCGACCGTGCGCTGTTTGTGCGCCCACAGACCGGTGTGGACGTGCTCGGTGAACGACGCGGCGATCACGGGGTGCAGGATCTGCAGGGCGACGGCGCGGGGCAGGGTCAGCAGGAAGCGGCGGTCGGGCAGATATCTGCGCAGCAGGGAGTGGTGATCGACATCCCGCTGCGCGGGCGCCTGCGAACTGGTCATTGCGCAACCCCTCGGCCGGGGGCTCCGGATCACCGGAACCTGAGAGTAATGAAACATTTCCCTCTCATCATGTCAACGCACTGGTATGTCGGCAGGTCGGCGTACCGTGACCCCATGGAGCCGACCTCGCAGGTGGTAACGGCCTACCCGGCGCCCGCACTGGCCGCCTTCATCGACCGGTACGTCGGATATCGGATGACCGGATACGAGGCAGGTCTGCACCGCGGGCTGCCCTCTCGGCATATGACGTTCATCGTCGCCATCGGCCCGTCCATCGACGTGATAAGCCAAACCGACGCCCGCCAGTCGCCGGACGACTACCGCTGTGTGCTCAGCGGACTCCAGGACAGCCCGGCGATGATCGCGCACGACGGCACCCAGGAAGGGGTGGCCATCAAGCTCACCCCGCTGGGCAGCCGGGCACTGTTCGGGCTGCCCGCGGCGGAACTGTGGAGTACCTCGATCGAGTTCGCCGATCTCGTCGGCGCGCCGGGCCGGCAACTGTGGGAGGAACTCCAGGAACAGCCGGGCTGGCCGCAGCGGTTCGCGGCGTGCGACCGGGTGCTCACCGGGCTGCTGGTCCCCGAACGGTCGGTGGGACCGGAATTGAGCTGGGCGTGGCGGGCGGTGACGGAATCGCACGGGACGTTGGGCGTGGAACCGCTCGCCGAACGGATCGGCTGGAGCCGCCAGTACCTCACCAAACGTTTCACGAGCGAGTTCGGCTCGAGCCCGAAGGTGGCCGGGCGGGTGGCGCGGTTCGAGCGGGCCAAACAGATGCTGCTGCATACGCCGTCGTTCGTCTCGATCGCCCAGGTCGCCGCCGCCTGCGGCTACTACGACCAGCCGCATCTCAACCGGGAATTCGCCCGGTTGGCCGGATGCAGCCCCACCCAGTGGCTGGCCGAGGAGATTCCATCCGTCCAAGACCCGGAGATGGCCGGCGGGCCAGGCTGAACTCATGACCGCAACAGAGAACACCACCACGACCACCACCCCCGCACCGGCCGTCTGGCCGTGTCTGGCCTTCACCGACGCCCGCGGCACCGCGGACTTCCTGGTGCGGGCGTTCGGCTTCGAACTGACGGCCATGTACGCCCGCGAAAGCGATCCGTCGGTAATCGAACACGCCGAAATGCGCTGGCCGGAAGGCGGCGGAATCATGTTCGGCACCGTAAACAAGGGCGGTGGGCTGCCGGAGCGGCGCATACCGGGCACCGAATCGATCTATGTGGTCTGCGCCGACCCGGACGCGCTGTACGCGCGCGCCACCGCCGCCGGCGCGGAAACCGTCGCCGGGCTGAAGGACGAGGACTACGGGTCGCGCGGGTTCACCGTGGCCGACCCGGAGGGCAACTACTGGAGCTTCGGGACCTATCGAGGGCAGTGAACCGCGTCGCTGCGCCGGATCGAGACCCGCACATGGTTCGCTGTTCCCGGTGGCCGCGGCGGTGTCGAGCCCTGCCGCGGCGCCTCGCCGAAATGCGCCACACGATCATGGCTTGACCTTCAGGTTGCTCGAAGCCCGATGATGGGCGCGTGCCCGAATCCGACCTGATCACCATCGGCGCGTTCGCCCGCTCGTGCGGTATCACGGCCAGTGCGCTGCGCTTCTACGACGACTCCGGCCTGCTCGCCCCGGCCGGGGTCGACGCGGCCACCGGATACCGGTACTACGCACCCGCCCAGGTCGAGCGCGCGGTGACGATCCGCCGCCTCCGCGCCATCGATATGCCGCTCGACGAAATCGCCCGCGTACTCGCAAGCGACCCGCATACCGCGGCCGGGCTCATCGACGATCACATGGCGGGGCTGCTCCAGCGGACCCGGGAGGCACGGCGGACCGCCGAAGTGGTCAAGATCGCGCTCGGCGAACCCTCCGGCTGGTGGGTGGCGACGGTACGCGGGCCGGTGCTGGCGGCGGCGGTCGAGCAGATACTCGCCGCCACCGGCACCGACCCCGACCTGCCGGTCCTGGCCGGGGTACGGCTCGAGGCGACGCCCGAATCGCTCACCCTCACCGCCACCGACCGCTACCGGCTCTCCACCCGCACGCTGGTTCCCGAACAGCCCGGATCGGCCGAGTGGGCCGCCACGGTCGACGGCGCAGACCTGAGCTCGGCGCTGCCGGAGATCCGCGGCGCCCACTCCATCGATATCGACGCCGGCGAACACAGCGTCCGGTTCCGCTCCACCGACGGTGCCGTACGCAGCTGTCGCACGCTGGCCGAACCGTTTCCCGACCACCGCGGGTTGCTGGCAGCGCTACCGGCGGCGCCCACCCACGCCGTGGTCGCCAAGCACGACCTGCTGCGCGCGTTGGAACAGCAGCGCGGCCGTTACCTCCGGGTGCGGACCGCGGCGGGCACCCTCACCGTCTCGGGCGCCGGAGGCGGGCCACCGACCGAACTGGCCGCGCGGGTCATCGGCCCCGACAGCGAACTCGTTTTCGGGTTCACCACCCTGCATCCGGCCGTCACTACCGCCATCGGACCCGATGTGCGGCTGGATATCGGCGGCCGCACCGATCCGATGGTCGTCCGGTCCGCGGACAACGGCGACCTCACCACCCTGGCCATGCCGGCCGACCCCGCAGTTGTCGACGAGAACGGATCTTCCCTATGACCACCACCGGGCAACTCTCCCCCGACGCCACCCTGAACGCGATCACCGCGGCCGTCACCCTCGGCCGATCCGGGGACAGCGCCGCCGCCCGCGAACGTCTCCTGCAGCTCTGGCGCGGTATCGGCGTCACCGGAGACCCCTTCCACCGCTGCGCCCTCGCGCACTACCTGGCCGATCTCCACGACGATCCCGCCCAGGCGCTGGCCTGGGATATCCGCGCACTCGACGCGGCCGACGCCCTGACCGACGACCGAGTTCAGCGGCACCATGCGAGCCTGCGGGTCGCGGGGTTCTATCCGTCGCTGCACCTGAACCTTGCCGACAACTATCGGCGCCTGGGCTCGTGGGACGCCGCGGAGAAACAGCTCGCCGCCGCACGCGAACGGCTGGACGCCCTCTCCGACGACGCCTACGGCGCGCTGATCCGCACCGCGCTCGACGAGGTGGCCGACACGGTCGCCCGGCGGTCCACCGAGCGACGGCCGAGCGCACCGGGCCCGGGTTCCTGACACCGTTCCCCGTGGCTACCGCGCGGCTGCCAAGCGCACTGGGCCCACGTTCGTGACACCGTTCCCCCTGGCTACCGAGCGCACTGGGCCTGTTTTCGTGACGCCGTTTACCGTGGCTACCGCCCGCCCCGGCCGACACCGATCGGCCGGGGCGGCGATCACTGCGCGGTGAGTTCGGCGAAATCGGGGGCGTAGACGGTCGTCCAGTGCGGGCGCAGGCGGAAGAAGACCACATCGTTGTCCCAGTCGAACGCGTCGTCGCCGTAGAAATCCTGGAAGTAGGCCAGCAGTTCCGGCCACTCGGCATCCGGTTCGCCGACCGCCGGGTTCAAGACTTCGGCGGTACCGTGCGTGAACACGCCCAATGCCTCACCACGCAAGTGCGCGACGCTCGCGGCGGGCCGGGCAGCGAGGTGACGAGCCTTGGCCGCGGTGCGCGCGGTGCCGAAGTACCACCGGCCGTGCAGGAAGTGCCCGTCGACACCGCTCACCCGCGGCTCGCCCTTGGCGGTCACGGTGGACAGGGTGAGCAGGCACATACCGGTGAGAACCGAGGTGAGCTGCTCGGCGGTCAGGGTGCGATCGGCGGCGATGATCGAGCGGAGATGACCCGTGGCACCCGCGAGTGAGGTGTCGAGCAGGGTCTGCAGGGCGGCCAGTTCTTCGGGGGTTTCGCGCATTGCCCCACCGTATGCGCGCCGGACCGCGATCCGGTTGACCGAAATTGCTCCATCTGCCGGGCTCGCGCAGTTGTCCTCCGGCCGGAGAGCGGGTTACTGGAGGTCGTCGGGCAGCAACCTGAAGGCCGCGTGTCCGGTCAGCGGTCGCAGCACCCGGAAATCGCGGCGGTCCAGAGTGAGCACCGCATCGGTATCGAACGCCTCCGCGAGACATACGCACATCGCGTCGACCAGATCGAGGTTCAGCGCCGCGTAGTGTCCGCGAATCTCGACAGCCGTACGGATCACCCTGGCGTCGACCTCCGGCACGACGATACGACCCGCGGCGATGCGATCGGCTGTCAGCCGCAGGATTCGGTCGGCTACGCGGCGCTCGGCTCGGATACTCGCCACGTGATGTACCTCTGTCAGCGCGAGCGGACTCACGACGATGGCACTGGCGGAATCAGCAGCGCGGCGGGCCGCGAAGTGTTCAGGGTCGGAGCGGTTGAAGAGAGCCAGGAGTCCGGAAGTATCCGCGACGACTATCACGCCGGCCGGTTCATGGCGTCGCGGATCTCGTCCTTGCCGATCGACCCGCCGAGGTCGAAGGTCTCCTCGTCGGTCAGCAGGGGCGTATCCCACCGGCGGTGGCGCAACAGATAGGCGCGTACGGCATCCCGGGTTATCTCGTGCTTCGAACGTCCCTCCGCATCGGCCTGCGCGTTGAGCGCCTGCTCTTCGTCATCGGGTAAGCGCATTGTCCAGGCCATACCCCGATGATACCAATCTAGATACCATCCTGGCTCCCAGTAGCTACCCGAGTACGAAAGAGAGGAACATTCCGCTCGGCGCACCACAGCGACCGTTCACCGCAACCGTCGAAGCGCCGAACGGCCATCGGTTACGTTCATGTGACCGGCATGTCCGCTCGCTGTACAGGAGTCTGCCCGATGGGGACTATCGAATATCTCAAGACCGACCCCGACCTACCACCCGTGGGTGTGGTCGACCGGTCCCCGATCACGCCCGCGAAGAAGGCGATCTTCGCGGCCATCGGGCTGCTCGGCGCCGTGGCCTGGACGATTCTCGCGATCGCGCGGGGCGAATCCGTGAACGCGGTGTGGATCGTGATCGCGGCGGTGTGTACCTACATCATCGCCTACCGGTTCTACGCGCGGCTCATCGAATACAAGGTCGTCAAACCCCGCGACGACCTGGCGACTCCGGCCGAGATCCTGGACAACGGTAAAGACTTCATGCCGATGGACCGGCGGGTGCTGTTCGGGCATCATTTCGCGGCCATCGCGGGCGCGGGGCCGCTGGTCGGGCCGGTGCTGGCGGCGCAGATGGGCTACCTGCCGGGCACCATCTGGATCATCGTCGGCGTCGTATTCGCCGGCGCGGTGCAGGACTACCTGGTGCTGTGGGTGTCGATGAAACGGCGCGGTCGCAGCCTCGGGCAGATGGCCCGCGACGAACTCGGGGTGATCGGCGGCGTGGCAGCCATCATCGGCGTCCTGGTGATCATGATGATCCTGCTCGCGGTGCTGGCGCTGGTGGTGGTGAACGCGCTGGCGCACAGCCCGTGGGGTGTCTTCTCCATCGCCATGACCATCCCGATCGCCCTCTTCATGGGCGTGTACCTGCGGTATCTGCGGCCGGGCCGGGTCGGTGAGATCTCGGCCATCGGTTTCGCCCTGCTGATCCTGGCGATCATCGCGGGCGGCTGGGTCTCGCACAACGACACCTGGGCCGGATGGTTCACCTTCCATCCCGTCACCATCTCCTGGATGTTGATCGGCTACGGCTTCGTCGCCTCGGTACTGCCGGTGTGGCTGCTACTGGCCCCGCGCGACTATCTGTCGACCTTCATGAAAATCGGCACCATCGGTCTGCTGGCGGTCGGCATCCTGGTGACCCTGCCGGTATTGAAGGCGCCCGCGGTCTCGGAGTTCGCCACCTCGGGCACCGGCCCGGCCTTCGCGGGCAGTCTGTTCCCGTTCCTGTTCATCACCATCGCCTGCGGCGCGCTCTCCGGCTTCCACGCGCTGGTGTCCTCGGGTACCACGCCGAAACTGCTGGAAAAGGAATCGCATGCCAAGGTGATCGGATACGGCGGCATGCTGATGGAATCCTTCGTCGCGGTGATGGCGATCATCACCGCGTCGATCATCGATCAGCACCTGTACTTCGCGATGAACGCCCCGGCCGGAGCGACCGGTGGGACCGCGGAAACCGCCGCCGCCTACACGAACAGCCTGGGCCTGTCCGGTCCGCCGACGACCGGCGCCGCACTGAGCCAGGCCGCGGCCGATGTGGGTGAGGAATCGGTGATCTCCCGCACCGGCGGCGCCCCGACACTGGCAGTCGGTATCTCCGAAGTGTTCGCCGGGTTCCTCGGCGGGGCCGGGATGAAATCGTTCTGGTACCACTTCGCGATCATGTTCGAGGCGCTGTTCATCCTCACCACCATCGACGCGGGCACCCGCGTGGCGCGGTTCATGCTCTCCGATTCGCTGGGCAACCTGCGGGGGCCGGCGCGTAAGTTCGCCGATCCGTCGTGGCGGGTGGGCGCGTGGCTGTGCTCGGCGGTCGTCGTGGCGGCGTGGGGATCGATTCTGCTGATGGGTGTGACCGATCCGCTGGGCGGGATCAACGCGCTGTTCCCGCTGTTCGGTATCGCCAATCAGCTGCTGGCCGCGATCGCGCTGGTGGTGGTGCTGACCATCCTGGTGAAGAAGGGGCTGACGAAGTGGGCCTGGATTCCCGGTATCGCCCTCGCCTGGGATCTCATCGTCACCATGACCGCGTCCTGGCAGAAGATCTTCTCGGCCGACCCGAAGGTGGGCTACTGGAAACAGAACAGCATCTGCCGGGCCGCGCGCGACGCCGGTGAGCTGTGCCTCACGGCCAAGACACCGGATGACGTGGACGCGGTGATCCGCAATACGTTCATCCAGGGCGTGCTGTCCATCGTCTTCGCGGTGCTGGTGCTGATCGTGGTGCTGGCCGCGGTATGGGTCTGCTATCGCACCGTGAAATCGGGCGATACCTCCACCACCGAGTCCCCGGAGGAGCCGTCGAAGATCTTCGCGCCCAGTGGGTTCCTGGTCACCTCGGCGGAGAAGGAGGTGCAGCGGCAATGGGACGAGCGGATCGCCCGGGGCGAGGTCGCGGTGCCCGGGGCCGCGCGCGCGGAGGTGCGGAGTTGACCGGTACGGCTCGCGGCGA
>NZ_BAGJ01000146.1 GCF_000308775.1 Nocardia testacea NBRC 100365
GTATCGTCGACACAACAGGTCACGGACCGGCAACGAACTACTCGTGACCGCAGGCTGTGCGTTGAGATGAAGGGCTTGAGTACGTGGGGCGTCACCGTAAACAGCAACCTGCCACCGTTTCCCGTAGCTCGGTGATCGCACTCACCGGGCTGGTTCCGGCCGGGGTAGTGGCCACCAACGCCGCCGCGGCGGTGGTCACCGATCCGACCGCGGCCTCGGTGGCCATGCAGGTCTCGGCAGTCGGCGCGGCCCCCGCGCAGGCCGCCGCCCCCGCCGCTGTCGACCCCACCGCGATGCACGCCATGGCCAAGCAGTCGCCCGAGGCGCGCGTCGAGGTGAAATCGGTCGCCCTGGATCCGAACCGCCCCCGCAACGACCTCCCCGTGGCAGCCTCGGGTATCCCCGGTATCGCCGAGGCCGCCTATATCGGCGCCGCGGAGATCCTCTCCGAGGAGAATCCCGACTGCCATATGCCGTGGACCATGCTCGCCGGTATCGGCCGGGTCGAATCGACCCATATGAACAACGGCCGCGCCGATGCCGACGGTAACGCCCTCGCCCCGGTGTTCGGTCCCGTGCTGGACGGCAGCCTGTCGGGCAACAATGTCATCCACGATTCCGACGGCGGCGCACTCGACGGCTTCAGCGGCTACGACCGCGCGGTCGGTCCCATGCAGTTCCTGCCCGAGACCTGGACCAGTTTCGCCGCCGACGGAAACCGCGACGGTATCTCCGACCCGCAGAACTACTACGACGCCACGCTGACCGCCGGCAAGTACCTGTGCTCGGGCGGCCTGGACATGCGCGATCCCGCCCAGCAGACCAGGGCCATCCTGCGCTACAACAACTCGATGGCCTACGTCGCGAACGTGATGGCCTGGGAGCAGTCGTACCAGACGGGCATCGCACCGCGGCCCGCGGAACTCCCCAAGATCTGACCGCACTACCATCGGCATCATGCCAGTGGTAACGGAAGCGGAGGTGCGGGGCGCTCTCGCGAAGGTCGACGACCCGGAGATCCGCAAACCGATCACCGAACTGGGCATGGTGAAGAGCATCCGGATCGAGCCGGACGGCAATGTGCACGTCGAGGTCTACCTGACCACCGCAGGCTGCCCGTTGCGCACCGAGATAACCCAGCGGGTCAGCACCGCGGTCGCCGACGTGCCCGGTGTGGGCACGGTCTCGGTCGATCTCGATGTGATGAGCGACGAGCAGCGCACCGAACTGCGCAAACAGTTGCGCGGTGATTCCGCCGAGCCGGTCATCCCCTTCGCCCAGCCCGGTTCGCTGACCAGGGTGTACGCGGTGGCCTCCGGAAAGGGCGGCGTCGGTAAATCCAGCGTGACGGTCAACCTGGCGGCGGCGCTCGCCGACCGCGGCCTGTCCGTCGGGGTCCTCGACGCCGATATCTACGGCCACTCCATCCCACGCATGCTCGGTACCGACGCCCGGCCGACCCAGGTCGAGCGGATGATCATGCCGCCGGTCGCGCACGATGTGAAGATGATCTCCATCGCGCAGTTCACCCAGGGCAACACCCCGGTGGTGTGGCGCGGTCCCATGCTGCACCGCGCGCTGCAGCAGTTCCTCGCGGACGTGTTCTGGGGCGATCTGGACGTCCTGCTGCTGGATCTGCCGCCCGGGACCGGCGACGTAGCGATCTCCATCGCCCAGCTGATCCCCAACGCCGAGATCCTGGTCGTCACCACCCCGCAGATCGCGGCCGCCGAGGTCGCCGAGCGGGCCGGCGCCATCGCCCTGCAGACCCGGCAGCGGATCGCCGGTGTGGTGGAGAACATGTCCTGGCTGGATCTGCCCGACGGCACCCGGATGGACCTGTACGGGTCCGGCGGTGGCCAGGCAGTGGCCGACCGGCTCACCCGGGCGGTGGGCGCGGAGGTCCCGCTGCTGGGACAGATCCCGATCGAACAGGCACTGCGCGAAGCCGGTGACGAGGGCACACCCATCGTGCTGAAGGACCCGGAGAACCCGTCGGCGGTGGCCCTGCGCGCGGTCGCGGACAAGCTCGCGGTCCGCCGGCGCGGCCTGGCCGGTATGTCGCTGGGTATCGACACCACCCGTCATCTCTGAGCGCACATAGACTCGGTCCATGCTCACCCTGCTGCTGTACGTCGTGATCGTCGGTTTGGTGGCCGCAGTCCTGTTCCTCCTGGCCAGCGCCCTCTTCGGGCGGTCGGAGGAGCTGGGTCCGCTACCCGAGGGCACCACGGCGACAGTGCTGCCGGTGGAGGGCATCAGCGGTGCGGATGTCCGGGCCCTGCGCTTCCAGCAGGTGGTCCGCGGCTACAAGGCCGGTGAGGTCGATTGGGCGCTGGCCCGGCTGGCCGCCCGGATCGACGAGTTGCAGGGTCAGCTCGCCGAGGCCCGCGCGGCCGGTGCCGCGGCGCAGCAGGGTCCGGAGCAGCCGTGACCGGGACCGCGACGGCCGACACGCTGGTCCGCTGCCCGTGGTCGGTGGATTCGCAGCTCTACCGGGACTACCACGACCAGGAATGGGGGCGCCCGCTGCACGGTGACGACGCCCTGTTCGAGCGGCTGTGCCTGGAGGCGTTCCAGTCCGGCCTGGCGTGGATCACGATTCTGCGCAAACGGCCCGCGTTCCGGGCGGCGTTCGCCGGATTCGCCATCGATCGGGTGGCCGAGTTCGATGCCGCCGACCGCGAACGGCTGCTCGCCGACACCGGCATTGTGCGCAATCGCGCGAAAATAGACGCGTGTATCGCCAACGCGAAAGTCGCGCGTGAACTCGATATCGGACTCGACGAATTGCTGTGGTCCTTCGCCCCGCCCGCGCGACCGCGTCCGCGCGCATTGCCCGATATTCCGGCGACGACACCCGAATCCGTTGCACTGGCAAAAGAATTGAAGCGGCGCGGTTTCCGTTTCGTCGGGCCGACCACCGCGTACGCGC
Source organism: Nocardia testacea NBRC 100365 (assembly GCF_000308775.1). GTDB lineage: Bacteria > Actinomycetota > Actinomycetes > Mycobacteriales > Mycobacteriaceae > Nocardia > Nocardia testacea. The sequence goes on from NZ_BAGJ01000146.1 coordinate 2,936, forward strand.
TGATGCAGGCCACCGGTATGGTCGACGATCATTTGGCCGAATGCTGGGTCGATACCCGGCACACCGCGGTCGGCTGACCGATCACATTTGGACGTCGAGTGTCCGTCATCTCATGCGATAGGGAAGAATGGACCGAGTGCGGTCCGTCGTCTCAGCCGACGGACCGCCCGGTTGGCGACAACCGGAGTTCCGAGCAAGTGCGCAGCATACAGCGCAGATCTGGAGGGAGCAGAGGATGGCGGCCATGAAGCCCCGTACCGGGGACGGTCCCCTCGAGGCAACCAAGGAAGGCCGTGGGATCGTCATGCGGGTCCCACTCGAGGGTGGCGGGCGTCTGGTCGTAGAACTCACGCCGGACGAAGCCGCAGCACTCGGTGACGAATTGAAGAGTGTCACCGGCTAGACAGGTAGCCGAACAATCGGCGCTCGCCGCGGTCGCCGAGGTACTGAGCTGCCCCGAATGCGACCGCGGCCTGTCGTGTGCGCCGGGCACCCTGCGCTGCGCTCGCGGGCACAGTTTCGATATCGCCCGGCAGGGCTATATCAGCCTGCTCACCGGCGCGGCCACCAAACTGACCGGTGACACCGCCGCCATGCTCGACGCGCGGACGGCTTTTCAGGGGACCGGGAATTTCGCCCCGATCGCCGACGCGGTCGCGGCGGCAGCGCTGCCCGGGCGCGACAGCGGCACCGGCGGGTTCGTCGCCGATATCGGCGCGGGTACCGGCTACTACCTGGCGCGGGTTCTCGACGCGGTCCCGGCAGCCCATGGGGTCGCCCTGGATATCGCCAAACCGGCCGGCCGCCGGTGCGCCCGCGCCCATCCACGCGCGGCCGCGGTGGTGGCCGACGCCTGGCGGGGGCTGCCGATCCGCGCGCATTCGCTCACCACCGCGCTGTCGGTCTTCGCTCCGCGCAATCCGGCTGCCGTGGCCCGCACCCTCGTCCCAGGCGGCCGCTATATCGTCGTCACGCCCACGGACCGGCATCTGGCCGAGCTCATCGATCCGGTCGGCATGGTCACCGTCGACCCGGAGAAGGACCGCCGCCTCGCCGAGGCCATGACCGGCCGTTTCATCCGGACCGATCACCGCAATGTCGACTACGCGATGACCCTGTCCAGGGCCGATATCGCCAACCTGGTGGCGATGGGCCCGTCCGCCCACCACGCCGAGGACGCGACGACCCGGATCGCCCGCCTGCCCGACCCCTTCGAGGTCACCGTGTCGGTCACCGTGGGCAGCTACACCCCGGCCTGACCTCACCGGCCACCCGCCACTGCGGTGAGAACGGGGCAATCACGCTGGCACAGCGGGCAATCCACTCGCGACATCGGCCTGATCGCCGGTTAACACCGTCCTGGTGTCCTTGTTCTATGCGGATACCGACATTCGGCAAGCGGAAAGACACCAGTACCACCATCTACGAGCAGATCGGCGGCCACGAGGCACTCGAAGCGGTCGTCGCCGATTTCTACACCCGGGTCCTCGCCGACGCGGAACTGGCCGGTTTCTTCAGCGGGACGAACATGTCCCGGCTCCGGGGCAAACAGGTCGAATTCTTCGCGGCGGCGCTGGGCGGGCCCGAACCCTATTCGGGCGCGCCGATGAAACAGGTGCACCAGGGACGCGGGATCACCATGCACCATTTCGGCCTGGTGGCCGGTCACCTGACGGATTCACTGACGGCGGCCGGTGTCGGCGAGGAAACCGTCGCGCAGATCATCGCGGCCGTGGCCCCACTGGCCGACGACATCACCTCGGGGTCCTCCTCGGCCTGACGGCCGGCGCGGAGCTCACCGTTTGCAGACGGTGTGGTACACGGCCAGGGTCTGCTCGGCGATCCGGTACCAGTCGAATTCGGCACGGGCGCGGCGACGGCCGGCCGCGCCCAGCTCGGCCGCCCGCGCGCGGTCCGATGCCAGCTCGTTGATCGCGGCCGCCAGCCCTCGTTCGTAGGCCTCGGTCGCCCCCGCCTCGAAATGCACCAGCCGGCCGGTCCGCCCGTCGGCGACGACCTCGGGTATTCCGCCCACATCCGAGGCGATCACGGCCGTCGAACAGGCCATTGCCTCCAGGTTCACGATCCCCAGTGGTTCGTAGACCGACGGGCAGACGAAAACCGTGGCCGCCGCCAGCAGCTGCCGGATCTGTTCGGTGGGCAGCATTTCCCTGACCCAGAACACCGTGCCCCGGCGGCGGTGCAACCCGGCCACGGCCTGGGCGACCTCGGCCTCCAGTTCCGGGGTGTCCGGCGCGCCCGCACACAGCACGAGCTGGATCTCCGGATCGAGTTCACGCGCGGCGGCCAGCAGATGACCGACACCCTTCTGCCGGGTTATCCGCCCGACGAAAACCGCCAGCGGCCGGTCCGGCCGCACCCCGAGTTCATCGAGGATCCGGCGGCTACCCGGCTCCGGCGGGCCGGGATGCCAGACCGCGGCGTCGATCCCGTTGCGCACGACGTGCACCCTGGTGGGATCCAGCGCGGGGTAGGCGTCCAGCACATCGCGGCGCATCCAGTCGCTCACCGCGATCACCGCGTCGGCGTGCTCGAGCGCATTGCGTTCCGACCAGGACGACAACCGGTACCCGCCGCCCAGCTGTTCGGCTTTCCACGGCCGCCGCGGTTCCAGCGAATGGGTGGTGACCACGTGCGGGATCCCGTAGAGGGTGGCGGCCAGATGCCCCGCCAGGCCCGAATACCAGGTGTGCGAATGGACCACGTCCGCCACGCCGACCGCGTCGGCCATCCGTAGCTGCGCCGACATCATCCGAAGGGCGGGATTGGCGCCGTCGAGGGCCGGATCGGGGCCGTGCACCCGCGCGGTGTCGCGCGGTACTCCCATGCAGTGCACCGTCACCGCGCTCATCCGCCGCAAGCGGGCCGCCAGTTCGGTCACGTGGACACCCGCGCCACCGTAGACCTCGGGGGGAAACTCTCGGGTCAGCATGGCCACCCGTAGCTCGTCGGCCGCGGACAACTCGGCCGCGTCGCTGGAACCGGAACTCACGAATTCACGGTAGCCGCCGAGTGGTCGATGCCCGCCGACCACCTCGTTCGGTAGTTTGGCACTGTGAGGAGCCAGCCGCACGTACTAGGAATCGTGCTCGCCGGTGGCGAGGGCAAGCGACTCTTTCCACTGACCGCCGACCGGGCCAAGCCGGCCGTTCCCTTCGGCGGCGCCTACCGCCTCATCGACTTCGTACTCAGCAATCTCGTCAATGCCGGTTTCCTCCGGATCTGTGTGCTCACCCAGTACAAATCACATTCACTGGACCGGCATATCTCGCAATCCTGGCGGCTGTCCGGTTTCGCCGGTGAGTACATAACTCCGGTTCCCGCCCAGCAGCGGCTGGGACCGCGCTGGTACACCGGCAGCGCCGACGCCATCATGCAATCGCTGAATCTCATCTACGACGAGGACCCGGATTACATCGTGGTCTTCGGCGCCGATCACGTCTACCGGATGGACCCCGAGCAGATGGTGGCCCACCATATCGATTCCGGGGCCGGGGTCACGGTGGCCGGGATCCGCGTGCCGCGCAGTGAGGCGGGCGCTTTCGGCTGTATCGATTCCGACGAATCCGGCCGCATAATCGGTTTCCTGGAGAAACCGGCGCATCCACCCGGTATCCCCGACGATCCGAATTCGACCTTCGCCTCGATGGGCAACTATGTGTTCACCACCAAAGTGCTGGTGGATTCGATCAAGGCCGATGCCGAGGATTCCGATTCCGACCACGATATGGGCGGTGACATCATTCCCAACCTGGTCTCGGCGAGCCAGGCGGCGGTCTACGATTTCGCCGACAACGAGGTGCCCGGGGCCACCGACCGCGACCGCGGCTACTGGCGCGATGTCGGCACCATCGACGCTTTCTACGAGGCGCATATGGACCTGGTATCGGTGAACCCGGTGTTCAACCTCTACAACCGGCACTGGCCCATCCGGGGGGCCGCGGAAAATCTGCCGCCCGCGAAATTCGCGCAGGGCGGGCTGGCCCAGGAATCGATCGTCGGGGCGGGCAGCATTCTGTCCGCCGCGACCGTCCGCAATTCGGTGCTCAGCGCGAATGTGATGGTCGACGACGGCGCCACGGTCGAGGGCAGTGTGCTGATGCCCGGAGTGCGGATCGGGCGCGGCGCGGTGGTCCGGCGCGCGATCCTCGACAAGAACGTCATGGTGTCCGAGGGCGAGATCATCGGTGTGGACTCCGAACGCGACCGCTCCCGCTTCGCGATCAGCAAAAGCGGTGTGGTGACGGTCGGCAAAGGCACCTGGGTCTGACCGGCACGGAGGTGCCCCCTCCCAGGGGAAGGGGGCACCTCGTGGACCACGGCGGATTCAGCGGATGTCGCGTCCCCGCACCCCGGCGAGTCCGGCCGCGAGCAGTACCGCGGCGATCGCGGTGACGGCGACCACCGGGGTGAGGGTGAACTCCGAGCCCGGCACCTTCGGCGCGTGACTGAACGGTTCCAGATCGCGGAACCACTGCGGCGCGCCGGAGAACGAACCGAGCAGGAACACCGCGATCGTGGCGGTGAGCAGCCCCCAGGCCAGCGGAGTCCAGCGCGGCACCAGCCCGAACAACGCCAGGGTCGCTCCGGCGAAGAACCAGATCGCCGGCAGCTGGACCAGCGCCGCGGCCAGCACGCCGGGCAGTTCGCCCGCGATATCGCCCTTGGCCAGGCCGTAGGCGACGCCGCCGAGCAACCCGGCGGTCAGCATGATCACCACCGGCCCACCGAGCGCGAACACCAGATGGCTACCGGCCCAGCGCAACCGGCCGACGGCGCCGCTGAGCACCGATTCGGCCTGGTGCCCGTTCTCCTCGCTGAACAGTCGCAGCGTCGCCGACACGGTGTAGGCCGCACCCGCGACCCCGAGCATGGTGAAGGCGTAGGAGATGAACGAATACTCGATCGATTCGGAGCCACCCATCCGGGTGATCAGATCGCGCAACGTCTGGTTCTCGGCGAAGCTGTCCCCGATACCGGCCACCACACTGCCGATCACCAGGCCGTAGAGGCCGACCCCGATCGTCCAGGCCAGCAGCGTGCCGCGTTGCAGCCGTACCGCCAGGCCGAACGGTCCGGCCAGGCCCGCGCCCGCGGCCGGCGCCCCCAGTCGTTCCGCGATGAGGCCCGCGCCCACATCGCGGCGGCGCAGCAGCGCGTAGGCGACGGTCAGCAGCGCCACCAGCAGGGCCAGGTGCAGTACCAGCACCCACCACCGATCCCCGGCGTACGGCCGCACCTGCAGCGACCAACCCTGCGGGGACAACCACGTCAGCGGACTCACCGGGCCCGCGCCCGCGCGGGCGTCACCGATCGCCCGCAGGGTGAAGGTGACCGCGAGCGCCGCGAACGCCAGCCCGCGGGCCAGCCGCGCCCCCGTACAAACCTGCGCCGTCACCGCGGCCACGGCCGCGAACACCATGCCGGACCCGGCCAGCGCGAGCCCGAAGGCCAGCGAACCGCTCGCCGGGACATCGGTCGCGGTCAGGCTCACCGCGCCGAGCAGACCCGTGAGCAGCGAACCGCCCAGCGCCAGCACGAGTGCGGCCGTCAGGTTCGCGTAGCGACCGACGGAGGTGGAGGCCAGGATCTCGCTGCGGCCCGTCTCCTCCTCGGCCCGGGTGTGCCGGATGACGGTGAGAATGGTGGCCACCGCGATCAAGGTGTGGAACATCCCGGCTTTCCAGATGCCCACCGCACCGATCGAGGTGTTGTAGATCGGGCCGTACATCGCCAGCTGCGCCGGACTGGCCAGGATGGTGGCCGCGAAAGAGGCGCGGTCGGCCGCGGTGGGATACACCGATTCGATACTGGCCACATAGACCCCGCCCAACGGCAGGGACAACAGCAGAATCCACAGTGGCGCCACGATCCGGTCGCGGCGCAGATACAGCCGCAGCAGCCGGGCGGTCCCGGTGAAGCCGGTGCGGCCGGGCTTGGTATGGAGCACGCTGTGCCGTGCTCCGGCGACGGCGGTGGTCATTTCCGCGCCTCTTCCAGTTCGCCGGCCTCGCGGCCGTTGATCGAGTAGTGCCGCATGAACAGCTCTTCCAGCGTGGGCGGGCGGCTGGTCAGGCTGCTGACGCCGGTATCGCCGAGGACGCGGATGAGTTCGGCCAGATGTTCGCCGTCGACCTGGCAGCGCAGGGTGCGGTCGTCCATACTCACATCGGCCACCCCGGGCATGGCCGAGATATCACCGGGATCACCGGTGAGTTCGGCGGTGATGGAGGTGCGGCTCAGATGCCGCATGGACGACAGCGTGCCGCTCTCCACCGTGCGCCCGGACCGGATGATGGTGACCCGCTCACACAGTGCCTCCACCTCCGAGAGGATGTGGCTGGACAGCAGCACGGTCGCTCCCCGCTCGGCCGCCTCGGCGACACATTCGCGGAATACCTGTTCCATGAGGGGGTCCAGGCCGGAGGTGGGCTCGTCGAGCAGCAGCAGCCGGGCGTGCGAGGAGAAAGCCGAGACCAGCGCGACTTTCTGCCGGTTTCCCTTGGAGTAGGTGCGGGCCTTCTTCCGCGGGTCGAGCTCGTAGCGTTCGATCAGTTCGGCCCGGCGCGCGGTGTCGAGTCCGCCGCGCATCGAGGCCAGCAGGTCGATGGTCTCTCCGCCGCTCAGCGACGGCCACAGGGTCACATCGCCCGGCACGTAGGCGATCTCACGGTGCAGGGCCACCGCGTCGGCCCAGGGGTCGCGCCCCAGCATCTGCACCTCCCCGGAGGTGCGGGCCAGCAGGCCCAGTAGCACCCGGATGGTGGTGGACTTGCCGGCACCGTTGGGGCCCAGGAATCCGTGGACCTCGCCCTCGGACACTTCCAGGTCGAGGCCGTCCAGCGCCCGGACCGGACCGAAGTGTTTGTGCAGATCCCGGATCCGAATTGCCGAAATCATCGTGTCTCCTCATGGGACAGAGAGATAGAGCGTTGATGGAGAGGTTTCGCGGGCGCGGCGGATCGGACGCCGCGCCGGCTCAGTGCCCGTCGCCGGCGGTTGGCGCCGGCGACGGCGTTCTTGGTGGATGCGCGGCGGCAGCGGCCGCGTCCGGCGCAGCCGGGTGGCCGGCGACCGGTGCGTCCTCCGGTGGCGGTACACCGTGTTCGGTCGCTGCGGCGGCGTCGGCCAGAAGCGCGTCGAGCATGGTCGAATCGGGCAGCAATCCTTCGGTGAAGATCTCCACGGCGGGCAGCAACATCTGGTCGCCGTACTCCCGCAGCGCCTGCCGGTAGTCGATCGCGCCCGACGCTCCGGCCCGCAGCTGGATGAACAGCAGCATGCCGCCACCGTTGATGGTCGCCAGATAGCGCGACATCGCTTTCAGGTCCCGCGGCCGCCGCACCGCGCCGGAGGCGATACCGGCTTCCAGATACTGCTCCACGTCCTCGACCATGTGCTCGAACATGAGTACCGCGAGGTCGCCGCCCGCCTGGAAGCTGCGCATCATGTAGGCGATGATCGGGGCGAACTCCTCGATCTCGGCCAGTTGTTGCAGCAGATTCCCCGACGACGGCCGGTTCATATAGCTCATCTTCGACTCGCGGATCACCGCGCGCACATGATCGTCGCATTCGCGCCGCAGCCCCTCCTTGGAACCGAAATGGTGGTTGACCAGGCCCGGCGATACACCCGCGGCCGCCGCGATAGCGCGTACACCGACGCCGAAGCCCGCCTCGCCGAACAGGACGAGAGCGGCGTCCCGGATCCGGGCCCGCGTATTCAGATCATCGCTTGAACGCATGTTCAATACATTAAACATACGTTCAATCGCTGCGCAAGAGGCGGCGCCGTAGAGATTCCGTAAAGACGGCCGGACCGGGTACGTCACGCGACAGAAGGCTGCTGAACCGGCAAGTCGGAGCCGTGGTCCATGGCCACTACCCGCTGGTGGCGGCCCGCACTCGCTGCGGGTGCTCATCGGCGTGTTCGACAGCACGCCCGCGCCTCAGCGTTCGGCTCTCAGTGCGGTTCACCACGCCTCGGCGGTAGCCCTCGGCCCGAACCGGACCGACCGGATTACCGGGAACGCCGCGCCGCCGGGACGCGCCCCCGGCCGAGACTGCCGCCCCCGGCCGCGGCAACATCGCGGCAATACCGCCTCGCATAGAAAAGCGCAGCAGACGTGACCTTCGACACCCCCGCGAAACAGACGGAAAGGACCGGCCGGTCGCGTACCGCCGGGTGGGCCCGTTCCGGCAACCGCACCGGCCGCGACCGCCGCGTCGCCCGCCCCGACGACCTCGGGAGTCGCCCTCGGAACACGCCCGACCACACCCACCGCGGTGATCGCCACGGGCGACCCGGGCCCGGCGCGGTCGCTGCGCCCGGACGCCGACATAGTGCGGCCAGGAGTCCTACAGCGATGAGACCGGGCTTGCCGCGGCGGCAGATCGCGGCCGCGCGGCTACCCCTTGGAAGCGCAGAGCAACCCGTCACCGAGCGGAATGAGCACGCTGGTCAGGCCCGGGTCCTCGGCCACGCACCGGGTCGCCGAACGCACCGCCTGGGTGGCCGCGTCGCGATTGGCCGGATCCGGCACCCGGCCACCGAGCAGGGCATTGTGCAGCAGTACCGCGCCACCGGCCCGCAGCAGCCGCACCGCCTCCGCGATGTACTGCGGGTGCTCGATCGGCGAGGCGTCCAGGAACACCAGGTCGTAGGCGCCGTCCGCCAGCCGCGGTAGTACGTCCAGCGCCCGCCCGTTGATCAGCCGGGTCCGGGCGAGCGGGATATCGGCGGCCCGGAAGGACTCCTTGGCCGCCCGCTGATGTTCGGGTTCGGAATCGATGGTGGTCAGCGTGCCGTCTTCGCGCATACCGTCGAGCAGCCACAATCCGCTGACGCCGGCACCGGTGCCCACCTCCACCACCGCCCGCGCGTCCAGCAGCTGCGCGTACATGCTCAGCAGCGCGCCGACCGAGGGCGCTACCGGAGCCACGCCCAGTTCGGTGGCCCGTTCGCGGGCGCTGACGAGTACCTCGTCCTCGACGACGGATTCCTCCACGTAGGCGAGATTGAGCTCCAGGTTCGATGCCACGCCCAAGAGGCTATGCCAAACGCGGCGATGCCGGTCGCAACATTCTCAGGTGTCCCTCAGGATCCCCATAACCGCCCCACACCGGGAGACGGAAGAGTGTGGGCTACGCAAGACCAGCCGACCGAGCGCATCGGACGGGAACAACGGAGTACCGATCCACCGTTGTACCGGATGAACGACGGCCCGAACAACGGGCCGCGTATTCGAGCCTACGCCTCGGTCCCGATCAGGAGGTTGTCACCATCCACATGGTCGATGCGGCACGCGAGTCCGCCACCTTGCCCGAACTGCCCCGGGCCGACCGTTCGGCGACACCCGCCGGGCAGGGCCTGCCGGGGCCGGAGGAATTCGGCCCGCGGCCGTTTACCGGGCCGGATTCGGAGGTAGCCGCGCACCACGACCCGGTGACCGAAGACCCAGCTCCACCGGACGCCCTGATGGAGGTGCCCGATATGTCCATTTTCGACGAGCGAGCCGAGGACTACGACGCCGCCCAGGCCGTCTTGGCCGAGGCGCCGTCCGAGCTCGACAGCATGCTGCCGCTCACCGGCACCGCCGCCTTCGACGCCACCGGCGACCGCACCGTCATGCCCACCTGGGACGAACTGGTCCGCGAGCACGCCGACCGGGTCTACCGGCTGGCCTATCGCCTCTCCGGTGACGCGCAGGACGCCGAGGACCTCACCCAGGAGACCTTCATCCGGGTCTTCCGGTCCCTGTCGAACTACCAGCCCGGCACCTTCGAGGGCTGGCTGCACCGCATCACCACCAACCTCTTCCTGGACATGGTCCGCCGGCGCAGCCGTATCCGGATGGAGGCGTTACCCGAGGACTACGATCGCGTACCCGCCGACGGCCCGGGGCCCGAGCAGGTCTTCCACGACGCCAGGCTCGATCCGGATCTGCAGTCCGCGCTGGACTCGCTGGCGCCGGAGTTCCGCGCCGCGGTCGTGCTCTGCGATATCGAGGGACTGTCCTACGAGGAGATCGGCGCGACGCTCGGCGTGAAACTCGGCACCGTGCGAAGTCGAATCCATCGCGGCCGGCAGGCACTGCGCGAGTATCTTGCGCATAATGGAGTCGAGGAGCGTTTCGCCGCCGAGGCGAGCTTCGGGTGATCCTGCGATCGTGACGCCGGGATCACAGCAGTTTGTGATACCGGTCGGGAAGGATGGGCAGCGAATGAGTGGCGACTCCGAAACGCCCGGTCGTCGTTCCCCGCAGTTCCACTCCACCGAGCATCTGGCGAGCGAGGCAGTCGCCGCCTACGTGGATGGCGAGCTGCGGATGAATCCGTACCTTCGTGCGGCCCAGCATCTTTCGGTGTGCCCGGAATGCGCGGCCGAGGTCGAGGCCCAGCAGCAGGCGCGAATCGCCCTGCGCCGCGCCTCCCAGGTCTCGATTCCCACCGGCCTGCACGACACGCTGTCGCGCATTCCGCTCGCCGAACCGCCCAGCGGCACGCAATCGCGGAATTCCGCCGGAAATCAGCGTAACGAGGCGGTATTCGGCTTCACGAGCCAATCTTTCTCGGCAACCTTCGACAGCTTCCGTTGGTCGGTGTGGTGGCGCAAGTAGAGTTTGCCGCGTGAGTTCCGAACCGACGCAGAATTCCCCTGCCGATAACGCTGATTCGGTGGATGAAAACGGCACGACGACCGACAACGGCACTCTGCGCCCGCCCGACGCGCCGGTGCTGGCCCCGCGGCCGGTCTATCGACCCCATGTGGACTCACATACCGCGAATGCCTTCCGCCGGCCGTCGGGTCAGTCCGGGTCCTTCGCCGCACGCCCGGCCCGCCCGGACACCGATGCCCCGGTCCAGGTGGCGCCGAAGGGCCCGCCGCGTGCCGTGCTGGCCGAGGCCTTCGGCCGGCCCCCCGGTTCCACCGAACTGCTGCAGCGCGATCCCGACGCCGACAACGAGCGCGAACCGGTAGCGGGCCCTGCCGATCCCTGGCGGGATCCGGATTCGGCGGCCCGCCTCGGCGCTCCCGCGCTCGCCACACCGGCCGCGCGGGAACTGCCGCGCGCCGAGCAACTCTCTGCCCGGCAGGTGCTCTTCGGGTCCCGGGTCGCGCCCAAGGCATTGCTCGCCCTCGGCGCGATCGCGCTGGCGATCGGGCTGGTCGGGGGCTTGGTCGGCCGGTTGACCGCGGAAACCGCCTCGACCCTGACCTCCCGCAAGGTCAGTCTCGAACAGACCGACAGCGACCAGCCGCACGGCCCGATCGCCCAGGTGGCCGACGCGGTACTGCCGTCGGTGGTGTCCATCCGCACCACCGTCGGCGACAACGGCGCCACCGGCTCCGGGGTCGTCATCGACGGTAACGGCTATATCGTCACCAACAACCACGTCATCTCCATGGCGGCGCAGGACCAGTCCGGGCGGGCCCGGATCCAGATCACCTTCTCCGACGGCACCCGGACACCGGCCAATATCGTGGGGCGCGATCCCAAGACCGATCTCGCGGTACTCAAGGTAGATGTGAAAAATCTCACGGTCGCACAGCTGGGTAAATCGGATGACGTGCAAGTCGGAGACGCGGTGCTGGCCATCGGATCCCCGCTGGGCCTGAGCAAAACCGTCACCTCCGGCATCGTGAGCGCGCTGCACCGCCCGGTGAAACTCGAGGGTGAGGGCAGCGACACCAAAGCGGTGATCGACGCGGTACAGACCGACGCTTCGATCAACCCGGGCAATTCCGGCGGCGCACTGGTGGACGCGGACGGCCGGGTGATCGGGATCAATACCGCCATCCGCAGCGAGAGCGGCGGTTCGGTGGGGCTCGGCTTCGCCATCCCGGTGGACCAGATGACCCAGGTGGCCCAGACGCTCATCCGCGACGGGTCGATCCATCACCCGATGATCGGGGTGAGCGCCCGGCAGAAGACCGTCGCCAACGAAGTCATGAGCGGCGCCGAAGTCGCCGATGTCCAGCCGGGCGGCCCCGCCGCCGACGCCGGGATCGTCGAGGGCGATGTGATTGTGCGGATCGGCGACCGCGAAGTCACCAATCCCGACGAACTCGTGGTGGCGGTGCAGGCGAACAAGATCGGCCAGACGGTGAACGTCCAACTCATCCGGGAAGGCCGGCAGGTGGACATCCCGGTGACGCTGGCCTCCGACTGACCCGCTGGTCGCGGCGCCGGGTAGCCTATAGGAGTGTTCAGCAGTATCGGGTGGGGCGAGATGCTCGTGCTACTCGTCGCCGCCCTCGTGATCCTCGGTCCGGAGCGCCTGCCCGGCGCCGCGCGGTGGACTGCGCGCAGCCTGCGGCAAGTTCGCGATTACGCCACCGGCGCGACATCGCAATTGCGGTCCGAACTCGGGCCCGAATTCGAGGAGCTGCGTAAACCACTCGCCGATCTCCAGGAATTACGCAGTATGTCACCGCGTTCGGTGGTGACGAAACATCTCCTGAACGGCGATGATTCCCTTTTCAAGGATCTCGACGGCGCCCTGCCGGACAGCAAGAATGTACTGGGAACACACAGCGGTATGCCAGATTACCCTATGCCCAAGTTGGATAAACCCTTGGAGCGCAACGAACGTCCTCCGATCGATACCGACGCCACCTGACCGTCAACCAGTCTAGACGCCATTGAGCGTCTCCCTGTCTAGACTTCGCACATGTCGGCCGATGACGTGGCGCGAATATTCGCGATCGAAGACAAAGTCGAGCGACTCAAGGCCGCCACCGAAGGCGTCGCAGCGGCTCAGCAGACCATCAACGAACTCACCCGAATTCGGCGCGCGGTGATCAGGGAGTTACACGCCGAAGGGTGGACCTTCGCCAGAATCGGTGCCGCGGCGGGCCTTTCCCGCGCCCGTATCCACCAGGTGAGCACCCAGGGTCCGGCACCCGAGGGGTTGTTCTTCGGGCACGGACCGTTGACCCTGCTGGTCCCGGATACCCGCGCGGGCAGGCTGATCGGGGCACCCGACCCGGCGGCGGCGCCCCGGCTGGCCGAACAGCTACGAGAACTCGGCTTCGCGGTCACCATCGAACCCTTCGCCCCGGGACGCCCGATCGATCTGCTCCGGGACGGCCTCATCGTGCTCGGCGGCCCGGAACTGTCGCCCAGCCTGCGCCATCTCATCGCCGCCGACCCACGCCTGCGCCGCGCGGTGGCCCGCCCCGGGGACGGCCGCCGCGGTATCGAGGACCGCGCCGCCCGGCGCATCTACCGGCCGGCCGGCCCGGAACCGCACGATATCGCCTACCTCGCCCGCCTACCTCGTCCGGACGGCCGCGGTTCGATCCTGGTTCTCGACGGCCTGCACCCGCCGGGTTCACTCGGTGCGGTACGGCTGTTGGCCACCCGGTTGGCGACCCTGCACGAACGAGCGGCCAACCGCCGCTTCTCCGTACTGATCGGCGTCCGTTACGAACGCACCACCGGCGAACCCGTGGACGCCGATCTACTCACTCCTGTCTACCTCCACGAACCGGTGGATTCCCGTCCCCAGGCGGTACGCCAGCGCCGCTGAACGCGAGGCCGCACCGATGACGAAAAGACCGGCGGCCGGTCCTGCCGACACGCCGAAAGACCGATAGCGGCAGCGAATATTAGCTGGTCGAAGAATTGCTACTGTGGTGCGCAGTAGGCCCATTTCATTTACCGCGACCGGTTACCCGGGTCCGACGCTTCGATAGCCATAGCATTACTCGGCACCCCTGGGGTGCGCGGTGGCGATTGTCGGCTCCGAAAAGATAATTCGTGGAGGCGCAGGTGAACGCGTTGATCATCCTGGCGGTGGCACTGGTCGCGGTGGGCTTGCTGATCACCCTCGTCCTGTGGCTGCGCGCCCCGCATTCCGCCGAGAGCGAGTACGTGACGGTCGCCGAACTCCGCGCGCGCCTGGAAAACGAACAGGAACCCACCGAAGAGGAAGTAACCGAAGAGGGATCAGACGAAGAGCCCGGCGAAGACCGACCGGAAACCGGCGCCGGATCGGAACCGGCGGCCGAAGACGGCCGTCCCGCGGCCGCCGTCGTCACACCGCCCACATCGACCGACGCCGGACCCGGGGTACCGCCCGCCGCGGACTCCACACCCCGCACCGGCGACGCCGAACCCGAGGTTTCCGGCCGGACAGCCGAGAAGCCCGGACCCGAACGACCGCCGGAAACCGAAGCCCTCGGCAGCGCGGCGAAGAAGCCAGGAGACGAGCAGCCCACGGAGACCGGAGACGAACCACCGGTGGAGAAGCCGGACCCGGACCACTGACGTCGGCGGGCGTCGCGGTCCGGTCCCGGAGACTCACGCGGCCGCGACGTCCGGCCGGATGGTGTTCATCGGCGGCCGATCGACCAGATCCACCGCGGTGCTGTGCGGGGTGAACTCGTCCCCGATCAACAGGAACTGGGTCAGCGCGGCCCCCGAATCCGGGACCCCGCTGCGGCCCAGCACCGTACCGAGGATCTGCCGGCTCATCACACCGAGATCGGCCAGCGGACGGTTGCGATGGGTGCGCACCCCCAGGTTCACCTGCCCGATAGCGCTCAGGCCCAGCCGGTCATAGGTATCGAGCAGCAGCCCGATCTCCACGCCGTACCCCGGCGCGAACGGGACCGCCGTCAGTAATTCCCGGCTCCCGGCGTACTCGCCGCCGAGCGGCTGCAGCACCTGTGTCAGCCCCGGCCGCAGCGCGGCCAGCAGGGGCCGGGCCACGAGCTCGGTCACCCGGCCGCCGCCGTGGGCGTCCACCCCACCGCCGTGCCGCAGCGGGCGCCGGTAATACGCCTTCACCAGGTGCAGGTCGGGAGTCGTGAGCAGCGGGCCGAGCAGCTTCGGCACAAAAGCCGGGTCGGGATCGATCAGGTCGGAATCGACGAACGCCACCAGATCACCGGTGGTCACCGCCAGCGAACGCCACAGCACCTCGCCCTTGCCCGGGGAGGGCTCCAGCTCGGGTACGGCCTGCTCCCGGGTGATCACCTCCGCGCCGGCCGCGCGAGCGCGTTCGGCGGTGGCATCGGTCGACCCCGAATCCAGTACCACCAGCTCGTCCACCAGCGTGCCCAGCAGCGGACGGATACTGGCCACCACCTCGGCGACGGTTCTCTCCTCGTTCAGCGCCGGCAGCACCACCGAGACGGTGCGGCCGGCCTTGGCGGCGACCAGCTCGGCCACCGACCAGTCGGGGGCATCCCACGTATGGGTCGCTGCCCAGCCGGGCTCGTGATGGGAAAATTTCATACGAGACCTCGCAGAGTTCGTACGGGGGGCCGGATGCCCTGGATCGCGGCGATCATGTCCACGACGCGACGGGTCGCGGCGACCTCGTGCACGCGGAAAACGCGCGCACCGGCCGCGGCCGACCAGGCTGTTGCCGCCAATGTGCCCTCCAGCCGTTCGGAAAGTCCGACACCTAATGTCTCTCCGATGAAATCCTTGTTGCTCAGCGCCATCAAGACCGGCCACCCGCTTTTAACAAGAACGTCCGCTGCCCGCAACAGTGCGAGTCCGTGATAGGTGTTCTTCCCGAAATCGTGGGTCGGGTCGATGAGGATCGAATCCCGGCGCACCCCCGCGGCCGCGGCCTGTTCCGCCGCCCGCACCACGGTATCGGTCACCTCCGCCACCACGTCGGCGTACCGCACCCGATGCGGCCGCGTACGCGGCACCGCTCCGCCGGTGTGACTGCATACGATGCCGGCCCCGGTCTCGGCCGCCACCGGCACCAACTCCGGATCCGCGCCCGCCCAGGTGTCGTTGATCAGATCGGCTCCCTCGGCCACGGCCGCCCGCGCCACCTCCGACCGCCAGGTGTCCACACTGATCAACAGGTCGGGATAGGCCGCCCGGATCGCCGCCACGAACGGCACCACCCGCCGCGACTCCTCGGCCGCGTCCACATGCTCCCCCGGGCCGGCCTTCACTCCACCGATATCGACCAGGTCGGCGCCCTCGTCCACCGCCCGCGCCACCGCGGCCAGCGCGGCCGAATCACCGAAGGTCGCGCCGCGGTCGTAGAAGGAATCGGGGGTGCGGTTCACAATGGCCATCACCAGCGCGCGATCCGTCGCGACGGTCCGGCCGCAGAGAGTCGGCGACGGCCGGACGGGCTCGAACATGAGCTGAGTTTATGGCGCGCCTGCGGCGCGCGGGGTCGAGGCCCCCTTATGTCTCGCCGTTTCGGCCTCGAGACTTGCGCTTCGCGCGGGCGCTTTCGAGGCCGAAACGGCGAGACGGGCCTCAACCCTTTGAGGTGTCTCGCAAAACTCGACACACTGGATTGCGTCGGCGTCCAGAGTCCGGCGTTTCCCTTTGCGAACAGGCACCTATTGGCCCGCCACCGGTCGAGTTCACTGATCCGAGTCCTTGCCCAGTGCCGCGAAGGCCTCGGTGAGGTCGGGGGTGACCGTGATGCGGTCGAGGGCCGCCTGCGGGACGAAGCCGCGGTCGTGGAGTTCGGTGAGCCAGGCGAACAGGCCACTGTAATGCCCGGCGGGGTCGAGGATCGCCATCGGCTTGTTGTGCTGGCCGAGGTGACCGCCGGTCCAGGTTTCGAAGAACTCCTCGAGGGTGCCGATACCGCCGGGGAGGGTGAGGAAGGCGTCGGAGCGGTCCTCCATCACCTGTTTGCGCTGGCGCATGGTGTCGGTGACGACCAGTTCGTCGGCGTCCACATCGGCCACCTCGCGATGGACGAGGTGTTTCGGTATGACGCCGACCGTGTGGGCGCCGCCGGCCCGGGCGGCGGTGGCCACCGCGCCCATCATGGAGACGTGCCCGCCGCCGGATACCAGTTGCCACCCGCGCCGGGCTATTTCGGTGCCCACCCGGGCCGCCAGTTCTAGCTGGTCGGGGTCGGTGGTGCTGGCCGAGCAGTACACACACACCGCGAAGGGCTGTGGCGTCACCATTCGTCCTCCGTACCGACCTTCTCGATGGTGGCGGCGCCCGGTTCGGACTCCTCGATGATGCGCACCGCGTCCGCGACCGAGTCGGTGACGTGCAGCAGATCGATATCACCCGGGGAGATGCGACCGTCGGCGGCCAGGGACTCACGGATCCAGTCGACCAGCGGCGCCCAGTACCGGCTGCCGAACAGGATGATCGGGAACCGGGTGATCTTGCGGGTCTGCACCAGGGTGAGCGCCTCGAACAGTTCATCCAGGGTGCCGTACCCGCCGGGCATGCAGACGAAGGCCTGGGAGTACTTCACGAACATCGTCTTGCGCACGAAGAAGTAGCGGAAGTTGATGCCCAGATCGACCCAGTCGTTGAGACTCTGTTCGAACGGCAGCTCGATGCCCAGTCCGATGGAGTAGCCACCGGCCTCGGACGCCCCGCGGTTGGCGGCTTCCATCACGCCGGGGCCGCCGCCGGTGATGACCGCGAAACCGGCGGTCGCCAGGGCCGCGCCGAGGTCGCGCGCGGCCTGGTACTCCGGATTGCCGGGTTCGGTGCGGGCCGAACCGAAGACGCTCACCGCGCGCGGGACCTCGGCCAGGGCACCGAAGCCCTCGACGAATTCGGCCTGGATCCGCAGCACCCGCCACGGGTCGGTATGGACCCAGTCGCTGTCGCTGCGCTGATCCAGCAGATGCTGGTCGGCGGTGGTGCCCCGCGGGGTCCGTTCCCGGCGGAACATGATGGGCCCGCGGTAGCGGGCCTTGGGTTTGCCGACCATCCCGGATTCGGCGGCGTCGGTAGACATGGCCGCAGTGTATTTGGCGCGGCGGCGCGCGCGGGGTCGAGGCCCCCTCGGTCCCGCCGTCGGGCCTCGGGACTCGTGCCTGCCGCGCCTGCGCTTCGAGGCCTGAACGGCGGGCCGGGCCTCGTCCTCGGGGCCACGCTGAACTCGGCGCCGGAAGCGTGCGGCAGATCATGACGGCAATCACCACGAATCCGTCGAAGTCGATCGGTGCCGGATCGGAAAGCGGCCGGGGTTCCGCCGGAGCTTGCTAGGCCGGAACGGTGAGGTAGCGGCGCAGCATCTCGGTGACCGCGGTGATCTGGGCCAGCGGCACGTGCTCGTCGCGTTTGTGCGCGAGGTTGGGATCACCGGGGCCGAAGTTCACGGCGGGGATGCCGCGGGCGGCGAACCGGGAGACGTCGGTCCAGCCGTACTTGGCCCGCACACCCGCCGACCCGTGCGCCAGCACCGTGTCGACCAGACCGCGTGCCGCGGGAGCGGTGAGGCCCGGCAGCGCGCCGGCGGCGGAGTCGGTGACCTCCAGGTCGAGGTCGAGATCCGCGAACACCTCGCGCACATGGGCGATCGCCTGATCCACCGAACGGTCCGGGGCGAACCGGAAGTTCACGTCGACCTCGGCCTCGTCCGGCACCACATTGCCCGCGACCCCGCCACCCACGCGGACCGCGGAAAGCCCCTCGCGGTAGCGGCAGCCGTCGATCTCGACCTCCCGGGCCCGATACTCCGCGAGCCGGGCCAGGATCGGCGCCAACCGGTGGATCGCGTTGTCGCCGAGCCAGGAGCGGGCCGAATGAGCGCGCACCCCGGCGGTCCGCACGCGGACCCGCAGCGTGCCCTGACAACCGGCCTCGATCCAGCCGCCGGAGGGTTCGCCGAGAATCGCCAGGTCGCCGTCCAGCCACTCCGGCGCTTCCCGCTCGATGGCATTGAGCCCGTTGAATTCGGCGGAGATCTCTTCGCAGTCGTAGAAGATCAGCGTCAGATCGTGGACCGGTTCGGCGACGGTGGCGGCCAGATGCAGGAACACCGCGTCGCCCGATTTCATATCCACCGAACCGCAACCGTAGAAGACCTCGGCGCCGTTCTCGATGGTGAACCGGCCGGGCACATTGTCCGCGATCGGCACGGTGTCCAGATGCCCGGCCAGCACGACCCGCGTCGGCAGCCCGCGGTTCGTCCGGGCGAGCACCACGTTGCCGCGGCGCAGCACCTCGAAACCGCTGGTCTGGGTGCGCAGCGCCGTTTCCACGGCGGCCGTGATCGCGGCCTCGTCCCGGGAGACGCTCGGGATGTCGACGAGGGCTGCGGTGAGTGCGATGGGGTCGGCGTGCAGGTCGAGGTTCACAGCGTACGAGCGTAGAGGGGCCCGACCGTTTCGGACCGCCGGTGGGTAGGCTTCCGTGTCGTGAGCACTCAGGGAGCATCCGCCATCGGCATCGCCAACGTGACCACCGACGGGACCGTGCTGGACACCTGGTTCCCCGGCCCGGAGCTGGGTGAGTTCGGTGACACCGGCACCGAACGCCTTGCCACGGTGCCTGCGGAATTCGCCGAACTGGTGGGCCCGGACCCGGCGCGCGGCGTCGATGTGGTCGCGGTGCGCACCACTATCGCCGATCTCTCGGCCGCTCCCGTGGACGCGCATGATGTGTATCTGCGGCTGCACCTGCTCTCCCACCGCCTGGTGCGGCCGCACGAGGTGAGCCTGGAGGGCCAGTTCGCCCTGCTCAGCAATGTGGTGTGGACCAACCACGGTCCCGCGGCGGTGGAGGGATTCGAGATCACCCGTGCCAAACTGCGTGCGCGTGGCCCGGTCACCGTGTACAGCGTCGACAAGTTCCCGCGCATGGTCGACTACGTGGTCCCGTCCGGTGTCCGCATCGGCGACGCCGACCGGGTCCGCCTCGGCGCGCACCTCGCCGCCGGCACCACGGTGATGCACGAGGGCTTCGTGAACTTCAATGCCGGCACCCTCGGCACCTCCATGGTCGAGGGCCGGATCTCCGCCGGGGTGGTGGTCGGCGACGGCTCCGATATCGGCGGCGGCTCCTCCACCATGGGCACCCTCTCCGGCGGTGGCACCACCGTCATCTCGATCGGCGAGCGCTCACTGCTGGGCGCGAATTCCGGGCTGGGCATTCCGCTCGGCGACGACTGCGTTGTCGAGGCCGGCCTCTACCTCACCGCCGGCACCAAGGTCACCGCCCCGGACGGCACCGTGGTGAAGGCGGCGGAACTGAGCGGCAAGGACAACCTGCTGTTCCGCCGCAACTCACGCACCGGCACCGTGGAGGTGGTGCCGCGGGCCGGCACCGGTATCGAACTCAACGAGGTCCTGCACGCCCACAACTAGGAGCCGGCGGCGGGCTCAGAGTCCGAAGGCGATCACGCGTTCGGGGTGGATGCGGATGAGTTCGCTCTCCTCCGGCCCGATGTAGGTGGCCGTATCGGTGAGTGCTTCCGCGGTGCCCCGAATCTCCAGGCAGCGCACCCGCCACGGCTGGACCGAGGCGATATCGTCGACCACGAAGGCCACCCGGTTGTTACGCGCGAGATTGCGGAACTTCCGGGATCGGCCCATGTTCCAGCCCGCGATATCGATGGTGCCGAGCTCGGGGTTGTAGCGGAATCCGACGGGATTGTTCTGCGGTGCCCCGTCCGGTGCGACGGTGGCCAGCCGGCCGAGCCGCTGTCCGGCGAGGTAGTCGATATGGTCCCGGGTGAGCGTGGTGTTCATGATCGAACCGTAAAACCTCGATCGAAGTTCAGGTCAAGATACGGGCGGACCCCGGTGGTCAAGCCAGCAGCTTCTTCTGGACCTTGCCCATGGCGTTACGCGGCAGCGCGTCCACGAACCGGATCTCGCGGGGCCGCTTGTGCACCGAGAGTTCCCCGGCCACGTGGTCGATGAGTTCCTGTTCCGCCGGCGCCGCATCGCGTGGGACCACGAAGGCGACGATACGCTGCCCCAGGTCCGCGTCGGTCAGGCCCACAACGGCTACTTCGGCGACCGCCGGATGGCCGAGCAGCGAGGTCTCCACCTCGCCCGCCCCGATCCGGTAGCCGCCGGATTTGATGAGGTCCACCGATTCGCGGCCCACGATCCGGTGGAAGCCGTCCGCGTCGATGGCGGCGACATCGCCGGTGCGGAACCACCCGTCCTCGGTCCAGCAGTCGGCGGTGGCCTCGGGGCGGCCGTAATAGCCGTCGAAGAGCATCGGCCCGCGTACCTGGAGACCGCCGATACCGGAGCCGTCGTGCGGTACCGGCTGTCCCGCCTCGTCCCGGAGCCGGGTCTCGACCCCGCGCACCGGTACGCCGACCCAGCCGGGCCTGCGCTCGCCGTCCGCCCGGGCCGACAGGGTGATCATGGTTTCGCTCATCCCGTAGCGTTCCACGGGCCGGTGCCCGGTGAGTTCGGCGAGCCGCTCGAACACCGGCACCGGCAGCGGGGCGCTTCCGGAGATCAACAGCCTGGCCGCGGCCAGTTCCTTGGCCGCGGCCGGCTCCTCGGCGATCCGGGACCAGACCGTCGGCACGCCGAAATACATCGTGCCGGGGGCCGCCGCGTAGTTCGCGGGGGTCGGTTTCCCGGTGTGCACGAGCGGACTGCCGACCCGCAACGGTCCCAGCAGACCCAGGATCAACCCGTGGACGTGGAACAGCGGCAGACCGTGGACCAGGACATCGGCCGCGGTCCAGGCCCAGGCGTCGGCGAGCGCGTCGAGGCCGGCCGCGATGGCCCGGCGGCTCAGCACCACGCCTTTGGGGGCGCCGGTGGTACCGGAGGTGTAGAGCACGAACGCCGGCGCGGCCGGGTCGGGCTCGGGATAGGTGTGCCAGGAACGGGCATGTCTCCGCACCGGGACCACCGGCAGGCCGGTCCCCTCCGGCGCTTCGCCGAGCCAGGCCTGGGCGCCGGAATCGGTGAGCATATGGCCGAGTTCGGCCGGTCCGGAATCGGGCGGCACCGGCACCACGGTGACCCCGGCGATCAGACAGCCGACCACGGCGAGCACCGTCGTCGCCGTCGGCCGGGCCAGCACGGCGACCCGGTCGGCCCGGGCGACGCGTTCGGCCACCGAGGTGGCCGCCCCGAGCAGATCACTGCGGGACAGTGTCGCACCGTCGATGGTCACGGCGTCCGGGATATCGGCGCCCGCGGCGACGGCGAGGGGGTCGAGAGAGCTGAGCAGGCGGTGGCCGTAGGACATGCGCCCAAACTACTGCCCCGGCCCCGGCGGGCGGTCGGGCACCTGCCCGGATAATTCCGGGGAATTCGCCGGTCGGAGCTTCGCATATTCGTCCGGCGTGAATTCCACATCCCGCAGTGAAACTTTATCGATTCGCATTGCGCATACCATGTCCGGTCCCGCGCGGGGCCGGGATCGATTTATTTCCGGCGTCGCTTGACACATATGGGCGGCAGCGAGAAGGTGAATCGTCAGCTTTCTCGAGCCCTCGAACGGTGACTTCCATGACCAGCACACCCGGCGCGGGGCCGCCCGTATCCGGCTCCGCCGATGGACCGGCCGCTGCGGTGAACGACGAGGAATTCGATTTCCGGCCCTATATCGACGGCGCCGCGATACTCGGCGCGGCCGCCAATGTGATCATGCAGCTCGCCGTCCCCGGGGTCGGTTACGGAGTTCTGGAAAGCCCGGTCGACAGTGGAAAACTGACCCTGCACCCGGTGAAACGCACCCGCACCACCCTCACCTATCTGGCGGTCGCACTGCTCGGGAGCCCCGCCGAGCGGGCCGCGTACCGGGAAGCCGTCGACACATCGCACCGGCAGGTGCGCTCGAACGCGCAGAGCCCGGTGCGCTACAACGCGTTCGACCGCGATCTGCAATTGTGGGTGGCCGCCTGCCTGTACTGGGGAGCGCGCGATCTCCGGGAACGGATGCACGGCCGGCCGGACGCCGAACTCGAGGAGACCATCTACCGCCATTCGGCACGATTGGGCACCACGCTGCAGGTGCCGCCGGAGTCGTGGCCGGCGGACCTGGCCGCCTTCGACCGCTACTGGGCCGAGAACTCGGCCGAGACCAGGATCGATCCGCCGGTCCGGGACATGCTGAACGAAATCGTCGATCTGAAGATGTTCCCCCGCCCGGTACAACTGCTGGGCGGCCGTTTCAACCGGTGGGTCACCGCGGGCCTGCTACCCCCGCGGCTGCGTGCGGAGATGGGCATGGACTGGACCGCGGACGACGAGCGCCGGTTCGGGCGCCTGCTGCGCCGGCTGGGCCGCGTATCGGCGATCCTGCCGGCGCCGCTGCGCGCCTTCCCGGTCAACGCCTATCTGTTCGATTTCCGGATACGGCGCAGGTTCGGACTGAAGCTCGTCTGATTCGATTTCGCGGATATGAAAAGCAGTTCGTTCGAATATCAGGATTCGCTGACCTGGCCCGGTACCCGGAACGAGACCGCCACATGATCGCGCGCATATCTGCGCACCGCGATATCGTCGTCCAGCGGGATAACGGTCTGCGGGGTCAACGCCAGCGACAGCGCGGTGCGCGCGATCATTTCGGCCAGCGGCAGCGGATCGTAGACCGGAAGTTTGCCTTCGCCCTGGAGGCGGGTGATGAATTCGGCGACGTAATCGCGGCCCAATTCGATCACCGGGGCGCCCCGGGTGGTCAGGTAGGGCAGCACGATTTCCGGTTCGGTGTTGAGCAGCCGGTCCAGCAGTTCGTTACCGCGCAGCCCGGCCAGGAACGCGACGAACAGCTCCACGATCTGGTCCTCGGCGCCGGCGTCGCGCTCGATCTGCTGCGCGACCGCGGCATCCACACCCTCGATGAAATCGCGCGTCTGCGCCAAACCGACCGCTTGGATCAGATCCGATTTACTGGAGAAGCGCCGGTACAGTGTGGCCAGCGAGAGCCCGCCGCGCCGGGCGACCTCGACCATGCTCGTGCGCTTGATCCCGAAGTCGAGGAAGGCCTGCAACGCCGCGGACAGCACGGATTGATCTTGATCTCGGCGCGGCGTTCGCACCAGAGGCAACAATTGAGCCAGGGCACCCATCTCGGCACCTTCCCGCGCTCGGCGATGCAATGACACAGTAAGCATCGCACAATTGCGGCCGCGGTTGACGCAACATCGAGAGAATGAGATGGTTATCATATAATCTTCTCATACGAAAGAGGTCACCGATGACCGCTCCCCGGCCCGCTCCCATGAACGATCCCGAACCCCAGCGGCTGTACGCGCCCGACTTCGATATGAACGATCACATCGTCGGAGTCACCGCATTCCTGGGCGGCACCGCGAACGTCATCATGCAGCTGGGTCTGCGGCCGGTCGCCTACGGCGTGATGGAGAGCGACGTCAAGAGCGGCAATGTCATGGAGCACCCCTTCAAACGGCTCCGCACCACCCTCACCTATCTCGCCGTCGCCATGCTGGGCACCGACGAAGAACGCAATGCCTACCGGCTCGCGGTCAACACCTCCCACCGCCACATCCGCACCAAACCCACCAGCCCGGTCAAGTACAACGCCTTCGACCCGAAACTCCAGCTGTGGGTCGCCGCCTGCCTGTACTTCGGATTCGTCGACCTCCTGGAAAAGGTCCAGGGCCCGATGGACGAGCCGACCGCCGACACCTTCTACGCCCACAGCATCCGGCTCGGCACCACCCTGCAGGTACGGCCGGAGATGTGGCCGGCCGACCGCGCCGCGTTCTGGCGGTTCTGGGAAGAGAATCTCGACGCCCTGGAAATCGACGACACCACCCGCGCCTACTTCAACGACCTCATCGATCTGAAGATGGTGGCGCGCCCGATCCAGTGGGTGTCGGCACGATTCCACCGGTTCGTCGTCACCGGCTGCCTGCCACCGCAGATCCGCGAGAAAATGCACCTCACCTGGACCGCGAGCAACCAGCGCTGGTTCGACCGCACCGTGAAACTCATCGGCCTGGGCCTGAAGATCCAGCCCCGGATCCTGCGCCAGTTCCCGATGAACTACTACCTGTGGGATATGCGCCGCCGGATCCGTAAGGGCAAACCCCTGGTCTGAGCGGGGTTTATCGCCCGGCCAGAGCGCGGAGGAAGAAGGTCAGGTTCGCCGGCCGTTCCGCGAGCCGGCGCATGAGGTATCCGTACCACTGGTGACCGTAGGGCACATAGACCCGGACGAAATCCCCGCGGTCGGCGAGATGGAGCTGTTCGTCGGTGCGGATGCCGTACAGCATCTGGTATTCCACCCGGCCGGGACGACGACCGGTGATAGTCGCGAGGTCGGCCGCCGCCGCGAGAACCACCGGATCATGGGAGGCGACCAGCGGGCGGCCCGCGCCCCGCATGAGGACTCGCAGGCAGCGCAGGTAGGCGCGGTCCACATCGACTCGTCGCTGGTAGGCGACAGTTTCCGGTTCCCGGTAGGCGCCCTTGCACAGGCGCACCCGGGCACCGGCGTCGGCGAGGTCGCGGCAATCGTCCTCGCTGCGGTACAGGTAGGCCTGGATCACCGTGCCCAGCCAGGGAAAATCCGGACGGACCCGGGCGGTGGTGGCCAGTGTGGCGGCGGTGGTGGTGTGGTCTTCGGCGTCCACGGTCACCCACACCCCGGCCTCGGCCGCCTTGGTGCACACAGTGCGCAGGTTCTCGGTGGCGATCGCCGGGCCGTCGGGGCCCAGCGCCTGTCCGAGCGCGGACAATTTGACCGACACCTCCAGCGGCGCGGCGCCGGCGGGTACCTCGGTGGTGGGCAGCGCCGCCAGATCGTTGATCAATGCCAGGTACTCGGCCACCGCCGCGTCGGCCTGAACGCGGTCGGTGGTGTTCTCGCCCAGGAAGTCGACGCTCACCGCCCGCCCGCTCATCAGTAGTGCGCGGGCCGCGGCGATCAGATCCGACCGGGCTTCCCCGGGGACGAAGCGCTGGACCATCGACGCGGTGGCCGGGCTGGTGGTGAGGGTTCGTTTCATCCGGTCCGACCCGGCGGCGGCGAGAATCGCCGGACGCAGCGGGTTCACCGGAACTCCCCGCCGGGACCGGGCAGGTCCGCGGGCCGCGCACCGGCGCGGGGCGGGGCGCTCATCCCTGCTCCATATGCGGGTACCGGTGGTCGGTGTGCGGGACGAAGGTCTCCTTCAAGGTGCGCGGGGCCACCCAGCGCAAAAGGTTCAACGGGGACCCGGCCTTGTCGTCGGTGCCCGAGGCACGTGCCCCGCCGAAGGGCTGCTGCCCCACCACCGCCCCCGTCGGCTTGTCGTTGACATAGAAGTTGCCGGCCGCGAACCGCAACAGCCGGGCGGCCTCCTCCACCGCGTGCCGGTCCTGTGCGAATACCGCGCCGGTCAGAGCATAGGGGGCGGTGGATTCCACCTCGGCCAGGACCGTGCGGTAGGCCTCGGGCTGGGAGTCGTCGTACACGTACACCGACAGGATCGGGCCGAAGTATTCGGTGGCGAACGATTCGTCTCGTGGATCGTCGGCGAGCAGCACCGTCGGCCGGACGAACCAGCCCTCGCTGTCGTCGTAGGTGCCACCCACGGGCACCTCCACCCCGGCCGACCGCGCGCGCTCGATCGCCCGCACACTTTTGTCGTAGGCGCGCCGGTCGATCACCGCCCCACCGAAATTCGACAGATCCGCGATATCGCCGTAGCTCAGCCCCTCGGCGATACCGAGGAAATCGTCACCCATCTCCCGCCACAGCGAACGCGGCAGATAGGCCCGGGAGGCCGCCGAGCATTTCTGGCCCTGATACTCGTAGGCGCCGCGGATCATGGCCGTGCGCAGGGCGGCGGGGTCCGCCGACGGATGCGCGACGATGAAATCCTTGCCCCCGGTCTCTCCGACGATCCGTGGATACCCATGGTAGTGACCGATATTGGCGCCCACCTGGCTCCACAGATATTGGAAGGTGGCGCCCGAACCGGTGAAATGGATACCGGCCAGACGAGGGTCGGCCAAGGCGACCTCGGACAGCTCCCGGCCGTCGCCGGTGACCATATTGATCACACCGGGCGGCAGACCGGCCGCCTCCAGCAGTTTCATCGTGTAATAGGCGGCCAGCGTCTGAGTGGGCGAGGGTTTCCACACCACCGTATTGCCCATGAGCGCGGGCGCGGTCGGCAGATTGCCCGCGATCGCGGTGAAATTGAACGGGGTGATCGCGTAGACGAAACCCTCGAGCGGGCGGTAGTCGAGCCGGTTCCACACCCCCGTGCTCGACCGGGGCTGCTGGGCCAGGATGTCCCGGGCGAAGGAGACATTGAACCGCCAGAAGTCGACCAGTTCGCACGGTGCGTCGATCTCGGCCTGTGCCACCGATTTCGATTGGCCCAGCATGGTCGCCGCGGCGAGAGTCTCCCGCCACGGTCCGGCCAGCAGGTCCGCGGCCCGCAACAGCACCGCGGCGCGTTCGTCGAACGGCAGCGCACGCCACTGCGGAGCGGCCGCGATGGCGGCATCGATCGCCGCGGCGGCTTCGGTATGCGTGGTGTCGGTATAGGTCCCGAGTACCTGCCGGTGTCGATGCGGCGCGACGATCTCCCGCCGCACACCGATACCCGGACGATGCTTACCACCGATGACCAGGGGAATCTCGGTGGTGCTGCCGGAGATATCGGCGAGCCGGCCGAGCAGACGTTCCCGCTCGGGGCTCCCGGGCGCGTAGGTGTGCACCGGCTCGTTACCGGGGGTGGGGACAACTGTGACAGCGTCCATACCCCAGGCTAGCGCCGCCCGCCCGGCCGTGCCCGCACTCGACGCGCGAATCTGTGCGGAGTCGTTACCGCACTGCCGCCCGGCGGCGGTGCCGGGTCAGCCGCGCAGCCGCTGCGCCGCCGTCTCGATCCGCTCGTCGGTCGCGGTCAATGCGATACGCACGTGCTCGGCGCCCGCGGGACCGTAGAACTCGCCCGGAGCCGCCAGGATGCCGCGCTCGGCCAGCCAATCGAGGGTGGTCCGGCACGGTTCTCCGCGAGTCGACCACAGATACAGCCCGGCCTCGGAGTGGTCGATCCGGAAACCGGCATCCAGCAACGCCGATCGCAGGATCTCCCGGCGGGCCCGATAACGCTGCCGCTGTACCGATTCGTGCGTATCGTCGCCCAGCGCCGCCGCCATCGCCGCCTGGATCGGGAAGGGCACCATCATGCCGGAATGTTTGCGCACCTCCAGCAACTCGGCCACCAACTCCGGATCACCGGTCACGAATCCGGCCCGGTAACTCGCCAGATTCGACGTCTTCGACAGCGAATGCACCGCCAGCAGCCCGGTGTGGTCACCGTCGCAGACCCGCGGGTCGAGAATCGAAACGGCCGGTTCTTCCCAGGCCAGTCCCAGGTAGCACTCGTCGGACGCGACGATCACACCGCGTTCCCGCGCGAAGGCCACCACCTTCCGCAGATGCTCCACACCCAGTACCTTGCCGGTCGGGTTGGACGGTGAGTTGAGGTAGATGAGCGCCGGCGTCTCCGGACCCAGCCGGGTGAGTCCGTCGGCGCGCAGGATCCGGGTCCCGGCGAGCAGTCCGCCCACCTCGTAGGTCGGATACGCGACCTCGGGGATCACCACCAGGTCCGCGGGCCCCAGCCCGAGCAGCCGCGGCAGCCCCGCGATCAGCTCCTTGGTGCCGATCACCGGCAACACCGCCGCCTCGGGCACCCCGGTGATACCGAAACGCCTGGTCAGCGCGGCCACCGCAGCGGCACGCAACTCCGGCGTGCCGTGCGTGGTCGGGTAGCCGGGCACCTCGGCGACCGAACTCAACGCCGCGCGGATCAGCGGATCGACCGGGTCGACGGGCGTACCCACCGACAGATCGACGAGTCCGCCCGGATGTGCGGCCGCCCGCGCCTTCACCTCCGCGATGGTGTCCCACGGGAAGTCGGGCAGCGCCGCACTCACCCGGCGGCGTTCGGAAACCTCGGTGCTCATCGTGTGAATGCTCTACTCGTCCGCCATCGGCGGCAGCTCTTTGATGAACGCCGGATCGGAATCGACCTTGCCCAGCTTGGTGGCACCGCCCGGCGAGCCCAGCTCGTCGAAGAAGTCGACATTGGCGTTGACGTACCCGCTCCACTGATCGGGCGTGTCGTCCTCGTAGAAGATCGCCTCCACCGGGCAGACCGGCTCACACGCACCACAGTCAACGCATTCGTCGGGATGGATGTAGAGCATGCGACCGCCCTCGTAGATGCAGTCCACAGGGCATTCCTCGATGCATGCCTTGTCCTTCACGTCAACGCACGGTTCGGCGATGATGTACGTCACTCCCGCTCCTAAGTCTTCCTTCTCCGGGTAACTGCGCCCGCACACAAGTATCCCTGGCGCCCCACAGGCTACGCCGGGTGAGCCTGCCCTAATACTCGATGCCACCTCCGGCGTCGCCCGGCCGTAGCTTCGTGTTCCGGTAACCCACTGTTGCTCGGTCGCTGCGCGCCTTCAGCCGAAGGCCACGCGGCTAGACGAGTTCCAGGCCGGGGACCGCGGTACTCCTCGCGGGTGGAACACCGTAGGTGGTGGTACGTTCCCGGACCGGCCGGCCGATACCCTCGGCGATCTCTGTGAGTTCGGCCACCGTCTTCGCCGACCCGTGCTGCGAACCGGCCATCCGGGAGATGGTCTCCTCCATGAGCGTGCCGCCGAGGTCGTTGGCGCCGCTGCGCAACATCACCCGGGTACCCGTGGTGCCGAGTTTCACCCAGCTGGTCTGGATGTTGTCGATCCGGCCGTGCAGCATGATCCGGGCCAGGGCGTGCGCGGCCCGGTTGTCCCGGTTCGTCGGACCCGGACGGGAGGCGCCGGCCAGGTAGAGCGGGGCGCTCTGGTGCACGAACGGGAGCAGGACGAATTCGGTGAAACCGCCCGTCTCGTCCTGGATACCGCGCAGTACCCGCAGGTGCCCCACCCAGTGGCTGGGGTTGTCGACGTGCCCGTACATCATGGTCGAGCTCGACCGGATCCCGACCTGATGGGCGGTGGTCACCACATCGATCCAGGCGGAGGCGGGCAGTTTGCCCTTGGTGAGCACCCAGCGGACCTCGTCGTCGAGGATCTCGGCCGCGGTACCGGGGATGGTGCCCAGCCCGGCTTCGCGCAATGCGGTCAGCCAGTCGCGGACGCTTTCCCCACCGCGGGAGGCACCGTTGACGATCTCCATCGGGCTGAAGGCGTGGACGTGCATGGAGGGCACCCGCGCCTTCACGGCGCGCACCAGATCGGCGTAGCCGGTCACCGGCAGATCGGGGTCGATACCGCCCTGCATGCACACCTCGGTCGCACCGTCGACGTAGGCCTCCCAGGCCCGGTCGGCGACCTCGCCGGTGCTGAGGGTGAAAGCGTCGGCGTCCCCCTTGCGCTGCGCGAACGCGCAGAAACGGCACCCGGTGTAGCAGATATTGGTGAAGTTGATATTGCGGTTCACCACATAGGTGACGTCGTCGCCGCAGACATCGCGGCGCAACTGGTCGGCCAGACCCGCGACGGCTTCCAGATCGGGCCCGTCGGCGGTGGCCAGCGCCAGGTACTGGCCATCGGTGAGGCCTGCCGGATCACGTTCGGCGGCGCGCAGCGCGGCCAGTACGTCGGCATCCAGTCGCTGGGGCGCGGCGGCCAGATCGCGGACCTGTTCGCGGATGGTGTCCCAGTCGCCGAACGCGTTGTCGATATCGCTGCGGGTATCGGTATTGCGGCCGGTCGTATCGATCTCGGTGTTCAGATCGGTACGACCCGCCGACTCCCAGGACTCGTCCGGCTCCTGCCAGGGCAGACCCACCGGGAGTGCCCCGGCCTTCGCCAGTCCGGTCTCGGCGTCGGTGAGAGCCGCGACATGCGCGCCGATCCGCGGGTCGATCCACGGATTACCCGCCCGCACGTACTTCGGATGCGCCGATGTGCGTTCCACCAGTTCGAAACCGGCAGCGGCGGTGATCTCGGCCAGCGTATCCAGGTTGGGCCAGGGCCGCTCGGGATTCACATGGTCGGGAGTGACCGGCGAGACGCCGCCCCAGTCGTCGATACCGGCTTCCAGCAGGGCCCGGCATTCCTCGCCGGATACCAGATTCGGCGGTGCCTGCACCGAGACGTCGGGGCCGAGCAGCAGGCGGGTCACCGCGATGGTGGCCAGGAATTCGGTGAAGTCCGCGTCGGGCGCGTGCCGCATGGCGGTGTCGTCCTTGGCCCGGAAGTTCTGCACGATCACTTCCTGGATATGACCGAACGCCTTGTGCTGCTTGCGGATCGCGGCGATGGTGTCGGCCCGTTCGGCCATGTTCTCGCCGATACCCACCAGCACCCCGGTGGTGTAGGGCACCGACAGCCGGCCCGCGTCGGTGATGGCACGCAGCCGCACCGCCGGGTCCTTGTCGGGACTGCCGTAATGGCAGTTGCCCTTTTCGGTGAACAGCCGGGTCGCGGTGGTCTCGAGCATCATGCCCATCGACTGCGCCACCGGCTTCAGCCGTGAGATCTCCTCCCACGACATGACGCCCGGATTCAGATGCGGCAGCAGCCCGGTCTCCTCGAGCACCAGGATGGATACCGCGCGCAGATAGTCGAGGGTGGAATCGTAGCCGCGTTCGTCCAGCCACTGCGCGGCCTCGGGCCAGCGGGCCTCGGGCCGGTCGCCGAGGGTGAACAGCGCTTCCTTACAGCCCAGCTCGGCACCGCGGCGCGCGATATCGAGCACCTCGTCGGGCTCCAGGAACATGCCGCGCCCCTGGGCCCGCAACTTCCCCGGCACTGTCACAAAAGTGCAGTAGTGGCAGGTATCGCGGCACAGATGGGTCAGCGGAATGAACACATTGCGCGAATAGGTGATCGTGGCGGGCCGCCCGGCCGAGGCCAGCCCGGCATCACGTACCCGGGCGGCACTGCGGCACAGGTCGGCGAGGTCGTCGCCGCGCGCGTGCAACAGCACCGTGGCCTCGTCGACATTCAGCGTGACCCCGTCACGTGCCCGGCGCAGCGCCCGGCGCATGGCGGACGGGGTCGGCACGGGAGTCGGGACGGTCGGTTCGGGTAGGTCGGTCACGCCCTCGATCATGCGGCACACATCCGGAACTGTCTCCTCCCAGGTCGTTGAGCGTTCACAACCGCGGTGCCTCCCGGGCTATTCCGTGCAGGCCGGGCTGTGTTTATTTGCGCGCCTCCGGCGCGCGGGTCGGGGCCCTGTGACCCCGATTCCTCCCTCCTGCGATCGGTCGCTGCGCTCCTTCGCTCCGTCGGTCCAGAATCGGGGGCGGGCCCCGACCACGAACGCAGACCATCCGGAATAGACAGAAGGTGCCTGCTGTCGTGCGCCTGGACCGGCCTGCGGAGGCTCACAGCACTGTAAGTGCTCAATGGTCACCGATCCATGAACGGTCGACTGCACACGATCGGTCGCTGCGCTCCCTCGCTGTGTCGGTCCAGAACCAGGGGCGGGGGCCCCGACCACGAACGCAGACCCATTCCGGCGGACCGGGCCGGGCAGGAAGATATGCTCCTGGACAACCTGGACGGGCTCACATCACTGTATGGGCGCGAGGGTCGCCATCGATGGACAGTCGGCCCCACGTCGAACCGTGCGACGATGAATATATGTCGCCGGACAGCCCGCCACGATCACCCGACGTCCTGGCCGATCCGTCGTGGCGGCCCAGTCCGCGCGCGAAGACGCTGTGGACCGCGCAGATCGCGCTGTCGTGGCTCGGTGTATTCGCCGTCCTGCTCGGGTGGGTCGTCTTCGACCCCGACCGCCGGGCCTGGCAGGCGGCCGTGGGGGTGGCCGTGGTCCTGGCGGCCGCGCTCACCACGATCGTGGTGCCCCGCTGGCGATACCGGGTCCACCGCTGGGAGGTGACCGCGGCTGCCGTCTACTCCCGTTCGGGCTGGCTGACCCAGGAGAGCCGCGTCGCGCCGATCTCCCGGGTGCAGACGGTGGATACCGAACGCGGCCCGCTGGAGCGCATCCTCGACCTGTCGACGGTCACGGTGACCACGGCCTCGTCCGCGGGCGCGGTGCACATCAGCCTGCTGGATCGCGCCGTGGCCGAGCAGACGGTGACGCGCTTGACCGAGATCGCGGCGCGGCACCGCGGTGACGCCACATGACCGGATCGCGTCCGGCGTCCGGGCCGAGCCCGGCCGCCGCGGCGGAGACCACCCCTATCCCCGGCGAGGACGGGCCCTGGCTACGCCTGGACAGGCGGATGCTGCTGGTCCATCCGATCCAGGAGATCGTGAAGTTCCTGCCCGCCGTGATCGGCGCGGTCATCCTGGGCGTCAGCTCCGGTAACCCGCTCTACAGCCTGCTGGGCCTGGTTTTCGTCGTCCCGTACGCGCTCACCCTCTGGTTCACCACCACCTACCGGGTCGGACCGACGCATGTCGAGTTACGTACCGGCCTGGTCCGGCGGAGACGACTCGCGGTGCCGCGGGCACGCATCCGGTCGGTGGATATCGAGGCCGACCCGCTGCACCGGATCCTGGGCCTGGCCGTGGTGGTGATCGGTACCGGGCAGGAAGCCGATGCCGGGGACCGGTTCCGGCTGGACGCACTCGCCGCCGCACAGGTCCGGC
Organism: Nocardia testacea NBRC 100365; assembly: GCF_000308775.1. Classification (GTDB taxonomy): domain Bacteria; phylum Actinomycetota; class Actinomycetes; order Mycobacteriales; family Mycobacteriaceae; genus Nocardia; species Nocardia testacea. The sequence goes on from NZ_BAGJ01000146.1 coordinate 36,203, forward strand.
CATTGCGCGCCGAACTGCTGGCCCACACCCGTACGCCGCATACCGCCGCCGGCGATCCCGGTCCGGCCCACATCCCGGATGCCGGGCCGGAGGTTCCCACGGCGGAGCAGGGCGAAGAGATCGGCCACTGGCAGCCGGGCTGGGTCCGGTACGCGCCCCTGTCGCTGACCGGTTTCGCGCTCGCCGCCTCGGCGCTCGGCCTGGCCGCGCAGTTCGGCTTCGGTGCCGCCGAGATCAGCATCGGCCACGACACCGTCGACACGGTGCGCGATCTCGAGGTGCTGTCGCTGCTGGCGGCCGGCCTCGCGGCGCTTGCCGCTCTGGTGGTCGTGGTCAGTGTGGCGGCGTGTGCGCACTACCTGGCCACCTATTACGGACTCCGCGTCACCGACCACGGCAGCACCCTGCAGATCCGCCGCGGGTTGTTCACGCTGCGCCGGATCACCCTCGACACGGCACGATTGCGCGGCGCCACCATCCGCGAACCGCTACTGTTGCGCCGCGCCGGAGCCGCACAACTGGAAGCGGTGATGACCGGCGAGAACCCGCGCCAGAAGATCCTGCCACAGGCCCCGCGCGCGGCGGTCGAACGGACCCTGGCCCGGCTGCTGAGTCCGCATAGGGACCCGAATATCGCCGCGCCGGCGACGCCACCGGCCGCCCTCACCGATATTCCGCTGGCCCGGCACGGCCCGGCCGCCCGGCGCCGCCGCTACATCCGGGCCTGCTGGCCGGTTCCGCTCACCGCGATGGCCCTTTTCCTGGCGACTGCGCTGGACCAGGATGTCGCGGTGTGGTGGTGGCTGCTGCCGGTCGTCCTCGCATCGGTCTGCGCGCTGCTCGCCGAGGACCGCTATCGCGGCCTCGGTCACGCGGTCGTCCCCGCCGGCGGCGGCTCCCCCGCCTGGCTGATCGTCCGCGCCGGCTCCCTGGACCGCGAACGCACCTGTCTCGAAGCACCCGGCATCATCGGCTGGACTGTGCGGCAGACCTTCTGGCAGCGCCGGGCCGGCCTGGCCACGGTGGGCGCCGCCACGGCAGCGGGTAAGAAGCTGTACCTCATCCAGGACATCCCGCTGGACGATGCCTGGACCGTATTGGATCGGGTCGCCGCCGCCGGCGTCACGAGCCGGGCGCCGGCCACCGAGGCAGGACATACGCAGAAGCCCTGAGATCGGTACGGCACGCCCGAAGACAGATCCGGACGCGCCATACGGTGCCCATCAGGTCTGGCAGTGACGGGTGGCCGACTCCCGCAGATCGGGTTCGTCGGCGACCACGCGCAGGCCGGGACGAGTTTCCGGAGTCGCGTGATCACCCTTCCACGACAGCAGGGACCAACGCGACAGTCCGGACAGAGCGGAACCGAGACTCAGGAAGGACCCGCTGGAAATCGCCGAACCGAAGGAGCCGAGGGAACCGATCGACAGGACCGATCCCACGCTTCCGATGGACAGAATCGAATACGCGGAGCCGATGGACAGGATCGAACCCTCGGACCGGATCGACAGAATCGACCGTGACGAGCGCCGGCTCCGGATGCCGGCCTTACGCGAGCTTTCGACAGTCGCCATCACCCTGGTCTACCACAGCCGGGCGGCATGCGCGTGTGCGGTCGGCCGTCCACAGATCGGAAACCATTGAGCACTTACCGTGCGGTGAGCCTACCCAGGTCGACAAGGCACACAGCCCCGCACGAGTTGCCATGAGAGCGGGCCACCACCGCGCGCCGACATTGCTGTGGGTGTGCCCGGGCGGCCGAGGTGCATATCCGCGTCCGCGTACACCTCGCGTCCGGTCCGAACGGTCGGCGAGATCCCGATCCGAGCCGGCCGGCGGAGGAAAACTCGGGGGTCACGAGGCCCCGGCCCCGTCCGCCGGCGTGGCCGATGGTCAGCCGACGGTGAAGAATCCGATGGTCGGCATGAAAGTGCAACTGCGGGTTTCGGTTTCGGTGGCCTGGGTGGTGAGTCCGCCGCCGATCACCGCGACGATGCGGCCGGTGCCGGTGTTCGCGATGGCCGAGAGCGTTGCCGGGCCGTCGGGGTTGATCTTGGCCTCGTCGGTCAGCGGCTGCGAGCCGGCCTCTCCGGTGTCGAGGTTGCGCCACTGCACCGTCAACGGCTGCGCCTGTTCCGCCGTCGGGCGTTCGGTGCCCAGCGCGGTGAAGACGAAACCGGTCTGGCCGGCGGCCGGTCCGGGCGGCGGGAGCTGCGCCGGGCCGGGCACCGCGAGGGCGGTGCCGACCGAATCACCGGAGGGGGCGATGCAGCCCTTACCGATGGTCGGGTAGAGGAACTGGGCGATCGCCGGCCCGGATTCCGGGATCTCGGGGCCACCGCCGCCGCTGCCGTCGAGGAACGTGATGACCCGTTCCAGCGTCGACTTGATCTGCGGGGGCAGATTCACCGTGGCCAGCAGCGCGCGGGCCTGGGAAAGAATGGCCGCCTGCGGGCTGCCCGGCGCGGCGATCTCCTTGGCCGCCGGAGCCGGTGCGTTGACGATGGCCGGGGCCAGGGCGGCGAGAACGTCGACGGGAACCCCTTCGGGGACCATCGGGACGCTGCTCACCGACGCCTCGGTGGCCGGGGCCGCGACGGCTGTCGCGGGCGCCACGAGGGAGGCGCCCGCCGCAATGGCGAGCGCGGACATTGCAATCCGCGATCCTCGGGTGCGAAGCACTGGTCTAGCCGTCCTTACCTCGGGTACATCTGGGCGACGCTGAAAAGCCGTCGTTTCGGGGTCACTCTAAGGACACTGGCGCGCGTTGTACAGCACCGGGGTCGGGATTGCGAGCCCCAATTCGCTGTGCTACTGAACAGTAGCCTGTAACAGGAGTGACCATTGTGAAAAACGAGGCGAATGCGCACTCGTGACTCATCAGTTGCTCGATGGTTACCGGAAACCGTGCGCGGTGTTTGCCGCCGGGAGCCCGGAGCACCCGCCAGGCTCACGTTCGCGCGGAAACCGGTGGGGTTAATGTATTCCGGGCCGGAAAAACCGGCGACGCGCCCAACAGCACCGGGTCCGGCCGCCGGCCCGGACCGACTCGAAAGCTCGTGTATTGACTCAGCCCAGCGGCGCCCGGACCGACATTCGGGGGTTCGTACCGTTTCGCCTGGCCCTGGCGGCGCTCGGAATCACCGTACTGGCGCGGCTGCTGTGGATGCTGCTGACCCCGAACGGGATGAACCTGGTCGACCTGCACGTCTATGTCGACGGCTCGGCGGCCCTGCTCACCGACCATCTCTACGATTTCACCTACGCCGAGAAGACGCCGGATTTTCCGCTGCCCTTCACGTATCCGCCGTTCGCCGCGGTGGTGTTCTTCCCGCTGCACTTCCTGCCGTTCACCGTGGTCGCGATGCTGTGGCTGTTCGCCATCGTCGCCGCGCTGTACTGGGTGGTGCGGATCGCGTTCGAACTGATGCTGGGCCGGGAAGCCCTGCGCGAAGCGCGATGGCGCACCGCCATGGTGGCGTGGACGGCGGTGGGCCTGTGGTTCGAGCCGGTACGCACCACCATCGACTACGGGCAGGTCAATGTCTTCCTGATGCTCGGCGTGATGGTCGCGATCCGCAGCTCGCGGTGGTGGCTGTCGGGAACACTGGTGGGCGCGGTCGCGGGAATCAAACTGACCCCGGCGATCAGCGGCCTCTATTTCGTGGCGCGGCGCCGCTGGGCCGCCGCCGTCTGGTCGGCTGTCGTGTTCGGCCTGACCGTGGCGGCGAGTTTTCTGATCAATCCCGAGGAGACGCGGCGCTATTTCGGCACCCTGCTCGGTGACGCCGACCGGATCGGGCCGGTGGGCTCGGTGTGGAACCAGTCGCTGCGCGGCGCGCTGAGCCGGCTGCTGGGCACCGATGTGGGTACCGGGCCGTGGTGGATCGCGGGGGTCGCGGTGGCGGCGGCGCTCGGGTGGTTCGCGTGGCGTGCCCTGCACCTCGACGATCTGCTGGGCACCGTGCTGATCGTGCAGTTGTTCGGGTTGCTGGTCTCGCCGATCTCCTGGTCGCACCACTGGGGCTGGCTGCTGCCGGCCGTCCTGTGGCTGCTGTACGGCCCCTACCGGGCGGTGCCCGGCGCGCGGATACTGGCCGGATACTGGCTGGTGACGACGCTCATCGGGGCGCCGTGGGTGCTGTCGTTCCTGCAGGACTCGATCTGGACCATCTCCCGCTGGGGGGTGTGGTCCTGGCTCGGCACGGTGTACGTACTCGGTGCGCTGGTCTGCTACGGCTGGATCGCCTGGGCGGGTCGCACCACCTCCCGGACCGCTACGGCGCCAGCCGATCTATCTCCCGGGCCAGCGCCACGTCCTGTGCCGTGAGCCCGCCCGCGGAGTGTGTGGACAGGGTGAAGGTGACCTTGCGCCACCGGATATCGATATCGGGATGGTGATTCGCCGATTCGGCGATATCGGCCACCTGCCGTACGAGTTCGATTCCGGCGGGAAATGTGGCGGCCTCGATCGTACGGGTCAGCGCGTCGCCGGCCCGGCTCCACTTCGGCAGGCTTTCCAGGGCCTCGGCGATCTCGGATTCGGAGAGCAGTGCTGTGGTCATATCGGCGTGATACCCCACCCGCCCCGCGTACAACAGCCGAATCGCCGGATACCGGCCGAACTCGTCCGCACCCCGCCGGGACCGCAGTCCATGTTCCGAGGGGGCGTGCCGCCCTCGCGGCGGACGCCGGGGCGAATGCGGAGGTGGGGAGCGCCTCAGGCGGCACGAGCCTTCTTGAGGCCCTTCTTCAGTTCCTTACCGGAGGCGCCCGCGGCCTCCAGGCGTTTCATCCGCATAATGACCACAGGGCATTTCACGCAGCGCGTCTTCTTACGACAGCACTTCTTCTTCGGCTTGAGGCTCGAAACCTCGCTCGCCTTGACCTTGCCCATGCGGGTTAGCATACCCTTACCTCTGGGCGGCGCCAGTAGGCCACCGGGTTCCCGGTAGGGTGTAACCGGCCCAGATGCCCGGTGAGTTCGAATCTCCCTGTGGCGGGGTCCGGCCGCAAGCAACAGTTAACAGCAGGAGGAACCGGCGTGTCGTCTGCACGCGATTTTCGCAACGTCGCCATCGTGGCGCACGTCGACCACGGTAAGACGACGCTCGTCGACGCCATGCTGCGGCAGTCCGGCGCCTTCGCCGAACGGGCCGAACCGGTCGACCGGGTGATGGACTCCGGCGATCTGGAACGCGAGAAGGGCATCACCATTCTCGCCAAGAACACCGCCGTGCACCGGCACCATCCGGACGGCAGCGTCACCGTCATCAATGTCATCGACACCCCGGGTCACGCCGACTTCGGTGGCGAGGTGGAGCGTGGCCTGTCCATGGTCGACGGTGTGGTGCTGCTGGTGGACGCCTCCGAGGGCCCGCTCCCGCAGACCCGGTTCGTGCTGCGCAAGGCGCTGGCCGCCTGCCTGCCGGTGATCCTCGTGGTCAACAAGACCGACCGGCCCGACGCGCGGATCGCCGAGGTGGTCGAGGAGAGCCACGATCTGCTGCTGGACCTGGCCTCCGACCTGGACGACGACGCCGCCGAAGCGGCCGAACTCGCCCTCGACCTGCCGGTGCTCTACGCCTCCGGCCGCGCGGGCAAGGCGTCCAAGGAGCAGCCGCAGAACGGCGAGGTCCCGAACGCGGAGAACCTGGACGCGCTGTTCGATGTCCTGCTGGAGAACATCCCCGCCCCCAAGGGCGACCCGTCCGCGCCGCTGCAGGCCCACGTCACCAACCTCGACGCCTCGGCCTTCCTGGGCCGGCTCGCGCTGGTGCGTATCCACAACGGTGAGCTGCGCAAGGGCCAGAACGTGGCGTGGATGCACGCCGACGGCGTGAAGAACGTCAAGATCACCGAACTGCTGCAGACGATCGGCGTCGAACGGCAACCGGGTGAGGTCGCGGTGGCCGGCGATATCGTGGCCGTCGCCGGTATCCCCGACATCATGATCGGCGACACCCTCGCCGACCCGGACGAGCCCGTCGCGCTGCCCCGTATCACGGTGGACGAACCGGCCATCTCGGTGGTGATCGGTACCAACACCTCACCGCTGGTCGGCCGGGTCCAAGGCCACAAGCTCACCGCCCGCATGGTGAAATCGCGGCTCGATCAGGAACTGGTGGGCAATGTCTCACTGCGGGTTCTCGATATCGGCCGCCCCGATGCCTGGGAGGTGCAGGGCCGCGGTGAGCTCGCCCTGGCGATCCTGGTCGAGCAGATGCGACGCGAGGGTTTCGAATTGACCGTGGGCAAGCCGCAGGTGGTGACCCGGCAGGTCGACGGCAAGGTGCACGAGCCCTATGAAGAGCTCACCATCGACTGCCCGGACGAGTACCTGGGCGCCATCACCCAGCTGCTGGCCGCCCGCAAGGGCAAGATGGTGCAGATGAACAACCACGCCGCGGGGTGGGTGCGGATGGAGTTCATCGTGCCCTCGCGCGGTCTGATCGGTTTCCGTACCGATTTCCTGACCGAGACCCGCGGCACCGGTATCGCCAACGCCGTCTCGCACGGGTACGCGCCGTGGGCCGGTGAGATCCGGGCCCGGCATACCGGTTCGCTGGTGTCGGACCGCTCCGGATCCGTGACCCCCTTCGCCATGATCCAGCTCGCCGACCGCGGGCAGTTCTTCGTCGAGCCGGGCGCGGAGACCTACGAGGGCATGGTCGTCGGGATCAATCCGCGTGCCGAGGATCTCGATATCAATGTGACCAAGGAGAAGAAGCTCACCAATATGCGCTCCTCCACCGCCGATGTGATGGAGACGCTGGCCAAGCCGCTGCAGCTCGATCTGGAGATGGCCATGGAGTTCTGCGCCGCCGACGAATGCGTCGAGGTGACCCCGGAGGTCGTGCGCGTGCGCAAGGTCACCCTGGCCGCCAACGAGCGGGCTCGGGAGCTGTCGCGTCGCAAGGCGCGCGACCGGGCCGCGCTGTAAGCGGTTTCGCCCCCCGGACGGGGCAGCGCGGGTTTGGGTAGAGTGCCGAACGTGATTTCGGGGAGGCGCGCGGTGTGGCGCGGGCTGCTGGTACTCGTGGCGGTGCTCGTTCCGGTGCTGGCCGGATGCACGGCCGACCCGCCGCCGCCCATCGCCAGTACGGACAGCCCGAAGACCGAACCGGCGCAGCCGACCAAGAACACGGTGGTGGTCGCCATCGACGACATCGGGATCGGTTTCAACCCGCATCTGCGGTCGAACCAGTCCCCGGCGACCGCCGCGGTGGCGGCCATGGTGCTGCCGAGCCCGTTCCGGCCCACACCCGATCCGGCCCTGCCCGGCGGCACGCTGTGGGTCCCGGATACGGCGCTGGTCGATTCGGCGACGGTGACCGCCGAGGCCCCGTTCACCGTCACCTACAAGCTGAAGGATCAGGCCAACTGGTCGGACGGGGCGCCCATCGCGGCCGAGGACTTCCACTACCTGTGGCAGCAGATGATCACGCAGCCGGGTGTGATCGACCCGGCCGGATACCGCCTCATCACCGAGGTCCGTTCCTCGGGCGGCGGTAAGGCGGTGTCCGTGGTGTTCGACAAGCCGTATCCGGCCTGGCCGCAATTGTTCGCGAATCTGTTGCCCTCGCATCTGATGAAGGATTCGCCGGGCGGCTTCCAGCGGACACTGGTCGAGCAGATACCGGTCTCGGGCGGGAACTTCACCATCGAATCCGCCGATCCCGGCCGGGACGAGATCCTGCTGGAACGCAACGACCGCTACTGGGGCACCCCGGCCCGGCCCGACCAGATCCTGCTGCGCCGCGGCGGCACACCCGCTCAGCTGGCGGATTCACTGCGCACCGGCGACACCCAGATGGCGCTGGTGCACGGCGGGGTCGCCACCCAGGCCCAGCTGGCCGCGATCCCCTCGGTGCGCACCGCGATCATGCCGCAGTCCCGGCAGCTTCGTCTCACCCTCAACGGACGTGAGGGGGTGCTCGGCGATCACCGGGTCCGGACCGCGGTGCTCGCACTGCTCGATCCCGCGCTGCTTGCCACGGTCGGCGCGCAGACCGGTAACTGGGTGGAACCGGTCCGCGCCCAGGTGCTCTCTCCCTCCGATCCCGGCTACACGCCGACCGAACCGCCGCGCCTCAACCCCGATCAGGCGTTCGGCCTGCTGGCCGAGGCCGGGTTCGGCCGCGCCCCGGAACCACCGCCGGTCTCGGCGACCTCACCGGCCCCGCGGCCCCGCTCGCTGGCCCGCAACGGCGAACCGCTTGTCCTCCGGATCGGCGCGGTGACCGGCGACGATACCGCGCTGGCGGTGGCCAATACGGCGGCCGACCAGTTGCGCAGCGCCGGGATCGACGCGTCGGTGCTCAATCTGGCGGCCGACGAACTGTACGGCAAGGGCCTGGTGGAGAATTCCGTCGACGCGGTGGTGGGCTGGGAGGCGACCGGCGGTGACCCCGCTACCGCGCTGGCCTCCCGCTACGGTTGTCCGCCCACCACTCCCACCACCGACGGCGAGCCGACCGAGGTTCCGGCCGCCGTGGAAGCGGCCCGCCGGGCGCCGAGCAATCTGTCCGGTATCTGCGATCCGCAGTTCCAGCCGTCGATCGACGGGGCGCTGCACGGCGTCGAGGTACCGCGCACGCTGGGTGAGGCCGAACCCCGGCTGTGGGGCGCGTCCACAGTGCTGCCGATCGTGCAGGACAACGTGGTGGCCGCGGCCGGGCCCTCAGTCGACGGGGCGTCGCTCAGCGGCGCCATCCAGGCCGGGATCTTCGGCGACGCGGCAATGTGGCGGCGCGTCCCGTGACCGGCTCCGGCGACGAACGTACGGGCGGATTGCTGCTCGTCCACGCCCACCCGGACGACGAAACCATCACCACGGGAGGCACGATCGCCCACTATCGGCGGCTCGGTGTCCCGGTGACGGTGGTGACCTGCACCCTCGGCGAAGAGGGCGAGGTGATCGGCGACCGCTGGGCCGGCCTGACCGCCGACCGCGCCGATCAACTCGGCGGTTACCGGATCGGTGAACTCACCCGGGCCCTGGCCGAACTCGGCGCCGGACCGCCGTGTTTCCTGGGCGGCGCCGGCCGTTGGCGCGACTCCGGTATGGCGGGAACTCCGTCGGCGCGGCATCCGCGGGCTTTCGTCGGATCGGGCGCGGCGGCGGTCCGGGCCCTCACCGAGGTGATCCTCGACCTGCGCCCCCGCGTGGTGGTGACCTACGATCCGCGCGGCGGCTACGGGCATCCGGACCATATCCGTGCCCATCAGGTGACCACCGAAGCCGTCGAGGCCGCGGCCGGGCAGGGCTGGGACACGCCCAAGTTCTACTGGACCGTTACCGACGCCGATATCCTGCGCGACCATCTGCGGGCGCTGGCCCGCCGCACGGTGGACGGCCTGCCCGGCGCGCTACCTCCCGGCTGGCGGCTGCCCGCCGAGGACGAGTTGGCGTGCGTGCCGGGTAATTCGGTGACCACGGCGATCGACGTCACCGAATCGCTGCCCAGGAAACGCGCCGCGCTGCGCGCCCACGCCACCCAGCTGTCGGTCTCGCCGTCGGGCCGGGAGTTCGCCTTGACGAATATGATCGCCCAGCCGGTCCTGCCGGAGGAGCACTACATACTGGTCCGCGGTCGTGCCTGGGCGAGTGGTCCGGACGGCCGGGAAGACGACCTCTTCGCCGGTTCGGCGTAAGCCGAGCGGTGCCGGCGCACCAATAGACTCGTCACCATGCAGCACTCGGAATGGGAGAGCGGGACCGGCCCCACAGCGACCACGCGACGGTGTTCGACGGCGCGGTCGCGCGGATGACCGCCGCCGTGAACCAGCGGGCCGGCGCCGATTCCCGCGCCCGCTGGGCCGCACTGGCGACCGCGGCACTCGGCCCGGCGCTGATCGTGGTCCTGATCGTGGACGCGGTGATCACATTGGCGCTGGAGGTGCTCTATCTGCCCTTCTATTTCGGTAGCGTCGCCGTACCGGTGGCCGCGCTGATCGCCGCGCCGGTGAATGTGGCCCTGGTCTGGGCGGCCGCCACCGTGACCACCCGGCTGACCGTGCTGTTCCTGCCGGTCGGTGCCTGGCTGGCGGCCTTCCTGGTCGCGGCGAGCCGCGGCCCCGGCGGCGATGTCCCGCTGCGCAGCGATCTGCCGACGCTGGTGCTGTTCGTCTGCGGGGCGGTGGCGCCGCTGATCTACATGTACGTGGCCGCCAACCGGACGAGAGTCCCGGCGCGCTGACCGGTCCGCCGGAGGGCGGTGGTCACCAGGCTCCGTACTCCGCGGCGAGGATATCGTTCACATCCACGCCCACCCCGTCGACCGTACGGTCGTCGATCTCGAATTGGTGCAGATGCGCGGCCGGATGCACGTACCCCGGCGCTGTTCCCCAATCGTGCTGCCAGAACCACGCGCCCACGCCGGCCGTCCGGGCCAGGTCGATGGTGGGGGCGTTGGCGTAGACACCGGTGTTCTCCCGGCCGAGCACGGCCTGCCAGCCGAGCAGGTAGGGCAGGATCATGGTGGCGAATTCCACCGGGTTCGGGTTGTCGTCGATGGAGGCGTAGATCGGCCGGTTCTCCGGTCCACCGGCGGCTCGGTGCAGCGCCAGCCCGCGCTCGGCGTGCCGACGGCCCGCGTCGTATCCGCCCCGCCAGTCGGCGGTGGGCCCCTTGCCGAACTGGTAGCAGGACACGATGGTCAGCCCGGCCGCCCGCAGATCCTCGACTTCCCCGGCCAGCAGCGGTTTTCCGGCCATCCATTCGGCGCCCGGCCGGCGGTCGGATACGTAACGGATGACCCCGGTATGCCCGGCGGCCCTGATGGCCGCCGCGGCCGGCACACCTCCCGCGTAATCGAGCAGGGTGCCGAGCGAAGCCGCACCGGCGCACGGAGTTCCGAGGGCCGGCCCCACCGCGCCCGCGGCGACGGCGGCGGCCGTGTATCCGAGCAGCGCCCGGCGAGTCAGTGCAGAAACCATCGAGACTCCTTCGCACACCCGGGTGAACAGCAACGGCGTGCCCGGCGCACCTTCCCCATCAGCACTGCGCGCGCCGGGAGCCTCGAACGTGGGTAATTCCACCACATCCGCACCACGACCGCCACAACCGACGACTGCACGCGTCGCCGCGGGCCGGATATTGCCGGAGATCGACAGACCGGGGCGGGGGCACGCGTTCGGATGGGCTTCGCATCCAGGCGGACCGCGCCGTGAGACCGAGCGGAGGTCGATCGACGACGCAACCCCCATGTGTCGAGTTTTACGAGACACCTCCAAGGGTTGAGGCCCGTCTCGTCGTTTCGGCCTCGAAAGCGCCGCGCGAAGCGCAAGTCTCGAGGCCGAAACGGCGAGACCAAGGGGGCCTCGACCCCGCGCGCCGAAGGCGCGCAAATTACAACAGCCGGTCGATGCGTTCCCCGACATCCAGGGTTCGCATGGCCGGGTCGGCGAGTTCGGTGCGGACCACCCGGACCACCTGCGCGACGATCTGTTTCTTGATGCCCGCCAGGACACCGAGTGCGGCGGCGCGCATACCCTGGGCCGCGTATTCGAGCCGTACGTTCTCCCGTTCCGGTGGGTCCACCTCCACCACGATGAGCAGCGGGTCGGCGGCGTGCGCGGTGAGCAGCAGCGGGATCTGCACCTCCGCGCGGTAGCGGTTGTCCTTGAGCACACTGACCGTGATGTCGAGGGTGACCGGGACGACGAGGTCGAAGCGGACCAGCGCCGGACGGTCGTCGGCCGTGTCGGTCTCGGGCAGCCGGTCGGTCAGTGCGGGGCGGCCGACCTCGCCGCGCACGGTGACCTCGGCCGCCGACCGGGGGCCGGTGCGCAGGGGGCCGATCTCGATCTGCCGGTCGGCGAGATGGTTCACGAATTGTTCGAGCCGGTCCCGGGTGACGATTCGCGGGAAGAAACGCCGCCCGAATTCGGCGTAGTCGATCCACTCGAACCGGGTGCGGGTCCGGTGCGGAGAGCGTTCGCGGGCGACGATGGCCTCGATATCGTAGATCCGGCTGCGCATCACGCCCGGGTCCCGCAGCATTCCGTTCACCCGATTGGCGACCTCGCGTTGCAGCAGCCCGGCGATCGGGTCGAGCAGCCATTCGGCCACCGAGTCGGCGGCGGACAGACGCAGCAGCACACTCACGTCCCCGGGTTCGACCCGCGGGATATCGATCACGATCAGCAGCGGGTCGGCCGTGCGGGCGTGGAAGGTGAGGCCGATCGACACCACCGTCTCCGACCGCAGCGGTTTGCCGCCGAGCAGGATCTTGACCCGCAGGGATACCGGTATCCGGACGTCGAACGCGACATCGGTGCCGCGGCGCACCACCACGGGAGTGTCGATGCGGCCCTCGGCGAGGAACCCGGCGAGCCCGGCGGGCGCCAGATTGACCGGGCCGATGGTGAGCCCGCGTCCGGTGATACCGGCGACCGCCTTCTCGATCCGCCGCTCGGTCACCGCGTGGGTGACGAACCGCCTGCCGAACTCGGCGTAGTCGATCCACCCCGGGTCGCCTACCTCGATCGGTTCCATGAGTCGTTCCGACACCTCTACCTCCACCGGATGTGGGTCACGCTACGCGACGAAGGTATCGATCCGGCAGGCCCGTCACCATCCGGGCGCCAGTCGCCCGTAACCGACGATGTGGATATCGGATACCCGGGCCGGGTCCCAGCGTTCGATGCCGACGGCATCGTCCTCGTTGCCGCCGATCGTGGTGAGCGTGCCGTCGGCGGCGGCCAGCACGATATTGGTGTGCTGGCCGAATCTGCTGTCCGGGCCGTAGAGGATCACATCGCCGGTGACCGGCCGGTACCCGGTATCCACGGCGGCGAAGCGGCCGGAACTCTCGTAGTACTCCTGCAAGGTGTAGACGCCGGGGATCCGCCACGATCCCGAGTTCGGGTTGGCCAGGGGCAGCCCGGCGGCGCGCATCACCCAGCTCACGAAATTGGCGCACCACGGTTCGGTGTTGCCCTCCGAGTAGCCGGCTCCGTCCCGGGGGTCGGCGAATTCGGCCGCGGCGGCGTCGACGACCCGGGCCTGTGCCGGGGTCAGGGCGGCCCGGTCGATGGCCGGGAAGGAGGTCAGGCGTTCACCGACGAGTCCTTCGGAGGCGCCGGAGAAAAAAGAACAGCCGCCGAGCAGCAGCGCCGCGGCCAGCAAGAGGACCGCCGTGCCGCGCATCGGCTTTCCACGCGCACGCGCCGGTTCCGGATATCCGACCATTCCCACACCCCGTTTTCGCACGTTCTTCTCCCGGGTTGTCCACCGGTGCCGTCCAGCATGCCCGTTCGTACCGACGCTGCCGAGCGGATTTCCGGCAGGAGGATCAGTGCGCGTCGGTCGCCGGTGCGCGCAGGGGGATGAGGGCGGTGAGTGCGATGGCGACACCGGCGGCGGTGACCGAGATGAGGAAGGCGGTCTGGAAGGCGTCCCGGGACGGCAGCTGCCGGGTACCCAGGGTGATGGTCATATTGGCCAGTACCGCGCTCATCACCGCCGCCGACGTGGAGGTGCCGACCGAACGCATGAGCGCGTTGAGCCCGTTGGCCGCGGCCGTTTCGGTGATCGGCACCGCGCCCATGATCAGCGCGGGCATCGCGGCGTAGGCGAGGCCGACTCCCCCGGCCACCAGTATCGAAGCGAACATGATCTGCCAGACGGTGTCCATCATGGCCGCCGCGCACAGGTAGCCGAGCCCGATCACCGCCGCGCCCACCCCGAGGGTCAATGCGGGACCGAAGCGCGCCGAGATCCGGGCGGACACCGGGGAGAGCAGCATCATCACACAACCGCTGGGCGCCAGGGCGAGCCCGGCGGCCACCATCGACATCCCCAGGCCGTAGCCGGTTTCCGCGGGAGCCATCAGCAATTGGGGGAAGCTCAGCGACATACCGTAGAGCGCGAAACCCACCGCGATCGAGGCGATATTGGTGAACAGCACCCGCGGCCGCGCCGAGACCCGCAGATCTACCAGCGGATTCCGGCGCACGAGTTCGTACCGGCCCCAGCCGAGGAACACCAGGATGGCGACGGCGAACAGGGTGAGGATGGAGGCGCTGGTCCAACCCCATTGCGCGCCCTGGGTGATCGCGAGGAGCAGGGCGAGCAGTGCGGTCGCCAGGCCCGCGGCGCCACCGAAATCGAACGGCGCCGGGGTGCGCACCGGTGATTCCGGGACGAACCGGAAGATCAGCAGGGCACCGGCCGCGCCCATCGCCGCGGCCGCCCAGAACAGGACGTGCCAGTCCGCGTTCTCGGCAATCAGCGCGGCGACCGGCAACCCGATCGCGCTACCCACGCCGAGCGTGGAACTCATCACGGCCATCGCCGAACCGACCCACTCCGGGGGCAGTTCGTCGCGCAGGATGCTGATACCCAACGGGATGGCGCCGATCGCCACTCCCTGTAGCGCGCGCCCGGCGACCGAGAGCGGCAGCGACGAGGACATCGCACAGAGGACCGAGCCGATGACCATGGCCGTCAGATCGATGAGCAGGATGCGGCGTTTGCCGAACATATCGCCGAGCCGGCCGCTGATCGGAGTGCAGACCGCGGAGGCCAGCAGGGTCACCGTGATCACCCAGGAGGCGTTGGTGGCGGTGGTGTCCAGGAGGGTGGGCAGGCTCGGGATGAGGGGAACGACCAGCGTCTGCATGAGCGAGACGACGATGCCGATGGTGCTCAGAGTGGCTACCAGGATTGTCGGTGAGGTGTGGGGCCGATCGCGTTCGCCGGATCTGGAGGGGTCGTCGGCTACGGCGGTCACGCATATGTACGTTACATAGCCTGTGTATCGTGCACAATTTTGTATTCGGGCGAAACAGACGACATAGTGTCCGAATGTCCGATTCGGTTGCACCGCTCGCCGCCTCCGCGGCGGAACGCCGGGACCCCGCCGTGCTGGCGCGGCTCGTCCTGGAACTGAACCTGCTGTCCCGGCAGTATCCGGCCGCCCGCCGGAATTCGCCGTTCCAGCTGGACAGATCCGCGTACCTGATCCTCACCAGACTGCGCCTGGGCGATCCGTTGTCCCTGCGCGAACTGGCCGAGGCGTTCGGTCTCGACGTGTCCACGGTGAACCGCCAGGTGGCCGCCATGCTCGACCAGGACCTGGTGGAGCGAGTCCCCGACCCCGACGGCGGCGTCGCCCGCAAGGTACGGCCCAGCGAAAAAGGGCTGCGGCTCTTCGAAGCCGATCTGGCCCTGCAACGCCGCGGTGTCGGCTCCGTGCTCACCGATTGGCCCGACGACGAGGTCGAGCAATTGGTCCGCCTCCTGGAGCGATTCAACGAAGGGGTCGAACGGCTGGCCCGCCACCCCTGGCCGCGTCCCCATCGGACCACCGGTTCCACGGTCCACTGAGCGAGAACCCGGTGGTCACCCGGTGTTACCCGGCAGCCGGTACCGTTGAGCCATGATCACGCTCAAAAAGGAAGACGGCGCAGCGGATCTCGCGGGGATCGCCAAGCTGAGTGTCGGTGTCAGCTGGGATCCCTCCGCGGGCGCCAGCGGTGGCGCGCTCGGCTGGGCGCGCCGCAAGAAGGGTGTCGACCTGGACCTGATCGCCATCCTCATGCAGGGCAGCGAACCCGTCCGCTTCGCCGGACTGGATTCGCTGGACCCGCTGGGCAACGGCTCGGTCCTGCACTCCGGCGACGAACAGACCGGCGCGGCCGCCGGTGACGACGAAACCGTGCACGTCACCTTCGCCGAGGTCCCCGGTGGTATCGACGCCATCGTCTTCGTCGCGGCGGCCTTCAAGAAGGGCAGCTCCTTCGAGAAGGCGAACAATATCTCGTTCAAGGTCTACGACGCCACCGGCGGCAGCAGCCAGCAGGTCGCCGATATCTGGCCGTCGCTGCTGGGCAACGACAATGCCAATGCCGTGGCCCGCGCCTTCCGCAACGGCGACGTCTGGCAGCTCGAAGTGCTCAACCGCAAAGGCAAGATCAAGCAGGGCGACAAGCAGGCGCTGCTGCGGTTCGCCATGGGCGGCGCCGGTTCCTGACCCACCGCACGTGATCAGCCCGCCGCCCAGCCCGACCAGCACGCGATATCGAGTGCGAGGACCGGCCCGGGCGGCGGCTCCGTCACATAGACGGGGTAGCGCGCGGTGAGGTGCGCCAGGCCCTGCCGCGCCTCCTCACCGGTCGCGATGCGCGCCCGCCCGTCGGCGCGCACCCACCACAGGCGGGTCCAGTCCTCGTCGTAGAAATCGGCCAGGACCGCGATATCCGGATGGGCTTCGATATTGGCCAGCCGGCGCAGAGCGGTGGTCGATTTCGGTTTCGCGTCGACCGCGGTGTAGACGGTGTCACCGGCCACCGCGAACACGATCGGGACGAGATGCGGTGCCCCCGCGGCGGTCACGGTCGCGAGCCGGGCGACTCGGGCCTCGGCGAAACGGGCCCGCGCCCGGTCGCGGTCCAGCCGCATACCTACCCCTCACTTCCGCTCCGGCACCCGGCGCTCAGCGCCGGCCCCGCAGATAATCGCTGACCACCGCGGCGCCGAGCCCGTCCAGATCCGGTGCCACCACCCGGCCGCCGCTGCGGCGGGCCACCAGGTCCACGAACGCGGCCAGCCGCGGTTCCTCGCCCAGCATGAACACCGAGATCGAGGCACCCAGCCGGGCCAGCGAATCCACCTGGGTCATGGTGACGGCCAGGGTGCGGCGGTCCGGCGGCCAATTGAAGTAGGAGGTGCCGTCCGGCTCCAGATGCGCGGTCGGCTCCCCGTCGGTCACCACCAGCACCACCGGCACCGCGTCGGGATGCCGGCGCAGGTGCCGGCCGGCCAGCAGCAGTGCGTGGTGCAGATTCGTGCCCTGCTCCCAGACCGGTTCCAGCCCGGTCAGTTCCGCGATGTCCACGGTGCCGGCGTGGCGGCCGAAGGTGATCAGTTCCAGGGCGTCGGACCGGAACCGGGTGCTGATCAGGTGCTGCAGGGCCAGCGCCGTACGCTTCATCGGCACCCAGCGCCCGTCCTGCACCATCGACCACGAGGTGTCGACACACAGCGCGACAGCCGCCCGGGAGCGCTGTTCGGTCTCGGCGATCTCCACATCCGCCACATCCAGCGACACCGTCCGGCTGCCGGTGGAAGCCGAGCGCAGCACCGCGTTGCGCACCGTCCGCGACACATCCCACGGCTCGGTATCGCCGAACTGCCACGGCCGGCTCGCCCCGGTCGGCTCCCCGGCCGCCCCGGCGAGCGCGGTTTCCCGCTGCCCCTTGCGGCTACGCAACTTACCGACGATATCCCGGAGCGCGACATCCCCGAGCCGCCGCAGCGCCTTCGGGGTCAGCCGCAGTGTGCCGTCCGGCGCCCGCTCGAACAGGCCCTGGCGGCGCAGTTCCCGTTCCAGTTCGGCCAGCCGGGCGGCGTCCACCCGCGCGTCGGCGCCGAGCTGACGCTCCAGCATCTCCAGGTCGATATCCTCCAGCCGCGCCCCGGGATAGGACTGGGCGAGTTGCGCGGCGAGTTCGTCGAGTTCCCCCAGATCCTGCATGGCCGCCACGGCCTCACCCATGCCCAACGGGTCCTGGCCGCGGAACCGCCGCGCCGACTCCCAGTCCTGGCCGGGCCGTAGCGCGCGCAGATTCGCGTCCAGAGCGGCGATCTGCTGCGCTATTCGCGGATCCCCGAATGCCTGCCCGATCAGCTCGTTCAGTTCCGCCCGCTGCTGAGCCGACATCGAATTCATCATCCGCTGCGCCGCCGCGGCCCGCGCGGCCAGCGCGTCGATCAGTTCTTCGGTATCACGCGGATTCTCCGGGAAGAACTCACCGTGCCGGTCCATGAACTCGGCGAACCGCCCGGCGGTGTCCTCGCCGCGGGCGTGGGCCGCCAGCAGCTCGTTGAGGTCCGACATCATCTGCCGGACCCGCTCCACATCCTGTGGCGTCGCGTCCTGCAGCGCCTGTTTCATCCCTTGGAAGCGGGATTCCAGCAGTTCCTCGCCGAGCAGATCACGGATCTTCTGATAGTTCTCCCGGCCGGTTTCCGAACGCCAGGAGTACTCGCTCAGTTCGTTCACCGCTTTCGCGGTGCTCGACGGGAGTGCGTCCAATTGCATTTCGGCGAACCGCGCGTCGTCGGAGGGATCGGGGAACAGCGCACGCCGTTCGGCCTCCAGGGCCCGGTCCAGCAGTTCCCGCACCTGCTGCAGGGTGCCGTCCAGGCGGTGGGACCGTGAGATCTCCGACCGCCGCTCCCACAGCCGGCGCGTCAGCTCTTCGAGTCCGGGCATGCCGGAGGTCCCCCGCCGCAGCAGTTCCTCGAGTGCCGAACGCGGCGAGGAACCCTCCATCACCTCGCGC
Source organism: Nocardia testacea NBRC 100365 (assembly GCF_000308775.1). Taxonomy (GTDB): domain Bacteria; phylum Actinomycetota; class Actinomycetes; order Mycobacteriales; family Mycobacteriaceae; genus Nocardia; species Nocardia testacea. The sequence continues at coordinate 54,500 of NZ_BAGJ01000146.1, forward strand.
CCGATCTCCGACAGTGCCGCGCGCAGATCGAGCGGAGGCGCGAGCGGATCGGGCCCTTCGTGGTAGGGCCCGTAGGAGTATCGGTCCGCCGCTGTCATCGCACCTCTTCGAATCCGGGTGCCGGGGTCATCGGCCGTACACCGCGCTGCCCTCGTCGTCGGAGTCCTTGGCCACCTGGCGTGCCAGATACAGCGACTCCAAGGCGAATTCGACGGCCGCGGCAATCCGCTGCGGTGGATCGCCCGCCGCGACATCGAGCCGCAGCGCCACCTCGTGCAGCACCGGGAGTTCCGGTAGCGCGGACAGCACCTGGGTGCCGGGCACCCGCTCGCCCGTGGTCACCAGATGACCCTCGTCCACCGCGTCGGCCAGCGGCCGTAGATCCAATCCGCCGAGCCGCTCCCGCGCGGTATCGGCGAAGGCCCGCCGCAGCATATGGGTGAGGTGTTCCTGTTCGCGGCCCTCCTCACCGGATTCGAACTCGAGTTTCCCGCGCAGTACGGCCGGTACCGATTCCAGATCGACCGGCCGGGCCACCGCGGGATTCTCCCCGGTCAGCGCGGACCGGCGCAGCGCCGCCGCGGCCACGGTCTCCGCGGCCGCCACCGCGAACCGGGCCGAGACGCCGGAGCGCTGATCGATGGCCGGGGATTCGCGCAGCCGCCGGACGAACCGGGCCAGCACCTCGATCAGCGGGTCACCCACCTCGGCGACCAGTTCGGCTTCCTGCTGCACCAGCGCTATCTCCGCCTCGACGGTCAGCGGATAGTGCGTCCGGATCTCGGCGCCGAAACGGTCCTTCAGCGGGGTGATGATCCGGCCGCGGTTGGTGTAATCCTCGGGGTTGGCCGTCGCCACCAGCAGCACATCCAGCGGTAGCCGCAGCGTATAGCCGCGCACCTGGATATCGCGCTCCTCCATGACGTTCAGCAGCGCGACCTGGATACGCTCGGCGAGGTCGGGCAGTTCGTTGACGGCCACGATGCCCCGGTGCGCGCGCGGCACCAGGCCGAAGTGGATGGTCTCCGGATCGCCGAGGCTCCGGCCCTCGGCGACCTTCACCGGATCGACATCGCCGATCAGGTCGCCCACCGAGGTGTCGGGGGTCGCGAGCTTTTCGGCGTAGCGCTCGCTGCGGTGCCGCCAGGTGACGGGTAGGTCGTCACCGAGTTCGGCGGCCAGCCGCCGGCCCTGCGGGCTGATCGGTTCCAGCGGATGCTCACCCAGTTCGGCGCCTTCGATCACCGGGGTCCATTCGTCGAGCAGTTCGACAACGGTCCGCAGCAGCCGGGTCTTGCCCTGTCCCCGCTCGCCCAGCAGCACCACATCGTGACCCGCCAGCAGCGCGCGCTCCAACTGCGGCAGCACGGTCCGCTCGAAGCCGACGATTCCGGGCCACGGGTCGCCTCCCGAGCCCAGCCGGGCCAGCAGATTCTCCCGGATCTCGGCTTTCACACTCCGCGGCGCGTACCCGGCCGCCCGCAACGCGCCCGCGGTGGCGGGCAGCTCTGTTGGCACAGTCACCTCATCGACGCTACGACGATTTCCCGCATCGGTCGACA
>NZ_BAGJ01000145.1 GCF_000308775.1 Nocardia testacea NBRC 100365
ACCCACCACAGGCGCCTCGGAACGAATCAACGGCACGGCCTGACGCTGCATATTCGCACCCATCAGAGCACGGTTGGCATCATCATGCTCCAGGAACGGAATCATCGCCGTCGCCACCGACACCATCTGCCGCGGCGACACGTCCATGTAATCGACCCGATCGGTATCGACGAGCTCTACCTCGGAATACCTGCGCCGCACCGCGATCCGCGATTCGACGAAGCGGCCCGCGGCATCGAGCGATTCATTCGCCTGCGCCACGATATGCCGGTCCTCCTCGTCGGCGGTCAGATAGACGATCTCGTCGGTCACGGTGCCGTCGATCACCTTCCGGTACGGCGTTTCGAGAAACCCGAACGGATTCACCCGCGCGTACACCGACAGGTAGCCCATCAGCCCGATATTCGGACCCTCCGGCGTCTCGATCGGGCACATTCGCCCATAGTGGCTGTAGTGCACATCCCGCACCTCGAGGCCGGCCCGGTCCCGGGACAGGCCACCCGGCCCGAGCGCGGACAGGCGGCGTTTGTTCGTGAGGCTCGCGAGCGGGTTGCGCTCGTCCATGAACTGCGAGAACTGGGAGGTTCCGAAGAACTCCTTGAGCGCGGCCACCACCGGACGGATATTCATCAACGACTGCGGAGTGATGGCCTCGACGTCCTGGGTGGTCATCCGCTCGCGGACCACCCGCTCCATCCGGGACAGCCCCACCCGGAACTGATTCTGGATCAATTCCCCCACGGTGCGCACGCGGCGATTACCGAAGTGGTCGATATCGTCCACCTCGACCGGCACCTCGACGCCGCCGGGCCCGGTCATCGTGCGTTCCCCCGCGTGCAGCCGCAACAGGTATTCGAGGATGGTGACCAGGTCCTGTTCGGTGAGCACCCGGGGGCCGCCCGGCGCGTCCCGCCGGACACCGAACTTCTTGTCGATCTTGTAGCGGCCCACAGCCGCCAGGTCGTAGCGCTTCTCCGAGAAGAACAGGTTCTCCAGCAGCGACTGCGCCGATTCCCTGGTGGGCGGTTCGCCCGGGCGGAGCTTGCGGTGGATGTCGAGCAGTGCCTCATCGGTGGTCGCTGTGTTGTCCTTTTCCAATGAGGACATCAGCACACCGGAGAAACCGAATCGCTCGGTGATCTGTTCGGTGGTCCAGCCGAGGGCCTTGAGCAGCACCGTCACCGGCTGACGCCGCTTACGGTCGATCCGCACACCGACGGTGTCGCGCTTGTCGATATCGAATTCCAGCCACGCGCCGCGGGACGGGATGACCCGCGCACTGTGCAGATCCTTCTCGGTGGCCTTGTCGACGGAGTGATCGAAGTACACACCCGGCGAACGCACCAGTTGCGAGATGACCACGCGCTCGGTGCCGTTGACGATGAAGGTGCCGCGGTCGGTCATCATCGGGAAATCACCCATGAAGACCGTCTGGCTCTTGATCTCGCCGGTGTTGTTGTTGATGAACTCCGCGGTGACGAACAACGGCGCCGCGTAGGTCATGTCCTTGTCTTTGCATTCGACGACGGAGGCCTTGACCTCTTCGAAGCGGGGTTCGGACAGGGTCAGCGACATGGTCGCCGCGAAGTCCTCGATCGGGCTGATCTCCGCGAGTACTTCCGCCAGCCCGCCGGCGAACGATTCGCCGCGTGCGGCCGCCCGTTCCCGCTGGGCGGCCGCACCGACCAACCAGCCGAACGATTCGGTCTGGATTTCCAGCAGTCCCGGCACCTCCAGGGGTTCACGGACTCGGGCGAACGAGAGCCGCGCGGGGCTCCCGGGGATTCGGCTCCGGGCGGATGTCGCGACAGCGACCTCGGTCTGATCGGAGAGTGCCAAGATGCGTCCTTCCAGCACCGCACGCCGCCCATACCTGCGCGGTAGGGCGTCACGTATCTGCTTGTCCAGTGGGCGTTATTCGGATCACGCACCGCGGGCGGAAACCGTCCGGACCGGACTCGACGACGCGCCGTGGCAGCGAGACGCAGAACGCGCCGCTTTCCACGGTGAATTCATATTTCGAGAGTCGGACAGCACGCACCCCGGCGCGAAGTCCTGAATTTACACACGAAATCGACGAATGTCGAGAGACATGAAAAATAAAGCAACCGTTTTCCGGTGCGTTCTATTTTGATAATGACACCCCGGCCCACCCGGCGTCAAGCCGCATGGCGAAAATCCGCCGGAAATATCCTGCGAGGTTCGAGCGCGGAACGTCAGAGCAGGTGCCCGGGCCCGGCAGGACCCCGAACACGTTCGGCCACAGGACTACCTACCCGGCCGGTGCCGAGAACGTTCACACCGGGTGTACCGCATCCGACGAACCGGGCCGGCAACACCGGGGCGAGTGCGAGAAGAATTCGGGAGCCGGGAGACGGGCATCGCTCCGATGCAATTCACTACCCGTCCCACTCGAATATATCTCTCCCGCGAATTACGGCACACACCGGGGTGCTGTTTCCCGGAAATCCATCATGGAATACAACGAACGGTTGTAGCCGGCACCACCGCGGTTGTTTGATCGCGGCGCGCGCTTTCTGCTTTGCTCGCCCAGGTCGACGCGAGAACGCACGAGCGAGAGGTATGCCGGAATGGCGAATGGGCGGTCCCTGGGACAGCGGTTCGGCCGGCTGTGGGCCGCCTACGCGGTGAGCCGTTTCGGTACCGCGCTGGCATTCAATGCCTTCGGCCTCGTCGCCGTCCTCGTCCTGCACGCCGGACCCGCCGAGGTCTCGCTGCTGGCGGCGGCCGGCCTGGCGGTCGGCGCCCTGGTGGCGATTCCACTGGGCCCGTGGGTGGAGTTCCGCCGCAAGCGGCCGGTCCTCATCGCCATGGACCTGATCCGATGCGCGGCACTGCTGAGCATCCCGATCGCCTTCGCGTTCGACGCCCTCGGCTTCGCACAGCTATTCGTGGTCGCGATTGTCGCCGCGGCCGCCGACATCGGTTTCACCGCCGCGTCCGGCGCCTACCTCGGGAGCCTGGTGGCGCCGGATGATCTGCTGGTGGCCAATGCCCGGTTCGAATCCACGAACTGGGCCGCCATCGTGCTCGGGCCGCCGCTGGGTGGCGCCGCCATCGGGCTGCTGGGCCCGATGGCCACCCTGGTCGCGGACGGCCTGAGCTATCTGGCCTCGGCGGCGTGCCTGCGCGCGTTCGGTGACCGCGAACCGCGCCCGGCCCGCCCCGACACGCCTCACCCCGGGGCGCAATTCGAGGGCTGGCGATACGTACTGAACCATCCCGGGCTCCGCCCGCTGCTCTGCAACGACGCCCTCGTCGGCGCGCTGATCATGGCGACCCAGCCGCTGATGGCGGTGCTCATGCTCGGGCAGCTCGGCTTCGCGCCCTGGGAATTCGGGCTCGCGTTCGCGCTGCCCTGCCTGGGCGGATTGGTCGGTGCGCGGCTCGCGCCCCGGCTCGTCGACCGGTACGGGCGCGGGCGGGTGCTGCGGGTGTCCGGGATTCTGCGGGTGTGCTGGCCGGTCGCGCTGGGCGCCGTCACCGCCGGCGCCGGCGGATTGGCACTCGTTCTGGTGGTCCAGACCGCCGTGATCGTCTGTATGGCCGTGTTCAATCCGGTATTCGCCACCTACCGGCTGGAGCAATTACCGGCCGACCGGGCGACCCGCGTGCTGGCCGCCTGGTCGGTGAGCAAGAAGGTCACCATCGCGGTGATCACCGCGCTGTGGGGCCTGCTCGCCGCCTGGATCGGAATCCGCGCAGCGATAGCGCTCGCCGGGGCGCTGCTGTTGATGACACCACTGCTGCTGCCGCGTCTCGACCGAGCGCCGGAACACCCGGAGGCCGTACCGGCGCGCTCGGCGCGGCCGACCGGGTGAACCTCAGGGGCGCAAGGCGGCGGCGAGGGCGGGGTTCACGGCCATGGACAGGGCCACCAGCGACTCCACCAGCAGTTCGATCAGTTCGTCGCGGGAGAGGGATTCGCCGAGCAGCCAGGACAAGGTGGTCTCTTCGGTGAACGCCACCCAGCCGCGGACCACGAGCATCAGCCGGGGCTGCTCGCGCTCCTCCGGCGACAGCGGCACCTGGGCGAGGATGATGTCGACGATGGCATGCCGGGTCTGCTCGACCATAGCGGCCAGCTCGGGGCTGGAGCTGGTGGGTCCGCGCAGCAGGGCCAGGTACGAGGTGCGGTTCTCGCTCACGTAGTCGATATAGCGGCCCACCGAGTCGCGCAGCATTTCGAACAGGCTCAGCGTGGGATCGGGAACGACGCGGGCCAGCAGTTCGGCGTTGGCGTGCCGGATCACTTCGAGCTGGAAGTCCTGCTTCGTGGGGAAGTAATGGAACAGCAGTCCCCGGGAGATGCCCGCCCGGTCCGCGATCTCGCTGACCGATATGTCCTCGATCGCCCGTTCGCCGAGCATCTTCACACCGAGCGTTATCAGCTGCGTCTTCCGTTCGTCCGGGCTCAATCGGACGCGTTTGACGGGTGCTTCCGGGCTCGTACTCACCTGTCCATCCTACTGAATGCCGTTCAATACTGTTGACTGCTACTCAATAAGCCCTTACGCTCATTATATGAGTCGCAAGGTTACAGACAAAGCTGTCGCTAACCAGCCCACCCGTCATCTGCGGACGATCATCATCGGCAGCGGGTTCGCCGGCCTCGGCCTCGCCATCCGGCTGACCCAGCAGGGCCGCGAGGATTTCCTCGTACTGGAACGCGGTAGCGATGTCGGCGGGACCTGGCGTGACAACACCTACCCCGGTGCCGCGTGCGATGTGCCCTCGCACCTGTACTCGTATTCCTTCGCCCTGAATCCGGACTGGTCGCGCTCGTTCTCCCGGCAGGGCGAGATCCAGGCCTATATCCAGGGTGTCGCCGACAAGTACAACGTGCGCGACAAGCACCTCTTCGACTGCGATGTCACCGGCGCCCGCTGGAACGCCGAAACCTCCCGGTGGGAGGTGACCACGACCAAGGGCGATTTCACCGCCGATACCGTGGTCTCCGCGGTCGGCGCGCTGTGCGAGCCCAACCTGCCCGATATCAAAGGCATCAACAGCTTCGAGGGCGAGATCTTCCACTCGGCACGCTGGAACCACGATTCCGACCTGGCCGGTAAACGCGTCGCGGTCATCGGCACCGGCGCCTCGGCCATCCAGATCGTCCCGGCCATCGCCGGCAGCGTCGCCCATCTCGACGTCTACCAGCGCACCGCGCCCTGGCTGCTGCCCCGGCTGGACCGCCCCTACCTGCTGCCCGAGCGGCTGGCGTTCAAGCACATCCCGGGCGTACAGCGCCTGTCCCGGGCCGCGATCTACGCCGCCCGGGAGACCCAGGTGGTCGGCCTGGCGAAGTTCCCGCCGCTGATGCGCGGGTTCGAGGCTCTGGCCAAGGCCAAACTGGCCATGGAGATCCGCGACCCGGAACTGCGCAAGAAGGTCACCCCGAACTTCCGCATCGGCTGCAAACGCATGCTGATCTCCAACGAGTACTACCCCGCCCTGGACCGCGACAATGTCGACGTGGTGACCGACGGGATCGCCGAGATCCGCGCGAATTCGATCGTCACCAAAGACGGCACCGAACGCGAGGTCGACGCGATCGTGGTCGCCACCGGCTTCCACGTCACCGACTCCCCCGCCTACGAGACCATCTACGGTCGCGACGGCCGCAGCCTGACCGAGGTGTTCGACGATATCGGCCAGCAGGGGTACAAGGGTTCGGCGATCGCCAACTTCCCGAATATGTTCTTCCTGCTCGGCCCGAATGTCGGCCTGGGCCACACCTCGATGGTGTACATGATCGAATCCCAGATCAACTACATCGCCGACGCGCTGGCCACCTTCGAACGCCAGGGTCTGCGCACCGTCGAGGTGCGCCGCTCGGCGCAGGACTCCTACAACTCCGCCCTGCAGAAGAAGCTCACCAAGAGCGTGTGGAGCACCGGCGGCTGCGCCAGCTGGTACCTGGACAAGCACGGCAACAATACGACCCTCTGGCCGGACTTCACCTTCGAATTCCGCCGCATCACAAGGAAATTCGACGTCGCCGCCTACGATACGACGACGGCTGCCGACGCGGCCGCTCGCCCCGACTTGAAAGTTGTCACCGCATGAATACAGCATCACGAAGTGATTCCCCCAGGGGTGGAGGCCGGGCGGCGGGAGGGCGCAATGATTCCTACTTCCGCAACAAAGTCTGTGTGATCACCGGGGCCGGCTCCGGGATCGGGCGGGCGCTGGCGATCAACCTTGCCCGGCGCGGCGCGAAACTGGCCCTCTCCGATATCGATACCGAAGGCCTCGCCGAGACCACCCGCCGCTGCGAAGAGCTCGGCGCGGAGGTGAAGTCCGACCGGGTCAACGTGGCCGAACGCGAGGCCGTGCTGCTCTACGCCGACGCGGTGAAACAGCATTTCGGCGTCGTACACCAGATCTACAACAACGCGGGTATCGCCCACCACGGCGATGTCGTCAAAACCGACTTCAAAGACATCGAACGCATCATGGATGTCGATTTCTGGGGCGTGGTGAACGGGACCAAGGCGTTCCTGCCGTTCCTCCTCGAATCCGGTGACGGCCATGTGGTGAATGTGTCCAGCCTCTTCGGCCTGATCGCGGTACCCGGGCAGGCCGCGTACAACTCGGCCAAGTTCGCCGTCCGCGGTTTCACCGAGGCGCTGCGCCAGGAAATGCTGGTGGACCGCGCGCCGGTCAAGGTCACCTGCGTGCACCCCGGCGGTATCAAGACCGCCGTCGCCCGCAATGCCACCTACAGCGACGATATCGACGGCGCGAACGCCAGCTCGATGTTCGACAAGTACCTCGCCATCCACAGTCCCGAAATGGCCGCGCAGACCATTGTCGACGGTGTCCGCAAGGGCCGCGGCCGGGTGCTGATCGGCTGGGAGGCCAAGCTGCTGGATCTGTTCGTCCGCACCGCCGCCGCCGGTTACCAGCGCATCGCGGTCGGCGTCGAACGACGTTTCCTGCCCTGATCGGCACCGGAGAAGGAACGACATGCGAGATATCGCGCTGCCACTGCCGCTGGCGCGGGCCGTCCTGGGTTCGATGTACCGGGTGGCGCTGCATTCCCGGCTGCCCTGGCGGGTCCAGCGGGCCCTGATCGACGCCGGTTCGGCGTTGCAGCCCGTACCGGCGGGCATCGGAGTCGAACGCATCCGCCTGGGCGGGCGGCCGGCCGAGCGACTCACACCGGCCGGCCCCCCTCCGGCCGAACCCGCCGCCGTACTGTACCTGCACGGCGGCGGTTACGCCGTGGGTTCGCTGGCCACCCACCGTTCGCTCAACGGCCGGCTCGCCGCCGGAACCGGGCTACCGGTCTACGCCCTCGACTACCGGCTGGCCCCGGAACACGCCTACCCGGCGGCACTGGACGACGCCGAGGCCGCGTTCCTCGAACTGGTCGCCGAGCACGGCTACCGGCCGGAACGGATCGCGATCGCCGGCGATTCGGCCGGTGGTGGACTGTCCCTGGCGCTGGCCCAGCGGCTCATCGCCCGGCACGGCCACACCCCCGCCGCGCTCGGTCTCATCGCGCCGTGGGTCGATCCGAACCAGCTCGCCGAACGCCCCCGCGATCTTGTCGTGAACGGACCGTGGTCACGGGCCTGCGCCGCCGCCTATCTGGGCACCGGCGATCCCGCCGATACCGGCTACGCGCCGCTGCACGGCGTCCTCGCCGGCCTGCCCCCGGTCTACGTCCAGGCCGATGTCGACGAACTACTGCACCCGCAGTGCGTCGATCTCACCGCGGCCCTGCGCGCGGCGGGGGTCAGCGTCTCGTTCACCGAGAGCCGCGGGCTCTGGCATGTCGCCCAGCTACAGGCCGCCCTGGTGGGCCCAGCTGCCGCGGCGCTGACCGAAATGGCCGATTTCCTGCGGCAAGCCGTCGATCAGCTACCGCTGCGCGACCTAGGATGAGAGCCTGATCGGGACGCGTTTCGCCCTGGTCCCAGGGTGAGATCCAGGGCGTTTACCGGTGGCCCGCGCCCCGCCCGGTTCCGGTGGCGTAAATTACCGACGAGTTGGCAAACAGGGAAAGGCAATGATGCGCGAGTTCGAAGCCCCGGCTTCCTACACCATCCCCGAGGACGCGAACAATTCCGACAACGTGTTCCGCTTCGCGAAGGAATCCCCCGCCGCGGTGATGTTCAACGTCCCCGACGGCAAGGGCGGCTGGCGCGATGTCCGGGCCGCGGAGTTCGCGAAAGCGGTCACCGATGTGGCCAAGGGCCTCATCGCCTCGGGTATCGAACTGGGCGACCGGGTCGCCATCATGGCCGCCACCCGTTACGAGTGGACCCTGCTCGATTTCGCCATCTGGGCGGCCGGCGGCTGCACCGTGGCGATCTACGACAGTTCCTCGGCCGAACAGGCCCGCTGGATTCTGCAGGATTCGGCCACCGCGCTGCTGGTCGTCGAGAACAACAAGCACCGCGCCGTCATCGACGAGATCGATCCCGCCGAACTGACCGCGCTGCGCGAGACCCTGCAGATCGACGAGGACGCGATCGGGGAACTCGTCCGGCGCGGTGCCGAACTCGACGAGCAGGTCGTCCATGATCGGCGCGCCCAGGTGAACGCGGCCTCCCCGGCCACCCTGATCTACACCTCCGGCACCACGGGCCGGCCCAAGGGCGTCATGCTCAGCCACGCCAACCTCTGGGCCGAATCCCGGGCCGACCGGATCGCGCTGGCGTCGTTCCTGACCCCCGGCAAGAAGACCCTCATGTTCCTGCCGCTGGCGCATGTCTTCGCCCGCGCGGTGAGCCTGGCCGCCTTCGACGCCAAGGTCACCTTGGCGCACACCTCCGACTGGAGCACGCTGGTCCAGCAGTTCGCCGAGCACCGGCCCGATTTCGTGCTCTCGGTACCGCGCGTTTTCGAGAAGGTCTTCAACGCCGCCAAGCAGAAGGCCCACGACGAGGGCAAGGGCAAGATCTTCGACGCCGCCGCGGCCACCGCGATCGAGTACAGCGAGGCCCTGGGCGCCGGGAAGCCCGGCCTGGTGCTGCGCGCCAAGCACGCACTGTTCGACAAACTGGTCTACGGCAAACTGCGTGCCGCCCTGGGCGGCAACTGCCAGGCCGCGGTCTCCGGCGGCGGGCCGCTGGGCGCCCGGCTCGGGCACTTCTTCCGCGGTGTCGGTGTCACCATCTTCGAGGGCTACGGCCTCACCGAGAGCACCGCCGCGGTCGCGGTGAACACTCCCGACCACATCCGGGTCGGGTCGGTCGGCCGCCCACTGGAAGGTCACGCCGCCAAGATCGGCGAGGACGGCGAATTACTGCTGCGCGGGCCGGTGATCTTCGCCGGATACTGGGGCAACGAGCAGGCCACCGCGGACGCGTTCGTCGACGGCTGGTTCAAAACCGGCGACTTGGGCGCCATCGACGCCGACGGGTTCATCACCATCACCGGCCGCAAGAAGGAAATCCTGGTCACCGCCGGCGGTAAGAACGTCTCCCCGGCGCCCATGGAGGACGAGTTGCGCGCGCATCCGCTGATCGGCCAGGTGATGGTGGTGGGCGACGGCAAACCGTTCATCGGCGCGCTCATCACGCTGGACCCGGAAGCCTTGCCGGGCTGGAAGGAGCGCAACGGGGTCGCCGCCGAGGTGGAGATCGCCGAACTGGTCGAGAACCCGGCCCTGGTCGCCGAGGTGGAGGCCGCGGTCGCCGAGACCAACAAGAAGGTGTCCAAGGCCGAGCAGATCAAGAAGGTCAATATCCTGACCTCGGACTGGACCCAGGAAACCGGCGAGCTGACCCCCAAGATGTCGCTGAAGCGCGCGGTCGTCATGAAGCAGTACGCCGCCGAGGTGGACAAGATCTACAGCTGAGTCCGCCATACCGCAGCCGCCCGGCACGCACGCCCCGGCGTCACCCGATCGTCGCGACCTCCCGGGAGGTCGCGACGATCGTGTCGTCTCCGGAGGATGTGGGGCGGTTCGGTCAGCCGAGATGCCGCCGTCGGTAGGGCTACAACCGCGTACCGTCCATGCAACTTCGCGGCGACCGCTACCGCGGCGGTCTCCGCCGGCTCAGAGAAGATCAGTTCTTGCTTCGTGGCGTACCGCCGATAGATCGCGGCTTGCCCACACCGGCCTTCGCTGCCACAGCGTCGACGGTGAGGCCCGAGTAGCCCCGTTCGACCAGCAGCTCGCGAACCACACCGGATGGCGACAACCTGAGCGACCGGCCGCGCCTTTTCGTAGCGGCCGAGAACTCTCCTCGTGTCGCCGGCGGGCGAAACTCCACACCGCACTCGGCGAACACCACCGGCCGTCCGCAGTCCCGACCGCTCGGGCAGGACACCTAGCCCGTCAGCGAGTCCGCCTTGTGCACTGCGGCGGCGTCACCGGTCGGGGCGCCGACCGGCACGAAGCGGATGAACAGGGCCGAGGCGATCACACCGACCAGCAGCAGCGCGGCCGGCAGCAAGGTGGCCTGACTCAGCGCGGTACTGAACGCCTGCTTCACCGGCTCGGGCACCTGGCCGCCACCCATACCTTCTCCGGCCGGCGCATCGCCGAGACCCGCCGCGCTCATCCGCGCGGCGATGAGGGCGCTGATCGCCGCACTGCCGAGCACCGATCCGACCTGGCGGGTCGTATTGTAGACGCCCGCCCCAGCCCCGGCCTGCGAAATCGGCAGATTATGGGTGGCCGTGGTCGCCAGCGGCGCCCAGATACAGGCGTTCGAGGCGCCGGCCACCGCGCCCGCGACGACCATCCAGGTGATATTCGCGTGCGGATCCCGCATCACCAGGGCGAACCAGAAGATGGAGATCGCGAACGTCAAGAACCCGATGGTCGGAATGATCCGCGGATGCATCCGGTCGGAGAGCCGGCCGATCACCGGGGCGGCGAACCCGGTCACGACGGCCATCGGAGCCAGCACCAGCGCCGACCGGGTGGGCGACATACCATGCACGGCCTGCAGGTAGAAGTAGATCGGCACCATCACCGCGGTCACGGCCGCGCCCATACTGGCGATGGCCAGATTAGACAGCGAGAAATTCCGGTCCCGGAACAGCGGCAGCGGCAGCAACGGCTCGCCCGACCCGCGTGCCTGGGTCACCACGAACACGGCCAGCACCACGATCCCGGCCGCGATCATCGCCCAGATCTTCGCCGACCAGTCGCTCGTATTGCCCTCCTGGATACCGAACACCAGCAGGAACATGCCGACCGCGCTCAACACCACGCCGACCAGGTCGAATTTGTGCTCATGGGTCGGCAACGACGGCACCAGCCAGACGGCGAGCGCGAAGGCCACCACTCCGACCGGCACGTTCACGATGAAGATCCACGCCCAGCCCAGACCGTCTACCAGTACACCGCCCAGGATCGGGCCGACCAGCGTCGCCAGCCCGGCGACCGCCCCCCACATACCCATGGCGGCGCCCCGGCGATCCGGCGGGAACGTCCGGGTGATCACCGCCATGGTCTGCGGAGTCATCAATGCCGCGCCCAGGCCCTGCACGGCCCGCGCGGCGATCAAGGTCTCGATATCCCCCGCCAGCCCACACGCCAGCGAGGAGAGCGTGAACACCGCGAGCCCGAGCAGATAGATGTTCTTCGGGCCGAACCGGTCACCCAGCCGCCCGGTGATCAGCAGCGGTACCGCGTAGGTGAGCAGATAGGCGCTGGTCACCCAGATGACCTCTGAGATATCCGCGTGCAGATCGGCCATGATCGCCGGATTCGCGACCGCCACGATGGTCACATCGAGCAGGATCATGAAGAATCCGACGACCAGCGCACCTAATGCGAGCCACGGATTGCGTTGAGTGGGCATAGCTTCCGTTCCTGTCCGAGCGGCGCCCGATGCGCCGTTTCGTGGATCTGTCGCGGCGCGTCACGCGGACACACCATCTGGGACTACCGGCTCACCGTACGGACGGGGCACGACAACCGCAGCCTGCTCGTTCCGTGGCCACTCCGGACTCCAGGTACGACGCCGCGCACCGCGCCAACATTCCGGGCATATCGGACCGATCCCGGTCCTGCTCAGAGACCGTGCGCGTCCAGCCAGGTGCGGGCCAGCTCCCCCGGGTCCGCGGATTCGTCCCGGACCCGCAGCACCAAGGTCGCGAGCTCGTCGGTGGTGAGTTCACCGGCCACGTAGTTCAGCTTCTCCAGCTGCCGATCGTCCAGCGCCCCCTTGCGCACCAACGCGAGCGGATTCTCCGGCCTGATGGCGTCCTCCGGGTCGGCGAGTACCTTCAGCCCCTCCGTACCGCCCGGCAGAAATTCCGCGGGGCCGGCCAGCACCGCGGCCTGGACCCGTCCCTCCAGCAGCGCCCGGCGCAGTTCCCCGGGCCCGGGGAACACCTCGGTCGAGGCGAACGCGCAACCCGAGATCTTCCCCGCCACCTGCGGTAGCTCGAACAATCCGGGAACAGCGGCGATACCGGCGACCAGCGATGGACACTGCGTAGCCAGCTGCTCCACCGAATCGATCCCGCGCTGCTCGGCGACAGCGGCGGTGACCAGAACCCGCGGTTCGAAGTCCGCGCCGTCGGCGGCGTCGGCGGTGACGGTCCCCTGCGGCAGTGACCCGTTCAGCTCCCGCGTGACGGCCTTCGTGGTCGTGGCCTCGGCCCCCACGTTCAGGTCGGCCAGCAGCGCGCCGTTGTGGTCCGGGGCGACCGCGACGGTCCCCGCGTCCAGCGCCGCCAGCACCTCCGCCCGGCCGCCCAGCCCCGGCTCGACCCGAACCGCCGCGCCCGTTCGCGCCAGCGCCTGCGCGTAGATATCGGCCAGGACCCGCGACTCGGCCGCCCCCTGCGCTCCCACCACCAGCGGTTCGGCCTCCTCGGCACCACAGGAGACGGCCAGCCCGGCCAGCACCGGCACCAGCATCCGAGCAACGACACGCATCGACGCCGCCAGCACCATCGCGCGAGACACCCACTTCCGTAACCAGCCCGCCGCACCCCGTCCGGGCGCCCCGACAACCCTCAGGAATCTACAGGGTCCCCGCGGTCGGGTAACCGGGCGCGGCGGGAGATGTCCGGGGTGCGCCGACGGGCCCCGACCAGAGCCGGACCCGGGCACAGGTTCCCCGGATTCGGACGTAACCGAGCCGCGAAGGTGTAAGAGGTCGGCCTGCTCGCGAAGGTCTGTGTTTTTGGCGCGCCTTCGGCGGCGCCAAAAACTACAGCACCCGGCCCAGGGTGGCGGCCGAGTGCTGTAGTTGCGGTTACCGCCCGGGTAAGGCGGAACGATCTATCAGGCGACGCCCTCCGCGCGGGCGGCGGCGGCGACCGCGTCGGCCACCGCGGGGGCGACGCGGGGGTCGAGCGGGCTGGGCACGATCTTGTCGACGGCGAGTTCGTCGGCGACGACGCCGAGGATGGCGTTGGCGGCCGCGATCTTCATACCTTCGGTGATGCGCCGGGCGCCCGCGTCGAGCGCGCCCTTGAACACGCCGGGGAAGGCGAGCACATTGTTGATCTGGTTCGGGAAGTCGCTGCGCCCGGTGGCGACGATGGCGGCGTACTTGTGGGCCACGTCGGGGTGGATCTCCGGATCCGGGTTGGACATGGCGAACACGATGGACTCCGGCGCCATCGAGGCGATGAGCTCTTCGGCGATGGTGCCCGCGGACAGGCCGAGGAACACATCGGCGCCGACGAGGGCGTCGGCGGCGGTGCCGGTGAGACCGCGCGGGTTGGTGCGCTGGGCCAGGTCCGCCTTGACCGGGTTGAGATCGGCGCGGTCGCGGCTGACGATGCCTTTGGAGTCGAGCACGGTCACATCGGCGACACCCGCGGCGAGCAGGATATTGGTGCAGGCGACACCGGCGGCGCCGGCGCCCGACACGACCACTTTGAGGCCGGAGGTCGCGCGGCCCTGCACTGCGGCGGCGCCGTTGAGCGCGGCCAGCACCACGATGGCGGTGCCGTGCTGGTCATCGTGCATGACGGGGCAGTCGAGGGCCTCCACGACCCGCTTCTCGATCTCGAAGCAGCGGGGAGCGGAGATATCCTCCAGGTTCACCGCGCCGAAGCTGGGACGCAGGCGGATCAGGGTTTCGACGATTTCGTCGACGTCCTTGGTGTCCAGCACGATCGGGATGGAGTCGAGCCCGGCGAACTTCTTGAACAGCGCCGATTTACCCTCCATGACCGGGAGGGAGGCGCGCGGGCCGATATCGCCGAGGCCGAGCACCGCGGAGCCGTCGCTGACCACGACCACCAGGCGGTCGGTCCAGGTGTAGCGCTTGGCCAGGCTCTCGTCCTCGGCGATGGCGCGGCTCACCTGGGCCACACCGGGTGTGTAGGCGATCGATAGGTCGCGCTGGGTTTCCAGCGGCGAGCTGAGCTCGACCGAGAGCTTGCCGCCGAGGTGACCCGCGAAGATCTCCTCGTGAGTGATCGCCGCGAGATCTTGGACCTCTTCTTTGCTGGCGGTGGCGTTCGGTGCGTCAGTCACAGAGGACACGATTTCACTCCTGCTGGTTGCGGTCGTAACCGGTGGACGGTTACCGCCGGGTATTTGGTGTTATCTGCGTCATATCGTTCATCGGCGGCGCGACCAGGATGTTTCCCGGCGCGACCAGGACCCGGAAGTCCCGGGGACCCCGGACACAGGGTGATAGACGGTGGCGCTGATTTCGGGCAGCGACGGTCCGGGTGGATTTCGGACGGGTTGGTCCGAATGAACTCGACCGGTGCCCGTTTCCCGTCGCGACGGTGCGTCGCGGAGCGGCGGGCGCCTGATATCCCCGACCCGGCGGTGGCAACGATCGGGAATCCGCAACATTCTGCCAGGTCCCGGGCCGTTCGCCAAACCGGGCCCGGCGGATTGCGCGTTTCGGACACCACGGGGGTCAGCGTAGGCCGTGAGCATTACCTTCCCGTGAGCGGAAACTCGCGGGCGGCGCGCCGATCCGGTGAGACACCTCGAAGTTTCCCGGGCGGCCGGGTGAACCCGGGATCGGTACGTCTCCCGCGGCCGGTCAGCCCCACCACTGGGTCCACAGCAGGATCGCGCCGGAACCCAGCACCACCACTGCCGCACCGAGACTCGCCGCGCCCCGCACCCGATCCGAATACACTTGCGCCCCAACGGCGATCACCGCGACCACGATATGCCAGGCCACCGATTCGGCACCGGGCCCCGGGAAACCACGGCGCTCGCCGATGAACTCCGCACCGACGACGACCAGCGCCAGCAGCACCAGCCCGGCTGCCGCCACACCGCTGACGGCGCGCACCGGTCTCATGAGGCCAGCACCGGTACGCCGGTGGCCCGGCCGGCCAGCTTCTCGAACTGTGCCGGGTCGGTGGTGCATTCGCCGAGGCCGATGGTCTTGTTGGCGCCGTGGTAGTCCGAGGACCCGGTCGCCAGCAGTCCGCATTCGCCGGCGAGTTCACGCAGCATCGCCCGGTCCCGCGGGTTGTGGTCGGGGTGATCGACCTCCAGTCCGCCCAGTCCGTGCGACGCCAGGTCGCGCACCTCCTGCAGGTCCAGCAGCCGGCCCCGGCTGCGGGCCCGGCCGTGGGCGAGCACGCTGACGCCGCCGGCCGCGGCGATCATCGTTACGGCCCAGCGCAGCGGGGTATCGGCCTTCTCCACGTAGTAGGGGCCGTCCGAGGCGAGCAGATCGGCGAAGGCGGCCTCCACCGAGGGCACCACACCCGCTTCGACCAGGGCGCGGGCCAGGTGCGGGCGGCCCGCGGCGGGGCCGGCGGCAGCCAGCACCGCGTCCGGATCGATCGGTAGCCCGTCGACGGCCATCTGTTCGGCCATGGCGCGTAGCCGCTCGACCCGTTCGGCGCGCAACCGCTCCCGTTCGGCCGCGAACCCGCTGTCGGCAGGGTCGAACAGGTAGGCCAGCAGATGCACCGATACGGGGTAGCCGTCGACGCCGCGGCCCACGCACGACATCTCCATTCCTCGGACCAGGGTCAGCCCGGCCGGACGGGCGGCCTCGGCCTCGGCCCAGCCGGCGGTGGTGTCGTGATCGGTGATCGCGACGACGTCCAGCCCGGCATCGGCCGCATTGCGCACCAGTTCGGCCGGGCTGTCGGTGCCGTCGGAGGCGGTGGAGTGGGTATGCAGATCGATGCGCACCCGTCCAGTCTTCCAGTGCTCGTCCGATGCACCACCGGTGCGGGGCCGCAAGCGGGGCCGCGACGCCGCACCCGGGCCGCGGTGACCGGAGCTTCCGCGGGATCCCGGCCCGCGTACCACCGCGAAGTAGCATCGACGCGTGCCTTCGATACCGCTGCCGTTCCATGGTCCGGGACGGACGCGGCGTGCCACCGCGGTACCGCATATCCGGGTGCCCACGGCGCGCGCGGTCGTCGACTGCGCGGTGTACGTGGACGGCAGGCGTCTCCCGGGCCGGTACACCCACGAGAAGGCGCTCGCCGCCGCCCGCGAACGCGGCGGTTTCGTCTGGCTCGGTCTGCACGACCCCGATGCCGACCAGATGGGTGAGGTGGCGGAGACATTCGGGCTGCACGCCCTCGCCGTCGAGGACGCGGTACAGGCCCATCAGCGGCCCAAGCTGGAGCGTTACGACGACACCCTCGTCATGGTCATGCGCACGGTCGCCTACCGGGAGCACGAACTGCACACGATCAGCGAAATCGTCGAAACGGGCGAACTGCTGATCTTCACCGCACCCGATTTCGTGATCGCCGTCCGGCACGGCGAACATTCGCCGCTCGCGGCCGTGCGCCGCGGCCTCGAAGACGACCCCGGCCGATTGCGGCTGGGCACGGGCTCGGTGCTGCACGCCATCGCCGACCATGTGGTCGATTCATATATCGACGTCGTGCAGGCGGTGGAATTCGATATCGACGCCATGGAAGAAGAGGTGTTCACTCCGCGCACCCGGATCACCGTCGAAGCGATCTATCAGCTCAAACGCGAAGTGGTGGAACTACGTCGCGCGGTCAACCCGCTGGCACTGCCACTGCAATTGCTGGTGCACAAGGAAGAACTGCCGATCGACGCGGAGATCCGGCGCTACCTGCGGGATGTGGCCGACCACCACACCGGTGTCGCCGAACGCATCACCGATTTCGACGATTCGCTCAGCGCCCTCATCAGCGCCGCGCTCACCAAGATCACCGTCCAGCAGAACACCGATATGCGCAAGATATCGGCGTGGGTCGCCATCGCCGCGGTGCCGACCATGATCGCCGGGATCTACGGGATGAACTTCGAGCACATGCCGGAACTGAAGACCGGCTGGGGTTACCCCGTGGTGCTCGTGGTCATTCTCGCGATCTGCCTGACGCTGCTCGCGCTCTTCCGCCGCAACGACTGGCTCTGACCGGAACCGTCCGCTAGAGCGAGGCCGCACCCCGGCCGGGATCCAGCACATCGATCCCGGCCTCGGCCCAGGCGTCCCGCAGCGCCTGCGCGCCGCGCACCCGCACCCAGGCCGCCTCGGTCGCGGTCACCGGCGTCACCGTGAAATACCGCACCGGCTCCGCCGGATCCGGTAGATCGATCTCCGGGATCTCCCCGCTCCCCAAGAGCACCGCCGTGAACGGCGCCTCCCGCCAGATCGGTTCACCCAGGTCCAGTAGCGCATCCGCTTGCAGCACAACACCTTCGACCGCCGGCGCCGCGGCCAGCACCCCCAGCGTCCGGGCCACCCCCGCCCCGGCGCCGGCCGCCGACCGCACCGTCAGCACCAGCTCCGCCCGCGGACCACGCACCGGGTCGGCGTGCAGATCCCCCGGATCACCCATCGGATGCCGCGATCCCCCGACCGTCAGATAGTGCGTCACACCGTCGCCGGGGATACGCAGGATCTCGATCGGCTCCAGACCCAGGAAAGTCATCGAAGCCGTATCCACCGCGGCCGCGTCCACCCCGAAGAAATCCGCCACGGCCGTCCGGACGCGTTCGATCACGTCCATTCGCTAGATGGCCAGCTTCGCGAGCAGATCCCGGGCCTGTTCGGCCGTCTTCGGATCACACAGCACGTCGTAACGGCCCGCGACCAACTGCATGGTCGACGCGAAATCCCGCTGCCCCCGGGTGGCCGCGTACGGGATGGTCGTCGAGATGACCCCGAAGATGATGCCGCCGACCAGGCCCACCACCAGCGGGCCCGCCATACCGTTGGTGGTGAACAGGCTCAGCAACAAGCCCAGGAACAACCCGAGCCACGCACCCGAGACCACACCCCCGCCGATCACCTTGCCCCAGTTCAAGCGGTACAACACCCGCTCGACCTGCATCAGGTCCACGCCGACGATGGTCACGTTCTGCACCGGGAACTGATTGTCCGCCAGATGATCCACCGCACGCTGCGCCTCGGCATAGGTCGGATACGAACCGACCGGCCACCCGGAAGGGGGCGTGGGCAGACCCTGCCTACCGCGATTCGAGCCTCCAAGAGGGTTCGTCATACGTCCATTCTGTCTTATTTGGCGCCGCTGTGTTCATTGCCCCGCCTCCGGCGGGGCAGGGTCGAGGCCCCCTCGGTCCCGCCGTTCAGCGCCCGAGACTCGCGCTTCGCGCATGCACTTCGGGCGCTGAACGGCGGGACGGGCCTCGACCCTTTCAGAACCTCGCTGAACTCGGCGCCGAGAGGGTGCTGCTGTTCGTGAAGGTGATCGGACGCAGGGCGGCCAGTGCGGTCGAGTCGGCATCCGTTCCGGACATCGAATGCCGACGCAACCGCATGTGTCGAGTTTTGCGAGACACCTGAAGGGTTGAGGCCCGTCTCGCCGTTTCGGCCTCGAAAGCGCATGCGCCGAAGGCGCGAGTCTCGAGGCCGAAACGGCGAGACACAAGGGGGCCTCAACCCCGCGCGCGCCAGCGCGCCAAAAACACAGCACCTTCGCGAGCAGGTCCACGCCTCACCCTTCGCGAGCAGGTCCACCCCGTGGTTTTGGCGAGCAAGGCGCAACCGTGGCCTTGGCGAGCAAAGGCCCCGGTCTTCGCGAGCGAGCCCGCACCCGATGAGCGAGCACTCCACCGGCAAAGCCGCCGACCAGTGTGGCTGGGGGGGTTCCCGGGCCGTGGGCGATTCGACAGCATCATGCGCCCGGAACCGCGGGCGGTCCCTCGAGCACCGCGATTCCGGTCCGGCCCGTCCGGTACCGCCGGACGAACTCTTACTCCGGTGGCGTGAAGGTGGACGTCCGCCGCATCCCCGCCGCCCGCCCCTTCTCCGCGATCACCACCGCCATCTTCGCGCTGGCCTCGTCGATCATCTCGTCGCCGAGCATCACCGCGCCACGGGCGCCGCCGGCGGCCGAGGTGTGATAGGCGTAGGCGTCGAGGATCAGTTCGGCGTGGTCGTAGTCGGATTGCCGGGGGCTGAAGATCTCGTTGGCGGCGTCGACCTGGCTCGGGTGCAGCACCCACTTTCCGTCGAAGCCCAGGGCGGCGGTGCGGCCGGCGGCCCGGCGGAAGCCGTCGATATCGCGGATCTGCAGGTAGGGGCCATCGATGGCCTGGAGACCGTGGGCGCGGGCGGTGAGCAGGATGGTCATCAGAATGTGGTGGTAGGCGTCGCCGGTGTCGTAGCCCTCGGGCTGCTCACCTACGACAAGGGTGCGCATATTGATGCTGGCCATGAAGTCGGCCGGGCCGAAGACCAGGGTCTGTACCCGCGGGCTGGCGGTGGCGATCTCGTCGATATTGCGCAGGCCCAGCGCGTTCTCGATCTGGGGTTCGATACCGATGCGGCCGGGTTCGATACCGTTGGCTCGCTCCAGCTGGCCCAGCAGCAGATCCAGCGCGCGCACCTGGCCTGCGTCGGTGACCTTGGGCAGCAGGATCGCGTCGAGTGCGGTGCCGGCGCCGTCGACCACCGAGATCACATCCGCGTAGGTCCACTGGGTGGTCCAGTCGTTGACCCGCACCACCCGCAGCTGCTCGCCCCAGCCGGAGTCGTTGAGCGCGGCCACGATATTCGCGCGGGCCGCGGCCTTGGCCTCGGGGGCGACCGCGTCTTCGAGGTCGAGGAAGACCTCGTCGACCGGTAGGCCCTTGGCTTTGGCGATCATCTTGGGATTGCTGCCCGGCACGGCGAGCACGGAACGGCGCGGCTTCATCAACAACTCTCCTGGGGGTCGGCCCGGTCCGGCCCCGGAACATCTAGCCTGACACCCATGGCAGCTACCAGGGTGTATATCGCCAGGCTGACCGGCCTGGCGGTGCTGGGGCCGGACGGCGAGTCTATCGGCCGTGTGCGCGACGTGGTGGTCGCCGTCCGGTACGACCGGCAGGAACCGCGTGTCCACGGGCTGGTGGTGGAGCTGCCGACCCGTCGCCGGATCTTCGTCCCGATGCTGCGTGTCACCGCCATCGAACCCGGTTCGGTGACCCTCAATACCGGCAATGTGAGTCTGCGGCGTTTCGCGCAGCGGCCCGGTGAGGTGCTGGCCATGGCGCAGATCGTCGACTCCGCGGTACGGGTGGATGATCCCGATCTGCCGGATCTGGCCGGGGTGGATGTGTACGTGGTCGATCTGGGGATCGCGCTCACCCGCACCCGGGACTGGCGGGTGTCGCGGGTGGCGGTGCGCGGGCACCGCCGGCTCGGGCGGCGGCGCACCGTGCACGTGGTCGACTGGGCCCGGGTTCAGGGGCTCACGCCGTACGAGTTGGGGCGGCCCGGTCAGGATGTGAGCACGCTGCTCGAACAGTTCGAGGGTCAGCGCGCGGCCGATGTCGCGCACCTGTTGCGCGAACTGCCGGAGAAGCGCCGGCTGGAGGTGGCGGTGGCGCTCGACGACGAACGGCTCGCCGATGTGGTCCAGGAGTTGTCCGGCGACGATCAACTGGAGTTGCTGGGCAAGCTCGATATCGGCCGGGCGGCCGACGTCCTCGAGGCCATGGACCCCGACGACGCCGCCGACCTGCTGGGCGGGTTGCCGGAGAACGAGGCCGAATCGCTGCTGACACTGATGGATCCGCAGGAATCGGAGCCGGTGCGCCGCCTGCTCGAACACTCCCCGGACACCGCGGGCGGTCTCATGACGCCCGAGCCGGTGGTCCTGACGCCTTCGACGACCGTCGCGGAGGCGCTGGCCCGGGTCCGTAATCCCGACCTGACGCCCGCACTGGCTTCGATGGTCTTCGTGGTGCGGCCACCGACGGCGACGCCGACCGGGCGCTATCTGGGGTGCGTACATCTGCAGCAGCTGCTGCGGGAACCGCCCGCGCATCTGGTGGGCGGGCTGCTGGACACCGATCTGACCACCATGCGCCCGGAGGCGCCGCTCACCGCGGTGGCCCGCTATTTCGCCAGCTACAACCTGGTGTGCGCACCGGTGGTGGATGAGCAGAATCATCTGCTGGGCGCGGTGAGCGTGGACGATGTCCTGGATCATCTGCTGCCGCGTGATTGGCGTGAGGACGAGCAACTGTTCGAGGGTGTACGGCAGTGACGGACAAGAGCACGGTGAGCCGGGCGGCGGCGGCGGCCCGGCAGCGACTGGAGACACCGGTGGAATCCCGGTTCCGATTCGATTGGGACGCCGAGGCGTTGGCGCGCGGCAGCGAACGCATCGCCCGGTTCCTGGGCACCGGACGCTATCTGGCGTTGCAGACGGTGGTGGTGATCGTCTGGATCGCGTTGAACATCTTCTTCATCACGCTGCGCTGGGATCCCTATCCCTTCATCCTGCTGAATCTGGCGTTCTCCACCCAGGCCGCCTACGCCGCGCCGCTGATCCTGCTGGCGCAGAACCGGCAGGACAACCGCGACCGGGTATCGCTGGAGGAGGACCGGTTACGGGCCGCGCAGACCAAGGCCGACACCGAATTCCTGGCGCGCGAACTGGCCGCCCTGCGGCTCGCGGTGGGCGAAGTGGCCACCCGCGACTATCTGAGGCGGGAACTGGACGAGATCCGCGACGCTCTCGATCGCCTCGAGTCGGCGGCGGGTGTCGGTCCGACGCGCCCGGAAAAGTCTGCCAAGCCGAAACGCAAGAAAACCTCCGGTCACAAGCCGGTTACGGGCTCTGTTTCGTCGCCTGTCGCGGATGAATGACCGGAAATCCGCAATATGCTCCTGACCGGTAGGTAACCTGGATCACGTTGTCCCGAGCACGCCGTCCGGGAATGTCCGGGACGGTTGCTCACCTGTGACATAGAGGAACGGTGGAGCCGAATGCGGATACCTACCCCTGTGGCAATGTCGGCTCTGGTCATGGCAGGCCTGGTAGCGAGCGGTTCGGCCGCCCACACGACCTTCTCGTCGACTCCCCCGGAGGCTCCCGGGGCTCGGCTCGCCGCCGATACCGATCAGCTGAAAGACCCTGATCCGACCACCGACGCGCCACTGCCCCAGACACTCGGAATGTTGCCGGTCGAGCGCTCGACACCCCGGAAACTTCGCGCCCTCAGCCCCTCACCCGCCGACGGGATCCCGCCCTTCGGCGGTGTGGTCCCCCTGCAGACCATCGATCTGCCGCGGGGCGGCGGCGCGCTCGGCATTCCGGAGATCGTGCTCGCGGCCTACCGCAATGCCGAACTGGCCCTGCAGTCCTCGACGCCGGGCTGCGGTGTCACCTGGAATCTGCTGGCCGGGATCGGCCGGATCGAATCGGGCCACGCGAGCAACGGCCGCACCGATGCCGCCGGGACCACCGATCCGCCCATTTTCGGTCCGGCACTGGACGGCTCGCTGCCCGGCAACGAAGTGATCCGCGCGGCCGACGGCGGGTATGTCCGGGCGCTGGGACCCATGCAGTTCCTGCCGAGCACCTGGTCGCGCTACGCCGCCGACGGCAACGCCGACGGGCGCGCCGATCCGCACAACGTCTTCGACGCCGCGCTCGGCGCCGGGAAGTACCTGTGCTCGGGCGGCCTGAATCTGCGTGACCCGCAACAGGAACTGCGGGCGGTGCTGCGCTATAACAATTCCATGTCGTACGCGGCCAATGTGCTGAGCTGGTCGGCCGCCTACCGGACCGGCGGCCGACCGGCGCCGGTCACCGTTTCACCCGATCTCGTTCCGCCGGGCAGTACACCGACCGAATTCCCGCCCGGCCCGGGGGATCTGCTGGCCGCGCAGACCGAGAACCAGGTTCCGCCGCCTCCGCCCGCACTGCCGGCACCGGCCCCGCGGCCCGCACCCATGATCCGGATCCCGGGCCTGCCGCCGATTCCCTG
>NZ_BAGJ01000144.1 GCF_000308775.1 Nocardia testacea NBRC 100365
AGCGTGCGGGCCGTGCCGGCCAAGTTGATGATCGACAACCGGCTGGTCATCAACAACCATCTCGCCCGCACCCGGGGCGGCAAGATCTCCTTCACCCATCTGCTCGGCTACGCGATCGTGCAGGCGGTGAAGGCCTTCCCGAACATGAACCGGCATTTCGCCGAGGTCGACGGTAAACCCAACGCGGTCACCCCCGCGCACACCAACCTCGGTCTGGCCATCGACCTGCCCGGCAAGGACGGCAGCCGGTCCTTGGTCGTCGCCGCCATCAAGGGCTGTGAGGAGATGACCTTCGGTCAGTTCCACACCGCCTACGAGGACATCGTCCGCCGCGCGCGCGACGGCAAGCTGACCGCCGAGGACTTCAGCGGGGTCACCATCTCGCTGACCAACCCGGGCACCATCGGCACCGTGCACTCCGTACCCCGCCTGATGCAGGGCCAGGGCGCGATCATCGGCGCGGGCGCCATGGAGTACCCGGCGGAGTTCCAGGGCATGAGCGACGAGCGGATCGCCGAGATCGGCATCGGCAAGCTCATGACGCTGACCTCCACCTACGACCACCGCATCATCCAGGGCGCGGAATCCGGTGATTTCCTGCGCACCATCCACAACCTGCTGATCGCAGACGAGTTCTACGACGAGATCTTCCACGGTCTGGCGGTGCCTTACGAGCCCGTTCGCTGGCGCAAGGACGTCAAGGAACGCGGTGTCGACAAGAGCACCCGCGTGCTGGAGATGATCGCGGCGTACCGCAACCGCGGCCACCTGATGGCCGACACCGATCCGCTGCGCCTGGTCAAGGACAAGTTCCGCAGCCACCCCGACCTCGACGTCACCCAGCACGGGCTCACCCTGTGGGATCTCGACCGGTACTTCAACGTGGGCGGCTTCCACGGTGAAGAGCGGATGAAGCTGCGCGATGTGCTGTCGGTGCTGCGCGACTCCTACTGCCGCCACATCGGCGTGGAATACACCCATATCCTGGAGACCGATCAGCTCGAGTGGATCCAGGACCGGGTGGAGCAGAAGCACGTCAAACCGACGGTCGCCCAGCAGAAGTACATCCTGAACCGGCTGAACGCGGCCGAGGCGTTCGAGACCTTCCTGCAGACCAAGTACGTGGGCCAGAAGCGCTTCTCGCTGGAGGGCGCCGAAACCGTCATTCCGATGATGGACGCGGTGATCGACCAGTGCGCCGAGCATTCGCTCGACGAGGTCGTCATCGGTATGCCGCACCGCGGTCGCCTCAATGTGCTGGCCAATATCGTGGGCAAGCCGTACTCGAAGATCTTCACCGAGTTCGAGGGCAATATGAACCCGGCCGCCACCCACGGCTCGGGCGATGTGAAGTACCACCTCGGTGCGCGCGGCAACTACCTGCAGATGTTCGGCGACAACGAGATCGAGGTCTCGCTGACCGCCAACCCCTCGCATCTGGAAGCGGTCGACCCGGTGCTCGAGGGTCTGGTCCGGGCGAAGCAGGACCTGCTGGACAAGGGCGACGGCCCCGAGGGCTTCTCGGTCGTGCCGCTGATGCTGCACGGTGACGCCGCGTTCGCGGGTCAGGGCGTGGTGGCCGAGACACTGAACCTGTCGGGTCTGCGCGGCTACCGCGTGGGCGGCACCATCCACATCGTGGTCAACAACCAGATCGGTTTCACCACGGCCCCGGAGAACAGCCGCTCCACCGAGTACTCGACCGATATCGCCAAGTTCATCGGCGCCCCGATCTTCCACGTCAACGGCGACGACCCGGAGGCCTGCGACTGGGTCGCGCGCCTGGCGGTCGATTTCCGGCAGAAGTTCCGCAAGGACGTGGTCATCGACCTGATCTGCTACCGCCGTCGCGGCCACAACGAGGGCGACGACCCCTCGATGACCCAGCCGTACATGTACGACGTCATCGACACCAAGCGCAGTGTCCGCAAGAGCTACACCGAGAGCCTGATCGGCCGCGGTGATATCTCGCTGAAGGAAGCCGAAGACGCCCTGCGCGACTACCAGGGGCAGTTGGAGCGGGTCTTCAACGAGGTCCGGGAGCTGGAGAAATACCCACCGGGGCCGAGCGAATCGGTGGAGGACGATCAGCAGGTCCCGTCCACCGTGCTCACCGCGGTCGACAAATCGGTGCTGCAGCGGATCGGCGACGCGTTCGTGAATGTGCCCGACGGTTTCAGCGTGCACCCGCGCGTGCAGCCGGTGCTGGAGAAGCGCCGCGAGATGGCCTACGAGGGCAAGGTCGACTGGGCGTTCGCCGAATTGCTGGCCTTCGGCACCCTGATCGACGAGGGCCGGGCGGTCCGCCTGACCGGTCAGGATTCCCGCCGCGGCACCTTCACCCAGCGGCATTCGGTGATCATCGACCGGAAGACCGCGGCAGAGTACACCCCGCTGCACAACATCAACAGCGCCAATCCGGGCTGGTTCGCGGTGCACGATTCGGCGCTGAGCGAATTCGCCGCCGTCGGTTTCGAGTACGGCTATTCGCTGGGTAACCCGGACGCGCTGGTGCTGTGGGAGGCCCAGTTCGGTGACTTCGTCAACGGCGCCCAGTCGATCATCGACGAGTTCATCTCCTCGGGTGAGGCCAAGTGGGGCCAGCTGTCCGAGGTCGTGCTGCTGCTGCCGCACGGGCACGAAGGTCAGGGCCCGGACCACACCTCCGGCCGGATCGAGCGCTTCCTGCAGCTGTGCGCGGAGGGTTCGATGACGGTGGCAGTGCCGTCCACCCCGGCGAACTACTTCCACCTGCTGCGCCGGCACGCGCTGGACGGTATCCGCCGTCCGCTGATCGTCTTCACCCCGAAGTCGATGCTGCGCAACAAGGCCGTGGTCAGCGATCTCAAGGATTTCACCGAGTCCAAGTTCCGTTCGGTATTCGACGAGCCCACTTACGAGCAGGGCATCGGCGACCGCGCGGCGGTCAAGCGCATCCTGCTGACCAGCGGCAAGCTCTACTACGAGCTGGCCGCCGCGAAGGCCAAGCGCAAGCGTGACGATGTCGCCATCGTCCGGGTCGAGCAGCTCTACCCGCTGCCCAAGTTCCGGTTGAACGAGGCCCTGGAGCGGTACTCGAACGCCACCGAGATCGCCTGGGTCCAGGAGGAGCCGGCGAACCAGGGCGCGTGGCCGTTCTTCGGCCTGAACCTGCCGGAGCTGCTGCCGGAGCGGCTGGGCCGCCTGCGCCGTATCTCGCGGCGCGCCATGTCGGCCCCGTCCTCGGGTTCGAGCAAGGTGCACGCGGTGGAGCAGGCCGAGATCATCGAGGAGGCGTTCGCGCCCACCGAGTGAGTCCCGGCACCTGCCCGACGCCGGGCGTGTGTCCTTCCGTGGAAGGTACGCGCGTCCGGCGTCGCGCGTTTCGGCGCCACCCCGCCGTTTCCGGGTGCGACACCGGTTGAAGAGGTGGGCCCGCGGATCTGGAACAGACGAGCATTTCGCCGTCCGGGCGATGGATGACAGCTATCGTCGTCACTGCGGGCCGGATCGACCGCGGCCCGCGCGCCCCTCCGCTGATTGCCCGTCGCCCGGAGTTCGACGAGATGATCGACACCATCCCCGGATCGCGGCGTCCGGTGGTGCTGGTCACCCAAGGGTCAGGCGTCACGGATCCGAAGCTGGTCGAGTCGATCGCCGGATACCTGCACAGCCATACCGATCTGATCGGCCCGGTGCGCGGAGTCGTCTACCCCACCACCAGGCTCGAACAGACGCGGTCGGGCGCCTACCTGCCGTATCCGGAGTTGGAGGCGCACGTCACACTGGATGCGAGCTACCAGCCGACATCGGGGTACCTCGAATACCGCCATCCCGGCGTCAACCGCGAACCCTGATCCGCGCGCTCAGCCATTCGCGACCGTCCAGGGTCGCAGTTTCTCCGGATTCCGGATCGCCCAGATGCGAGTGATCAGGCCGTCGGCGATATCGAAGGCGTATACCGCGACGATGGCGCCGTCCACTTGTGCCACCAGTCCGGGTTGGCCGTTCACCGTGTGTTCCAGCAGGATGAAGCCGGGGTTGCGGGCGGCGATCTCCAGCCAGCTGCGCGCGATCTGTTCGCCGCCGTCGATCGGTTCGAGGAACGCCGGCGCCAGACCGCCGCCGTCGGCCGTGGCCCGCGCCCGCGGATCGAGGAGGCCGATCAAGGCCTCGATGTCCTGTGCTTGCCAGGCGCGTTTGAAATCCCGGACCACGGCGGCGCGTTCGGCGCCCGACGGCCCCCGCGAGGTATCGATACGGCGGCGGGCGCTGGAGGCGAGCTGACGGCACGCGGCGGGGGTGCGCCCGACGATATCGGCGACTTCGGCGAAGGAGTAGCGGTAGACGTCGTGCAGCACGAACGCCACCCGCTCGGCCGGTGTCATGGAGTCCAGCACGACGAGGAAGGCCATACCGATCGACTCGTCGAGAGTGATCCGGTCGGCCGGGTCGGCGGGGGCGGAACCGTCCGGCCATTCGGACCTGCCGGGTATCGGTTCCGGAATCCAGTCACCGACATAGCGTTCCCGCCTGCTGCGGGCCGAGCCGAGCAGATCGAAGCAGATCCGGCCGGCGACCGTGGTCAGCCACGCGCCGGGCGCCGCCACTTCCTGCCGCTGCCGCTCCGGCAGCGCGTACCAGCGCGCGTAGGTCTCCTGCACCACGTCCTCGGCCTCGGCCAGCGAGCCGAGCAGCCGGTAGGCGATATTGATCAGCTGACGGCGTTCACTGATCACCGCGTCCAGGTGCGGGTCGGTCATGGTCGGCTCCTTCGCTCGGCGTGTCTCCTATCGAACTCGACGAATCGGCGACCCGATCTGTGAGGCGGCCTGACATTCCGCGGGGCTGTCTCGTCGGGGGGTCGTGACACCTTCAGCAGAGCAGGAGTTCCGGCAGTGATCAGAATCGGCATCATCCTCGGCAGTACCCGGCCCAACCGCAACGGCCCGCAGGTCGCCCGGTGGGTGCTGGAGACGGCGGCCCGGCGCGGCGACGCCGAATTCGAACTGATCGATCTCCGCGACCACCCGCTACCGCATCTGGACGAACCCGTGGCGCCCATGTTCGGTCCGTCGGTCCATGCGCACACCCGCGCGTGGGCCGAGCGGATCGCCCCTTTCGACGGTTTCGTGGTGGTGACCCCGGAGTACAACGGCGGCCCGCCCGGCGTGCTCAAGAACGCCTTCGACCACCTGTGCGCGGAATGGGCCGACAAGGCGATCGGGTTCGTCTCCTACGGGGCGGGCGGTGGAGCTCGCGCGGTGGTCCAGCTGCGGGCGGTCTGCAGCACGCTGGGTATGGCCGATGTGAGCCATCAGGTCGCGATCTCGCTGCACACCGATTTCGAGAACTTCACCACGTTCACACCGCGTGAGCACCACGCCGCCGCGCTGGGCACGCTGCTGGATCAGGTTCTCGCCTGGAGCACTGCCCTGGCGCCGCTCCGCCGGACCGGCGCCGACACCCCGCACATCGACTCGGAAGGAACCGATCATGACGACACCGCACTCTCGGTCGCGCGCTGAAGGCGTCGAGACGGACGAGACCGCGATCCGCGCACAGCTCGACAAGGTGATCGAGGGGCTCGGAACGGGAGACCTCGAGGCACTACGGCAGCTGTACACCCCCGACGTCGTATCCTTCGATGTCGAGCCGCCGCTCCAGCACGTCGGGACCGCGGCGAAGCTGGAGAACTGGGCGAAGGTGTTCCGGATCTTCGAGAACGTGACCTACGAGATCCGCGATGCGGCTTTCACCATCGGTGACGATGTGGCGTTCGGGCACGCTTTCGCACGGCTGGGCGGCACCCTGAAAGACGGGACAGCGGTCACCGGCATGTGGGTGCGGGTCACGTACGGGCTGCGCAAGGTCGACGGCATCTGGTTGATCGCGCACGATCAGGTGTCGGTGCCATTCGATATCGCCAGCGGCAAAGGCGTGGTCGACCTCGAGCCCTGAGGGGCCGCGCCCGGCAGCCGCTCCGGCCGCCACGCCCCGGCAGGCGCCGGGTCGTGGCGGCCGAGCGACGGCGAGGGCCGGACGAAACCACACATTCGAGCCGGCCCTGTCACCGTCGGCGCCCGCCGGGCCGGTCCGGTTCTCCGGCAATCGTTCCGGGCCCGGCCAGTTGCACCAATACCGCGCCGGAGAGCACGATCGCCGCCCCGGCCAGTTGCGCCGGCCCGAGCGCTTGGCCCAGCAGCAGCCAGGCCAGCGCGGCGGCCACTACCGGTTCCAGCAGGGCCAGCACCCCGGCCAGGGCGACGGGGAGGTCGCGCAGCGCCCGCAATCCGGCCAGGTAGGGCAGCACGGTACCGACAATGGCCAGCGCGAGCAGCACCGTCCACACCGGGACCCGCAGGCCACCCAGTACCGCGACGCCGGTGAGCGGATCCGACGGCAGTGTCCACGGCGGGGCGATCACCGCCACCAGCACCGCGCCGATCGCCAGTCCGGTCGCGGTGAGGCCCGCGGGGTCGTGCCTGCGCGCACCGTGTTCACCGAGCAGGAAGTACCCGGCCGAGCAGAGCGCCGCGCCCAGCCCGGCGGCCACGCCGAGCAGGTCCAGCCCGGAGTCCCGCCAGACCTGGGCGACCAGCACCGATCCCGCCGAGGCCAGCGCGATCCCCATCCACACCAGCCGGGGCAACCGGATGCCCCGCACCACCCGCACCCAGAGTGCGACCAGCGACGGAGCCACGTTGACCAGGATCATCGCCACACCGACCGGGATCCGGGCCACCGCCGCGAAGAACAGCAACTGCACCCCGCCGACACCGAGCACCCCGTAGCCGAACAGCAACCACAGGTCGGCGCGGCCGAACCGCAACGCCCACGGCCGCGATACCGCGACCACCGGCGCCAGCAGTGCCGCGGCCGCCGCGAGACGCACCGAGGTCACCGCGGCCGGCGACCAGCCCGCCGCCATCACCGCCGCGGCCAGCGAACCCGAACTCGCGAACAGCACCCACGAGAGCGAGCTCAGCGCGGTCGCCCGGGCCCGGCTCGGCGCCGGCACCGCCTTCTCCGTTACGGCCACGCGGCCAGTGTGCCGGAGGGGTCACGATCACGACCAGCGGATTTCGGGCCCTGAGTCGGTGTTGCGCCCGCGCAGCGCGGAGGTCGTCGTCACGCCGACCGCGCGACGCGGAAACCGATATCGTCG
Source organism: Nocardia testacea NBRC 100365 (assembly GCF_000308775.1). Taxonomy (GTDB): domain Bacteria; phylum Actinomycetota; class Actinomycetes; order Mycobacteriales; family Mycobacteriaceae; genus Nocardia; species Nocardia testacea. Next base: position 7,148 of record NZ_BAGJ01000144.1, read on the forward strand.
AGCCGGACCGTGGGATGGCTGCGGCGGCGGACCGAGGCGCGGCAGCTCCAGTGTTCGTCGAACCACCCGCCGCCGCGAAGCACCCGGTAGCTGCCGTAGACGTCCGGATCATAGAGGTCCCAGCACCATTCCCAGACCGTGCCGAGCATGTCGTAGAGCCCCCACGTGTTGGGCCGCCGGGTTCCCACCTCGGGCAGCCGGTCGGCGGAATTGCCGCGGTACCGGGCGATATCGTCGAGCGGACCGTAGCGCGGGCCGGTGGTGCCCGCGCGGCACGCGTGTTCCCACTCCGCCTCGGTCGGCAGCCGGTATCCGTCGGCCGAGCCGAGCCAGGTGACCTCCTCGTCGCCGAGCCGGTACGCCGGGGTCAGGCCGTCGCGTTCGGACAGGGCATTGCAGAAGCGAACTGCCTCGTTCCAGGAGATGCTGTCGGCGGGCAGCCGTTCTTCCCGGCCGTCTCCCGGACGGTGGCCGGTGAACTGCGCGTACTGCGACCGTGTGACAGGAACCGCTCCCAGCCGGTACGGATCGAGGTCCACCGGCCAACTGCGCCGAGTCCGCCGATCCGACAACTGCACCCGCCCCGGCGGTATGTCGACGAGTTCGATCCCTCCCACGTGCACATTCACCCCGTCGAACCTACCTCCACGAGACCAGCCGGGCCCGGGCCCCGCAGCGGGTCGGGAGCGCCCGGGTCGGCCGCGCGGTCACGACAAAGGCACCGGGGTCGGGCTTCACGAAGCCGGCCGGGCCCCGGCGCGGGAGTCGTCCGGAGGCGGGGCGGGAATACCGTGTTTCATCAGCGGGACGATGGTCGTGCGGACGAACGCGCGGGCCTGTTCGGGATCGGTGAAGTCGGTGCCGGCGCTGTTGCCCGGGGTGAGCATCAGTGAATGGGCGAGGCGGGCGACCAGTTCGGCGACCGGGCGCGGGTCGTACCGATCGATCAGGCCGGCGTTCTGAGCGTAGGTGAGCATGCCGGAGATGTAGTCGATACCGAGGCCGACCAGGTGCTCACCCTGCACGGTGTAGAAGCTCAGCGCTTCGTCCGGGGCGACCCGCAGGAGGTGAGTGACCAATCGGTGGATGCGGGTCTGCAACAGGACGTGCAGGGTGGTCTCCTCGATCTGGGCATCCACCCCGTCGGCGGTGGTGGCGATCGCGGTGACCTCGTCCAGCATGCGCCGGGTCTCGCGTTCGATGACGGCCTCGACGAGTTTGTCCTTGCCGGCGAATCTGCGGTGGATGGTGATCCGGTTGATCCCGGCGCGTCGCGCGATGTCCTCCAGGCTGGAGCGGCGGATCCCGAGTTGCAGGATCCGTTCGAGCGCGGCGTCCATGATCTTCTCGTCGACCTCGTCGTACTCCGCCCTCATGCGACGAGGATACGAACACGGTTTCATAGCGTCCACCGGTGCCGCCCGGCCCGGCGCGGTGGCGTTATCGCGGACACCCGGGGATTGCCGGCCCGGACGATGCGCGACGCGCACGTGCTGCGCAGCACGGGCCGGCTCGGTCACGGGCGTGGCCGCGCCCGGCGGGCCGGCCCGGTGACCGGTGCCGCGAGGAGCCGGCGCAGTGCGAGCGGGGTGTCGCCGAGGTGGGCACGGACGGTACGGGTCAGATGCGCCTGGTCGGCGAAACCGAGATCCGCGGCGAGCTCGGCGAGTCCGGTTTCGCCGTCGGTGAGCCGGTCCAGCGCCCGGCCGACGCGGACCCGGTTGCGATAGCGGGTCAGCGACAGACCCATGAGCCGGGAGAACGCCCGGCTCAGCCGGTACGGCGAGACATTCAACAGGGCGGCCAGCGTCGGTAGCCCGTCCGACTCCGGAACTCCCGCGAGAATCGCTTCCCGGGCCGCGGCGACCAGCGCCCGGTCGGCGGGCCGCGGCCGGGGGCTCGGCTGTCCGGCGGCGAGCGCGACGAGCCGGAGCAGTTCTTCGGCCAGCGCGTAGTCGATATCGCCGCCATCGGCGGCCGCGAGCAGCCGCCGATGTGCGAGCTCGATACGGGCGTCGACGTACACCGCGCCCGTGCGCCCCGACCAGAGTTCGGGCGCGATGGTCACCGCGGTGCAGAGGTCCCCGCCGGCGGGATGGGCGAACCGTTCCTCCTCGCCCGGTGCGCCCAGATAGCCGACCGTCGGGTCGAGGTCGGCGGACCCCTCGCCGGACTGCCGCCGGAACCGGCCGCGGCGCACGAGCACCAGGCGCTGGTCTTCGCGTACTTCCGGCTCCGACCAGCGGGTGTGGTCGGAGCGGCAGGTCACCGCGGTGACGGCGAACGCGGGCCGGGCGGCGAGGGCTACAGCGGACAGCACCCGGAGACCGTACGCCCGGGCTACGACACGCGACGCCGCGCAAAGATCTTCAATACCCGGGACGGTCCGGAATGAATGCTGAGTGGGCCCACCACAGGAGGACTACATGGCATCCATTCACAAGGAATTCGTCGTCGACGCCACACCCGAGCAGGTGTGGGAGATACTCGGTGATTTCGGCGCGGTGCACGAGCGCCTCGCCCCCGGCTTCGTCACCGGCACCCGGCTGGACGCGGATACGCGGACCGTCACCTTCGCCGACGGCACGATCGTCGCCGAACGGCTCGTCGATCTCGACCCGGTGCGCAAGCGGGTCGCCTACTCCGTCGTCGGTGGCAGCCTGCACCCGTCCCACCACCACGCCTCCATGCAGGCACTGCCCGACGCGGGGGGCGGAACACTGTTCGTCTGGCATACCGACGTACTGCCGGACGAACTCGCCGCGCCGATATCGGAATTCGTCGAACAGGGCTCGGAAGTGATGCGCCGGGCGCTGGCGGAGCCGGTTCAATCGGAAGCGGGCGAACTCGCGACCGACGGCACAGCCGGAAGGTAGGTGACGAGAGCCGAGGCGGAAGGGCGCACCGGCCCGTCCGCCTCGGCCTCCGATACCGGTTCGGCCCGGCCGGGCCGAACCGGTGTCCGAGACCGCCCGGGTGTACTTGGATGAACTGATGCTGCTCGATCTCCAGTTGGACGCCCGCCCGGACCGCAGCGCCGAACGCGCCCGGACCCTCGTCGACGCCGGCGCCGCGGGGCTGTTCACCTTCGAAGGCCCCCACGATGTCCTGCTCCCCCTGGCCGCCGTCGCCGGCCTGGTGGATGCCGACCTGATGACCAATGTCGCGATCGCCATGCCGCGCAGTCCGATGCATCTCGCGCATGCCGCATGGGACCTGCAACTCATGTCGGGTGGGCGTTTCCGGCTCGGGCTCGGTTCGCAGATCCGCCCTCATATCGAGAAGCGTTACGGCGCCACATGGTCCGCTCCGGCGGCCCGGATGCGCGAGATCGTGCTGGCGGTACGCACGATTCTGGACTCCTGGCAGGACGGTACGCCCTTGGATTTCCGCGGCGAGCACACCCGGCACACTCTCATGCCGAGCACCTTCGTCCCCGGCCCCAACCCATATGGGCGGCCGCCGGTCCTGCTCGGTGCGCTCGGCCCGTTGATGACCCGGACCGCCGCCGAAGTCGCGGACGGACTGCTGGTGATGCCCTTCCACAGCCATCGCCATTTCCGGGAGCGCACGCTGCCCGCCGTGGCGGAGGGGATGAAACAGGCGGGCCGCACCGAATTCCCGATCTATCCGCAGGTGATCGTGGCGATGGGCGGATCAGCGGACGAACTCACGGCGGCCTCGACCGGGGTACGCGGCCTGCTCGCCTTCTACAGTTCGACCCCGGCGTACCGGCCGGTGCTCGAGGTCGAGGGCTGGGAGCAACTGCAACCGGAGCTCAACGCACTCTCCAAGACCGGCAACATCATGACCATGTTCGACCGGATCTCCGATCATATGGTCGACACCCTCGCCGTCCGCGGTACCCCGCAGGATTGCGCCGCCGAGATCCTCCGCCGCTTCGGCGATTTCACCGACCGGGTGTGCTGCTACTTCCCCGGATACGACCCGCCCGCCGAGCAGATCGCCGCCCTCGCCGCCGCATTACGCCGCGAGTAGTCGATCCGTTTACCTCCGAGGTAATCGTGCCGCGGCCGCCACGCCGTCATGATCGGTACATCGAACCGATCGAAAGGACGACGACATGCCCGCCTACGCCATCGCCCACCTGCAGCCGGCCGATCCGCACCCCGAGATCGCCGAGTACATCGAGCGCATCCCCGCCACCCTCGAACCCTTCGGCGGCCGGTTTCTCGTCCATGCCACCCAGCACGAGGTGGTGGAAGGCCGCTGGCCCGGTTTCGTGGTGGTGATCGGTTTCCCGGGAATCGACGAGGCCCGGGCGTGGTGGGATTCGCCCGCCTACCGGGAGATCGCGCCGCTGCGCTCGCGGCATATCGACGGCGACCTGATCCTGGTCGACGGCGTCGCCCCCGGCTACGACCCGGCCGCCACCGCCGCGGCCATGCGGGAGACCATAGCCGCCGGCTGAAGGAGGCCGCCGCACCCGTCCGCCCCCGCCCCCCGGGACGGCACGAAGGACCGAACCCGCGAGAAAACCGAAAACCGGCGTGCCGCTGCCGGACTGCGAGTATGCATATCTGGCGATTCGCCAGCTCTCATCCAGCCAAAAAGGGGACGGTTTTGACTGATAGGGACAGCAGTATCACCAGACGGCAGCTCGGCCGGTATCTGCGCGAAGCACGCGAAGCGATCGGCCTGACCATGGCCGAAGCGGCGGCGCTCATGGAGTGGGGCAAGAGCAGCCTGCAACGCATCGAGACGGGGCAGAACCAGCGGATCCGCATCCGCGATCTGGACGGGTTGATCGAGATCTACGAGATCGACGAGGACAAAGCGGCGGGGTTGCGGGGACTGGCCCGCGAAACAGGCGCGAAGTCCTGGTGGCACGAATTCGGCAGTGTGATCCCGGCCAACTTCAGTGTGTACATGGGACTGGAATCCGCGGCCCGGGTCTTGACGACCTATCAACCCGACCTGGTGCCCGGCCTGTTGCAGACCCAGGACTACGCACGCGCGTTGGCTCGGGTCGCGAGTCCCGACGACACCGGGGAAGAACGCGAACAGCGTGTTCGGCTCAAGATGAGACGGCAGGCGCTGATTACCCGGAAAACCAGGCCGGCCCGGCTGAACGTTGTCCTGGCCGAGACGGTATTGCGCAGGTCGATCGGCGGACCCCGGGTCATGGCAACACAATTGCGACATCTCGCCGATGCCGGCACGCTCCCGAATGTCCGGCTGCGCGTCCTACCTTTTTCCGCCGGTATGCCGGTCGGTGAGCAGATCGGCCCCTTCGTGATCATGGAATTCGACGCGGACGGTCCGGGCAGGCCGGCCGAGCCGACGATCGTCTACGCCGAGAATTACACCGGCGACATGTACAGCGAGAAGGTCGGTATTGTGCAGCGATACGTAGAGGCGTGCGATCTCGTTCAACGCGCCGCGCTGGATGAGGTCAGCAGCAGGAATCTGCTGCGCACGGCAGCAAGGGAGCACCAACGGTGAACATCGACCTATCCGAGGCGAAGTGGTTCAAGAGCAGTCGCAGTGGCGGAACCAAGGAGTGCGTGGAAGTCGCGTTTCTCGACGGCGGGCAGGTCGGCGTCCGTGATTCCAAGAATCCCACCAGCCCGGCACTCGTCTTCACCGCCACCGAATGGGACGCCTTCACCGGTAATACGCCCGGCGGTCGTTCCGGTCGCGACTAGCTCGTTCGCGACCGTGGCAGCTGCCCGGCCGATCCGGTGTGTGCGCGCCCGCGGATATCGTCTCGGGTCCGGAACATAGGATCGGCCCTATGGCAGCCGGGTCTCCTCGTCTGGTGGTGTTCGCCGGTCTACCGGGATGCGGAAAGACCACCCTGGCACGTGCTCTCGCCGACGAGCTCGGCGCGACGTTCCTGCGTATCGATACCTTCGAAGCGGCGATCGTGTCGACATTGGCGCCGTTCGAGAACAATCCAGTCGGTTACGTCGCGGCGGCCTGGGTGGCCGAAGATCAGCTGCTCGGCGGACGGCCCGTGGTCGTCGACGCGTGCAATAACCTTCGGGAGGCCAGAACGATGTGGACGGATCTGGCACTCGGAACGAAGGTACCGCTGCACTGGGTGGAGGTGATCTGCTCGGATACGGCCGAACATCGCCGGCGGGTGGAATCCCGCACCCCCGACCGGCCGGGCCAGGGCAACCCGACCTGGGCCCAGGTCCGGGCCCGGCGCTGGGAGCCGTTCACCGAACCACGCATCCTGATCGACAACACGGGAAGCGCGGCAGCGCATGTGGCCACCATCCGCGCCGCGCTTCCCCTGGGCTGAGCCCGGGGTCCGCTGCACCGGGGCGGTCGGCCGCGACACCACCCGCGGAGTCCGAACGACGACCGAGCCGATTGTTCGGCGCCGCGCCCCGGCCGTACCTCGACCGAGGTTTCGAGACACGGCGTAGGCCCGAGCGGGCAGTCACAGTGGGGTGGTCCGGGTCAGATCCGTCCGTGGGCGCGCAGGGTTCGCAGGGCGGCCAATGTGGTCAGGCCGCGCCATTCGACGGTCTGACCGGGCGAGTAGTGCAGGAAGTGGAAGTCCCAGCCGCCGTCGTCGAGTTGTCCGCGTTCGAGTCGGTCCAGTTCGGCGGTGATCGTCGTGTCGTCGAACAGGGCCCGGCTCGGCGCCGTGGGCCGGGGTGAGAGGTCGAGGGGTCTTATGTGCTCGTTGTCGATTCCTCCTTCCACGGGCACCGTGCCGTCGGCGCGGATCGCGGGATGTAGCCGCTCGATGGCGGCGGCGGCACGGGCCGGATCGGGGACCGCGTCGAGGAACCGAAGCGCGAATTCGACGGTGTATCCGACTGGTTGGTCGATTGCCTCGATCTGGTTCCAGCACCAGGCGGTTGCTGTGTCGAGCCACGCAGTCCGCACGCCGAGCTGCCACATCCGAGCCGCGAGTGCGTAGGTGAGAAACCCCGCCTCCGGACTCGGCGTCATCCAGGGTGCGCGCGGGTGACCGTCCGCGGAGGGCAACACGGTGGGGATACCGCCGTCGGGGTGGGCGATGGTGGCGATCCAGTCGGCGACCGCGGTGACCATGGGGGTGTTGTGGGAGACGTTGATGCCGGTGAGCACGTCGAGCGCCGCCAGTGCCGCCGCCGGCTGGCTGCCGGGGCACCGCACGTCCGGTTCGAGGGCATGGCCGAACCCGCCGTCTTCGTTCTGATATGCCGCGAGCGCGGTCAGTACAGGTCCCTCGGGCCCGTCGTCGAGAAACGCGGCGAGCCGATGACGTTCCAGGACACGGGCCCCTGATTCGATGAACCGCCGCGCGGCTTCCAGGTCGATACTCATGCACCGGAGGCTAGGCAGCGGTGAGCGTGGTGTCTTTCAGAAAACGGACAGGTGTGAGGCCGGTGAGGCGTCGTACCTCCGATGTCATATGCGCCTGGCCGGCATAACCCACCGTATGCGCGCGGTCGGCCAGCGAGTCCGCGCGCAGCGCGGCGAGTCTGCGCAACCGGAGCACCCGAGCCAAGAACTTCGGGCCGTAGCCGACCGCCGCGGTGACTCGGCGGTGGAGGTGGCGTTCGCTGACGCCCAGTTCGTCCGCGACAGCGCCGACACGCGCACTACGGCCCAGCCGGGAGACGGCGGCGGCGACAAGCGGATCCGGTCCGGCCTTCCGCCGCAGCAGAGCCTCGGTGAGCAGCCGGACACGCGCCGACGAGTCCGCGGCATCGGTCCAGTCTGCGGCGGCCGGCCAGAGCAGGGACAGCGGGATCTGCTGGTCACGTACTTCGTCGGCGGGGACGCCCAGGACGGCACCGGCAAGCCCCGGCCGGAGCCGGATACCGTGGGTGACCTCGCCCGTCGCCTCCCATACCAATGGTTTCGTATCGGCGCCGACAACGAGAAGCCGGGTACCGAGCCAGACCAGGTCGACGCACCCATCCGGAACGACACGCTGCCTGCCGCGCACCAGAACGTCACTTTCCCATACACAGGCCACCACCGGCTCCAGTCCGGTCGGCGGCCGGTACTCGCGGTAGGCACCCATCCGGGCACCCTATCGAGGCTCGGACAGCCACGGATTCCCGGGCGGAGTGGGCTACGGCACCGGTGCGCACGACGATCGCCGCATCGCAGTGATCGTCGTGCCGGGTCGAGGCTTGCGGCACCGGCCCGCGACACCGATGAGCGCCGGAGCGAATGCGCGGTGCCTCGGTGCGAAGACAGTGCAGCCGCGCACCCGGTACGCGGCCGGCCGGGCTCTCAGCTCGTGAGTTCGTCGATCGAGGGTGATTCCTGCCGGGACAGTGTGATTCCGAGGTTCGTGGCCCGGTGCTCGAGTTCGTCGTCGTCCCCGTGACCCAGATCGATGGCCGCGCCGTCGGCCGACAGCACCTCGACATTGAGGCACAGGGACTGGAGTTCCTTGAGCAGAACCTTGAACGATTCCGGGATGCCCGGTTCCGGAATGTTCTCGCCCTTGACGATCGCCTCGTAGACCTTCACCCGGCCCACCACATCGTCGGACTTGATGGTCAGCAGTTCCTGCAGCGTGTAGGCCGCGCCGTAGGCCTGCATGGCCCAGCACTCCATCTCACCGAACCGCTGACCACCGAACTGCGCCTTACCACCCAGCGGCTGCTGGGTGATCATCGAGTACGGACCGGTCGAGCGGGCGTGGATCTTTTCATCGACCAGGTGATGCAGCTTCAGGATGTACATGTAGCCGACCGCCACCGGGTACGGGAACGGCTCACCCGAACGACCGTCGAACAAGGTCGCTTTACCATCCGCTCCGACCATGACCTCGCCGTCCCGATTCGGCCGCGTGCAGGCCAGCAGTCCGGCGAGTTCTTCCTCGCGCGCCCCGTCGAACACCGGTGTCGCCAGATTCGTCTCCGGCGCCGCCGAGAGCAGTTCGTCGGGGAGGTGTTGCGCCCATTCGGGCCGGGTGCCGTCGGTGAGCCGAACATCCCACCCGGTCTTGCCGATCCAGCCGAGGTGGGTTTCCAGGATCTGCCCGATATTCATACGACGCGGCACACCATGGGTGTTCAAGATGATGTCCACCGGGGTGCCGTCGGGCATGAACGGCATGTCCTCGGTGGGGAGGATCTTGCCGATCACACCCTTGTTGCCGTGGCGGCCGGCGAGCTTGTCGCCGTCCTGGATCTTGCGCTTCTGGGCCACGTAGACCCGGACGAGTTCGTTGACGCCGGGAGGCAGATCGTCGTCGTCTTCGCGGGAGAAGACGCGGATACCGATCACCTTGCCCGACTCACCGTGGGGCACCTTCAGCGAGGTGTCACGGACTTCGCGGGCCTTCTCACCGAAA
>NZ_BAGJ01000143.1 GCF_000308775.1 Nocardia testacea NBRC 100365
CGGCGCCGGGGCGGGCGCCTCGGGCACCGGGAACATGCCGACCGTGGGCGTCATCACACAGAGCGCGCCCGGGTAGTCGATGGTGCCCCACATGGACGCGAGGACGGTGCCGGGACCGCTGTCCACGGTCCGGGACAGCGACGGGGTGCCGAACTCGGTCAGGTCGTCGAGAATGTCGAGACCGCTGCGCCCGTTGTTGATATTGATCCAGGCGACCACGAGGCCGGAGGCCTGCGGGATACCGGGGTGACCGGGGGTGGCGTGGAAGGTCAGTGTGCCGGGGGTACCGGCGATGTTGGCACTGGGGCCGTTGGCGGTGCCGGCCGCGATGATGGTCGTGATCGGGCCGTTGCTGCCGCAGCCGAAGGTGGGCGCCGCGTAGACGAAGGGGGTGTACAGGCCGATGGTGCTGATGTGGTTGGCGGCGACGTGGTCGGCATAGCGGTGCAGCGCGTCCACACCGGCGTGGGTCTCCGGTTTGTCGGCGGTCTGCTCGGTGAGCGCCTGTATCGCCGCTTCGGCCGGGGTGGGCGCGGGGGCGGCGGCCGCCGGTGTGAAGGCGAGCGCTGCGCTGATACCGAGGGCGGCTGCCGTGGCCGCGGTGCGCGCGACAATTTTGTTGTGCACTGCTGACTCCCTACATCCGATCGGGGCGACGGTGCCGGATCCGGCCGGCGACCCCCCGCCCACCGCAGCAAAGTACCAGGCCCGTTAGGTTGCCGCCCGGTCACACTCCGCTCTCGTCCGCGGCGATCGGCCCTGCGCTTCCACCACATGTGATGCACTCGACACGGCAGGATCGAGGAGGGGTGTAAATTCTATGCGGGACAATCGAGACATATTTGGAGATGTGTATGAAATTAACTCTGTCTCCCGACGAGGTCGCCTTCCGTGACGAGCTGCGGAAGATCTACACCACCGCGATCCCGGCCGAGATCCGGGAACGCGTGAAATACGGTCACGAACTGTCCCGCGAGGACGTCGTGACCTCCCACCGGATCCTCAACGAGCACGGTCTGGCCGTACCGAACTGGCCGGTCGAATGGGGCGGCAAGGACTGGACCCCGATGCAGCGGCATCTGTGGCAGGACGAGATGCAACTCGCCAGCGTGCCGGACCCGCTGACCTTCAACGCCACCATGGTCGGCCCGGTCATCGCGCAGTTCGGCTCCGAGGAACTCAAGAAACGTTTCCTGCCGGCCACCGCCAATCTCGACATCTGGTGGTGCCAGGGCTTCTCCGAACCCGACGCCGGTTCGGACCTGGCCTCGCTGCGCACCACCGCCGTGCGCGACGGTGACTCCTACATCGTCAACGGCCAGAAGATCTGGACCACCCTCGCCCAGTGGGCGGACTGGATCTTCTGCCTGGTCCGCACCGACCCGAACGCCCCGAAGAAACAGGCCGGGATCTCCTTCCTGCTCTTCGACGTGAAATCACCCGGCGTGACCATCCGGCCGATCAAGCTCATCGACGGCGGCTACGAGGTCAACGAGGTCTTCTTCGAGAACGTGCGCGTTCCGGCCCATCAGTTGGTCGGCGAGGAGAACATGGGCTGGACCTACGCCAAGTTCCTGCTCGGCAACGAGCGCACCGGCATCACCGCGGTCGCCCGTACCAAGGTGCGGATCGGCGTGGCCAAGGAATACGCGGCCGCCACCAGATCGGGTTCCGGAACCCTGCTGGAAGACCCGCTGTTCGCGGCGCGTATCGCCGAACTGGAGAACGAACTGCTCGCGCTGGAACTGACCCAGTTGCGGGTGGTGTCGAACTCGACCGAGGGCAAACCCAACCCCGCGTCATCGGTGCTGAAGATGCGCGGTTCGGAATTGCAGCAGGCCGCCACCGAGCTGGTGCTCGATATCGCCGGCCCCGACGCGCTGCCGGTACACGCCGCGGATATCGCCTCGCCGGACTGGGCGCAGCGCTCGGGCCCGAGCTATCTCAACTACCGCAAGACAACCATCTACGGAGGTTCCAGCGAGGTGCAGCGCACCATCATCGCCTCCTCGATCCTCGGATTGTGAGGTCAGGTAATGGATTTCGATCTCACCGATGAACAGGTCCTACTCCGCGACACGGTGCGCGACCTGCTGAATCGCCATTACAACCCGAAATCCCGGCTGGAGGCCGTCGGCACCGACCTCGGCTGGAGCCGTCAGGTCTGGAATCAGCTGGCCGAACTGGGCGTGCTGGGGCTGAGCTTCGCCGAGAAGGACGGCGGTATGGAAGCGGGCCCGGTGGAGACCATGCTCGTGCTCGAGGAGATCGGGCGGCGGCTGGCGCCGGAACCGCTGCTCGACGCGGTCCTGGTCCCGGGCGGGCTGATCAGCGCGGTCGGCACCCCCGACCAGCGTCAGCGCATCCTGCCGGAGGTCGCCGCCGGGTCGAAACTGCTGGCCTTCGCGCACGGTGAACCCGGTACCCGCTGGCCCGATCACGCGATCGCCACCGCGGCCACCGCGCAGGGCGAGGGTTACACGCTCAGCGGCACCAAGAACCCGGTACCGCACGGCGACTGCGCCGACGAGCTGGTGGTCAGCGCCACCCTGCCCGACGGCGGTCTGGGCCTGTTCCTGGTCGCCGCCGACGCCACCGGGGTGACCCGTACCCCCTACGCGACGGTCGACGGCCTGCGCGGTGCCCAGATCGTTCTCGACGGCGCCGCCGCCGAACTGCTCGGTGCCGGCGGCGACGCCACGAGCGCCGTGGATGAGGTAATCATCCGGGCCCAGGCCGGGTTGTGCGCGGAATCGATCGGGGCGATGGAGGAGGCGCTGCGGCTGACCACCGACTATCTGAAGACCCGTAAACAGTTCGGTGTCACACTGTCGAAGTTCCAGACGCTCACCCAGCGCGCCGCGAACATGTATGTCTCGCTCGAGCTGGCCCGCAGTATGAGCTACTACCTCACCGCGTCGCTGGTCGACGACGCCGGGAACGCGGTCATCGCGTCCCGGGCCCGGCTGCAGATCAGCCGGTCGGCGAAGCATATCGGCCAGGAATCGATCCAGATGCACGGCGGTATCGGCGTCACGTCCGAATACCCGGTGAGCCACTACGTGGCCCGGCTCACCGCCATCGAGCGGACTCTCGGTAGCTCGCTGGAGCATTTGCGGGTGCTGACCGCGCAGGTCGCCGACTACGCTCAGCCGGAGCTGTAACCCGGCCCACCCGGCCCCGGACGCCCGGTACCGCTTACCGGGCGTCCGGCCGGAGCAGGTCGGTCACCTCGGTGTCGTCGAGCTGGTGGAAATCGCGGTAGGCCCCGCCCACCCCGGCCAGCGCCGTCGGCGCCTGCGGGCACACCACCTCGTCGGCTTCGGCCCGGATACGGTCGAGCGCCTCGGGCGCCGATACCGGCACCGCGACCACGATCCGCCGCGGCTGCCGGGCCCGGGCCACCCGGCAGGCCACGACCACGGTCGCCCCCGTGGCCACCCCGTCATCGACGATCACCACGGTCCGGTCCCGCAGCGGGATCGGCGGGACGTCACCGCGCCAGACGAGGCGGCGACGGTCCAGTTCGGCACGCTCGTCCGCCTCGATCGCGTCGAGCCGCGCCCGGTCCAGCCCGGTCTGGCGCAGCACATCGGCATTGAGCACACGCGCACCCTCCTCGCCGATCGCGCCCGCCGCGAGTTCCGGCTGCCAGGGCACGCCGAGTTTGCGGACCAGCAGGATGTCGAGGTCACCGCCGATGATGTCGCGGACCGCCGCCGCCACCGGGACCCCGCCGCGGGGCAGTCCGAGCACCAGCGGGTGCTCCGCACGCAGGTGCGTCAGTTCGCTTCCCAGTGCGCGCCCGGCGGTGAGACGGTCGGCGTAGAGCATTACCTTTCGACGCTACTCGCTTCCGCGGCGGTGACCACGAATCTGCGCAGCGCAAGGCTCGGATTGGTGCGCCGGACCCGGTCCACCAGGCCGGAGTCCAGTTCCGCGACGGCGACCCCGGGCGCGTCGGCCAGTTCGGCCAGCACCCGGCCCGCGGGATCGACGATCATCGAGGCGCCGGCCCCGCGCGGCCCACACTGGTCGGCCCCGGCCAGGTACACGGTGTTCTCGATGGCCCGGGCGCGGAGCAGCGTGGTCCACTGGTCGACCTTGCCCGGGCCGGGGATCCACTGCGCGGGCAGCAGCAGGACCTGCGCACCCGCGACGGCCAGCCGCCGGAACCCCTCCGGGAACCGGAGATCGAAACAGGTCTGCAGACCGAAGGTGAGACCGTCGGCGGTGAACAGGGCCGGTTCGTCCACCGGTCCGGGCGCCACCACCTCCGATTCCCGCTGCCCGAACGCGTCGTAGAGATGGACCTTGCGGTAGTGCGTGCGCAGCGCCCCGTCGGGGCCGAGCACGACCAGGGTGTTGTGGATCCGGTCGTCACCGGGCGGGGCCGTTTCCACCATCCCGGCGACCAGATGCACCCCGGTTTCGGCGGCCAGTTCGGCCAAGGCGGTGACGTAGGGACCGTCGAGCGGTTGGGCGGCGGCCAAGGCCCGCTCGTCGAGCCGGCCGAGCGCGAACATCGAGTACTCGGGAGCCACCACGATCCGGGCGCCCTGCGCGGCCGCGTCCCGCACCCGCGCGGTGAGTGCGGCGAGATTGGCATCGATATCGGTATGCGGTGCGAACTGCACGACCGCGAGAACCGTCGCGCCGGCGCGCGGAGGGTCGGGGAGCTCGTTGGGGGCGGCGTTCATGTTCACACCGTATGGGCCGGTGGGCCGGACAACCAGGCCGTACCAGTAAACTCCTGGTCAATGAGCACCAATGAGGGCGACGACAGCCTGGGCGAGCAGCCGGGCGAGACCGAACCCGAAACCGCCGGACCGTCCTTCGCAGATCTCGGTATCGATGACCGCATCCTTTCGGCCATCGCCGATGTCGGCTACGAATCGCCCTCGCCTATCCAGGCCGCGACCATCCCGCCGCTGCTGGAGGGCACGGATGTGGTCGGTCTGGCGCAGACCGGTACCGGTAAGACGGCGGCCTTCGCCATCCCCATCCTGATGGGGCTGTTGCAGGAGCAGCCCGCCGGCAAACAGCCGGCCGCGCTGGTGCTCGCGCCCACCCGGGAGCTGGCGATCCAGGTCGCCGAGGCGTTCGGCCGCTACGCGACGCATATGCCGGGCACCCATGTGCTGCCGATCTACGGCGGCCAGAGTTACGGCGTGCAGCTGTCCGGGCTCCGGCGCGGCGCCCAAGTCGTGGTGGGGACGCCGGGCCGGGTGATCGATCACCTGGAAAAGGGCACCCTGGACCTGTCGAAGCTGCGCTACCTGGTGCTCGACGAGGCCGACGAGATGCTGAAGATGGGGTTCCAGGAGGATGTGGAACGCATCCTCGCCGACACCCCGGCCGAGAAGCAGGTGGCGCTGTTCTCCGCCACCATGCCCGCCGCCATCCGCAAGATCTCCAAGCAGTACCTGCACGAGCCGGTCGAGATCACGGTCAAGGCGAAGACCAGCACCGCCACCAATATCACCCAGCGCTGGGTACTGGTGTCGCATCAGCGCAAACTCGACGCGCTCACCCGGATCCTCGAGGTGGAGTCCTTCGAGGCCATGATCATTTTCGTGCGCACCAAACAGGCCACCGAGGAACTGGCCGAGAAACTGCGCGCCCGCGGTTTCTCCGCCGCGGCCATCAACGGCGATATCGCCCAGGCCCAGCGGGAGCGGACCATCGGCCAGCTGAAGGCCGGCACCCTCGACATCCTGGTCGCCACCGATGTCGCCGCCCGCGGCCTCGACGTGGACCGGATCTCGCACGTGGTGAACTACGACATCCCGCACGACACCGAGTCCTATGTGCACCGCATCGGCCGGACCGGTCGGGCGGGCCGCAGCGGTGAGGCTCTGCTGTTCGTCGCCCCGCGCGAACGCCATCTGCTCAAATCCATCGAGCGCGCCACCCGGCATCCGCTGACCGAGATGCAGCTGCCCAGCGTCGACGATGTGAACGCCCAGCGGGTCGCGAAGTTCGGCGACGCCATCACCGAGAATCTCAGCTCGGACAATCTCGCCCTGTTCCGCAAGCTCATCGAGGACTACGAGCAGGAGCACAACACCCCGCTGGCCGATATCGCGGCCGCCCTGGCGGTGGCGGCCCACGACGGTGAGAGCTTCTTCCTGGAACCCGAACCGGAACCGGTGGAACGGCCGCGCCGCGAACGGGCACCGCGCCGGTTCGAGGAGGGTGGTTTCGAAGAGCGTCGCGGTCCGTCCCGGCATCGCGCGACCGACGCGGAACTGGCCACCTACCGCATCAGCGTGGGTAAACGGCACCGGGTGGTGCCCGGCGCGATCGTGGGCGCCATCGCCAACGAGGGCGGTCTGCGGCGCAGCGATTTCGGGCATATCAGTATCCGGCCGGACCACAGCCTGGTGGAGCTGCCCGCCCAGCTGCCGCCGGAAACGCTGGAGGCATTGCGCAGCACCCGCATCAGCGGAGTGCTGATCCAGCTGCAGCTCGATCAGGGTCCGCCCGGGCATCGCTCCATCGGCCGCGGTCCGCGCCGCGACGGACCGAAACGCCAAGATCGCCGGAAACCGCGTTCCTGAGGCCACGGCCCGTTCCACCAGGTCGCACCCGGTGGTTACAGTGGGCCCGTCCGGCCCGCGCGCGAGCGCCGGCCGGTGTGGCACTGGGCGCAGGAGGGCCGTAGTTGTTCGTCGTCGGTGATCGGGTGGTATATGCCGCCACGGATCTGGTCCGCGCCGCACGCTGCGAATTCGCACTGCTGCGCGCCCTCGACGCCGAACTGGGCACCGTAGGCACGCCACCCGGCGCCGACAGCATGCGCGCGACAGCGGATCTCGCCGGCGACGTCCACGAAACCACGCCATTCGACCGGGTAATCGGCGATATCCGGCAGCGGTACGCGGGCGCACTGATCGAGATCCCCCGCTCCGGAGCTTCTCCCGATCCGCTCGGGGCACTGTCCACCGCGCACACCGAAACCCTGGCCGCCGTCGGCGCCGGCGCACCGGCGGCGCTGAACCCGCTCGTCTTCGACGGGGAGGTGTTCGCGCCCATCGACCTGCTGACCCGCACCGCCGCCGGTACCCGCCTGCACGGCGTCGATACGGATGGCTCGGGACCGGTCGCCACGGCATTGCGGCTCACCGTCGCCGCCGCCCTGTTCGAGCAGCGGTCGGTGCGGGTCGACCCGCTGTTGTCGGTCTACTCGGAAGGCGAAATCCACCCTGTCGCGTTCTCCGACACCCGGCCGGTGTATCTGGCCCGGCGGCAACGGGTCACCGAGATCCTGGCCGAGCACTCCAGCGAGCTGCTGCCGGTGCAGTGGGGCGATCCGCGCTTCCGCGCCTGCCACCGCTGCGCCGTCTGTCGCGCCGCTCGCGCCGAGGCCCGGGACCTGCTGCTGGTCGCCGGGATGGATCTGCCCACCCGGGCGGCGCTGCGCGCGGCCGGGGTCACGACCCTGGATCGGCTCACCACCCGCGCCGTCACCGCGCCGGAGATCCCCCCGCGCCTACTGAGCCGGTTGCGCGCCCAGGCCGTGGTCCAGCTGCGCCAAGAGCGTTCCGGCCGGGGCGAATACGTCACCGCCGACCCGTCCGCCCTGGATATGCTGCCCGCCGCCACCCCCGGCGACCTCGCACTCCACGTGGACGAAGCGGCCCCCGGCCGGTTACGGATCGAGATCGCCGCCCGCGACACCGTCCGCCTGACCCGCGAGATCCCGCTCGAATCCCCCGGCGGCGCGCCGAACTCCGAGCGGCGGCGCGAACTGCGGGCCACCGGGCGCCGTGCCTTCACCGATATCCTCGCCGCACTCACCGAACCCCTGCTGGCCGATCCCGATCTGCACATCTACCACTACACCGCAGCCGCCCGCACCTTCCTGTTGCACACCGGCGCCCGGCTCGGCTTCGGTGAGGAAACCGTGGATGTGCTCCTGCGGGCGGGCACCCTGGTGGACCTTTACCCGATATTCCGGGGTGCTTTCGTCGCCGGATCGCAGACCTACGCGTTACCCGCCGTCGCGGCGGTACTCGACGCCACCTCGTCCTCCGGCGCCCCTACCGTGCTGCGGCTGGCGGACCGGTTGCGCGAGCAGGCGGGCGAACCACCGGCCGGGTCACCGTCCGAGCCCGTCCCGGCGCTGGACCGCCTGCTGCGCGAGACGCCCGCCGCGCAACCCTCACCCACCGAGGCCGCGCTGGCCGAATTCGCGGCCCGCGGCCACGATCCGGCCCCGGCGGATCCGCACCGGGTCGCCGCGCTGACCGCCGCGCTGCTCGGCTATCACCGCCGGGAACAGCAGACCGCCTGGTGGGCGCATATCGACCGGTTGACCCATCCGCCCGCCGACTGGGCCGCCGAACCCGGGGTCATGGTGGCCGATTCGGCCGCGGTGGATACGAAATGGCATATCGGCCCCGGTGACACGGTGCGTCGTTTTCTCCGGCTCACCGGGCGGCTGGTGGGTCCGGGTCTCGCCCCGGGCACCACGGTCTGCGTGGTCTACGAACCCGCCGGACGCGCGCCGCGGGCCGTCCGCACCTACGGGACCGCCACCGTCCTCGGCTCGGCGGTGGATACCGATTTCGCCGATACCGTACGCCTGGAGGAGAACCTGGCGCCCGGCGCCGACCCGCACGACGAACTACCGGTCGCGCTGGCTCCGGCGCTGCCGGAGCCCCCGCTCGCCGCGGTGGACGCCATGGAGGATATCGGCCGGCACCTGCTCGTCTCGCTGCCCGCGATCCCCGCGACCGCCCTGTTCGACCTGCTGACCGGCCGCCCGCCCCGGCTCGGCACCACGGCCGCGGAATCCGCCGGGCCGCAACTACCGCCCGCCGGGGACGATCCGCGCGCCGCCATCACCGCGGCGCTGCGCGACCTGGACCGCTCGTATCTCGCTGTGCAGGCACCCACCGGAACCGGCCGGACCGCCGTACTGGCCGATGTGCTGGCCGCGCTGGTCACCGAGGACAACTGGCGGATAGGTGTCGTCGCGCCGACCGCCGCGCCGGTCGAAAACATTCTCGACGCGGTGGTGCGCGCCGGCGTGCTGCCAGAACTGGTCGCCAAGAGCGAGTCGGTGGCCGTGGCTCCCGAATGGCTGATCCTCGAAGCCGACCGCTACCCCCGGTTCCTGGCGAACGCGATCCGCGGCTGCGTCGTGGGCGGCACGCCCGCCGATTTCACCGACCCCCTGCGGATCCCGCGTGATTCGCTGGATCTGCTGGTGATCGCCGACGCGAACGCTTTCCCGCTGGCGGCCACGGCCGCGGTCTCGGTGAGTGCCCGCAACCTGCTGCTCACCGGCGATCCGGCCGCCCGATACGACCCCGACCCGGGGCCGCATCCGGAACCGGTGCACACGCCGGCCCTCACCTGGCCGAGTTCCGGTCACGTGACGCTGCCCGCCACCCACGGGTACTTCCTGGGCCGGACCCGGCGCCTGCACCCGCGGCTGAGCGAGGCCCTGTCGCCGCTGTACTTCGAGGACCGCCTGCGGGCGTATCCGCCGCCCGCCGAGCCGTTCGCCGATGCCGTCGCACCCGGAATCGTCACGGTGCCGGTGGATCATCACGGCAACGGCACGGCCTCCGACGCCGAAGCCCGTGAGGTCCTGCACCAGATCCGGGACCTGCTGGGACAGCGATGGGACGACGGCACCGGACCCCGGCTCCTGCAACCGCATGACATCGTCGTGGTATCTCCGTATCGCGCCCAGGTGGGCCGGATCCGGAGCCTGCTGGCCCGGGCGCGGTACGAAGAGGTGCTGGTGGGCACCCCGGATCTGCTTCGCGGGCGGGAGGCGGCGGTGGTTCTGCTCTCCCTGGCGGCGTCGAGTCCCGAAGATTCGCCGGTTCCCGTCGGCGCGCTGCTCTCGCCCGCACTGGTGCACGACTCGGTGGGCCGGGCGCGCCGGCGAGCCGTGATCGTCCGCTCCCCATTGCTCACCGAATTTCTCCCGGAGACCTTGGCGGAATTGGCGAATATTTCCCGATTCCTCCGGCTGGACGAGCATTAGGTATTCGCGAACCGTTTCATCCTGCTGGGACAGTCGGCACCGTTTCCGAAACGATCCGGAAAACACGAAATTACCGACGCAATAATGCCTTCCCGCCGAATCGCATTCGACTGCCGCTCATCCGAAACATTTTCCTTCGCCGCGATATGTCGGTACCGCCGCGCGCGAGCCGTCCCCGTCCACCAGATACAACCGGTCGAACCGTTCGCACAGCTCACCGGCCTTGGCGTGCCGGAACCACACCCGGTCCCCGATCGCGAGATCCGCGGCTCCGGCCAGCGGCGTCTGCACCTCGCCCGCCCCTTCGGTACCGAGTAGCCGTAATCCCTTCGGCCACACCGGTGCGGGCACGCGCGTTGCCCCGGCCGGCCCGGAGGCGATATATCCCCCGGCGAATACCGTGACCATTCCGGACGCGGGGCGGCGTAGTACCGGTAACGCGAAATACAGTGCGGGCCTTGGCCGGAACGACCGATATCCGTCGAACAGGGTCGGTACGTACAGACCCGAGCCCGCGGTGATCTCGGTGACACCCGTTGCGGCGGCAGACAATTCGATCGAGCCGGTACCGCCGCTGTTGACGATCTCGAGCGGACCGGTCACCGCCCGCACCGCGTCCAGCACCGCGCCCCGACGCCGGCCGATCTCCCGGGCGGAGGCCTTCTTCACCAGGCGCACCGGCAGCGAGGTGTCCGGCAGCCCGGCGATCTGCGCCTCGTAGGTCATCAGACCCACCACTCGGAACCCGCGTCCGATGGCCGTCTCGGCCAGTTCGGCGGCCTGCTCCGGAGTCCGGATCGGCGAGCGGCGTACCCCGAGGTGCACTGGCCCGATTCGCAGCGAGGCGTCCACGTCCAGGCACACACGGGGATGCACGGTCGTGCTGCCGACCGCGGCACGGACGAGGTCCAGCTGCGCCACATCGTCGATCATCAGCGTGATCGCCTCGAGCAGGACCGGGTCGCCGCCGAGTTCGGCCAGCGCCGCGCGATCGGCACTCGGGTACCCGAGCAGCACATCACGCGCACCCTTCCGGACGAGCCAGATCGCCTCGGCGAGCGAATACGACATGAGTCCCGCGAAGCCGCCCGCGGCGGTCAGGCCGGCGCCGAGCACTTCCTCCAGGACCGCGCGACAGCGCACCGATTTACTGGCCACCCGGATGGGCCGGCCCGCGGCCCGGCGCACCAGGTCGGCGGCATTGGCCCGCAGGACAGCGAGGTCCACCGCGGCCAGGGGCGGATCGAGATCCGCAGTCGCTGCGTGCAGTGGGGCAATCGGCGAGGTCGCGCTCACCCGCACCACTCAACCACCGTACTGGTCGAACGTCCAGCTTTATCGGGACGAGTTGTTCCCGGCGTCGATGGCCCGGGTGACCAGATTGGAGACCAGATCGTCGAAAGCGACCAGGACGACCTCGTCGTCGCAATCGGCCAGCCATCGCAGCACCGACCCCTGGACCACCATGATCACGTAGGCCGCCACCGATTCGACCGGCTCGATCCAGCGGGTACCCGATCGGGCGGCACACAGCTCCAGCCATTCGATCACATCGCGCTGCTGGGCACGCTGCCGTTCGGAGATCACCGGGTCGGGCACGTAGTCCGCGGTCGAGTCCCAGTGCCGGCACAGGGACTCGACGGTCTTGGAGTAGGCGTGGATCTGCTGCACCGGCGTCGACTTGACCAGCGGCCAGTAGGCGCTCACACCCGCGTGCAGCAATACCCGCAACGCCCGTAATCCGGTGATATCCATAACCGCGTCTGCATGATCGACCGCTTCACGCACGGCCGACCGGATCCGGACCTCCGCTATTTCTCCACGTACGCCCAACGCAAGCTCCCTCGGCAAAACAACTCGCACACTCCGGACCGAAAACTCGGCACCGAAGTGGCCGGCCGGATCGGTAGGCATAGGTCGGGAAGTTGCAGCCTGGCCAATCCGTCTTCTCGATATTAGAAGGTTTTCGGGGTTTGAGAACAGTTCTAACGGGAAACCCATACCCGAAGACTGTTTTCACGGCCACTCAGGGACCGATACCGCATACCCGAAACCCGGTACGTGTGCGTCCGGTCCACCTTGGACCGACCCCCGGAGACGTACCCGTACCGCCACAGCGCCTCATGGCAGAGACCATCGGCAAGTCTACGACCGAGCCTTGGTGATCTTCGCGGTCTGTGCGGCATCACACAACGCGCACCGTCGGGCGCCGGTTAGCCTGAGGCGGTGACAAGCTCTCCCCTCGCCGGGCATCTCCGGATCAGCGGCACATTCAACTTTCGAGATCTCGGCGGACTGCGGGTCAGCGGCGGCGGGACGACACGGCCCGGAGTCCTGCTCCGTTCGGCTCAGCTCAGCCGGCTTGACGACGCCGGCCACGCCACCCTTCGCGAACTGGGCGTGGGCGCCGTCCACGATCTGCGCGGCCACCGGGAGATCGAACGCGCCGGCGCCGACCGGCTGCCGCCGGAGATCACGCTGAGCATCACCCCCTACGACGACGGCACGGTCACCGCGCCGCCGCACGAGGCGGGCGCCGGCCGCCAGGACGCGCCGGGCGCCGCACTGGCCTACATGATGGATGTGTACCGCAACTTCCCGGCCCGACCCGAGGCACACGCCGCCATCACCGCCCTGGCCGAGGCGATCGTCGCCGACCGCGGAGCCGTCCTGGTGCACTGCGCCGCCGGCAAAGACCGCACCGGCTGGACCATCGCCACGCTGCTGCGCGCGGTCGGGGTCGCCGAGTCCGAGATCCTCGGCGACTACCTGCTGAGCAATCAGGCGGTCACCGAACTGCGCACCTCGCTGAAGGACGAGTTCGGCGCGGACCTGCCCCAGGCCGTTCTCGAGGTCCGGGAGGAGTACCTGCGCGCGGGCCTGGAATCCGGTATCGAACTGCACGGCGACTTCGAGGCCTATCTGACCGCCGTGGGACTCACTCCTGACCTGCGCGACCGGCTGCGGGAGCGACTCGTCGGCTGACCCTCACGCGCTGCGCCGGACCAGACCGTCGCTGCCGATGCGCACATGGTCGCCGGTGTGGAACCAACTGCCGGTGAAGCGGTCCGCGGTGCGCTGTGGATCGTTCCAGTAGCGCCTGGTCACGTTGGGGCCGCGGCACAGCAACTCGCCGCGCCCCGACGCCGCCTCCGGTCCGCACAGCGCCAGCTCGGTACCGCCGAACGGGAAGCCGAGCACGGTGCCGTCGGCACCGGAAGCCTGTCCGGCGGTCGGTCCCAGGGCGAGCCCGATCCCACTGGTCTCGGTCGCGCCCCACACCGACCACTGCCGGGCGGAGGGGAAGACCGCACCGAGATCACCGACGGGCCCGGGCTGCCCGGCGTCGGCGTGACGACCGGCCGTGCTGATCCGGACCACCCGATCGGTACACAATCCGCCGGCCCGGCCCGCGGCCAGCTCCGGCAGCAGACCGCCGAGAACCCGGGTGCTGGCGGCGACCGTATCCACACCTTCGTCGGCGATCGCCGCCGCCACCGCACCGGCGCCCTGAGCCAGGACCACCGTGCCGCCCACCGCGAAGGTGGGCAGCAGCTGATCGACACAGCCGCTGGCGTGGGCCAGCGGCTGTAATACGAGGTTGCGCATACCGTCGGTGGGCAGATCGAGAGCGGCGACCATCGACCGGATCGCGGAGAGCAGATTCTCGTTGGTCAATTCCACCCCGGTCACCACCGCGCCGGCCCCCGCCCCGCTGGTGTAGCAGAGCAGCGCCAGATCGCCGAGCGCCGCGCCGTCGTCGATGAACGCGGCACCGTCGGGCAGATCGGAGGACCGGCGGCTGTCGCTGCGGGTGGCGCCGCACCCCCGATCGGGCGCGCCCAGGACGAAATCGGCATCGCTGTCGGCGATCACCTTGTCGGCCGCCTCGCGTGGCAGCCCGTGATGGACCAGCACCGGAACCGCCCCGCTGAGCAGCGCTCCGAGGAACGCCTGCACCCAGCGCACGCCCGGCGGCATATGCACCGCGACCCGGTCCCCGTAGCCGATCCCGTGCTCCTGCAGGCCACCGGCGACCCGGGAGGCCGAATGCCACAGCTCCCGGTAGGTGAGCCGGCCGCCGCCGATCTCGACGACGGCCTCGCGCTGGGAGAACGCGTGCACCTGGAGATCCAGGAGTTCGGTCAGGGCGGGGCTGAGATTGCCGTAGCGCAGGATGCCGTCCGCGCCCCGGGACAGCGGGGCCGTGGCGCCGGCGTCGACGATATGGAACTCCACCAGGTCCGGCCGGGGGCCGGGCGGGCCGCCGGACTGCTGCGCCGGGACGGAGGGGCCGGACGCGGGCCCGATGATCGTGGTCGTACCGCCTTGCATCGGACCTCCGCACAGTCGAACAGTCTGGCACCTGTGACTATATGACGCAGGTCACAGATTCGGGTGCGGAGTCGGCGAATCGCCCGGATCGACGACGAAATCGTCATCCGGCGCGTCAGCGTCCCCGGTAGGTCGCCTTCCCGGGGCCCTCTTCCAGGAAGCTGCGCACCGCACGCGGGAGGTCCGCGGTGTCGAACAGGTCACCGGAGACCTGCGGTGTCACCGAATCCGCGTGCGCCACCCCGCCCGACCGCCACGCTTCGACGATCCGTTTGGTGGCGGCATGCGCGCGGGTGGGCCCCTCGGCCAGCCGGTGGGCCAGCGCGATCGCCGCGGTGTCGAGATCCTCGTGGATCCGGTTCACCACACCCCAGTCGCGCATGGTCTGCGCGTCGTACAGATCACCGGTCATCACCAGTTCCCGGGCCCGGCCCGAACCGGCCCGTTCGGCCAGCCGCTGCGGACCGCCCATCGACGGCGTCAACCCGACCACGATCTCCACCAGCCCGAACTTCGCCTTCGGCGTCGCCAGGATCAGATCGCAGGCCAGCGCGATCTCGAACGCCGCAGTGAGGGTCAGCCCGTGCGCAGCGAACAGCACCGGGCACGGCAGCGCCTCGATCGGGTGGCTGATCCGGGCGAACAGGTCCTGCCACAGCTGGGCGCCCTGCGCGGCGGTGAGGCCGTCGAACGTGTGCACATCCACTCCACCCGAGACCACTTTGCCCTCGGCCCGGATCAGCAGCGCGCGCGGCGGCCGCGCCGAGAGGTCCGCGATATCGGCGACCAGCGCGTCGAACATGGCCTGATCGAACAGGTTCAACGGCGGGCTCGCCAACGTCAAGGTGGCGACTTCGGCACCGCCCGCGGTGACCGTACGTTCCAGCCGAGTGGGTTTGCTTGCGCTCATGCCGTCAGCTTATGGGTCCGCCCTGCGAGACTGGTGGCATGACCGATTCGGAAACCGCACAGGGCACCTACGTCGAACCGGGCGAATTCAAACGCGACACCAACTACATCACCACCCGGATCACCGCCGACGGCCGCGACGGCTACCCGGTCGAACCGGGCCGGTACCGGCTGATCGCCGCCCGCGCCTGCCCGTGGGCCAACCGCACGCTCATCGCGCGCCGGCTGCTCGGTCTGGAATCGGCGATCTCACTGGGCCTGTGCGGCCCCACCCACGACAAACTCAGCTGGACCTTCGACCTGGACCCCGGCGGCGTGGACCCGGTCCTGGGAATTCCGCGCCTGCGCGACGCCTACCTGGCCCGCTTCCCCGACTATCCGCGCGGCATCACGGTCCCGGCGATCGTCGACGTACCGACCGGCCAGGTCGTCACCAACGACTACGCCCAGATCACCCTCGACTTCTCCCTCGAATGGACCGAATTCCACCGCGAGGGAGCACCGCAGCTCTATCCGGAAGCGCTGCGCGCCGAGATCGACGAGGTGAACGCGCGCGTGTTCCGTGAAGTGAACAACGGCGTGTACCGCTGCGGTTTCGCGGGCGCCCAGGACGCCTACGACGCCGCCTACGACCGCCTCTTCACCGCCCTGGACTGGCTGTCCGACCGGCTGACCGGGCAGCGCTACCTGGTCGGCGACACCATCACCGAAGCAGATATCCGCCTGTTCACCACTTTGGCCCGCTTCGACCCCGTCTACCACGGCCACTTCAAATGCAACCGCAGCAAACTGAGCGAGATGCCCGTCCTGTGGGCCTACGCCCGAGACCTGTTCCAAACCCCCGGCTTCGGCGACACCATCGACTTCACCCAGATCAAGGACCACTACTACAAAGTCCATACCGACATAAACCCCACCAGGATCGTCCCCAAGGGCCCGAACCTCTCCAACTGGCTCACCCCCCACGGCCGCGAATCCCTCGGCGGCCGGCCCTTCGGCGACGGGGCGCCCCCGCCGCCTCCGGTCCCGGGCGAGGTGGTTCCGGAGGAGCACGGGGCCGGGTAGCCGGGGCTGACTCGGCCGTCGTCCGGCCTGGCGTCCGATCGCGTTCACGAACAGGAGCCGCCCTCTCGGCGCCGAGTTCGGCGAGGCCCTGAAAGGGTCGGGGCCCGTCCCGCCGGAGGCGGGGCAAATAAACACCGCGTCGGAACCGGGGAACCGGGTAATCCGTTAGCAGTCAGAGCGAACGTACGGCCTCCGTGCCCTACAGTGCACAGAGGCCGAAGAGGAGGGATGACGCCGTGCGTAACGGGGCATTGGAAAAGGCCGTGGTCGAGGCGCTGGACCACGGTTCCCGGCTACAAGCACCCGCCGTCGCCAAGTATGTCGCGCGCTTGCGGCGCGCACATCCCGACGAGTCGCCCGCGCAGCTCGTCGAGCGGCTGGAACGCCAGTATCTGCTGGCGGTGACCGGCAGCGGTAGCGCCGTGGGGGCGTCGGCCGCGATTCCCGGGGTGGGGACCATCGCCGCGTTGGCGGCGGTGAGCGCGGAGACGACGTTCTTCATGGAGGCGTCCGCGTTGTTCACGCTGGCGGTGGCCTCGGTGCACGGGGTGCGGCCGGAGAACACCGAGCAGCGGCGGGCGCTGGTGCTCGCGGTGGTGCTCGGGGACAGCGGGATGGAGATCGTCCAGAAGAGTGTCGGTACCTCGGCCAAGAACTGGGGCACCGTATTCGCGAACAAGATCCCGGGTCTGTCCGGGATGAACGATTCGCTGCTCAAGCGGTTCATCGTCCGTTTCATCACCAAACGTGCCGCGTTGATGGCGGGCAAGGTGGTGCCCGCCGGGATCGGTGCGGTGATCGGCGGGGTCGGTAACCGGGCGCTGGGCAAGGCGACCGTGAACAACGCGCGCAAGGCGTTCGGTCCGGCGCCGGCGTATTTCCCCGACGAGATGGTGATCGACGCGCAGGTGCCGTCCACGCTGGAGCAGCCGAAGAAATCGCTGCCGCAGGGTGATCCGAGCGAGCTGCCGCGCGACGAGGTCGCGGTGCGTCAGCGCGGGACCCAGCCTCCGGCCGGGCCTCGGTGACGCCCTCGGTGCTCCCGGCGATCACGGTCCGGGGTCTGACCAAGCGGTACGAGGATTTCGCCATGGGCGCCCAGGACATCTCCTTCGATGTCGCGGTGGGTACCTGCGCGGCGCTGGTGGGCCCGCCCGGTTCCGGGAAGTCGACGGTGGCCGGGATCCTGCTGGGTCTGCTCCCGCCCACGGCCGGGTCGGCGACGGTGATCGGTGGTCGCGGTAGTGCCGCGGTGGGTGCCGTGCTCGCGCCACGCGGTCTGCATCCGCGTCGCACGGTCCGCGATCATCTGCGTGTCTATGCCGCCGCGGCCGGCTGCCCGGACCGCCGGGTGCGCACCGTGCTGGAGCTCACCGGTCTCACCGAACGTGCCCGCGCCGTCCCCGACGAGCTGACTCCCGGAGAGGAGACCCGCGCGGCCCTGGCGACGGCCCTGCTGCCGGATCCGCGGCTATTGGTGCTCGACGATCCCGCCGCCGGTATGCAGCTGGGTGAGCTGTCCTGGTTGCAGGGCTTCCTGCGCGATCACACGCGGCGCGGCGGCACCGTGCTGTTCACCACGCCGAGCCTGGTGACGGCGCTGCCGATCGCGGACCATCTGGTGGTGCTGAGCGGCGGGTCGGTGGTCTATCAGGGCAGCCCGGCCCGGCTGCGGCGCCGTAACCCGGACCGTCTGGTGGTGGCGTCCTCGTCGTCCATCGCTGTCGCGACCGCCCTGGCCGCCCGCGGTTTCACCGACGCGGTGATCCGCCCCGACGACCAATTGGCCGTGGCGGAGGCGACCGAGGACGATATCGTAACCGCCGCCCGCGCCGCCGGTGTCCGGCTGGACCGTATAGTCGCCGACCGGATCCATCCCGACCGGGTGCTGGCCTCGCTGACCCATGCGGCCGCGCCGCAGCCGGTCGGCCCCGGTATGCCGCCGCCCACTCCTCTGCCGTACGGGGTTGCCCGATGATCGACGTCGTACCCGCGGACCTGATTCCGCCGGTTCTGTCCGAGTACCGCAAAGCGGTGACCCTGCGCTATCCCCGGGTGCTGGCCGGGGCGCTGGTCGCCCTCGCGATCGTGGCCGCTTCGGTGACCGCGATCATGGCCGGGCCGCAGGACCCGGACAGCGATCCGGTCACCGGTGCCGCGACCATCGGGCTGTATCTCGCGCTGTTCGCGGTCGTCGTGGCGGCGGGGGTTTTCGGGGCCGCGGGCGCGGCGGGCGAACACCAGCACAACACGCTGGTGATCACCGCGCTGTTCACGGTGGACCGGGATCGGCTGGCCGGGTCGAAATATCTGGTGACCGCGGCCGCCGCGTTCGTGGCCGCGCTGGCGGTCGAGGTCGTGGCGGTGGTCTGCCTGCTGCTGTTCGGGCGTGGCAAATTCGAGATCACGGCCGCGTTGTTCGCGGTGCTCGGGGGCGGTCTGCTCGCCGCGGTGTGCTGGGCGGTGATCGGCACCGGGCTCGGGCTGCTGCTGCGCTCGCCGGCGTTGGCGGTCGGCACGGTGCTGGTCTGGGTTCTGCTCGCCGAGCCGCTGCTGTGGGTGGTAACCGCCGGGATCGGGCTACCGGGCGCGGCGACACTGCTGCCCGGCTCCGCGACACTGAGCACCGTGCTGGTCGGCTCGTTCACCGACAGTGATCTGCTGGCCCCCGCGCCGGCCGCGATCGTGGTGCTGCTGCTGTGGGCCCTCGGGGTCGGCGCGGCCGGTTGGTGGGCGCTGCGCCGGGCCGAGCTGTGATCCGCTGAGCCCGCCCCGGCGGACCGCCGGGAACAAGACCTTGTCACCGGGCGTCGTTATGGTCGATGACAGGTCGAGGTGAAGGGGGGCTCATGGGTAGCGGCGCGCGGCCGGGATGGCTTCGCAGGCTGTGGTCGGAGTGCCGACGGTACGGGCGCACGCTGGCCGGTATCGCCGTAGCACTCGTGGCCGGCGCGGCAGCCGAGATCATCGCACCGCTGCTCACCAAATGGGCCGTGGATTCGGCGACCGGCGGCGCCACCCGGGTGATCGGTATCGTCGCCGGGTTGCTGGCCCTGCTGGCGGTGGGCCGGTTCGCCGCGTCCTTCGGCCGGCGGATGCTGGCCGGCAAGCTGTCCCTCGACGTCCAGCACGGGCTGCGGGTGCAGCTGCTCGGATCGTTGCAGCGGCTCGACGGCGCGGGCCAGGACGCGCTGCGCACCGGGCAGGTGGTTTCCCGCTCGATCACCGATCTGCAGCTGGTGCAGTCGCTGCTGGCGATGGCCCCGCTCTCGGGTATGTCGTTTCTGCAATTCGTGCTGGCCGGCGCGGTCATGCTGTGGCTGTCCCCGCCGCTGGCGGCGGTGGCATTGCTGATGGTGCCACTGGTGATCGTGGTGGTGTACCGGATGCGGCCGCGGCTGCACGCCGCGACCTGGTCGGCCCAGCAGCGGGCCGCCGAACTCGCCCAGCACGTGGAGGAGACGGTCACCGGGGTCCGGGTGGTGAAGGGGTTCGGCCAGGAAGCCCGCATGGTCGATGTGCTCGAACAGCACGGCCGCAGGTTGTTCGCCGAGCGGATGCGCGCGGCTCGGATCAACGCCCGCTTCTCCCCCACGCTGGCGGCCATCCCGCAGGCGGGCCTGGTGGTGGTGATCGCCGTGGGCGGCTGGCTCGCGTTGCACGACCGCATCGGTCTCGGCACCTTCCTCGCGTTCAGCGCCTACGTCACCACCATGACCACCACCGCCCGCACCATGGCCTCGGTGATCATCATGGCCCAGCTCACCCGGGCCGCGGCCGAACGGGTGTATCAGGTGATCGACGCGGGTCCGGCGGTGGCCGATCCACCGCGGCCGGTGCCGGTGCCGGAGGGCCCGCTGGGTATTGAACTGGACGGGGTGAGCTTCGGCTTCGATCCCGGGCAACCTGTCCTGCGTGACCTGGACCTGCGGGTCCGGCCGGGCGAGACGGTGGCGATAATCGGTCCGGCGGGGTCGGGCAAGACCACGCTGTCGCTACTGTTGCCCCGCTTCTACGCCCCCGATGCGGGTCGGATCCGGCTGTTCGGCACGGGTAGCGCCGAGCCGGTGGACATCGCCGAGGTGTCCGCGGCGCAATTGCGGGCCGCGGTGGGTGTGGTCTTCGACGATCCGTTCCTGTTCAGTTCCAGCGTGGCCGCCAATATCGCCCTGGGCAGGCCCGACGCCACGCCCGAGGAGATCCGGGCCGCCGCCCGGCAGGCCGCCGCCGACGAGTTCGTCGAACAGCTCCCGGACGGCTACGACACCGTCGTCGGGGAACGTGGGCTCACGCTCTCCGGTGGTCAGCGGCAGCGCATCGCACTGGCCCGCGCATTGCTGGCGCGCCCGCGCATCCTGGTGCTCGACGACGCCACCTCCGCGGTCGACGCGGTGACCGAGGCCGCCATCTTCGGCGCATTGCCCGATCAGGGCGCCCGCACCACCATCATCCTGGCCCATCGCGAGTCGACCCTCGCCCATGCCGACCGGGTGATCCGTTTGCCGGAACCGGACACGGTGCCGGTCGCCGGCCCGGTTCACCAGCCCGAACGGCTGCCCCCGGCCGCGTCTGCCGACCGCTTCGGCCCCACACCCGACCTCAGCGCGACACCCGAGTTGCGCCGCGCCATCGACGCGCTGCCCCCCGCCACCGAGCGGCCGGGTCTGGACGAGTCCCGGTTACGGGAGCCGGATCCGGGGTTCCGGCTGGGCCGGCTGCTGTGGCCGGTGCGGACCCTGGTGCTGGCCTCGGTGGTCCTGCTGGCACTCGACGCACTGATCGGCATCGGTTTCCCGCCGCTGGTCCGGCATGCGATCGACGCCGGTGTCTCCGGCGACCGGCCGAGCGCTCTCACCTGGTCGGCGGTCCTCGGTACCGGGCTGGTGCTGGCGGGCTGGCTGGTGGCCGCCGCGACCACCCTGTTCACCTCGCGCACCGGCGAACGGGTGCTGTACGGACTGCGGGTCCGCAGTTACGCCCATCTGCAGCGGCTCGGTCTGGACTACTACGAACGCGAACTGTCCGGCCGGATCATGACCCGGATGACCACCGATGTGGACGCCCTGTCCACCTTCCTGCAGACCGGGGTGTCCACCGCGCTGGTGAGCGTGCTGTCGCTGGCCGGGATCGCGGTCGCCCTGCTGGTGATCGATCTGCGGCTCGCCCTGGTGGTACTACTCGGGGTGCTCCCGCCGCTGATCATCGCCACCGCGGTGTTCCGGCGGGTCGCCTCGGTGGCCTACACCGTCTCGCGGGAACGGGTCTCCACGGTCAATGCGGATTTCCAGGAGAACATCGCGGGGCTGCGGGCGGTCCAGGCCAACCGGCACGAACGACTCGCGGCGCACCGGTTCGCCGAATACTCCACCAGGTATCGGCGCAGCCGGATGCGCGCCCAGCGGGCGATCGCGTTGTACTTCGCGTTCGTGGCGGCATGGACCGATCTGGCACTGGCCCTCGTGGTGTTCACCGGTGCGCACGCGGTGGCCGCCGGTACCACGAGCACCGGCACCCTGGTCGCCTTCGTGCTGTATCTGGAACTGCTGTTCGGTCCGGTCCAGCAGTTGTCGCAGGTCTTCGACGGTTACCAGCAGGCGCGCGTGGGTCTGCGCCGTATCGGTGAGCTGCTGCGCACCCCGTCCTCGATCGGCGCCGATCCGCCCGGCGCCGACCCGATCACCGCGGGTCTGCGCGGCGATCTCGCCCTCGACGCGGTGCGTTTCCGCTACCCGGGCACCGAGCGTTTCGCGCTCGACGATGTGGACCTGGCGGTGGCGCCGGGCGAATCGCTGGCTCTGGTGGGTGCCACCGGCGCCGGGAAGTCCACCATTGTCAAACTGCTCGCCCGCCTCTACGACCTCTCGGCCACCGATACCGGGGTCATCCGGGTGGACGGCGTCGATATCCGCGACTACCGGCTGGACCGCTACCGTGCCCGGCTCGGGATGGTCCCCCAGGAAGCTCACCTGTTCACCGGCGATATCGCGAGCAACATTGCATTCGGGAAACCTTCCGCGACCGAGGCGGAGATCGAGGCGGCCGCTCGCGCGGTCGGCGCGCGGGAGATGATCGCCGGTCTGCCCGGCGGATTCGGGCGGCCGGTGGGTGAGCGCGGTCGCGGGCTCTCGGCCGGGCAGCGGCAGCTCATCGCCCTGGCCCGCGCCCAACTGGTGGACCCCGATCTGTTGCTGCTCGACGAGGCGACCGCCACCCTCGACCCCGATACCGAGGAAAAAGTGCTGGCCGCGACCGGATCGCTGGCCCGTCACCGCACGACCGTGGTGGTCGCGCACCGGCTGGCAACGGCCGCGCGGGCCGACCGGATCGCCGTGGTGGAGCAGGGCCGGATCGTGGAAGTGGGCACTCATGCCGAGCTCGTCGCGGCCGGTGGGCACTATGCCCGCCTCTGGACAGCGGCCGGCAGCGGCGAAGGAATATTCTCGGTCGAGGACGAGTCGTCAACAATGAGGTCGGGATTGTCCGGTGGTCGGTGACCGAGTGGATGTGCGCGGGGGCATATCCTCGTCTGCAGGGCGTATCGGTAACCATCCACCGAGGCCCGGTGCCGGGCACGTCACAAACGTCGCAGCGCGAAGAACGAAATGAGGCGAACACCTGCTGTGAGCAGCTCAAAATCCCAGTTCGGTCAGAACCAGTGGCTGGTCGACGAGATGTATCAGAAGTTCAAACAGGATCCATCCTCGGTCGACGCCAGCTGGCACGAGTTCCTCGCCGACTACACCCCCGAGATCTCCGGTGATTCCGGCAACACCCAGTCCGTGCCGGCGGCGGCGACCCCGGCCTCGGCGGTGAAATCCGCCCCTGCCGCCGTACCCGCCGAAAATTCTTCGGTCCGGACCCGGGCCACCGCCCCGACCGCTCCGGCCACCACCTCCGCTCCGGCCGCCG